>NZ_JPMI01000041.1 GCF_000733295.1 Archangium violaceum Cb vi76 | reverse complement strand
TCCTCAGACCGCTCATCCCGCATGGAGGAGAGGGCCGCGGCGAGGTTGTTGCCCGTTGCTTGCAACCGGACATTGGGCTCGGGCCGGGCTGGCCGCCGCATGGAGACCGCGTCCGGCTCCGCCCACGCCGCGCCCGTATGGAAATAGGGATGGATGGTGATGGATGACAGGGCCGCTCGCGCCTGCTGCACGAGGGGATGGGTCATGCTCCCGAGTTGGGACAGCAGGGATTCGCGGCCATTGGGCACGGAGATGGAAGTCGCGGACAACCTTGCCTGCGTCCCAGTGCGGCTGAGCACGGGCATCCAACGGTCATCCTGGGTGCGCTCTACCAGTTCCTCCTGCACCACGGCGAAGTCGTAGGCACCGACAGGGCCGAGCCGCAAGCTGTAGCGCACGGTCTGTCCCAACGGCGCTCGCATCTCCACTTCGAGGCGCACAGAGGGATCTCCTGCTCCACGGGACAGGATGGTGCTGAAACCACCTCGGCATCGCACGATCGCATCGACCAGATTGCCCCGCGCCGCATCCGATAGCAATTGCAAGGCATCCAGCAGCGAGCTCTTCCCGCTCTGGTTGGGACCGACGACGACGGCCAGGGAGGGCTCCAGGCAAAGCTCCACCTCGCGCAACAGCCGGAAGGAGCCGATCCGCAGCACGGAGAGCCTCGTTCCTTCGGCGAGCCCCTGAATGGATGGGGGCTCTTCCTGCGGTGGCTCGACCGAGACCCCTGCAGTAACGCTCAATCGCTTCCTGGCCAGCTCCGCCTGCTGCCGCACGACGTCGCGCACCAGGGGATGGATGTCATACCAATCTTCGCCATTGCGGTAGTTGAGCACGAGCCGCGATTCGACATGGCGCGCCAGTATCTGCACCTGCTCGATACTTTGGAGGGATATTCCATGGCTGCTGGCAATCTGTTGGAGCCAGACCGCATCCTCGTCTGCAATGGGCAGGAACCCGGCGCGGCTTTGCTGGATG
This sequence comes from Archangium violaceum Cb vi76, assembly GCF_000733295.1. GTDB lineage: Bacteria > Myxococcota > Myxococcia > Myxococcales > Myxococcaceae > Archangium > Archangium violaceum. Next base: position 23,436 of record NZ_JPMI01000041.1, on the reverse strand, counting down.
GCCTCGTCCACCAGGGCTTTGGACACAGGCAACCGGTCGGCGCGGCGGATGATCTCCGAGAACAGCCGCAGGAAGCCACGCAACTCGCCTCCTGACAGCAGGCTGAGTTCGTCGAGCATCCCACGCGATTCCGAGCCCAACAGCCGCTTCCAATCGCCGCGTCCCGAGATGAGTCGCTCCAGCAGGTCGAGCGCGGGCTGGAAGGGCGTCCGGTGCTCGTCCTTGAGCCGCACCTTCAGTGTCGGAATCATCTGGAGGCCGCCCGGCTGATAGAGGGAGCCGAGATTGGACTGCAACACCTGGAGGTATGGAGGAACCGTGTAGATGGCGTGCAGATGGTTGAAGCGGAGCTCGCTGTTGTGCTGGACGAAGAGTTTGATGACCGAGTCCTGCACGGCCGCGGCATTGGTGAAGGTGCCACGGATGTGCTCCATGGAGTCCACCAGCAGCACCACCTCGGTGTCCGGTCCGTACCGGGCCTTGACCCTCTTGACGCACTCCTCGACGTAGGCGCGCACGTCTCGGGTCAGGGCGCCCAGGTGGCCCGCCATACGCTTCTGGAGCTTCTCGCGGAAGGACGGGTCGCTCTTGAGCGTGGCCTCGAGACCGCCCGCCGATACTTCCGGAACCTCGATGTTGGTGCGCGTCAGGAAGTTGACGAGCCGCGACCAATAGCCCTCATGGGCCGGATCTCCCGTCAGGTAACCGGCTGCCAGCAGCGAATCTCCCAGCCCACCCGCCAGCGCCATGAGGAAGTCGCTCACGTCGATGGGCTGCGAGGGGCTGAGGTAGTCCTCGATGTCGACCAGGGCCACCTTGTAGCCGCGTCCGTTCAGCTTGCTCCGCAACCGGCGCAGCTCGGTGCTCTTCCCACTGCCGCGGAAGCCGGAGAGCAGCTGCACGCTCTGGCTCGTCGAGAACTCGATGGAGCGCATCAGCAGCTTGACCGGGTCGTGCTCCTCGAAGTTCGGATCCGAGTAGATGCGCACGTAGCGCTGATCATCGAGCCCATCGAACTCAATGGGCCGGTCGGTGACCGCACGGAAGAACCTGCGCAGGAAGTCCTGCTCCTCAGGAGTCATGGGGCATATCTACCCCGGCCCAGGTCTCCTCTCCACTGCATGCAGTGGCGGAAAGCCGGTCTCCCGGCAGGCACACCTGGCGCGCCTTGTCTCGGGCTTTTGGAGGGAGCCTGCGGACATTGATTGCACTCAGGCCTGGGGGTGCAGGGGCTCGCGCTGGGGCAGGGCGGCTGGCGGGGCAACGCGGTGGTCCGCGCCGATGGCCTCGCGCACCGAGCGGAAGCCATCCCGGGCCAGCAACGGACCCAGGCCCTCGAGCAACCGGCGCACCATGCCCGGGCCCTCGTAGATGAAGCCCGTGTACACCTGCACCACCGAGGCTCCGGCCCGTAGCTTCTCGTACACGTCCTCGGCGGTGAAGACGCCGCCCACTCCGATGATGGGCAGGGCGCCTCCACTGCGCGCGTAGGCCCGGCGGATGACGGTGTTGGCCGGCTCGCGCACGGGCGCTCCCGAGAGGCCACCGGTCTCCTTCGCCACCGGGTGCTCGAAGGGCCGCGCGATGGTCGTGTTGGTGGCGATGATTCCCGCCAGTCCGCACGCGCGCACCACGTCCACCACCTCGTCCACCGCCTCGGGCGTGAGATCCGGAGCGATCTTCAGGAAGAGCGGCTTGCCCGGCGCCACCTGCTCCAGGCGCGCCTTCACCGCCCGTAGGAGCGCGGTGAGCTGCTCGGGCTCCTGCAACTTCCGCAGGCCCGGAGTATTGGGCGAGCTGGCGTTCACCACCACGTAGTCCCCGAGCGGGGCCAGGGTGTCCACGCACGCCACGTAGTCGTCCACCGCCTGCTCCAGCGGCGTGTCCTTGTTCTTGCCGATGTTCACCCCCACCGGAGCGGGGTGCCAGGTGCGCGCCCGGAGGTGCTCGGCGGCGTTGGCGGCGCCGTGGTTGTTGAAGCCCATCCGGTTGATGAGCGCACGGTGCTCGGGGATGCGGAACAGGCGCGGCTTCGGGTTGCCCGGCTGGGGCCTCGGGGTGAGCGTGCCCACCTCCACGGCGGCGAAGCCGAGCGCCAGCAGCCCGTCCACGGCCTCGGCCTCCTTGTCGAGCCCCGCCGCGAGCGCCACCGGGTGGGCCAGCTCCAGGCCCGCCACCTTCACCGAGGCGTCATAGGTGACGGCGGCGAGCGTCCGCGCGCGCATGCCGCGGCACGTCCCCGCGAGGTGCCCGAGCCAGCGCAACAGGCTCATTCCCAGGCGGTGGGCGCGCTCGGCGGAGAAGAGGAAGAGGAGGGCTCGGGCGAGGCGGTACATGGGGCTCACGTGGGAATGAAGGAGTACTGGCGCGCCCAGGCGAGCGTCTGATCCACCTGCTCGGTGGAGAGCAGCCCGTTCTTCTCGACGAGCTCCACCTCGCGGAGCATGTCCGTCTCCAGGAGGTAGGTGCCGTCGGTGTTGAGCGTGAACTTCACGCCCCGGTCCCAGAAGGTGCGCATGATGTGCTTGAGCTCGTCGAGCCCCTCCACGGCGCGGGTGTGGAGGTTGGAGGTGGGGCACAGCTCGAGCACCACGTCGCGCTCGCGCAGCAGCTTCATGGCGGACTCGTCGTAGGCGGCGCGGATGCCGTGGCCGATGCGGTGGGGCTTGAGCTTGTCCACCACGGCCATGACGCCCTCGGCGCCGGTGCCCTTCGTCTCCCCGGTGTGCACGGTGCACTTGAGGCCGGCCTTGCGCGCGCGGGCGAAGAGGTCCTCGTACTGCGCCACCACGGTGGGCTCCAGCTCCAGCGCGTGCTTCTCCGTGCCGGCCAGGTCGATGCCGTACACGCCTCGGCCGCGGTACTTGATGGCCTTGTCCACGATGATGCTGTTGAGCCGGTGGTCGAACTCACGGGCCAGACAGAAGATGAGGCCGGCCTTCACGCCGTACTCGAGCATGGCCCGGTCCATGCCGCGCAGCGCCGCGTGGATGATGTGGTCCAGATCGAGCTCGGAGTTGAGGTTGCGCTTCATGGGGTTGAAGCGCAGCTCGATCTGCGTGACGCGGCTGCCGCGGTACTCCTTGCCGATGATCTCGTAGACGGAGCGCTCGACGGCCAGCGGCGAGCTTTGAATCTTCTCCGTCCAGGTGTGGAGGATCTTCAGGTAGTCCTCGAGGCTGCCCACCTTGCCGGGACGCGAGGTGATGAGCTCGACGAAGTCGAAGTAGTCCTTCACGGGGAGCTTGAATCCCTGCTGGTGCGCGAGGGACCAGAGGACGTGGGGAGCCACGGAGCTACCCACGTGGATGTGCAGATCGATGAGATCGCGTGCCATGGCGGCATGTATGCACAGAGCCGCCCGGCCGTCCAGCTAACGGCGGAGCAGCACGTAGACGGCGCCCGCTCCTCCGTCCTGGGGACGTGCGGTGGCGAACGCCAACACCGTCTTGCCGATGCTCTTCTGGGCGAGCCACTCCCGGATGCGCTGCTTGAGGACGGGGATCTGATCCTGGGAGTTCAAACCTCGTCCGTGGACGATGAGCACGCAGCGCTTGTGGGCGCGGCGGCTCTCGGAGAGGAAGCGGTCCACGGCCGTCTTGGCCTCGGCCTGGGTCATGCCGTGCAGATCGAGGCGGCCCTGGAGTGAGAAGTCTCCCCGGCGCAGCGAGCGCAGCAGACGCGCATCGATGCCCGGAGCGGCGCCCTCGATGTACTCGGTGGAATCGGAGACATCGAAGTCACCCTGACCGGCCACGAGCTCGGCGAGCTCGGCGAGGGCCTCGGCGTTCTCGTCGATGATTTCGGGCAGTCGGGGGTTGGGAGGGGGAGGCTCGCTGCCGCGGTGGGTGATCTGCTCGACGCCGTCCATGGCGGAGAGGAAGAGGGACATGTCGTCCTCCTCCTGGATGCGCTTGGACTTGGAGGGCTTGGAGGGCGGGGGAGGCGCCTGGGGCTTCTTGGGCGGCTCGGCCTGCTTCTTCTTGAGGTCCGCGAGGGCGGACTTGAAGGGGTTGTTGAAGCTTTCGCTCTTCTTCTTGGGGGAGCCGCGATCGCTCATGGTGGGACTTGTAATGCGTCAGGGCGGGCCACAGTTCAACCCGGTTTCTTGGTTCCCGAGCGGGCGAGGGGCCCGGGCCTGCCTGGAGGGCTCAGCGGAGCGCCCGTCCGAGGAACAACACCCGCTGAATTCAGTCCTGACCGGACAGCCAGACCTGGAGGCGCTCGGCGGACGGCGGGAGCTGCTCCACCCGGCACCATTCGACGAGGCTCAACTGGTGCTTCGAGGCGAGTGCCGCCAGCAGGCGCGCATCTCCCTCGACGGCCGCGCTGGCCTTCGTGTGATGGAGACCCAGCACGGAGAGCCGGCCCTCCCGCTGGAGGCCGTATAGCGCGGGCCCCGAGGGGAGCCTCACGGCGAAGCTCCCCTCGACCAGACCGGCCACCCCCGCGAAGGAGATTCCGTCGAGCCACGTCACGGCCTCTCCCACGGCGCCGCGCAGCTCCGCCAGGGTGAGCGAGGTCCCCTCCAGCGGGGTGGGCACCTCCTTGCGGATGTGGAGCTCCTTGAAGCCGTACCCCTCGCGGTGCTCGGTGTAGATGCGCTCGATGGCCGCGAACACCGTGGTGATGGCGGGCTGGAGCGCGAGCGCCACGAATTCCACCTGCCGCCAGTCGTCCTCGCGCAGTTCGAGCACGTTCCTCCCCAGCTTCGTCGAGCCCTCGGCGATGGGAGGCAGCTCGTCCGAGATGGAGGGCAGCGAATAGAGCAGCTCGCTCGGATCCACCGTCGTGTACTCCACCTCACGGAGCTCGAGGCGCAGGGCTCCCGTCTGGCGGAACTCCCGGGCCGTCATGGGCTCGGCGGAGACGACCTCGAAGGTGTTCTCGCCGATATCCATGGACGTGGCCGCCTCGAAGCTCTCGGGGAGCTGTTCGGCGGGCACGTCCGTCTCTCCGACGAGCTCGCCCGTGTTCGCGTCGATGAACCGGACCCGGATGGTGGAGTGCTCTGGCATCGTCACAGCGTAGCCGCTGGCGGGCCGCCGCCACGCTCCAGGGATGTCATTGATTCAAAAGTAACCGAACCCAGGGTTGACAGCGCGGCACGCTGCCTGTATCTCCATCGCATTCGTCTGGAGAATTTCGTGTTCCGTCCTGTCACCCGAATGCCGATGTCCATGGAGGCCATGCTCATGCGTGGCCCGGGCATGCGCGCGTTCGCGTGAGGAATGGGACTCCAGCCGGTTCTCGCTGAACTCCCCCTCTGAAGCGCCGCGGGTGCCCGGGTTTCCCACCTGACACCGCCCGCGGCACGGCTGCGTTCCGAGCTTCCTCGCTCCGAGCTCCGCCTTTCGTTCCGCCGTGGGCTCGCGGTTCCTCGCCCCAGCAGTTCCGAAAGGAAGACATCCGTGAGCAGCAATCCCTCGCACCCCGCCGCGAGCAGGCCGTGGTGTGTCTATAAATTCGGTGGTTCCTCTGTCGGCACGCCCGGACGGCTGCCGCGCGTCCTCTCCCTCATCTCCGAGGCACAGCGCCCGCTCGCCGTCGTGGTGTCCGCGCTCGGCGATACCACGGACTGGTTGATCTCCGCGGCCAACGCCGCCGCCCGGGGAGACGCGGTGGGCAGCGGCGCGGAGCTGTCGCGGGTCCGCGGCCTCGCCCGCTCCATCGCGGGCACGGTCCTCGAGGGCGCCGTCCTCACCGCGCACGAGAAGACGGTGGAGCAACTCCTGGCTCCCATCGAGCGGCTGCTCACGGGCGTGGAGCTGACCCGCGAGTGCACGCCGGCCACGCTCGACGAGGTGCTGTCCGTGGGCGAGCGCATCTCCTCCGAGCTTGTCGCTCGCGCCCTGACGGCCCGGGGCATTCCCGCCCTCGCGGTGGATGCGCGCTCCTTCCTCGTCACCGATGAGACGGCGGGCGCGGCCCGGGTCGACATCGAGGCGAGCCGTGCCCGGCTCACGCCGCTCCTCCCCGGATGGGAGGGCAAGGTGCCCGTCATCACCGGTTTCATCGCCCGTTCGCACCAGGGGCGCACCACCACATTGGGACGCAATGGCTCCGATTACACCGCCACGCTGCTCTCGTGGCTGCTCGGGGCCCGGCAGGTGACGGTGTGGACGGACGTGCCCGGCGTCATGACAGCGGACCCGGCCCTCGTGGCGGACGCCTACCCCGTGCCGCGCATGACCTACGCGGAGGCGCTCGAGCTGGCCCACTTCGGCACCCGCATGTTCCACCCGCGCACGATGATTCCGCTGCTGGAGAGCGGGGCCGCGCTGCACATCCGTGGCACCACCGAACCGGACGCGCCGGGCACGCGCATCGACGCCGAGGGCAACCCGGATCCCCACCGTCCCACCAGTGTCACGAGCCTGGAGCGTCTGGCCCTGCTCCACGTCGAGTCGCTGCGTCCCACGCTCAGCGAGCCGCTCGGGCACCGTGTGTTGCAGGCGCTCGAGGCGGCCCGCATCACGGTGTGGGGCGGGACGTTGTCCGCGCTGGCGCCCTCCATCTCCCTGGTGGTGCCGCAGGCGCAGGCGGAGCGGGCGCATGCCGTGCTCGAGGAGGCGCTGCGAGGCGAGCGCGAGCGTCGGGAGGTGCGCGTCCCTCCGCCCCACGCACCCGTGACGCTGGTCACCCTCGTGGCCGAGTCCATGGGCCACAGGCCGAACGTGGCGGGCCGGTTCTTCCACGCGCTCGGGAACGTGGGCGTGAACGTGCGCGCCATCCTCCAGGGGGCCAGCTCGCGCAGCGTGTCGTGCGCCGTGGATGCCGAGGACACGGCCGTGGCGGTGCGCACCGTGCACAGCGCCTTCAACCTCAACGAGACGGAGATCAACGTCCTCCTGGTGGGGAAGGGGACGGTGGGCGGACGGTTGCTCGCCCAGCTCGCGGAGAACGCGACGACGCTCAAGGCCCGGCACGGCGTGTCCCTGCGGCTGGTGGGCGTGGTGGACAGCCGCCGCGCGCTCTTCGAGCCCCAGGGTCTACCTCCTTCCGAGGTCCACGCGAGGCTCGCGGAGGTGTCCCCGGGCAGCACGACGCCTCCGGACGTGAAGCCGCTGCTCGATCGGCTGTCGCGCCTGTCCGTGCCGGTGCTGGTGGACTGCACCGCGGCGGATGGAATCGAGACGCTCTACGCCGAGGCGTTCCGGCGGGGCATCCACGTGGTGGCGGCCAACAAGAAGCCGCTCGCGCGCCCCTGGAAGGAGTGCGAGTCCCTGCAGGCCCTGGCCCGCGCGCACTTCCGCACCTGGCACTACGAGACCACCGTGGGCGCGAGTCTCCCGGTCATCGAGACGTTGAAGAACCTGGTGCGTACCGGAGACCGCGTGGAGCGCATCGAGGGGTGCTTCTCCGGCTCGCTCGGTGCCATCTGCCATGCGCTGATGGACGGCGTGCCCCTCTCGCAGGCGGTGCGGACGGCCCGGGCGAATGGCTACACCGAGCCGCACCCGCGGGATGACCTGTCGGGCCTGGACGTGGCGCGCAAGGCCCTCATCCTCGCGCGGGAGCTGGGGTTGGAGCTCGAGCTGGAGGACGTGGCCGTGGAGCCGCTCGTCCCGCCCGAGCACCTCCGCGAGGAGGATCCGGAGACGTTCCTGCGCACCCTGGGCTCGCTGGACGCGGACGTGGGCGCCCAGGTGTCCCGCTACCGCGCGGCGGGCAGGAGCCTGCGCTACCTCGCCCAGATACTTCCCAATGCACCCGGGGGTCCCCGCGTGAAGGTGGGCCCCGTGGCGGTGGACGCGGCGCACCCGGCCACCGGGTTGAAGGGCGCGGAGGCGATGGTGTCCTTCTTCACCGAGCGCTACCGCGAGTTCCCCCTCATCGTCCGTGGAGCCGGCGCGGGCGGTGATGTCACCGCCGCCGGTGTGTTGGCCGACATCCTGCGCCTCGCCCAGAACGTTCGTGGAAGGAGATGAACATGAAGCTCGAAAGCCTGCTGGCACAGATAGGTTCCGTTTCCGATTCCGTGACGGGCGCGGTCAGCTTTCCCGTCCATCACGCCACCGCCTTCCGGCACCCGCGCCTGGGACAGAGCACGGGGTTCGACTACGCGCGGACGAAGAGCCCCACGCGGTCCGTCCTGGAGGAGGCCATCGCCCGGCTCGAGTCGGGAGACGCTGGCTTCGCCTGTAGCTCGGGCATGGCGGCGCTCCAGCTCGTCTTCTCCCTGTTCGGCCAGGGCGCGCACCTGCTCGTGTCGCTGGACCTGTACGGCGGCACGTACCGGCTGCTGGAGAAGGTGCTCTCCCGGTACGGAATCACCGCGACCTACGTGGACACGAATGACCCGGACGCGCTCGAGGCCGCGTTCCGGCCCGGTGTGACGAAGGCGGTGCTGCTGGAGACGCCCACCAACCCGCTGATGAAGATCACCGACATCGAGCGGGTGTGCCGTTGGGCCCGGGCCCGCGAACTGCTCTCCATCGTGGACAACACGCTGATGACGCCGTTCTTCCAACGGCCCATCGAGCTGGGCGCGGACATCGTCGTGCACAGTGCCTCCAAGTACCTGGGGGGGCACAACGACGTGCTGGCGGGCCTGGTGGTGACGCGGGTCAAGGCGCTGTCCGAGCAGGTGGCGTTCCTGCACAACTCCATGGGGGCGGTGCTGGGGCCGCAGGACAGCTGGCTGCTCATGCGCGGGATGAAGACGCTGGCGCTGCGGATGGAGCGCCATCAGGAGAACGCGTTGCGCATCGCCCACTGGCTGGCGGCGCATCCGCTCGTCGAGCAGGTCTACCACCCGGGCCTGGAGAGTCACCCGGGCCATGCCCTGCAGAAGCGGCAGGCCTCGGGGAACACGGGCATCTTCTCCTTCAAGTTGAAGGACGCGCGCCTCGTGGAGCCCGTGCTGCGCCACATCCAGTTGATCGCCTTCGCGGAGAGCCTCGGAGGGGTGGAGTCCCTGATGACGTACCCCACGGTGCAGACGCACGCGGACATCCCGGAGGAGATGCGCCGAAGGGTGGGCGTGGACGAGCGGTTGCTCCGGTATTCGGTGGGCATCGAGCACGTGGACGATCTCATCGCCGACCTGTGGCAGGCCTTCGAGGCGGCCCGGAAGGAGGTTCGAGCGTCATGATTCATCCCAAGGAGAGTCCCTGTACCGCCGGCACCGGCCGGAAGCTGGCCACGCGGGTCGTCCGCACCGTCTCGGGGACGGATGCGCGCACCGGTGCCTCCAGTGTTCCCATCTACCAGGCGTCCACCTTCCACCACGCCTCGCTCGAGAATCCCCCGGAGTACGACTACACGCGCTCGGGGAACCCGACCCGTCAGGCGCTCGAGGACACCATCGCCCAGCTCGAGGGTGGGGCGAGGGGCTTCGCCTTCTCCTCGGGGATGGCGGCGATCTCCACCGCCTTCATGCTGCTGTCCAACGGGGACCACGTCATCTGCTCCGAGGACGTGTACGGCGGCACGTACCGGCTGCTGACGACGATCCTCGGCCGCATGGGCATCGAGACGACCTTCGTCGACGCAACGGACCTGGACAGGCTCGAGGCCGCGCGCAGGCCGAACACGCGGGCGGTGTTCCTGGAGACGCCGTCCAATCCGACGCTGAAGATCACCGACATCGCCGCGGTGGCGGAGTGGGCGCGGAAGCACGGCCTGTTGACGATGCTGGACAACACCTTCATGACGCCGTGCCTCCAGCGGCCCATCGAGCTGGGCATCGACATCGTGGTGCACAGCGCGACCAAGTTCCTCGGGGGGCACAGCGACGTGCTGGCCGGGCTGGCGGTGGTGTCCAACGAGCGGCTGGGCCACAAGCTCAAGCACCTGCAGAACGGCCTGGGCAGTGTGCTGGGGGTGCAGGACTCCTGGCTGCTGATGCGCGGAATGAAGACGCTCCTGGCCCGCATGGAGTGCGCCGAGCGCAGCGCGCGACAGTTGGCGGAGTGGCTGACGCGGCAGCACTCGGTGACGCGGGTGTACTACCCCGGGCTTCCGGAACATCCCGGGCGTGCCATCCACGAGCGGCAGTCCCAGGGGTACGGGGCCATCGTGTCCTTCGATGTCGGCTCGGGAGCGCGCGCGCGGAAGGTGCTCGAGCACGTCACGCTTCCCCTGGTGGCGGTCAGCCTGGGCGCGGTGGAGAGCATCCTGTCCTACCCGGCCATGATGTCGCACGCGGCCATGCCGCGGGAGATCCGCCTCCAGCGGGGCATCGGGGATGGACTGCTGCGCTACTCCGTCGGCCTGGAGGCGTTGGAGGACATCCTCGGGGACCTCGAACAGGCGCTCCAGGCGGCACGTTGAGATCCACTCCATGGCACGGCCGGAGCTTGGGTGGTGCTCACCGTCCGCGCAGCCGGAGGATCTCCTCGTAGGCCTCGCGGATCTCCTGGAAGCGGCGGGAGGCCTGTTCGACGGCACCCTTGCCGAGGTTGGCGACGCGATCCGGGTGGTGGGTGGCGGCGAGCTGGCGGAAGGCGCGCTTCACGTCCGCGTCACTGGCCTCGGGGGTGAGGCCGAGCCGGGCGTAGTGCACCTGTCCATCCCCGAAGTGGCGTGCGGTGACGGAGCGGAACTCCTCCTCGGACAGCCCGAGCCCCTGGGACACCTTGCGCAGCGTGTCCTGCTCGGCGCGCTGGAGGTGGCCGTCCACGAGTGCCAGTCCGTAGAGGGCGTCCAGCAGCAGCAGGCGCTCGGAGGCGGGGAGCTCGTCGCGGCACGCGGCGGCGGCGTGCTCGAGGGACGGTGGGCGGGCGAGGTGCTCCTTGAGGTAGCGGCGGACGAGCCCGAGTGCCTCGGGGCCATACTTGAGCCGCTGCTCGAAGTACTCGCGCACCACGCGCACCTCGTCGCGTACCACGTCTCCATCGGCGCGGGCCACCTCGATGAAGAGGGCACACAGGTGGCGGGCGAAGTGATCCTGGGCGGCGAGTTCCTGGGGAGAGCGGGTGTCCACGGGCTTGCCGTTCTTCTGTGCCTCCGCCTTACCGGAGGGCAGGAGGTTCAGCTCGTCCACCTGGTGGCCGACCAGGAGCCCGGCGAGCATGAGCAGGACGATGGCCAGGGGTCCGCCGATCAACAGACCCAGGGCCAGTCCAAGCATCGCTCCGAGAACTTTTCCAGGTGCCACGATCGCTTCACTCCCTTGCCAGGGGGGAGTTTCGCATAGAGTCCGCCGCGCTATGGCCCAGTTGATCGACGGAAAAGCGGTGGCGGCGCGGGTGAGGGCGGAGGTGAAGGCGGAAGTGGAGAAGCTCAAGGCCGAGCACGGCCTGGTGCCGGGACTGACGGTGGTCCGGGTGGGAGAGGATCCCGCCTCGAAGATCTACGTCACCGGCAAGAAGAAGGCGGCGGAGGAGGTGGGCTTCCATTCCTGGGAGCTGCACCCGGACGACAAGATCACCCAGGACGAGCTGCTGTCGCTGGTGGACAAGCTGAACAAGGATCCAGCGGTGCACGGCGTCCTGGTGCAACTGCCGCTGCCCAAGCACATCGACGCGGAGCGGATCATCTCGGCGGTGAGGCCGGAGAAGGACGTGGACGGCTTCCACCCGATGAACGCGGGCATGCTGTCGGTGGGCAAGCCGGCGCCGCGGCCGTGCACGCCGTTCGGGGTGATGCGGCTGCTGAAGGAGGTGGGGTGTGACCCGTCCGGCAAGCGGGCGGTGGTGGTGGGGCGCAGCAACATCGTGGGCAAGCCGATGGCGCTGATGCTCCTGGCGGCGGACGCCACGGTGACGGTGTGTCACCGCAAGAGCAACCTGGCGGCCGAGGTGTCCAACGCGGACATCCTGGTGGCCGCGGTGGGCGTGCCCGAGCTGATCAAGGGCGAGTGGATCAAGCCCGGGGCGGTGGTGATCGACGTCGGCATGAACCGGATGCCGGATGGGAAGCTCAAGGGCGACGTGGAGTTCGAGAAGGCGAAGGAGCGGGCCTCGTTCATCACGCCGGTGCCGGGCGGCGTGGGGCCCATGACCATCGCCATGCTGATGCGCAACACGCTCGAGGCGGCGAAGGCCACGCTGTAATCACCCGCGTACCGGCCACGGAGACGCTTGGATGGCACTTCCCATTCTGCCCCTGCTGGCCGGTGCCGCGCTCTTGTATGTGGTCAAGCGCATGGCCTCGACAGTGGAAACGAAGCCCGCCACGGCCAGTCCTCTCGTGCTGCGGCGCCTCCAGGAACTGCGGAGCCGTCCGCTGCCGCCCGAGCTGGTGGTGTCCACGCCGCGCCCCGACGTCTGGGGCGAGAACGGCTACCTCTCGCAGCCGCGCTACCAGTCGCTCTACAAGCCGCTCCTGCTCCAGGGACACGCGACCTGGGGCCTCGTCTACCAGTACGAGTCCACCCACGATGGGGAAGGACCGGACACCGTGGCCAGCTATGCGTGGCTGGACGCGCGGGGCGAGCTCCAGACGCGCCGGTTGAAGGAGAGCTATGACGGGATGCACGCCGCCCTCAGCGAGGGGCGGGGCGACATCATCCTCGACATGGACGCGCGCCTGGAGGCCGACAAGGTCGTCCTCATCCTTCACGATCTGGCCTCGGGGCAGCACATCATCTACGAGGCCCTCCATGCCGCTCCCACGCGAGGGACGTGAATCATGCCGACGCGTCAGGCGCGAATCGAAGGAGGTCTCTACGGTCTGCTCATCGGGGACGCACTCGGCGTCCCCTACGAGTTCCATCCGCCCGCCCGGATTCCCGAACTGGCGCTGATCGAATTCGAGCCGCCCACCGGCTTCTCGCGGGCGCACGAGGGCGTGCCTCCGGGGACGTGGTCCGACGACGGCGCGCACGCGCTGTGCCTGCTGGCCTCTCTGCTGTACCGGGGAACGCTGGACGTGGAGGACCTGGGGCGGCGGCTCGTGAACTGGTACGAGCTGGGCTACATGGCGGTGGACTACGAGGTGTTCGACGTGGGCATCCAGACGCGGGAGGCCCTGGCGAACGTGCGTGCCGGAGTCCCCGCGTTGGAAGCGGGCCCGAGCGGCGAGCAGGAGAACGGGAACGGCTCGCTGATGCGCGTGTTGCCGCTGGCGCTCTGGCATCAAGGTGACGATGCGGCGCTGGCGCGGGATGCGATGCTTCAGTCGCGGGTGACGCATGGGCACCCGCGGTCGCAGGCGTGCTGTGCGCTCTATTGCCTCTGGGCCCGGCGGACGCTGGAGGGCTCCGCGAATGCGTGGGCGGACGCGGTGGCCACGTTCCGCGCGCTGTACCCCGAGGGAACGGCGCCGCGCGAGGAGCTGGAGGGGGCGGTCCGGCCCGACTCGCCCGATACGGGGCGGGGGAGCGGGTACGTGGTGGACTGCCTGCGCTCGGCCCGGGATTGCGTCGCGGTGGGGCCCTACGAGCGCGTGGTGAAGGCGGCGATCGCGCTCGGGCACGACACGGACACGACGGCGGCGGTGGCGGGCGGTATCGCGGGGCTCCGGGACGGCATCCAGGCCATCCCGGAACGCTGGAGGAGGGCGCTGCGCGGGCAGGAGGAGTGGTTGCGGCCCATGGTGGAGCAGCTGCTCGCCCGCCCTCCGGGGTAGCGAAGAGGCTTCCACAGGGTGGCGCGCTAGGATGGCGCCATGCGTCTCGTCAACCTGGGCTGCCTCACCCTGATGCTGGGCCCCTTCATCTTCGGCCTGGCGTTCTTCGAGCTGAGCCTGCTCCGCATCTTCTCGCGGGAGCTGTACTCGATGACCTACCCCAGCGTGATGGGGACGGTCACCACCCAGGGGATGGAGACGCTGAGTTACGCCTATGAAATCGATGGGCGGGCGTACCAGGGGGACAACTACCGGTACACCGTGAAGAACGAGTCCGACTTCAAGGCGTGGTCGGGGCCGGAGTTCCGCGCGGGCTCACCCGTCCGGGTGTATTACCGGCGGGGAGCGCCCTGGGAGTCGGTGGTGGTGCCAGGGGTGCAGGGCCGCACGCTCCTGCTGCTGCTGGGCTTCACGCCCGTCAATCTCGCCATCTTCTGGGGCCTGTACCTGATGCTGGATTCCTCGAGGAAGTCCCGGCTGGGAGTCCGGGCCTTCGAGCGGAATGGCCGCGTCCATGTGCGTCTGTCGGACAGGACCCCCCTGCGCGTGGGATTCGAGTGCTCGCTCCCGGCGGCCATCCTGCTCGCCATGAGCGTGGGCATGGTGATGGGGATGGATGCGCCCCTGACCGCCATCGTGCTGGCGGGGGCCTTCGCGGTGGCCGCGGGCGTGGGCGGCGCCATGTGGTGGCGGTCGCGGCTTGGCACGGGGGACTACGATCTGATGCTCGACGAGCAGGCCCGGAGCCTCTCCCTGCCGCCCATGCACGGCCGCACCCAACGGCGGGAACTGGAGTGGGATGCCATCCAGGAGGTGATCCTCGACAAGGAGACCCGGTCCAACAAGGGAGGCTTCTCCGAGTACTACCGTTGCATGCTCCGTTTGCGCGGAGGCTCTCGCGCCGAGCTCGTGGCCGAGTGGAAGGGTGACCAGGACCGGGCCGCGAACCTCGTCAATTGGCTGCAGGCGCGCATGGGGCGGGACGAGTCCACACTCCTGGCCCCGCCCGCCCCCGCGCCGAAGAAGAAGAAGGCCCGGTCCTGATGGACGGTCCTGCGCGCGACGAGCCGCAGGAGGTCTTCGGGGAGACGAATACGGGTGGTTTGCCCCATGCCACTCGTAGTCGACTACGAGTGGTGTGCGCTTTTGTCGTACCTCAATCGTAGTCGACTACGAGTGAGAGGCTGTCCGGAGCACTCCACCTGCGACGTGGGCGTCCTTGGAGGTAGGGTGCGCGCATGCACTCCACTCCGCCTCCCCCCGAGGACTGGCCGCACCCGAGGGACATGCCCCCCCTGCCGTCCGGCACGCGCATTGGCGGGGACGTGGTGGAGGGGGTGCTGGGCGCGGGGTGCTTCGGCGCGGTGTACCGGGTGCGCGGCCCCGACGGGTATGTGGCCGCCCTCAAGCTGGTGCCGCTGGATCAGGGAGATGAGCTGGCCCGGCGTGCCGGGCGCGAGCTGGTGCTGAGCGCGCGCCTGCACCATCCCAACCTCGCGTGCCTGCTGGGCGCGGGCCACTGGCCCGAGGAGAAGCCGCGCTTCGTGTGGCTGAAGTTCAAGCTGGTGCAGGGCCTCACGCTGGAGCAGTGGGGGGAGGGGCCTGGGCGCACCGTGGGCGAGGTGGTGCGGCGGGTGCTGGAGGTGGCGCGTGCGCTGGCGGTGTCGCACGAGGCGGGCGTCCTGCACCGGGACATCAAGGAGGACAACATCCTGGTGGGCACGGCCGACGGGCAGGCGGTGCTGGTGGACTTCGGGGCCGGCTACCGCGAGGGGGAGGCCACCCTGACGCGGCGCATGTTTCCCCCGGGCGCGCCGCTCTACCGTGCCCCCGAGGCGTGGGTGTATGCCCGGGCGCACCGGGGTGAGGCGGGGGCGCATTACCGGCCCGGGCCGGGGGACGATTTGTACGCGCTGGGTGTTGTCTTCTACCGGCTGCTCACGCGCCGTTACCCCTTCGGCCTCACCGACGGGGGCGGGGTGGACGTGGAGGCGGTGCTGCACCGCGCGCCCCTGCCCCCGCGCCTCGTCAACCCGCGCGTGCCCCGGGCGGTGGAGGCCGAGTGCCTGCGGCTGCTGGAGAGGCAGCCCGGGGCGCGCCACGCGGACGCCGTGGCGCTGTGCGAGGCGCTGGAGGCGCTGCTCTCCCGCGAGGACGTGGACCCGGAGGCGCCGCTGCACGAGGACAAGCCGCCACCGGCCGCACCGAGGCCCCGGGCGCGCCGGGCCCGGGTGTTGGCGGCGGTGGGCGGCACGTTGGCCCTGGTGCTGGGGGCCTGGTGGCTCACCTCCAGCCAGGAAGTGGCGCCCCCGGAGTCTCCGCCGGAGTCTACGCGCGCCGTGGCCCCGCCTCTTCCCGAGGCCCCCACCCCCGCGGCCGCCGCCCCGCCCGCGGCGCCCCGAAAGGAAAGTGCCCCCGTGAAGCAACACCCGCAGACGTCTGGCTCCCGGGTCCCCGCGCGCCCCAAGGGTTGGGCCCACCCCGTGCGCAGCGCGTGCCTCGGCCTCACTGGCGCCGCCCTCCAGGCATGCCTGGGCGCGCAGCAGCAGGTGCCGCCCGCGCACTCCGCCCCGCCTCCCCAGGCCTGCCCCGCCGGGGCCGTGGAGACCATGACGGGCACGCTGGGCCTGCGCATGGGGGAAAAGACGAGCGTGGAGTGGAGCGACGTGCGGGGCAGGCCCGTGCGCGTGGACGAGGACACCCCCGTCTATGTGGTCGGCCACTGGATGGCGGGGGCCGACCACATGCTCCGGGGAGGCACGTTCGCGCTGCCGGGCCACACCCGGCTCTCCGGGCGGCTCTATGTGCACGAGGGGCGGGTGTACGGCCGCTTCACCGAGGCGCGCACGCCTGGCGGGGAGACGTACCCCATGTGCCTGGAGTTGCTGGATCCGAACGCCAGGGCGGGCATGGAGCTCCAGCCCGGCAGCGAACCCGGGAAGATGTTGGTGGGCCCCACCGCAGTGGTGCGGGTGGTGAATCGTTTCAAGGAGGCGGCGTCCCGCTGAGGGACGGTGGCGGGTCGAGCGCGCACCGGACACGACCAGGTAGGAAGTGTGGTAGAGCCCCACTTCCCCGGTTTCATCCGCCCCGCGAGGAGGTTTCCGCGCATGCTCCTGCTGTCCTCCGCCGCGCTGCTCCGGCTCGTACTGCTCTCCCCCCCGCTGGAGGCCAGCGCGCGCCCGCCGCTGCCCGCCTGCGAGCCGGGCCCTCGCCACCTCGAGCTGACAGCGGAAGCGCCCCAACGCCCGCCCGAGGTGTGCATCCACCTGGGGCTGCCCACCACCTTCTTCTTCGACACGAGGCTCGCGCGCCTGGAGTTGCCCGGACGGGAGCGCTTCCGAATGGTCGCGGACGCGGCGGGCTTCGCGCTCGTGCCCATCGGGCCCCTGGCGGACGGGGAGCGGGTGCCGGTGACGGTGTATTTCCAGGATGGCGCGGTCCCCGAGAGCGCCACCTTCTCTCTGGTGGTGCACCCCTCGGTCGCCGACCTGGAGGTGCAGGTGACGCGCCGGCCGCGCACGCTCGCCTCGTTGCGTGAGGGCGAGCAGCAGGCGCGGGCGGAAGCGCGGCAGTGCCGCGAGGACAAGGCGCACCTGGAGACGGAGTGCAGCGGGAAGGTGGGGCTGCGGGGCCTCATCGCCCAGGGGTTGCTGGGCAAGGGTGGCATCGTGGACAAGGAGATCTCCATGAGCGTCGTTTCGCGCCCGGGCAACACGCTCACCAGCACCAACGCTCGCAGCTACCGCTCCGCCACCGGGTACCTGGAGGGGGGTCGCGAAGTGGTGCGGCTGGCCGTGGAGCAGGAGTTGACCAACAACGGCCATGCGCCCTGGACGCCCGCGGGTGCACTGCTGCTGGGGCCCAGGGGCGCGGAGGTGAAGGTGCTCGGCGTGTGGCCGCTGGAGGCCATTGCGCCCGGAATGAAGATCCTCGTCGTGGTGGAGGTGGAGGCGACGCTGGAGGCCGCGCGTGGCACCTTCACCCTCAAGCTGTGGGGCCAGGAGGGCGGCGGCCGGAGCGAGCTCTTCGATGGGGTGTCGTTCCCGTAGCATTCACCGGGCGCACACAACCGGGAGCTTCGTGAGGTGTCTCACATTGCGGACGGCCGGGTCAGACCCCCTCGTAACCTGAGAGGGAAAGGGAGGTCTCATGCGCATGCGGCGCTCATTGCCTGTACGGGGGCTCGTGGTGTTCCTGGCATTGCTCTCTTCGGCCTGGCTCGCGTGTGTCGGCGGTCACATTCCGCCCTCCACCTTCCAGTTCGAGAATGTCGTCCCCTACACCCCTCCAGGTGAAGGTGGTTGGAAGGCCGCCCAGGTGCTCGTCCTGTTGAGCAAGATTTCCTCCTCCTTCCCTCAATCCGCCACCTGCGACATCGAGGTGGGTGTGCCAGAAAGAAACTTGAACGGGTGGGTAACGGACGAAGACGCCCAGGTGGCGGCCGCCGAGGCGGCGGACAGGGCCGCCCGTATCGTCCTGCGCCAGCGCCTGATGACCGCCGTGGCCTGTAAGCAGTTCAGGGAACACATGCAGCGCCTCATGCAGAGCAGCGAGGTGTCCAAGCCCATTCCAGGCGCCCGGGTCTCTGGATTCAAAGGGGTACTCGTCTCCCGGAAGACATTCCCCTGAGATCGACGATCTTCCGCTATCTCGGAGGCAGTAGGAAGATTGTGAAGACCCGCCCCGTGAGGAGCGACAAGGCACCTGACACATGAAGCTGGACCCCTTCACCGACGCGCTCGTGCGTCTCGTCCAC
This sequence comes from Archangium violaceum Cb vi76, assembly GCF_000733295.1. GTDB lineage: Bacteria > Myxococcota > Myxococcia > Myxococcales > Myxococcaceae > Archangium > Archangium violaceum. The sequence goes on along the minus strand of NZ_JPMI01000041.1, from coordinate 5,159 downwards.
TGCTACTACCCCCCCGGCATCGAGGACTACGACCCCCGGTACAAGAAATCAGAAGAATACCAGCGGCTCACCCGGCTGCTGCTCGCCAACCAGCGGGTGTCGCCCACCTGGAAGGGCTTCACCGCAAAGGTCGTCGAGGCCTTCCCCGGGTGCCATATCTGGGACGCGACCGTGCCCATGCATGAGCCCTGCAACATCGTCCGGGTTTCCCTACCGGGATTCGTGGAAGGAGCTCCCCGGTATGACAGCGTCGTGGTTCTGCGGAGTCAGCTCGCGCCGGTATATGCCCTCTACGCGTCCCACTACGAGAACAGGAGCGCTGGGGGAAGCTCCTGGTGGCGCTTCGCCCCGTTCCCTTCCGAGTATCAGGCCCACGAGGCGAAGCTCGCCACTCTCATCGAGTCCACCTTGGGCTTCACCCGCTTGTCCCCCGAGTCCCTCCTCATCCCCGTGCCAGGCCTCGTGCCGAACACCGGTAACCTTGCACTGGGAAGGGCCCGGCTCGTCGACTGCCTCTTGTCCCCCCATCTCTGGTGAGCCGCCTCGCGGCACGCGCCGTCCAGACGCTCACCGCGTGCAGTCAGTCGCGCTCCGTGCCAGCCGGACGCAGGCGCCGCCAGTGCAGCCGAAGCCTCTTGCCCAACATGAGCGAGTCCTGCTCGTGCAGCCGGGTCGTCTCGATTTCCCTGTGGCCGCGCCAGGTGCCGTTGGTGCTGGCGGTGTCGATGGCCAGCACCTCCTCCCCCAGCCGGACCAGGAGCAGGTGCACGCGTGAGAGCGAGCCGAGCCCTTGCGAGAGATGGATGCCGCAGCGTTCGTAGCGCCCCAGCAGCACGCCCTGCTCCAGTCGCTCCCGCGAGAGGACGTGCCGCTCCACCCGCCCCTCCCACTCCAGCCGCAGCTCGGCCCAGGGGGACTCCAGCTCCCCGGGCTCGTTCAGCGTCCGCAGCGCGTCCAGACAGGAGATATCCGTCTGGTGGAGTCGGCCGTCCAGCCGCCGCCGCCCGGGGCGTGGAAGCGCAGCGGTGCCGGCGGAGCGCTGGTCCAGGAACCGGCGCGCGGGCAGGGCATGCCAGGCTGCCTCGGCTCGCGCCGGCCAGGGCGCCTCGCCAGGCCCTTGGAGCGGGATGAAGAGGAGGGCGTACGGGCCCACCGCGGCGTAGAGCGGTCCCTGGGTCCTCACCGCCGCGTTGAACCGGCCGTCCTCGGTCATGAAGGGCCGCCCGGTGTGCAGATCCCAGAGCCAGAGGAGTGGCGGGGTGCCGGGGGTGGCCGGGCGCGCGTGTGCCACCAGGTGTCGCAACGAGAGGGAGTCGCACCCCAGCCGCAGCCCACAGCCGGTATGCCGGCCGATGACCAGGGACTGGCCGGAGTCGAGCTCCACCGCGTCCACCACGCGCGCGTGCTCGTCCACCGCCGCCACGAGCACCGTCGAGCGCCGGGCTTCGCGGGCCAGCTCGCTCAGTTCCTCATGGGCGGCGATGAACGCCTCGCGCATCTCCAGCGGGGAGTGGAGGAACGGGGGCAGGTCCGTTCCCCCCAGGCGGGTCCTGTGGTTTTCGTGCGGCATCCCTCACCGTTCAACGCAGGCTCCCCGGTACACCACATCTGCCATCAGCTCGTCCAGCCCCACCTCTCCGGTCTCATGGCGACCGGGCTCAGAAGAAGAAGCTCACACTCGCCTGGGCGTTGAAGGGGGCGCCGGGGGTGAAGTGGAGATCCTCGCAGCCCTCGAAGGCATCCGCGTCGCCCGAGGGCCGGGTGCCCACGGGGCAGCTCTCCGGGCCCGTCTCGGAGGGCAGCCGCGAGACGTTGGCGAACTGGGCCTCGCGCCAGGCCGTGTTGAGCAGGTTCTGCACGCTCAGGTTCACCTCGTAGAAGGAGCCCCGGAAGCCCAGCGTCGCGTCCACGCGGGTGAAGCCCTCGGCGGTGAGGAAGCGGTCCTCGGTGGCCGGGCGGTCGCCCAGGTGCAGCACGCCGAGCCGTCCGTAGAGCCCGGCCGGGTGCCGCGCGGACACGCCACCGGAGAGGATGAGCGTGGGCGCCAGCGCCACCGCGTCCCCGTTGCCGGCGTTCTGCACGTAGGTGGCGCGCGTCAGGGTGAGGTCCGCGTCCGCGAAGAGCCACGGGAGGAGCTTGAGCCGCGCCTCGGCCTCCAGACCCTCTCGCCGGGTGGCGCCGCGCGCCTCGGTGGAGCCCTCGTCCCCCACCCAGACGAGCTCGCTGTCCAGGTCGAGCCGGAACACCGAGCCCGCCAGATCCAGCCGCTCGAAGAGCCGCGTGCGCGCGCCGAGCTCATACCCCCGCGCGAGCGTCAGCGGTGTCACCGGCTCCGGCTCGCGCACCACGCCGCGCGCGTCGTTGGAGTGGAAGCCGTGGCCGTAGTTCACGTACACGTCGGTGCCGGGGAGCGGGGTGAGGACGAGGCTCGCCTTGGGCGAGACACGGGTGGCCTGCGCCACTCCCGAGCTCTTCGTATCGGGCGTGGCCAGGTCCTCGAGGCGGTCGTCCACGTCGAAGCCGAAGGAGTCCGCGCGCAGGCCGAGCACCGCGCGCAGCCAGGGCGTGAAGGTGATGTCCTCCTGGGCGTACAGCCCGAGGCTGCCCTCGCGGATGCTGGCGTCCACCACGCTCTCGAGCCGCTCGCGCTCCTTGTCGTAGCTCAGTCCGTTCTCGATGGTGTCGCTGCGCAGCTGCGTACCGAGCGTGGTGTCGAAGCCGATGCCGCCCCACTGGCGCCGGAAGCGGTACGAGGCGTTGAAGCCGAGCATCGTGCGCCGGTCGTCCTGCTCGATCATGTCCCCGTTCACCGGGTCGCGGCTGAAGAAGGTGAAGTCGGAGTAGAGGTTGAGCCGGTACTGCACGGCGTACGCCATGACGTTCACCTCGCCGTCCTCGGTGAGGGTGCGCCAGGTGGCCTGGGCGCTGTGCCGCTGCGAGTTGCCGCCCTCGGCGCCGTTCAGCGTGGCGAAGCGGTCCAGCCTGCCGGCGTTCACCTCGCGCAGGGGAATCTGGCCGCTCGCGTTCCAGCCGCTTCCGTAGGAGGTGAGCCCCAGCGCCACCGTGGAGTTGGGGGAGACCTGGCGCGACACCTGGGTGTAGAGGCTGTAGCGCTGGAGCCGCTCGGGATTGAGGAAGGGGCCGTTGGTGCCATACACCTGTCCGGCCACCACGGAGTTCCACCCCTCCCCCTTCGGGGCGGCGACGAACAGCCCTCGCCAGGTGTCGAACGAGCCACCGCTCAGGGTGAGCTGGCTCGTCTCGAAGTCGCGGCGGGTCACCAGGTTCACCGCGCCCGCAGTGGCGAAGTCCCCGTCCTGCGCGAAGTAGGGGCCCTTGCGCACCTCCACGCGCTCGATGAGCTCGGGGATGACCCAGTTGAGGTCCGCGTAGCCCTGGCCGTGGCCGTGGCTCACCATGTTGACGGGAATGCCGTCCACGGAGAGGGCCACGTCCGTGCCGTGGTCCGCGTCGAAACCACGCAGGAAGTACTGGTTGGCCTTGCCGCCGCCCGCGTGCTGCACGACGTAGAAGCCGGGCACCACCTGGAGGATGTCCGCCGGACGCGGGTGGGGGCGCAGCAGGAAGTCCTGGTCCCGCACCGTGGAGGACGAGGCCGCCGTGAAGGGCCGGCGCGCCGTCACCGTCGTCCGCATGCGCGAGGACTCCTCCGGAGGCCGGAGCGTGAAGCCCTCCGGCGTGGGCTCGGAAGGCGGGGGACTCGGAGGCTGGGGATTCAATGATGCTTCCGGAGAGGGCGGCTCGGCCGGGGTGGCGAGCACGGGAGCGTCGGAGGGAGCGGGCTCCTGGGCGGAAGCGGGAACAGCGGACACAACTGCGGCGATCGCGGCCAGAGGGGCCACGTGAGAAGACAGCATGGGAGAACGACCTCGATGCGAGGAAGGGGGGAACGAAGGAAACGAACCGGCGTGGAACGTCGGTGTTTCCTACGGGGCCTGTGGCATCGCGGTCGGGCGGAGCGGCTCACCCGGTTGGGCGCGCTCCTCTCCCAGGTGCCGGGTGCCAACGTGGACCCAGAACACCAGCAACGGGGGCAGGGCGAGCGAGGGCAGCGCCACCGCCTGGAGGTGCTCGACACTGCCGCTCCCGTGCGTGTGACCGGCGGACTTGTCGGGGTGCTCCCCGTGCTCGCCCGTGGGGCCGTGCGAGTGCGGCCGGCTCTCGTCGTGCGGGGCGGGGAACTCGAGTGCTTCAGCGTCTGGAGGAGCGCCCCGGAATGCGCCCCCATGCCCATAGACGGCGTGGAGTACCGGCGCGAACGCGAGGCCGTACACGGCCACCCACAGGCCGAGCCAGCCGAGATCGCGGCGGTCCTCCCTCGTCAACACGACCGACGACTCCTCATCGCGGCGGGACTATCACGAACGCACGAAGTCGCGCACGAGCTGACTGACCTCGCGCGGCTTCTCCAGGGCGATCCAGTGCGTCCCATCCGGGATGCGGTGGATGGTCAGGTTGGGCACGAGATCCTTCAGGCCGCGCTGCCCATCCGGCAGCAGGTAGGTGTCCTGCTCGCCGTGGATGAGGAGCACGGGCGTCTGCACCACGTACTGCTCCGGCTTGAGCCCCTCCAGGAGGTTGCTGCCACCCGGGTGGCCCTCGCCGTCGGGCGGACCCATCTTCGCCGCCCGGTAGTAGTTGAGCATGCAGGTGATGGTGCCCGGCTGCCTCCAGGCGGCGATCCACTCGGAGGTGTCCTCCTCCGACAGGATGGCGCCGTGGGCCCGGGCGTCATTGAAGACGGCCTGCTTGGGCCAGGCGAAGTCGTCGCCCATGATCTGCGGCTCCGCCTGCGGCGAGCGGAAGACGAGCATGTACTGGGCCGCCAGCTGCTGGCGGGGGTTCTCGCGCAGCTCGCGGTCGAAGAGGGCGGGGTGGGTGATGTTGAGGGTGATGAACCGGTGCACCAGCTCCGGGTGGCGCAGCAGGAAGCTCCAGCCCAGCAGCGCGCCCCAGTCCTGACAGACGATGGAGATCTTCTTCAGCCCGAGGTGAAGGATGAGCCCGCGGATGTCCTCGACGAGGTGCTTGATGTGGTACGCCTCGACCTCCTTCGGCTTGGAGCTGAGGTTGTAGCCACGCAGGTCCAGGGCGACCACGAAGTGATCCTTCCCACGCTCGTTGAGCTGCTTCTTCCA
>NZ_JPMI01000040.1 GCF_000733295.1 Archangium violaceum Cb vi76 | reverse complement strand
CCCCCAGTACTCGGGGAACCCATGGATGAAGAGGATTGGCTCTCCCGCACCGTGCGTCACGTAGTGCAGGTTGACCCCATTGATGTCCGCGGTGTGATGCTGCACGGATGGCTCCCGGTGGGCTGTGCGGCTGCGGGCGAAGAATAGGGCCGCCAGCCGGGGAGTGAAAGTCCGCCGTGGTGGGGGTCGCGAGGAGCGCTTGTGCACTTCAGGTGAAGTGCTGGCGCACCTCGGGCATGCTGAGGACCCACAGCGCCCACAGGGCGAAGGGGAAGCCCACGAAGCACACGGGGGTGACGGGGGTGATGGCGGTGACCGCGCCCACCACCACCAGGCCCCATCTGCGCAGGCCGAAGGCGTTCCACGCCCCCACGATGGTCATCGCCCCGGTCACGAGGGCCACGAGCACCTTGACGGGAGCCTCCCACGCGGACTGCCCCCGCAGCGAGGTGGCAAAATCCGTTGGTACGGGCAGCCAGCCCTGCATCACGGCCACCATCACCAGCGCATAGGCGATGCTGATGAAGCCCACGTTCATCAGCATGAACGCCGGCGGGCGCAACTTCCGCAGCGCCGGCCACCGCGGATCGCTCCGCGGCACGTTCAATCCAGGTCCACTCATGTCCGGGCCCTCAGGGCGCTCACGATCATCCGCGTCGCCGGTGACTTGTTGAGCGTGTAGAAGTGGATGCCGGGGACGCCGCGCGACAGCAGCTCCATGCACTGCACCGTGGCGTGCGCCACCCCCAGCTGCACCAGCGCCTCGGGTTGATCCTTCACGCGCTCGAGCTGGAGCCCCAGGCGCATGGGCACGGTGGCCCCGCACATGCGCGTGAAGCGCTGCACCTGCTCGTAGTTGGTGATGGGCATGATTCCCGGGACGATGGGGACGTTGATGCCGATGCGGCGCGCCCGCTCCACGAAGTCGAAGTAGAAGGCGTTGTCGAAGAAGAGCTGGGTGATGACGAAGTCCAGGCCCGCGTCCACCTTCTCCTTCAGATGACGCAGGTCGTCGTCGCGCGAGGCCGTCTCCACGTGGCCCTCCGGATAGCACGCTCCGCCCAGGCAGAAATTGAAATCCTCGTCCCGGATGAAGCGCACCAACTCGGTGGCATGACGGAAACCCCCGGGCACGGGCTCGAAGGCCGTCTGTCCCTGGGGTGGATCCCCCCGGAGCACCAGCACGTTCTCCACCTTCGCGTCCTTCAGCCGCTGCAGCACGTCGCGCAGCTCTCCGGGCGTGTGGCCCACGCAGGTGATGTGGGCCATGGCCTCGATGCCCGTCTCGCGCTTGATGCGGGTGACGAGCTCCACCGTCCTGTCCCGGGTGCTGCCTCCCGCGCCGTAGGTGACGGAGACGAAACCCGGCTCCAGGGGCGCCAGCTCCTCCAGCGTCTTCAGCAGGTTGGCGGTGCCCTCGTCCGTCTTCGGCGGGAAGAACTCGAAGGAGAAACAGGGGTTGGATGGATTCAAACGATTACGAATCTTCATGACGCGAGCAGTCTAGAACGCTTCAGTGGGGTTCCCGAGAGCCTTGATTGAAGGAAGTGCGCGGCTATAGTCCGCGCCGTTTTTTCACCCCCCTCAGGAGAGAAGAGCATGGCCCGGCGTACGCCCCTCAACGAGGCCCACCGCAGGTTGGGCGGCAGGATGGTGGATTTCGCCGGTTGGGACATGCCGGTGCAGTACACCTCCGTCATTGGCGAGCACGAGGCGGTGCGCACCGCCGTGGGCCTCTTCGACGTCTCGCACATGGGGGAGATCGAGTTCTCCGGCCCCGGGGCCCTCGAGACGGCCAACAAGCTCATCACCAATGATCTCTCCAAGTGCGCGGACGGCCAGGCCGTCTACGCCGGGCTGCTCAATGAGCAGGGTGGCTTCGTGGATGACGTGGTGGCCTACCGCTTCTCGCCCGAGCGGATCCTCGTCGTCGTCAACGCGTCCAACAAGGACAAGGACTTCGCCTGGATGCAGGCCCGCGCCGAGGGCGTGAAGCCGGTGGATCGCAGCGACGACTACGCGCAGATCGCCGTGCAGGGCCCCAAGGCCGTGGCGCTGGTGAAGCGGATGACCCCGGCGGACCTTTCCAATGTGGGCACCTACCGCTTCACCGAGGGCCCGGTGGCTGGAGTGCAGTGCATCATCTCGCGCACGGGCTACACCGGGGAGGACGGCTTCGAGCTGTACTGCGCGCCCGGCGACGCGGAGAAGCTGTGGGAGGCGCTCCTCAAGGAAGGCCAGCAGGACGGCGTGAAGCCCTGCGGCCTCGGCGCCCGCGACAGCCTGCGCACGGAGATGAAGTACGCGCTCTACGGCAACGACATCGACGACACCCACACGGCCCTGGAGGCGGGGCTGGGGTGGATCTGCAAGCTGGACAAGGCGGGCGGTTTCATCGGCCGTGAAGCGCTGGCGAAGCAGAAGGCCGAGGGCGTGAAGCGCAAGCTGGTGGGCTTCGAGCTGACCGGCGCCGGCATCCCCCGCCACGGCTACCCCATCCTCAAGGACGGTCAGCGGGTGGGCGAGGTGACGAGCGGCACCATGGGTCCCTCCTTGAAGAAGTCCATCGGTATCGGCTACGTGCCCGCCGAGCTGGCGGCCGAGGGCTCGACCTTCGAGGTGGAGATCCGTGGCCGCGCGGTGCCCGCCGTCGTCGTGAAGACCCCCTTCTGGAAGAAGTCCTGACGCAGTCCCATCCGAAGCACCTGAAGCGAGGAAGACGGACATGGCGAACTATCCCAGCGATCTCAAGTACACGAAGGACCACGAGTGGGTTCGCGTGAATGGCAACACCGCGGTGGTGGGCATCACCGACCACGCCCAGATGCAACTGGGGGACGTGGTGTACGTGGAGCTTCCCAAGGTGGGGGACACCTTCGAGGCCTCCGATCCGTTCGGCTCCATCGAGTCCGTCAAGGCCGTGTCCGAGGCCTTCGCTCCGCTCAGCGGCAAGGTGACGAAGGTGAACGAGGAGATGGACAGCAGCCCCGAACTGGTCAACGAAGAACCCTATGGAGACGGGTGGCTCATCGAGCTCGAGCTCTCGAACAGCAAGGAGCTGGACGGGCTCCTGTCCGCATCCCAGTACGAGGAGTATCTGAAGGAAGAAGGCTCGGAGTGACGCGCCCTCCGGGCTGAACGCGCGCGGCCTGGTTGTTACTCACGGCCTTTCGTTACACCCGCACTGCGAGTGCTCAAACCATGTCCTTGAATTGGAAATACCAGGAATCGTTCTCCGACCGGCACATCGGGCCGGACGAGAAGGAACTGCACGGGATGCTGAAGGCCGTGGGAGTGGGCTCGCTCGACGAGCTCATCGACCAGACGGTCCCCGCTGCCATCCGCTCGAAGGAGCCGCTGAAGATGGCGGTGGCCCACTCGGAGCACGATGCGCTCGCGGTGCTGGAGGCCATCGCCTCGAAGAACCAGCTGCTCCGGTCCTTCATCGGGATGGGCTACTACGACACCCAGACCCCGCACGTCATCCTCCGCAACATCCTCCAGAACCCGGGCTGGTACACCCAGTACACGCCCTACCAGGCGGAGATCGCCCAGGGCCGGCTGGAGGCGCTGCTCAACTTCCAGACGATGGTGATGGACCTCACCGGCCTGCAGGTGGCCAACGCCTCGCTGCTCGACGAGGGCACCGCGGCCGCCGAGGCCATGGCCCTGGCGCTGCACACCAAGGGTGACGACAACGGGGGCACCTTCTTCGTCTCCGAGGCCTGCCACCCGCAGACGATCGACGTGGTGCGCACCCGCGCCCAGCCGCTGGGTGTGGAGGTGGTGGTGGGTGACCACCGCACGGTGGACCTGGGCGCGAAGAAGTACTTCGGCGCGCTGGTGCAGTACCCGGCCACCGATGGCGTGGTGCACGACTACCGCGCCTTCGGCGAGAAGGTGCACGCGGCCAACGGCCTCTTCATCGTCGCCACGGATCTGCTGGCGCTGACGATGCTGACGCCGCCGGGCGAGTTCGGCGCGGACGTGGCGGTGGGCAGCGCCCAGCGCTTCGGCGTGCCCATGGGGTACGGCGGTCCGCACGCGGCCTTCTTCGCCACGAAGAACGCCTACACGCGCGTCATGCCGGGCCGCATCATCGGCGTGTCCGAGGACGCCCAGGGCCGGCGCGCCCTGCGCATGGCGCTGCAGACGCGCGAGCAGCACATCCGCCGCGAGAAGGCCACGAGCAACATCTGCACCGCGCAGGTGCTGCTGGCCATCATGGCGAGCATGTACGCGGTGTACCACGGGCCCCGCGGCCTGAAGGCCATCGCCGAGCGCGTGCACGGGCTGACGGTGCTGCTGGCGCGCGGCCTGCGCAAGCTGGGCTACGGCGCCAACTACGAGAACGTCTTCGACACCCTCCGGGTGGAGACGGCGCCGCCGCACATCCGCGGCATCCTCTCGGCCGCCGAGTCCAAGGGGATGAACTTCCGCCGCATCGACGAGCGGGCCATCGGGCTCAGCCTCGACGAGGCCACCCGTCCTTCCGACGTGGAGGCCATCCTCTCCGTGTTCGCCGGTGGCAAGCCGCTGGGCTTCACGCTCGAGGAGCTGGGCAAGGAGCTGCAGAGCACCCTTCCCGAGGGCCTGCGCCGCACCAGCCCGTTCCTCACGCACCAGGTCTTCAACAGCTACCACTCCGAGACGGAGATGCTGCGGTACATCCGCCGCCTCGAGTCGAGGGACTTGTCGCTCACGCACTCGATGATTCCGCTCGGGTCGTGCACGATGAAGCTCAACGCCACCGCGGAGATGATTCCGGTGACGTGGCCGCAGTTCGGCAAGATGCACCCGTTCGCGCCGAGCTCGCAGGCCTCGGGCTACAAGGTGCTCTTCGAGCAGCTGGAGCAGATGCTGGCGAGCATCACCGGGTTCGCGGGCGTGTCGCTGCAGCCCAACGCGGGCAGCCAGGGCGAGTACGCGGGCCTGCTGGTCATCCGCGCGTACCACCAGAACCGGGGCCAGGGGCACCGCAACGTGTGCCTGATTCCGTCCTCCGCGCACGGCACCAACCCGGCCACCGCGGTGATGGCGGGCTACCAGGTGGTCGTCGTCAAGTGCGACGAGAACGGCAACATCGACCTGGGAGACCTGCGCGCCAAGGCGGATGCGCACAAGGAGAAGCTGGCCGCCCTGATGGTGACCTACCCGTCCACGCACGGCGTGTTCGAGGAGGAGATCAAGGACATCTGCGCCATCGTGCACGAGCGCGGCGGGCAGGTGTACATGGACGGCGCCAACCTGAACGCGCAGGTGGGGCTGACGTCTCCGGCGGCGATTGGCGCGGACGTGTGCCACATCAACCTGCACAAGACGTTCTGCATCCCGCACGGCGGTGGTGGCCCGGGCATGGGTCCCATCTGCGTGGCGAGTCACCTGGTGAAGTTCCTGCCGCGGCACTCGGTCATTTCCACCGGTGGCAATGACGGCATCGGGGCGGTGTCCGCGGCGCCGTGGGGCAGCGCGAGCATCCTGGTCATCTCGTGGATGTACATCGCGATGATGGGCGCCGAGGGGCTGACGAAGGCCACGAAGCTGGCCATCCTCAACGCCAACTACATCGCCGAGCGGCTCCAGGAGCACTACCCGGTGCTCTACCGCGGCAAGCGGGGCCGGGTGGCGCACGAGTGCATCGTGGACCTGCGGCACCTGAAGAAGACGGCGGGTGTCGAGGTGGAGGACGTGGCCAAGCGGTTGATGGACTACGGCTTCCACGCGCCCACGGTGTCCTTCCCGGTGGCCGGCACGCTGATGATCGAACCGACGGAGAGCGAGTCCAAGGCGGAGATCGATCGCCTGTGCGACGCGCTGATCTCCATCCGTGGGGAGATCCGCGAGATCGAGGAGGGCAAGGCGCCCAGGGACAACAACGTCCTGAAGAACGCGCCGCACACGGCGCGGGTGATGACGGATCCGGAGTGGAACCGGCCGTACTCGCGTGAGCAGGCGGCCTTCCCGGCGCCGTGGGTGGCCGAGCACAAGTTCTGGCCGTCGGTGGGACGGCTGAACAACGTGTTGGGCGATCGCAAGCTGGTGTGCTCGTGCCCGCCGATCGAGGACTACATGTCTCCGGAGCCGTCCAGGGCGGCGTAGTTCTCGCCAACCCACCCACCGCGACAACAACCACCGCGACAACAACCCCTCTCCCCCCGGGAGAGGGACGGGGTGAGGGTAGTGGGGGACTCGGGTTCGAATCCCTCCGTTTCACCCAGACAAGGGCCTCGGGTTCTCCGGAACCTGGGGCTTTTTGTTTTTGGACGGGACTCCTCTTCCGGGTGTCTGCATTACGTCGGTGGATGTCTGTCTTTCTGTGTCTCTGTCAGACAGGGCACTCTTTGTGGGATGATTATCTGTCTTGATTGAATAATTCTGGCAGACATGGATTCTTGTGATGTGGTATTCCGCGTGTGTCAGTACTCGCGATTCTTTCAGGGTTCGGACTGGGATCCAGTTGCCACCACACGGTCAAGTTGTCTTGGGGCGCAGCAGGGAACCAGGCCAGTCCCGAACGCAGAAGGAGAGAGGCACACATGAAGCTCAAGCGCGGCACGCAGGGTCTCGCGCAGTGGAAGGGTCGGGGACGTGGGAGGTTCTTCGCGGCGCTGGCGGCGCTGGCCACGGGGAGCGCGTGCGACACCACGGACTCGCAGGAGCGGCCCGCCGCTCGCGACACGGGGAACCTGGCCGAGCGGTGTGAAGTGAAGCCTCCGTTCACGGCCAACTTCGAGCCGGAGCTGCAGTGGGAGTGGACGGGCAGCCCGATCCTCCCCACGCACAAGCAGGTGATGATGCAGCCGGTGGTGGTGGACGTGAACCGGGACGGCACTCCGGACATCGTCTTCAGCACCTTCGACGGTGACTTCTACAACACCGCCTACCAGAACGGTTACGACGGCAACGCCAACGGCGTGCTCCGCGCGGTGAGCGGCAGCACCGGGGCGGAGCTGTGGAGCGTGGAGGATTCCGCCTACCGCGTGAAGCCGGCCGCGAGCATCGCCGCCGGTGACATCGACGGTGACGGCGCCGTGGAGATCTGCGGCATCCCCGAGAGCGGCCGCGGCATCATCTGCTTCGAGAATGATGGCGCCTTCAAGTTCCGCTCGTCTCAGGACGCCAACGACTACAACGAGTGGGGCGGCCTCTCGCTGGCGGACCTGGATGGCGACGGCGCCGTGGAGATCCTGGACGGCAACCGCGTCTACAGCAACACGGGCACGCTCAAGTGGGTGGGCTCGGATGGCATGGGCGGAGCGCTGTTCACGGGCCCCGTGTCCTTCGCGGTGGACATCGACCAGGACGGCAAGCAGGAGGTGGTCAACGGGCGCTCCGTGTACCGGCACGATGGAACGCTCAAGTGTGCCAACACGGAGATTCCCCATGGCTTCGCGGCCGTGGCC
>NZ_JPMI01000039.1 GCF_000733295.1 Archangium violaceum Cb vi76 | reverse complement strand
GGCGACATGACCCCGGCCAACCAGCCGCCGGTGGCGCTGTGCCGTGACGTGACGGTGAACGCCGACGTGTACTGCACGGGCAGCGCGAGCGTGAACAACGGCAGCTACGACCCGGACAACGGGCCGTCGCCGCTGTCCATCAGCGAGGTGCCCTACACGTCGCTGCCCCTGGGCACGCACCCCGTCACGCTGACGGCCTCGGATGGTGAGGCGAGCGCCCAGTGCGTGGGCAACGTCACCGTGGTGGACAACACGAAGCCGGCCGTCAGCTGCCCGGCCTCGCAGGTGCTCGAGACGTGCTCGCCCGCGGGCGCCCCGGCCACCTTCGCGGCCTCGGCCACCGACAACTGCGGCCCGGCCGCCGTCTCCTGCTCGCACGCCTCGGGCTCCACCTTCCCGGTGGGCGAGACGCCCGTCACCTGCGGCGCCACGGACGCCTCCGGCAACACGGCCTCCTGCGGCTTCTCCGTCACGGTGACCGGCGACACCACGCCTCCAGTGCTCAGCTGCCCGACCGCCCCGGTGGTCGTGAACGCGTGCAGCGCGGGTGGCTCCACGGCCACCTTCTCGGTCTCGGCCACGGACAACTGCGGCCCGGTGTCCGTCAACTGCTCGCATCCCTCGGGCTCCGAGTTCCCGGCGGGCAACACCACGGTGAGCTGCTCGGCCACGGATGGCTTCGGCAACACGTCCTCGTGCAGCTTCTCCGTCCAGGTGAGCGGCGGCAGCCCCTCCACGCCGCCCACCCCGGGCGCCGAGCGGGGCACGGAGCTCTGGTCTCCCAACCACAAGTACGAGTACCTGCCCCTGCTCCTCTCCGAGTGCGCGGCGCCCGCGACGGATTCCTGCGGCAAGCCCCTGCCCCTGGAGAAGTACGGCCGCATCCTCCGTGTCACCTCGGACGAGGTGGAGGACGCCAACGGCAACGGTGACGGCCGCACCTGCGATGACATGGTCATCGTGAGCCCCACGTCCGTGCAGCTGCGCTCCGAGCGCGAGGGCACGGGTGATGGCCGCGTCTACACCCTGCACTACGTCGTCACGAACGACGCCGGCGTCTCCGCCCAGAGCAGCTGCCGCGTCTACGTGCCGCACGACCAGTCTGGCCGCACGGTGGTGGACAGCGGCGTGAAGTTCTGCGTCGGCGAGGGTTGCCCGCCCGGTACCACCGAGGGCAGCGCGCTCTGCAAGTAGTCCCTATCGGGTGAAGTTCGAGTGAAGTCGCGTGGGGCCCGGGACCGGCAGTCGGTTCCGGGCCCTTCGCATTGGGACGGCGTCGGGTCACGTCGTTCCATCTGCGGGGTTCTCGCACCTGCGGCGCCAGCACGGCTCAGTTGCTACACCTGGGTGGAACAAGTCTGTCATTGCCATCATTTGGCGTTGGCAATCAGAAGGCACACATCTGCCTTCACGGTCTTTTCTGCTTAACGGGAATCGATAGCAACCGCTACATTGGTTGAGCTTGTCTGGTTGGTAGTGAAACCGGGTCATGCCCGAAAGCGGAGGAGAGAGTCCGAATGAAACTCAAACGCAACACCCAGGTTCCTTCGGAGTGGCGGGGGCTGGGGCGTGGGAGGCTCTTCGTCGCGCTGGTGGTGCTGGCTACGGGGGGAGCTTGCAACACGTCAGCGTCGAAGGAGCAGTCCAAGGCTCGCGATTCAGGGAAGCTGGCGGAGCGGTGCGAGGTGAAGCCTCCGTTCACGGCCAACTTCGAGCCGGAGCTGCAGTGGGAGTGGACGGGTAGCCCGGTCCTCCCCGCGCACAAGCAGGTGATGATGCAGCCGGTGGTGGTGGACGTGAACCGGGACGGCACTCCGGACATCGTCTTCAGCACCTTCGACGGTGACTTCTACAACGAGGCCTACAAGGAAGGCCGGGATGGCAACGCCGACGGCGTGCTTCGCGCCGTGAGCGGCAGCACCGGGGCGGAGCTGTGGAGCGTGGAGGATTCCGCCTACCGCGTGAAGCCGGCCGCGAGCATCGCCGCCGGTGACATCGACGGTGACGGCGCCGTGGAGATCTGCGGCATCCCCGAGAGCGGCCGCGGCATCATCTGCTTCGAGAACGATGGCGCCTTCAAGTTCCGGACGGAGCCGGACGCCAATGACTACAGCGAGTGGGGCGGCCTCTCGCTGGCGGACCTGGATGGCGATGGCGCCGTGGAGATCCTGGACGGCAACCGCGTCTACAGCAACACGGGCACACTCAAGTGGGTGGGCTCGGACGGCATGGGCGGAGCGCTGTTCACCGGCCCCGTGTCCTTCGCGGTGGACATCGACCAGGATGGCAAGCTGGAGGTGGTCAACGGCCGCTCCGTGTACCGGCACGATGGAACGCTCAAGTGTGCCAACACGGAGATTCCCCATGGCTTCGCGGCCGTGGCC
>NZ_JPMI01000038.1 GCF_000733295.1 Archangium violaceum Cb vi76 | reverse complement strand
GGACAAGACGGCGCGGGTGTGGCGAGCGGACGGACAGGGCGAGCCGGTGGTGCTTCGCGGCCATGCGGGACAGATGTCGTCCGCCGCCTTCAGCCCCGACGGGCAGCGGGTAGTGACGACCTCCGAGGACAAGACGGTGCGGGTGTGGCGAGCGGACGGACAGGGCGAGCCGGTGGTGCTTCGCGGCCATGCGGAAGAGGTATTATCCGCCGTCTTTAACCCCGACGGGCGGCGAGTGGTGACGGCCTCCGTTGACGGAACCGCCAGACTCTGGACTCTGTCCATTGACAAAGTTCGCCAACTACTGCGCAAGGCGAATAAGGACTGCCTCTCCGTGGACGACCGGATGACCTACATCGGTGAGACAGAAAGCGAGGCCCGCGAGCACTACGAAGCCTGCGAGCGCTCCTACGGCCGCGTTCCCCTGTCAGCCGCCACCGACCCGTAGACACAGCCGTGCCGCTGGATCTCCCAGCAGTACGTAGCCGCGCAAGTCATTGCGCTCCATCCAGCGCGCCGCGTGTTCGACCGGATCGACGGGATCCGGCCTGACCTCGAGCAGGGCATCCTGCCGCTCCTGGTACTCCGTCATCAGGCCGTCGTTCACCTCGCGGTACGCGCGCATCAGCGCGTCCATCGCCACACCCGCCCGGCTGCCATTCGCCAGCACCTCCAGCGCTCCGGCGATCCGCGAGGCCCGGCCGCGAGAGGCCGCTCCCACGGTGGTGAAGCCATACGTCCAGGCCAGATCGCTGTGGCCGATGATGGCCAGCGGGCCTCGTGGGTTGGCCAGGGCCGCCTGCGGGAGGGCGGCGAGGAAGGGACGCTCGCCCTCCTTCGGCAGGCTCTCCAGAACTTCGCGGGAGAGGTCCTTCTGGCCACCCTCCCGGGCCAGGAGCGTCAGCCACGCCTGGAAGGCGCTGCGCGGGGGCGTGGCCGCTCCGAAGCAGGCCAGGCAGAACCACATGCCCTCGGGGAGGAAGGGCGTGTCCCGCAGTTCCTCCGCGGTGAGCAGCTCTCCGCTCGCCAGGCGCAGGGCTCCCTGCCGGGCGCGCTGCTGCTCCAGCGAGTTCCACCCCCGGCGCGGCTTCCCAATCCCATGGCTCACCGAGAGCATCACTCCCGAGCGCACCGCGCCGCCCACCTGGAGCAGCTCATCGAGGGCCACGCGCTCCTCGCTCCATTCCCGCAGGCGCAGCGCCGGGAGCCGCTTCTTCCACCGCGTCTCCACCTGCCGCGCGCAGGGTTCCACCAGCAGCCACCGGCCCTGGGCCGTGGCGGGAGTGCCATCATCCGCGCAGTACAGCAGCACCTCGGCGGCCTCGTCCGGAGCGGCCCGTCCCTCGCTGGCCAGCACCTTCTCCGCGTAGGCCCGGTAGCCCGCCAGGTCCGGCTCCCCCGAGGGTGTGGCCACGTGCAGCCGCCCCGCGAAGGCTCCGTGGGCCAGTACCTGTTGAAACTCCATGGACACCTGGTGCAGGTCCCCGAGCAGCAGCAGGTACCTGGGCCGCTCCTCCTGGGGCACGGCCTCGTCCTGGTGCACGTCCCGGCGCCAGGCCACCGCCTGCTTCGCGTCCATGTTCGCGGGCACGCGGTATACCCGCACGGGTGCGCCCTGTTGCCGTTCCCGCTGCTCCACCAGCGGCGCGAGGGCTCGCAGCAGGGCGTCTCCCTCCTCGCCCTCCGGTGCCACCACGCCCCAGCGCTGGGCGGGCAGGTCGTTCGGGTTCGCATCCGGCTTCTCGAGCGTGGGCACCTCGGCCCGGCCTGGGATCTTTTCGGGCCGGGGTGCCCCCTGGGCGATTTCCTCGGGCAGGCCCGCGGGCAGCACGGGTTGCCGGTCATCCGCCCTGGCGAGAAGCAGGTTCAACCCGCTCGGGATGCTCGGTGGTTCCTTCCGCGTCATGGCGTGCCCCTCCCATCAGTCACGCCTGGAAGGGGAGGGCGACGCGGAGGTCCTTCTCGGGCTCGAGCAGCCCGGTGCGGAGGGTTCCCCCGCAGTACTGCTGGAGCTTCTTGCCGATGAGGCCGGTGAGTCCCACCAGGTCCTCGGTCCGCACCAGGGCCGAGGGCGCCTCCACGAAGAGGGCGATGTCACGGGAGGACGGCTCGACCTTGGCCTGGTCGCAGTCGCGGAAGTTCCACCGGCGGGTGAGCACCTTGGCGTCATCCGCGTAGACGACCTCGCCCGCGTCGGTCTTCTCCTCCTCGGTCGCGCCGATGGCCCTGAACGGCTCGTTGCCCGGGGACAGCCGCAGGACGATGTCTCCCTGCACGCCGCGCATGTCGTAACCGCCGACCGGCAGCAGGTAGAAGAGCTCCGCCAAAAGGTAGGCGTTGACGGCCTTGCTGATCCACGGGATCGGGGAGCCCTTCACCACGCGGCGCAGCAGGGCCTCGGCGCTCGGCTTGAACTTCTTCGGGTTGACCTTGAAGCTCTGGTACGCCTCGCGCCAGGCGCGGATGCGCGGATCCTCGCCCAGCTTCTCCTCATCCGGCACCCGGGCGCGGAAGTCCGCCTCGGCCTGGCGCAGCTCCGCGACGAGCCCCTCGCTCTCACCGACGTTGTCCATCCCCTGGAGCGTCACGAAGCTGATCCGCAAATCGGGGTAGCGCTGTGCCATCTCCTCGGAAACTCGCAAGTGCATCGGGTCTCCGGTCACCGCGAGCGGATGGGGCATGGATCAACTCTAGCTTTCCTGGAAAGAATGGGGAACCCACTTCCGGGGGTCCCGCCAGGAGTTAGAAGATGGAGAGCCCCGTGCGGGTGGTGAAGTGATCCAGCACGGCGAGCCCGGCCAGGGAGTTTCCCTGGGCGTCCAGGCCGGGGCTCCAGGTGGCGAGCGCCATGCGGTTGGGGATGATGGCGAGGATGCCGCCGCCCACGCCGCTCTTGCAGGGGAGGCCCACGCGGTAGGCGAACTCGCCAGCGGCGTCGTAGGTGCCACAGGTGAGCATGATGGCGTTGATCTGCTTGGCCTGACTGCGGGTGAGAAGGCGCTGGCCATCCGGACAGAGACCCTGATTGGCCAGGAACAGCCCGGCGCGAGCCAGTTGACGGCAGTTCATGCGGATGGCGCACTGCCGGAAGTAATGCCGCAGCACCTCGTCGACGGGGTTGTGGAGGTTGCCGAACGACTTCATGAAGTGGGCCAGGGCGGCGTTGCGGTCCCGGTGCTGCCACTCCGATTCGGCGATGTCCTCGTCGACGGCCACCTGCCCGGGGCCGGCCTGGGCCTGGAGGAAGGCGAGCACCGTGCCGCAGGCGTCGCCGGTGAGCGACAGCAGGGCGTCGGTGACGACCAGGGCCCCGGCGTTGATGAAGGGGTTGCGCGGCAGGCCACGTTCGTACTCGAGCTGGACCAGCGAGTTGAAGGGGTTTCCCGAGGGCTCCTTGCCCACGCGCCGCCAGAGGGGCTCGCCCAGACGTGGCAGGGTGAGGGCCAGGGCGAAGACCTTGGAGATGCTCTGGATGGAGAAGCTCTCCTGATCATCCCCGGTGCCGCACAGCCCGCCTTCCAGGTCGGCCATGGCCAGTCCGAAGCGCGAGGGGTCTGCCCGGGCCAGCAGCGGGATGTAGTCCGCCACGCGGCCCCGGCCCAGCAGCGGCCGGACTTCAGCCGCGAGTTCAGCCAGCAGGGCGGAGTAGTCCAAATGCGTCTCTCCATGCGCCACTCGGACGCGATGGCGTGGAGTATCTCGGAGCTCAGGGTGGGCGCCAGAGGCGTTTGCCCTCAGGCGCAACGTGCGCGAAGCCGCTCAGTGAAGAGGCTGGCCGAGGGCGTCGAGGACGGGGCGGCGGGTGGGAAGGGTGTGGTGCTCGTGGTCGTAGAAGCACTCGGGGCCGAGCAGGGAGATGAACTCGCGCTCACGCGCCATGCCCGACTCGGTGCCCGCCTCGGTGGGCAGTTCGTAGGGCTGGACGAGGACGATGTCATCTCCCAGCGTCTGGCGGCATTCGGCGGGCAGAGCGCCGAGACGCTCGCCGAACATGCGCACGAAGGGCGGGCCGTAGAAATTGCGCCAGACGAGGCCAGGAAGTCCCTCACTGTAGTCGCGCACGGTGTGCTCCTCTTCCGAGTAGGTGAACTCCTTTCCTTCTTCCGTGGGAATGCTCTTGTGCACGAGCCGCCACCGCTTGCCATGGATATCTGTTTCCAGTCCCGCCAGGGCAAGAGGGGATTGGAACAGGCGCATCATTTCGGAAATCTGCCTTGCATGGGCTACGCGCCATGAGGCTTTCAATGCCGGCTTCGCACTGGTCATCCAAGTGATGGAGCCAGAGTAGGGCGGAGCACCGGTCGTGGTGGGGTAGATCGAGACAAAGTCTCGATCTGTGCGAGCCGCTACGTACAAGGTTCCATGCTCTTCATAATGGGCGACCAGTGCCTTCAGATCGATGCGGTCTGGGTCGATGGATTCGCGCAAGGCCGCGGAGCCATAACGCCTGGGTTCGAACCAACGGAACCGCCGAAGAATCAGATCGAGAAATTCGCCTACCACTGGGCAAGGTGGCCGTCCGGGAGGGAGTCTGATGCGAGTTTCAAGGTATCTGATGGGCATATCGTTTGTGCATCATGGGTAGTGATGGATGAGTGCCTTGCCTTGTTCTTTCAGGTTGCTCAATGCGTTCAGCAGAGGCTTGGTCATGTGTGTTGCTCCGTCGGGATGTTTGGCGGAGCGGACCCATAGCTCGAGGTGACCGCCGTACTTCTCTACGTAGTTGAGCATGGCCTCGAGGTTGCCGGAGAGGGACAGCTCCTTGCGAGCCTTGGCCTCGACGAAGGGGTAGGGCTGGCCCCATACCAGTTCCGCCGGGTTGCCCTTCACGGAGTCGGGGATGAAGCCCTGGGCGCGGCTGCCCGGCGGCGGCATCATCATCGCCCCGTTGCGCTCGTATCTTCCCGTCTGGAGCATGGCGTCCTCGAAGGTGTTGCCCGCCTGCAGGTTCTTGAGGATGGACTCGTACAGGCGCCCCCAGTCCGCGTCCGGCTGGAAGGAGAAGCGGGGGTACTTCTCCGGGTGGCGGAACTGGTAGTCCACCCAGCGCTGCGCCTTGTGCATTGGCGTGCCGGGCAGCAGCCGGCTGCCATCCGCGAGTGTGCGCACGCCCAACAGCGGTACCCTCTGGCCTGCCCTCAGCGCCCCGGCCGCCTCGCGCAGTGGCGTCTCCATCCTCGCGCCACCTGCTGGAGGAATTGCAGCTCCTCCTCGCTGAAGGAGTGGCCCCGGCCGGCCGCCGCCATCAGGCGCTCAATCTCCTTGGCGTCTCCAGGTGACAGGTGAGAGGCCACGCGCGAGAGCACCCGCACCTCGTCCAGGCTCCGGCCGGTGAGCAGCGCCAGGTGCTCGGCGCCTTCGCTTCCGCCTCGCATCAGCACGGTGGCGGCCACGAAGGGCACCAGCACTCCCAGCGCACACACCAGGCGCTCGGGGCGGGTAAGCAGGTGTCCGGTGAGGCTCCTGCCCGTGACGGCCGCCTTCGCGTCGGCCACCTCGCCCGCCACGGGAGTCAGGCCCACCAGCAGTTCCAGCACCAGCTCGTCGGGCTTGTACACCTCCGGGTCGAAGGCCGCGTTGTAGTCCAGGTGCACCGGAGCCATGCGGCCCAGTTGCACCGCGCTGGCCAGGGCGGAGCGGTGGGCCAACAGGTAGAGGGCCACCTCGTCGGGAGTGCGCTCGAGGAAGTCCGGGTCCTCGGTATTCGCGTAGGCCCAGGCCAGCGTGGCGCGCCCCAGCGCCCGCAGGGACTGCTCGCGCAGGGGGGACTCGCTCAGCAGGTAGCCCGGAGCCAGCCTGCGCGGTGGCGGCACGTAGGTGGCCAGCAGCTTGCGCCCCCATTCCTCGTACTCGGCCAGCTTGCGCTGTACCGCCTGCCAGCGCACCTCCCGCTGACGCTCCTCCTCCAGCAGCGTCACGTACTTCTCCAGAGGAGAGGGTGCCTTCTTCAGCGCCTCGTCCGGTTGCAGCAGCAGCCACTGCTCCAGCCTCTGGAGCGCTGTGCGGCGCTCGTCGCGCGTCTCTCCCCATGGGCCCGGGTCCCACGGCGCCTGGCGCTGCTGACGCAGGAAGGCCTCATAGGGTGCCTGGGGCAGGGTGGCCGAGAGCACCGGGCCGGTGGACTGCGCCTCCTCCTTCCACATGCCCTCGCCCCGCCTCAGCGTCAGCACCACCTCGCCCCGTTGTCCCCTGACGTACCGGTACAGCGCCCACTCCACCAGGCCGCGGAAGCGCTCGGCATCCTCCTCCCGTGCCTCGGCGCCACTGCCTTCGTGCGCGTGCACGCCGAGCAGCCGCACCCGCTCGCCTTCCACGTGCAGCCCGACAGCCAGCCACGCCCCCTTGCGCTCCAGCCCGCGCGCTGCTTCCCCTGCTCGGACACGCACCTCCCGTGTTCCCTCCAGTACCTCGGCCCCGGGGCGTGCCCACTCCCCCGTGCCCGCCCCTGACTGCCTGGACAAGGGGGACACTGGGCCCGGTGACTCCAGGGCGAAGCCCATGCGGGCGCTCGGGTGACTCCGGCACGCCGCCAGTGCCACCAGAAGCAGCACGGCGGAAAGAAGAATCGGGGGCGTTTTCATGGGGGCAGCACGGGCAAGGGCCGTCTAACCGCTGCTCGGACATGGGTGCGCGGCGCTGAAGAATACTTCAAGCGAGAAGAGACGAAGTCCCCATGAGCCGGCATGGGGCGGACAGGACTCGGCTCAGTGAAGGGGCTGGCCGAGTGCGTCGAGGACGGGGCGGCGGGCGGGGAGGGTGTGGTGCTCGTGGTCGTAGAAGCACTCGGGGCCGAGCAGGGAGATGAGCTCGCGCTCGCGCGCCATTCCGGATTCAGTGCCCGCCGCCGTAGGCAACTCGTAGGGCTGGACGAGGACAAGGTTCTCCCCGAGGTTCTGGCGGCTCTCTGCGGGCAGAGCACCAAGGCGCTCGCCGAACATGCGGAGGAAAGCCGGGCCGTAGAAGTTGCGCCAGAAGAGACCCGGGAGCCCCTCGCTGTAGTCTCGAACGGTGAACTCTTCCTCCGAATAGGTGAAATCCTTTCCTGTTTCCTGGGGAATGCTCTTGTGGACGAGCCGCCGTTGCTTGCCGTGAAGGTCCGTATCCAAGCCGGCCAGAGCCAGGGGTGATTGGACGAGACGCATCAACTCCGCCACCTGCTGGGCATGTGCTGCTCGCCAGGAGGTTTTCGATGCGGATGCGACGGACGTCAGCCAGGAGATGGAACCCGTATAGGGAGGGGAGTCACGCAGGATGGGAGAGAACCAGATGAAGTCTCGATCTGTCCTGGCCGCGACGCACAGGCTGTTGCGCTCTTCGTAGTGTGCAACGAGTGGTGCGAGATCAATGCGACTCGGGTCGATGGGTTTGTCGAGAGATGCAGAGCCGTAGCGCCTGGGCTCGAACCATCGGTGCCTGAGAAGGATGAGGTCGAGGCATTCCCTCACGATTCCGCCTGTAGGAAGCGTTGGGGGCAGGCTTATCTTGGTCTTCAGATATTTGACGGGCATGGGAGGAGGCGCCTCACGGATGGTACCTCACGTGTGCCTTGCCGAGTTCTTCCAAGGCTCTCAGGCGTTCGATGAGTGGGCCAGAGAGACGTGTGTGTCCATCAGCATGCCTGGCGGAACGGACCCATAGCTCGAGGTGACCGCCGTACTTCTCTACGTAGTTGAGCATGGCCTCGAGGTTGCCGGAGAGGGACAGCTCCTTGCGAGCCTTGGCCTCGACGAAGGGGTAGGGCTGGCCCCATACCAGCTCAGCCGGGTTGCCCTTCACGGAGTCGGGGATGAAGCCCTGGGCGCGGCTGCCCGGCGGCGGCATCATCATCGCCCCGTTGCGCTCGTATCTTCCCGCCAGGAGGATGGCGTCCTCGAAGGTGTTGCCCGCCTGCCGGTTCTTGAGAATGGACTCGTACATGCGCCCCCAGTCCGCGTCCGGCTGGAAGGAGAAGCGGTGGTACTTCTCCGGGTGGCGGAACTGGTAGTCCACCCAGCGCTGCGCCTTGTGCATGGGCGTGCCGGGCAGCAGCGGGCTGCCGTCCGCGAGCGTGCGCACGCCCAGCAGTGGCACCTTCTGGCCCGCCTTCAGCGCCCTGGCTGCCTCTCGCAGTGGCGTCTCCAGTCCGCGCGCCACCCGCTGGAGGAATTGCAGCTCCTCCTCGCTGAAGGAGTGGCCCCGGCCGGCCGCCGCCATCAGGCGCTCAATCTCCTTGGCGTCTGCTGGTGACAGGTGAGAGGCCACGCGCGAGAGCACCCGCACCTCGTCCAGGCTCCGGCCGGTGAGCAGCGCCAGGTGCTCGGCGCCTTCGCTGCCTCCTCGCATCAGCACGGTGCCGGCCACGAAGGGCACGAGCACTCCCAGCGCGCACACCAGGCGCTCGGGGCGGGTAAGCAGGTGTCCGGTGAGGCTCCTGCCCGTGACGGCCGCCTTCGCGTCGGCTACCTCTCCCGCCACGGGAGTCAGGCCCACCAGCAGTTCCAGCACCAGCTCGTCGGGCTTGTACACCTCCGGGTCGAAGGCCGCGTTGTAGTCCAGGTGCACCGGAGCCATGCGGCCCAGTTGCACCGCGCTGGCCAGGGCGGAGCGGTGGGCCAACAGGTAGAGGGCCACCTCGTCGGGAGTGCGCTCGAGGAAGTCCGGGTCCTCGGTATTCGCGTAGGCCCAGGCCAGCGTGGCGCGCCCCAGCGCCCGCAGGGACTGCTCGCGCAGGGGTGACTCGCTCAGCAGGTAGCCCGGAGCCAGCCTGCGCGGTGGCGGCACGTAGGTGGCCAGCAGCTTTCGCCCCCATTCCTCATACTCGGCCAGCTTGCGCTGCACGGCCCGCCAGCGCACCTCGCGCTGCCGTTCCTCCTCCAGCAGCGTCACGTACTTCTCCAGAGGAGAGGGGGCTTTCTTCAGCGCCTCGTCCGGTTGCAGCAGCAGCCACTGTTCCAGCCGCTGGAGCGCCGTGAAGCGCTCGTCGCGCGTCTCTCCCCACGGGCCCGGGTCCCACGGCGCCTGGCGCTGCTGACGCAGGAAGGCTTCATAAGGCGCCTGGGGCAGGGTGGCCGAGAGCACCGGGCCGGTGGACTGCGCCTCCTCCTTCCACATGCCCTCGCCCCGCCTCAGCGTCAGCACCACCTCGCCCCGCTGTCCCCTGACGTACCGGTACAGCGCCCACTCCACCAGGCCGCGGAAGCGCTCGGCCTCCTCGTCCCGTGCCTCGGCGCCACTGCCTTCATGCCCACGCAGGCCGAGCAGCCGGACCCGCTCGCCTTCCACGTGGAGCCCGAGCGCCAGCCACGCTCCCTTGCGCTTGAGCCCGCGCGCCGCCGCCCAGGCCTGGACACGCACCTCCCGTGTTCCCTCCAGTACCTCGGCCCCGGGGCGTGCCCAGTCCCCCGTGCCCGCGCCTGATTGTCTGGACGCGGGTGGCAACAGGCCCGGTGACTCCATGGCGAAGCCCCATTGTCGGCCTGGGTGACTCCGGCACGCCGCCAGTGCCACCCACAGCACGGCCAGGCAGCGCCATCCCAGGACCCTGCCCAGGCCCACGCCAGCGGGGCGTGTCAGTTCCACTCCTCCGCCGGGGCGACGAGCTGCTCGGCCAGCAGCTTCATCGGGGTCGCCCAGTGGTCCTCCCACCGGAAGCTGGCGAACTGCCTCGAGTCGGCGCCGCGCCGGAACGCGGCCCACAGCCGCCGGATGTACACGCCCGCGTCGAAGTCGGGGATGTGTTGGGACACCTGGCTCGCCGAGTTCAGCAGGATGACCAGCGAGGTGCGCAGGTGCAGGTTGCCCAGCGCGAACGCCTGCACCTCCATCTCGCCCATGACATCCGTGCCGTAGCCCGTCACCAGGTGGACGAAGTCATGCGTCTCGCGCAGGCGCTTCGCGATGTACTCGGCGTCGCTCTTCGGCGGGCTGAGCGTCACGATCGGCTGCAGGCCCTTCTCCCGGTAGTAGCTCGCGAACGTGTGCCCGAACGTCCCCTCCGGCAGCTTCTCCAGCGCCGCCAGGTCCAGCTCGTCGCCACTCAACGAGGGCTTGTCGGCGAGCAGCCGGCGGCCCTCGGCGTGGCGGGAGAACTGGCGCACGAGCTCCGCGCACCGGCCGAGCTCGACGCTGTCGTAGAACAGGGCGCCCCAGGCGGGGTTGGTGGGCTCCACCTTCAGCACCTGCAGGGTCCGCAGCCCTATCCGCAGGCGGGTGAGCAGCGAGGGGTTCTCGGGGAGCGTCGGGAGCGGGGGCCACTGGGTCGCGGTCTGGAGTTGCATGGGGGAATGTTGCCTCGAATCGCGCTCGGGGTGCGAGCCCCGACAGGGCCACCGTTTCCGCCTTGTCAGTCCCCTCGAGTCGCCGCAGGCTGGGGAGATGGCTCAGCGGCCCGGGACAGGGCCCGGCAAGGGAGGGCACATGGCGGAGTTCAAGGTCGACGCACGAGGACCCATCGAGATCTGGACCATCGACGGCGAGGGGCGGCGCAACGCCATCAGCCGGGCGATGCTCAAGGAGTTCGAGGAGATGGTGGCGCGCGTGTCCCGCGGGCACGACACGCGGGCGGTGGTCATCACCGGGGCGGGGGACAAGGCGTTCTGCGCGGGCGCGGACCTCAAGGAGCGCGGCACCATGAGCGAGCCCGAGGTGCGGGCCTTCCTCGACGGGCTGCGGCGCACCTTGCGCTCCCTGGAGAAGAGCGACTGCGTGTTCATCGCGGCCATCAACGGGGCGGCGTTCGGCGGAGGCACCGAGCTGGCGCTCTCGTGCGACCTGCGGGTGGCGGCGCCGGCGGCCGAGCTGGGGCTGACCGAGGTGAAGCTGGGCATCATCCCCGGGGGTGGCGGGACGCAGCGGCTGGCGCGGCTGGTGGGGCCGGGACGGGCGAAGGATCTGATCCTCACCGGCCGGCGGCTCAACGCGGCCGAGGCCTTCAGCATCGGCCTGGTGAACCGGCTGGCGCCCGAGGGGCACCTGCTGGACACGGCGTACTCCATGGCGGAGAGCATCGTGGAGAACGCGCCCATCGCCGTGGCCACGGCCAAGCACGCCATCGACGAGGGCCTGTCGCTGGAGCTGGACGAGGCGCTCGCGCTGGAGCTGCGCCATTACGAGAAGGTGCTCGCCACCGAGGACCGGCTCGAGGGGCTCAAGGCCTTCGCCGAGAAGCGCAAGCCCGTCTACAAGGGCCGTTGACGCACCGCCCCGAGAAGCAGCAAAGGCTCCATATCCTGCTTTTCATCGAAATTCCTTTTCACTCCGGGTAGAACGGGGGGGTGCTTTCCGTCGCGGAAGCGGAGTGAAAAGGAGAAGGGCATGTCCGTTCGTTCCCAGGTGTCGAGCGCCGTGGTCGCCGTGGTCACGCTGGTGGGCGGTAGCGCCGCCGCCAGCAGCGTCAACCAGAACACCGCGTGGACCATCCATCGCCCCAACGCGGCCGCGACCTACCGGGTCGTGGCCTATGGGGACTCGATCTTCGCGGGCTACAACGGCGCCCCCTTCAGCGTGGCCAGGCGTGCCGCTCCCTACGTGGATGGCGAGTACCTGTCCACGAAGTGGAACGCCAACATCGAGATCATCCGCCGCACCAAGTCCGGCGCCCGGGCCGACGACATCTACACCAACAAGATCGTCGCCGAGCGCTCGTACATGCAGGCGAGCAACACCCGCGTGGTGATGTTCGAGATGTGTGGCAACGACTACCTGCAGGCCCGCTCCGCCTTCATGCAGCAGACGGGCACGTGTAACTACTTCGAGCTGGACTCGGCCCTCTTCAACTGCACCCTCCAGATGGAGCGCTCCATGAAGGCCATCAACACCTACGCCACCACGGCCAAGGTGAAGATCATCGCCAACATCTACTACCCGGGCTTCGACGCGGACAACGTGCTCACCCAATGCACGGATTCCTCCACGGGCACCCGGGTGAACAAGCGCGCCCGCTTCCTGCCGTACCTGCTCAGGAGCAACTGGCGGGCCTGCAACCTGGCGCAGCAGTACGGCTTCAAGTGCGCCGACTCCTTCGCCGAGTACATGGGGGCCGACTACGACTCCAACGGTGACGGGCAGATCGACCGCGACGCCATCCGCTACCGCTCGGGCGAGTCCGAGGACGGCTACGTCAACCGCCTCACCGCCCTGGTCTCCACCCTCCGCGACGCCAACGTGCACCTCGCCAACTCCAGCACCAGCTACGACTACATCCAGTCGGACAACACCCACCCGACCTACTACGGCTCCAGCACCATCGGCATCAACACCTCCGGCAATGGCTCGGGCTCGGGCGCTTCGGACTTCAGCGACAGCCAGTTCCTCAACGGGCAGAACCCGGTGTGGAACAAGTCTGGCCACGAGCGCATGGGGTGGAGCATCTCCACCTTCGATCCCTCCACGCCCTGAGCCTCCTCTTCAGGAGCGCTATCGCCTGTTTCCGAATTTTCCGGTATAGGTGGTATTCCCAGGAGGGGTCTCCCCATGCCGCGAAAGACAATCCACGTTCCCGTTGCCGCCCTGCTGTCCGGGCTGATGCTGTCCGCCTGTGGCGGCGTTCCCGAGGAGGGAGTGGCTCCGGCCGGCGCGGAGGCGGTGGGCACCCGGGAGTCGGCGATGTGCTCCCTCATGAGCGTGACCAACCTGACCGTGGAGGGCCTGGACTCCTACGATCATGTGGCCGCCGGGGCGGGGGCCTGGCAGGTCTCGCCCAACACCAACTCCGTCTACATGGAGTTCTGGTACGACAACGAGACCACTCCCAACACGCAGCGGATCACCGGCACCTGGGATCCGGCCACCGGAAAGACCAACGGCCGGTGGTCCTATAGCCGGGGCAACGTCAGCTGCGGCTCGCACACGGTCGTCATCAAGGCCTTCCCGCGGAACATCAGCAGCAACGGGAACGAGGAGATCTGCTCCACGCCCTGGACGATCACCCGCAGCGTCTATCAGGACTGTGGCACGCCCCAGCTCAACTGGATGTACTGCTCGCGCTACCCGACTCCGCCCACGTCCCCCACCGTCCGGTGTGACACGTCTGCCAGCGGAGGCGCCGGCGGTTACACCTACTGGTGGAGGACGAACGGCGGCAGCTGGGTTCAGGGCCAGAGCCACGGGAGCAATTTCTTCAACTGCCCGACCAGCGGGTACTACACCGTGGCCACGCAGTATCAGGTCAAGGCGGTGGACAGCGCGGGCCGGGAGACGGCCATCCTGACCAGCCCCACCTTCTACTGCGGCCAGTAGGCCCCAGCTCCAGAGCTCCCCCATCCCTCGAGGACATTTCCCATGCTTCGCGATCCCATCCGTTCCTCGCTGTATGTCCTGCTGCCCGGGTTGATGCTGGCGGCCTGCGGGCCCGTGCCCGATTCCTCGGAGCCGATGGAGCCGGAGGCGCTCGGCGTGGCCGAGTCGGCCATGTGCTCCAACGCGGCCGTCACCAGCCTGACCCTGTCGGGCGTCAGCACCTACGCGGGGGAGATGGCGGGGGCGGGAACGTACGCGGTGTCCTACCCGGCCAACGCGGCGTTCGTGGCGTTCTACATCGACGGTGTCGAGGCCGCGAGCGGGAGGGCGAGCGGTGGCGCCACCGGAACCTGGTCCTTCAGCAAGTCGTCTGTCGCCTGCGGCACGCGCACCTTCACGGTGACGGCCTGGCCCATGGTCGTCGCCAGTGATGGCTCCTGGAGCAAGTGCACGGCCAATCCCAGCATGACGATCACCCGGAGCGTCTCCGAGCCCTGTCCGGGCAAGTGCGAGATCAACGGCAGGACCTATTCCAACGGGTACGTCAACCCCGCGAGCGGGTGCCAGATCTGCGATGTCACCCAGAGCCAGACGTCCTGGTCGTTCTACGGCGCCGGGTATGCCAACAAGACCGGGTACTGCAAGCCGCTCGTCAATGGCGGGGCCGTCTGCGCGGGTGGCTCGGCGAAGACGGGTCAGGCCTGCACGGTCAACACCGACTGCTACCTGCGCTGCAGCGATCTGCTCTGAGCGCGGCATCATCGGAATTTCACTCCCTGTTGAATTTCATTAAATTGGAATATTCTGGAGCCGAAGCGAAACCCGCTTTCGGAGGAACTCCAGATGAAATGGGATGTGGCCCGTTCTGTTGCCAGTCTTTGGTTGGGTGGTTTGTTGATGTTGGGGGGCTGTGGTGGCGGCCTCGAGGAGTCCGGGCCGCCCCCGGCCGGGGAGCCCCTGGGGGCTCATGAAGCGGCGCTCTGCTCCGGATTGAGCGTCAGCTCGCTGTCTCTGTCGGGGGTCAGCACCTGGCAGGGAGAGATGGCGGGCGGTGGCAGGTGGGCGGTGGCCGGCGGCGCCAATGCGATCCGGCTGGAGTACCGGGTGGACGGCGCGCTGCGCAGCTCCGACGAGCGCAGGCCGGACGTGGATCCCCCGCCGGATGCCAACCCCAACGATGGCTCCTGGTACTTCAGTGCCACGGGCATCACCTGCGGCGTGCGCACCTTCGAGGTGAAGGCATGGCCCATGGTCATCGACAGCGCGGGCAACCGGACCGTCTGCTGGGACAGCCCGCGGGCCGTCGTCCGGACCGTCACCGAGAACTGCGGTGCCACCGCCGTCACGGCGAGCACCTACCACACGGTGGCGCTGGCGCAGGATGGCAAGGTCTGGGGCTGGGGGGCCGGTCTCTTCGGTGCGATCGGGGATGGGACGACCACGGATCGCATCGCGCCGGTGCAGGTGACGGGCATCAGCGGCGTCAAGCAGATCGCCGTGGGCTCCTACCACACGGTGGCGCTGAAGACAGACGGCACGGTGTGGACCTGGGGCTACAACTCCAGTGGCCAGCTCGGCAACGGCACGACCAACAACCAGTACACGCCGGCGCGGGTGATGGCGCTCAGCAACGTCATCGCCATTGGCGCGGGAGGCAGCTTCTCGTTGGCGGTGAAGAGCGACGGCACCGTCTGGTCCTGGGGTGACAACTGGTGTGGTCCGCTCGGGGATGGGACGGAGACGCGGCGCTTGTCGCCCGTGCAGGTGGTGGGCCTCAGCGGCGTGAAGGCCGTGGCCGGCGGCACCAACCACTCGTTGGCGCTGAAGACGGACGGCACCGTCTGGGCCTGGGGCCGCAACAGCATGGGCTCGCTCGGGGATGGGACGGCGAGCGTCCGATTGACGCCGGTGCGCGCGCAGGGCCTCAGCGGTGTCTCGTCCATCGCCGCGACCTACTGGCGGTCCATGGCCGTCAAGAGTGATGGCACCCTCTGGATGTGGGGCGACAACCGCCTCGGCGCGATCGGCGATGGAACGACCACGGACCGCTTCACGCCGGTGCAGGTGACGTCGCTCAGTGGCGTGAGGGCCGTGGCCGGTGGCTTTGGCCACACGGTGGCGGTGAAGACGGACGGCACCGTGTGGACCTGGGGCAGCAACAACGATGGCCAGCTCGGCAACGGGACGACCACCGCGCGGCTGCTCCCGGGCCAGGTGACGGGCCTCTCCGGCTTCCTCTCCCCGGGCAGCGGCCAGACCCACACGCTGGGGGTGAAGCAGGATGGAGCCCTCTGGGCCTGGGGCTTCAACAACTCGGGCAACCTGGGCGACGGGACCACCACCTCGCGGCTGACGCCGGTCCGCACCGTGGGCTTCGGCCCGTAGCCCGCGAATGAAAAAGGCTCCCGCCTTGGACGGGAGCCTCCGGGGTCCGCCCCCTGGAGACAGGGGGCGGAGAGGGCGGGGTGGTTCAGTACTGGCCCTTCAGCGTGGTGCTGTAGGCGCTGTAGCCGCGCAGCTGCACGTACCAGTCGACCGTCACCGAGGAGGCGCCGAGACTGAAGGTGCAGGTCTCGTTGTTTCCGGCGCGCAGCGGACGGCAGTTGTAGACGTGCGTCTCCGGAATGGCGCCGGCACGCACGTAGAGGTCCGCGTCACCCGAGCCACCGGAGATGTTGATGGTCAGCGTCCTCGCGGTCGAGCTCGGCGGGACGGCGAGCACGAAGTTCTTGATGCTTCCCGCGGCGCCGGAGACGGACTGCGCGACACCCTTGGTGAGCCGGGTGGCATCGGGCCGCTTGTGCAGGAGCCGGTTGGGCGAGCTGGGACCGGGGTTGCCGACGAGGCCGGGGAGGCTGTCGGTGATCAACTGCTGCTTGACGTTGGCGGGAGCAACGCCCTTGGACAGGAGGATCGCCGCCATGCCGGACACGTGCGGCGCGGCGAACGAGGTGCCGCTACCGAAGCCGTCGAGCCCATCCTTGGTCGCCGAGCGGATGTCCACGCCCGGGGCGAAGAGGTCCACGCAGGCGCCGTAGTTGGAATAGATCGCGGGGGCCACGTAGCTGTTGTCGGGGTGCATCCGCACGTCGTTCCTGTCCGTCGCGCCCACCACGATGATCTTCTTGGCGGGGGTGTTGTTGGGCGAGACGCCGCAGGCGTCGAGCCCCTCGGTTCCGCCTCCCGGCTGCGTCACCATCGCGTTGCCCGCCGCCGACACGAGGACGATTCCCGGCTTGTCCGCCAGGGTGGCGGCCGCGGTGGTGAGCGCGTTGCTCACGTTCGCGTTGACGCTCATGTTGACCACGGCCGGCGTCTGGGCATTGGCCACGAGCCAGTTCAGGCCCGCGTTGATGCTGTCGGTCGTCATGACGCCGGAGTTGTTCATCACCTTCACGGAGTGCAGCTTGACCTGCTTGGCTACGCCGTAGGTCGCGCCTCCGATGATGCCGGCGACGAAGGTGCCATGGCCCACGCCAGGCGCACCGTCCGCGTTGCCGTCACCGAAGTAGCTGAAGACCGTGTCCACGCGGCTGGACCAGCCATCGGGGCTGAACTCGCCGTGGTACTCCGTGACGCCCGTGTCCACGAGATAGACGTGGACGTCGGT
Source organism: Archangium violaceum Cb vi76 (assembly GCF_000733295.1). Lineage (GTDB taxonomy): Bacteria > Myxococcota > Myxococcia > Myxococcales > Myxococcaceae > Archangium > Archangium violaceum. The sequence goes on along the minus strand of NZ_JPMI01000038.1, from coordinate 36,082 downwards.
CGCATCATCGTAGGCGTAGGCGTTGTCGAGCGAGCGGGACGACTGATCGATGCGATCCAGGTTCCACGGCGGGCTCGACTGGATGCCGCCGGAGACCATGGCGAGGGCGTTCTCCTCCACGGACTCGACCCGGGGGTGCTCGGCCAGCGCCTGCGCCTGGGCCTCGGTGGCGCGCATGAGGAAGCCGCGGAAGGCGTGCTCGTACGTGCGGACGATCTCCACCCCATGCAGCCGGGCGAACTCGGTCCCGTCCCTGTCCACGGAATGCAGCGCGCGGCCGGGCCTGTCCTTCAGGAGGACGATGTACTCGCCCATCACGGCCCGGCCCGTCTTCGCCCGGAAGAACTTGCCCTGGATCGCTGGCGCGAGAGCCTCCGACTCCTGGGGCCGCGCCTCCTGGGGCTGGGCCGCCATCGCGCTGCCCGCCGCCAGGGCCATGCCAGCCGTCACCAACAGTCCCTTCAAGTATCGCATCGTCTTTCCTCTTTCTGGATTCAAACGGGTTGCAAGGTGGGGGCTTCTCTCCTCAAGGCGTGCCGGTCCGCCGCGCCTGGAGGCTCAATTCCTGCTCCTTCGCCACGATCCGCTGGGTGCGCGTGGCGATGTACTCCATGAGCTTCTCGAGCCGCGTTCCCCGGGCGGCGCCCACCAGGGCCCTGGCGCGCTCGGGCTCCTGTTTGTAGAGGAGCTCGAACAGCTCGAACTTCGTCGCCGCCAGCGAGCGCTTCACCTCTGGAGCCATCCCCGACTCGAAGGAGTCCTCGAGGAGGAGGCCCTCCAGCGTGGAGAGCAGGTGCGGCCGCTCGGGGTTCTCCTTCCACGCGAGCGCCTCGCGCAGGTAGTCGATCCGCATCAGGCGCTTGACGTTGGACTCCATCGAGTCCTTGTCGTCCCCCGGGTGGCTCAGCGCGCTTCGCGTCTGCTCATACATGCTCCGGTCGGCCAGCAGCGCCTGGTAGTCCTTGCGGCCGTTGGAGTCGAGCAGGACGTGCTCGCGGAAGTAGTCGAACTGCGCGAGCCGGGGCTCCGTCTTGAAGATCTTCTGCTTCACCACGTCGGTGGTGGTGGTGAACTCCCCATGCGCGCCCTCCTCACCGGGAAGCTCCTCGGGGGCGGCCAGCAGCTCGGGAGGTTTCGGCGGGGGAGCGGAGGGCCGCGCCTGTTCCGCGGGGGCGGGCATGGGCCGCGAGGGCGCCGCCGGTGCCGGGGCGGTGGCCTCGCGCACGGGCGCCTCTGGCGCGTCTTCCCGGGCGAGCAGCATCGCGGCCAGCACGAGCACCCCGAGGCCCGCGAGCACGAGCATGTTCTTGGATGACTTCATCGGACTTCCAACCTCACGAGAGCGGATGCCAGAGTGGAGTCCCGGGGGACGCCGGCCCGCTCGGGGCCGGCATCACCGGACGGGTTGCCACGAGACGGATGGCTACGGGATGACCTCGGCCGGAACTCCCCGGTAGAGGATGATCCGGTTGATGTAGGCCACCTCGTCGTTCTGGTAGCGCACGGAGCCCACCAGGTAGCCCTCCGCCACCAGCACGTTGGACACCAGGTCCGTCGTCACCGGGGCGATGTTGTAGACCCGGCCGTAGTGGGTGGTCTTCTGGATGTCCACGATGGGATCCAGCGTGCCGTCCACCTTCACCAGGTCATCGCCCACCTTGAGGGTCTGCGCCTGCACCATCCGGCCCTCGCCGTTGATGATGGGGTGCTCGTGGGTGACGCGCAGCTGGCCACCGGACCGCGTGCTGATCACGAAGATGTTGTGCTCCGCGTCGCGGATCTCCTTCGTGTAGCTGTAGGTGCGGTTCTGCTGCAGCTCGAGGTTGTCGAGCGTGGCGTTGGGGGAGAGGGTGATCAGATCCTCCTTCAGCCCCTCGAGCGCGTCGACGATGGGCATGTACCCGTCGGAGAAGAGGACCTTCTGCTCCGGGGTGTAGCAGGCGGACTCGCAGTAGCCGTTCACATGGAAGGGCGTGGTGGCCGGCTGCGCGCCGTTCTTGTCGAGGTAGAGCCGGCAGTCCGCCAGCGTGGGGTGGGGGAAGAGCTGGATGTTGTCGGTGGCCTCGATATCCGTCGAGGTGCTGAAGGTGGGGTAGAGCGCCCGGCCCTTCTTGCGCCACGAATCGCGCCACCAGAAGTAGTACCCGCGGGCGTCCTGCGACTGATAGGTGGGGCCGGAGAGGTACACGGCGAACATGGCGCTGTAGTTCACCTTGAAGCCATAACCCGGGCCGGTGAACGCGCCTTCTCCGTCCGGATTGCGGACAACATCCGACTCCAGGTAGTCCTTCAGCGTCCCACCGGTCGCGGCGCTCAGGGTCGTGTCGTACCAGGCGGCCGGGTCACCCACGTTCTGGATGGTTCCGCACTTGCGCGCCCACTCCACGCGCGCTTCCGCCTTCGCGTTCGTGTCCAGATTGTCGGTGGTGCAGCGGGTCGAGATGATGACCTGTGCCTGCGCCTGCGCCGGCAGCAGTACCGCCGCCGCCGCCGAGATGACCATGCCACCCAAGATTTTTCGAATCATTCGGACTCCTCACCGGTGGCCTTGCCCCTTTGCCGGGCAGCCCCCTGCTTGCCATGCCCGCTTCATGCGCGGCACACGATTCTCCCGAGCGCTCCCCGGTGGACTCGACTTCTCGAACCCGCGGAGCAGACACCTTGCCCAGTAGTCGCTGATGCAGGATTATGCACGATTTCCCGGATGATGTCTTGCGTCCCCGGTAAAAAAAAACGGCCCCGCGGGAGCGGAGCCGTTTGTCGTTGCGGGCCAGCCGGCGGACGGTGGCCCGGAGCGACTGGAATCAGCAGATGCCGAGGTTGAGCGAACCGTAGATGTTGAGCAGGCTGAAGTTCTTCGTGAAGCCCGGCCAGGAGGCGATGGTGACCTTCCAGGTCTTCTTGAAGAAGAGGATCTTCACCTTGACGAAGCCCTGGAGGGTACCGGCCAGGTAGTTCAGCTGGAGGTCGGACTTGAGCTTCCAGTTGAGCGTGCAGAGCGGCCAGAAGAGCTCGCCGGTGGTGGGCAGGTTGACGTTGACCAGGCGCAGGTCGCAGGACACGCCGAAGCTGGCGATCACGATGTTGATGCCGGCCGAGGCGCTGACGTTGGCGAAGCCACCCGCGTTCACGGTCAGGCGGGCCACCGTCGGGGTCACCTCACCCGTGACGGACAGGCGGACACCACCGGAGAGGGAGGCCTTCACCGTCACCGGCACGGGGCCGATCATGAACGTCTTGGAGACGCTGAAGAAGGTGCGGCTCCAGTTGATGGGCGTGGGGGCGAACGTGTAGGTGAGGTTGGCGGACCAGATCTGCTGGCCCATGGCATACAGCGCGGCGGTGCCGGTGTTGCTGCCGCCCTGCTGGCCGCTGATGTAGGCGCGGCCGCGGACGATCTCCTTCTCCAGGTTGAAGGCCTTGCCATACACATAGCCCTCACCGAGCGCCTCGACCTTCTTGGGCGCGCTGGAGGTGGCCGTGGTGGCCTTGACGTAGGCGTTGACGTAGTAGCCGCCGCCGAAGATGTTGTTACCGAACTTCTCGTCGCGGTTGTAGCTCTTCTCGAAGACCTGCGCCGTCTGGGTGGTCGGCTGGGTCTGGGTGGGGATCGGCACGAACTGCGTGTTGGCCTCGGGGATGACCTTCTGCAGGTAATCCACGTCGCGCAGGCCGTCCGAGAAGTCGAAGTAGACGGGCGCGTTCAGGATGCGCGACTCGTCATTGACGACCGTGTCCTGCTCGGGCGCCGTATAGGACCGGGCCGCGCTGAACGGGACGATGCTGGTGTCCCAGGACACCGTGTCGTTCATCACGTAGCTGGAGGGATACGTGGCGGCCGGATACTTCTGCTCCATCACGTAGGTGCTGCCAGTCGGGTCCTGATAGTCCTGGGCAGCGGCCAGCGTCGGTACCACCACCGCCATCAGCGCGGCGGCGCGAAAAACAGTCTTGAACATGGAAGGTCTCCAATTCCCGTCAGCGGGGAATGAGACTATTACCCGGAGTGCGGGTGGATGAGAAGCCCACCAATTCACTTTTTCCGAGGAATGCGGATTCACCTATGGCTTGATATGTCCTTCGAGGCGATATGTTTTGTTCACCCTTTAAAATTACAGCGGGGCAACAAAAAACCGCCGGCACGAGGCCGGCGGTTCGGGAGAAGCAGGGGAAGGGGAGGGGCGTCTAGGGCGTGGCGGGGGTGGCCTGCGGGTTGACGGGGGTGGTGGGCGTGTTGACGAACATGAGCGCCGCCTGGCGGAGCTCCGGGTTGGGATCGTTCTGGGCGGCCCAGGCGAGCATGGTCATGACCTGGGGGAACACGGCGCGCTGCGCACCCAGGAGGCGGATGATGTCGATGCGGACGCCATCCGCGGCATCCTTTTGCAGGGCCTGCCCCAGCGCGGGGAGCAGGGGCGGGAGGGGACGGAAGCCACACGAGAAGACGGCGGCGCGGCGGACCTCGGGGGCGGGATCCGCGATCAGGTACTGGGAGATGAGCTGATCGGCATCGGGGGTGAGCACGTTGCGCAGCGCCTCCATGGCGGCCGTGCGAAGCTGGGGGTTGGGCGAGCCGAGCGCCTGCTGGAGGGTGGCCATCATGTTGGGGGAGCGGGTGTTGCCCAGGGCCCGGAGGGCCAGGGCCTGGGCTTCCGGGGTGGAGGCGGACTGGTAGCTGTTGCTCAGCTCGTAGACGAGCGCCTCCGCGTCACGCTGCTGCTGCTGGTTGTCCCCCATCTGGAAGGCGGCGTTGCCCAGTCCCAGGGTGGCGGTGTCGCGCAGCATGGGATCCGGATCCCGGGCGAGGTCGCGCAGCGCGTCAACGCCCTGGCGGTTGGGCTCGCCAGCCATGCCCAGGGCGGCCACGGAGTCCATGCGGATGTCGTGGGGGATGGAGCCATCACCGCTGACGGACACCAGGGACTGGATGGCCTCCTGGGTGCTGGCGGCGGAGAGCGCGCCGAGCATGGGGCTGGCCGCGAGCGGATCCATCCCGCCGCGGATGATCTCCGGGACCTTCAGGGCCTCGCCGGGCTGGAGCATGAAGAGCGCGCGCAACTGCTCCAGCGCCCGGGTCCTCGCGTCGTCCCGCTCCTCCGGATCCGTCGGGAGCGAGCGCAGATCCTTCACCAGCGCGTCGAAGTTCTTGCCACCCAGCACCTGCCGGTACTGATCCATCGGATCCTGCTGCACGCCGGCGAAGCTGGACATGGGCGCGGAGCTCAGCTCCGCCTGGCGCGATTTGAAGGAGTTGAAGAGGGAAGGATCGTACATGCGCTGCTTCAGGCGCAGGCTCATGGAGTTCTCGTAGAGGGCGGCGATCGCCTGCTCACCCGAGTCCACGTCCAGCAGCTCCGAGGCGTCCACGGAGCGGGCCCACAGATCCTTCTCCAGCTCGAAGGTGGTGCCGGAGCGCAGCTTGATGGTGACCTCCGTCCCCAGGGGCTCGAGGCCCTGGGGCGTGATGAGGTGGGTATAGTCCTTCTTGTTCTTCTCGAAGCGCTCGGGGTCGAGGCGCGTGTACTCGGCCTTGAAGCGGCCGGTGGTGTCGAGCTCCTCGGTCTTCCAGGTGTCCTGGGGGACGCCGGCCACCACGAACTGGGAGCTCGCCACGAGGGAGCGGTGGATGCCGCGCACCAGCGAGTCCACGCTCTTCTCGAAGTGGGTGAGCACCACCATGCCCGCCTTGTCCATGGAGATGAAGAAGGGGAGCTCGAGGGCCGTGTGCATCGCGTTGCGGGCCTCGGGCGCCACCGCGTTGCCCTCGACGAGGACGGAGAGGGTGGAGAGCTTGAGCTGCACCCGGGCGTCGACGCGCTCGGGCGTGGCGGAGACGACGCCCACGTTCCACTCCCCCTGGAGGGTGAACTTCATCTCCGGCATCGTCTGCGCGTTGGCCTGCTTCTTCCGGAAGGAGATCCGCTGATCGGCGCCCAGGGTATAGCGGTAGAGCGTTCCGGGGACCCAGGCGCGGGTGCCGTCCGCCGTCTTCTGGGCGGGCTGGCTCGGCGTGGGAGCGGCGGCCTGCTGCTGGGGCGCGGCCGGGGGCTGGGCGGGACGTGCCGCCTCCTCCGCCTGGACGGGCTGCGCGGGCCTCAGGGCCCACCAGGCGCCGAGCCCGCCCAGCAGGAAAAGCGGAATCAACAGCAGGATGATACGTGACTGCTTCCCAGACATGGACGCTCCTGAGCGCTTCGGCACCTGTAGCTCCGTGGCACCTGTACGACGATTTTCCCCGTTTACCACGGTTTCACCGGTAGTGGGGAAGACGGACGGGGGCGGATTCTATTGCACGGGCGGGTGCGCGAGGTAGGCGCCGAGGCGCGAAAGGCCGCCAGCCGGGGGGGCGCGGGGTTGAAGGCCCCTCGTCCCCCCCGGGGCCGGAGTCACGGCCGGGTGTAGGTGATGTCCAGGGCGTAGGTGGAGCTGTTGACGCCCTTCACCATGACGTAGGCCTTGGTCTCGTTGGGGGGGACGAGCACGTTGCACGTCTCCGAGGCGCCAGAGAGGGCGGGGCGGCAGTAGAAGCTGTTGGTGGTGGGGGCGGTGCCGAAGCCCACGTACAGGTCCGGGTTGCCCGAGCCCGTCATCACCACCTTGAAGTAGGAGTTGGTGACCACGTCATAGGGGCCGTGGTTGGCGCTCTGCCCCGAGGACAGCGAGCCGTTGACCGCCGCCGTGGCCGGACCTCCGGTGGCGCTGGGTTTGGTGTAGGTGATGTTGAGCGAATAGGTGGCGGTGCTGGTGCTCCTCACCATGATGTACGCCTTGGTCTGACCCTCGGGGACGAGCACGTCGCACGTCTCGTTGGCACCGGAGAGCGCCGGGCGGCAGTAGAAGCTGTTGGTGGTGGGGGTGGTGCCGAAGTTCACGAAGAGGTTCGGGTTGCCCGTACCGGTCATCACCACCTTGAAGTAGGTGCCGGCGATCACGTCATAGGGCCCGTGGTAGGCGTTCGGAGCCGACGAGGACAGGCTGCCACTGGTCGTCTCGAGGGTCGGGCCACCGGTGGAGGGCTTGAGGTAGTCGATGTCCAGGGCGTAGCTGGCGGTGGTGAGCCCCTTCACCATGATGTGGGCCTTGGTCTGGTTGGCGGGGACGAGCACGTTGCACGTCTCGGAGGCGGTGGAGGTACCAGGGCGGCAGTAGAAACCGGTGTCCGTGGGCGCCGAGCCGAAGCTCACGTACAGGTCCGGGTTGCCCGAGCCCGTCATCACCACCTTGAAGTAGGAGTTGGGGACCACGTCGTAGGGACCGTGGTGGGCGTCCTGCCCCAGATCCAACGCGCCGCTGACCGTCTCGGTCGTCGGGGTGCCGGGACCGGGGCCGGGGGGCTCCTGGGTGCCGGGCTGACCATAGAGGGCGGCGGCCCCCTGGGCGTCCAGGGTGGTGAGCGTGAAGGACCAGTTCCCGGTACCATTGCAGCTCGGGAAGTGCATCACCGAACCCGAGTCATATTGGGTGAGCGCGCGCCAGGGGGCGGCCTCGGCGCAACCCGGGAGGGTGGACGCGTTGGCCTCGGGGCGGAGGTGCTCGTGGCCGAAGCCGAGCACGTGCCCCAGTTCGTGGCGCAGCAGGCCCGTCAGGGACAGCGGGGGGGCGAGGGGCCCGAAGGCGAGCGGGTCGATGAGGATGTTGCGCGCGCCGCGGGGTGCGTCCGGGAAGAAGGAGCGCACGTAGTACAAGCCACCGCTGCTCACCAGCCGCACGTCGAAGACGACGTTGGTGTTGCTGGCGGTACAGGAGGTGTCCTGGCCGCTCTCGTGGACGAAGTTGACGTCGGCCACGGCCTCCCAGGCGGAGGCCGCGTCCGAGAGGGCCTGCACCACGAGGCCGTATTCGATGCTGTTGAAGCCGGAGGTGCTCACGCAGTAGGTGAGGTTGCGCTTCTGCGTGTCGTTCCACTTCACGTCCACGCCCCCCGAGGTGTGCACCATGAGCTGCCCGCTCTTCACGTACCGCTCGAAGTACTCGCGCAGCCGCGCCTCGTCGTGAAGGGCGACGTCTCCATCGACGATGAAGACTCCCTCGGGATCGACGTGGGCCTGGGCGCGGAACTCCTCCCAGGTGATGCCCTGGCCCACCGGCCCGGGATCGAGCTGCTCCTCGGGACCGCTACATCCCGTGGCGGCCAGTGCGGTGAGCCCTGCGAGTGCGGCAGCGAGGCGGAGATTTCTCATTCGAGGTCGTCCTTTTTCGGCGTTTGGGTGAAAGCCAGACGCATTCTACTGACACTGCGGAAATACAGATTAAAACGGGAAAAAGCAAGTTTCCGATAAATGCAAGGTTCTCTCGCTTGAATCTTTCAGGCGCAGGCAGTGGGATGCGCCGCCCCCCTCCCGAAAGGAGTTGTCTCGTATGTTCCGACATCCATTGCCCCTGTTGTCCGCGTTCGCATTGCTTCAAGCCTGTACCCCGGTGGAGGAGTCACCGGCGCCCGAGCCGGCCGCCGCCATCGAGCAGAAGGCGGCGGTGCCGGGCTTCGCCGAGCTGCACCACCACATGTTCGCCGAGGAGGCCTTCGGTGGCGGCTGGTTCCACGGCGGCCACACCGGCACGCTGGTGAACTGTGACGGAGGCGAGCCCGAGAGTGACCACGCCCGGGTGCGCATGGACCTGAGCAACATGCTCAAGCTGTGCCCCAACCATGGGAACGTGGACCTCAGCAACGTGCCGTTGCTGAAGGAGCTGTTCAGCATTGGGGGCGCGGTGGCCTCGGAGGCCATCGGCATGGTGGAGGGGACGGATGGAGACACCGGGCTGCACCTGGGCCGCAAGCAGGTGAACACGCAGTGGCCGCGCTGGGACACCATCGCCCACCAGCAGTCGTGGGAGGGGTGGCTGCGGCAGGCGCACCAGGGAGGGATGTCCCTGGTGACGGTGTCGCTGGTGAGCAACGGCTTCCTGTGCAACGCGCTGCCCTACCAGAACCTCAAACGTCCCTGCGACGAGATGGCGGACGTCGAGGTGCAGCTGCAGATGGCGCGTGACTTCGACGCGCGCACGGACTGGGCGGAGATCGCCCTGTCACCCGCGCACGCGCGGCAGATCATCGGGGCCGGCAAGCTGGCCATCGTGCTCTCCATCGAGGTGAGCAAGCTGTTCGGCACGAAGGACTGGCGCTCGGAGCTCAACCGCTTCTACTCGCTGGGCGTGCGCTCGCTGCAGCCGGTGCACCAGCTGGACAACCGCTTCGGCGGCGCGGCGATGCACAACGCCATCTTCCATGTCGCGCAGTTCATGGAGAACTGCCACATCGACTACGACTGCGGCGTCACGGGCAACGGCTTCACGCTGGGCTTCGACGTGGCCCGGGACGCGGCGGGCAACTGCCGCAACACCAAGGGACTCACCGCGGAGGGCAAGGCGCTGGTGCAGGAGATGATGGCCAAGGGCATGCTCATCGACATGGCCCACATGTCCGAGCGCTCGGTGCAGGACGCCTTCGCCCTGGCGAAGACCAACAGCTACTACCCGCTCTACATCTCGCACGGCCACTTCCGCGAGGTGGTGGCCCCGAAGGTGGCCGCCGAGGAGAAGACGACGCCGGCGTGGGTGGTGGGCTACCTGCGGCAGACGGGCGGCATCTTCGGCCTGCGCACGGCGCCCGACGAGATGCGGACGTACACGCGGACGAGCGTCGCCAACACCTGCCATGGCTCGTCGCGCTCCTTCGCGCAGGCCTACGAGTTCGGCCGCCAGGGGCTGAAGGTGCCCATGGCGTTCGGCGCGGATTTCAACGGCTTCATCCAGCAGACGAGGCCGCGCTTCGGTCCCCATGGGGCGTGCTCGGCCGGCTTCCAGGCCGAGGCGGACGCACAGGCCAGGCAGCAGCGCACCTCCGGGCCCGCGCGCCTGGGCACGGACTTCGACGAGTACGGCCTGGCGCACGTGGGCCTGCTGCCGGATCTGCTGCGCGATCTCAAGAACCTGGGCACCAACACCACGGGCCTCGAGGGCTCCTCGGAGTCCTTCCTGCGCACGTGGGAGCGCGGCCTGGCTCCGCGCACGGGCATGGCCAACGCGGCCACGGACATCGACACCAGTGGCGTGGCGGCCTACGTGGAGAAGTCCACCCGCGAGGCGCAGTACCCCATGGTGTGTGGCGAGCGCTATGCCCCCAACGCCCGCGTGGTGGGCCAGGCGTGCGAGGTCAACGCGCAGTGCGCCAGCGGCACGTGCTCCGAGAATGACTGCGACTTCGCCGGCACCTGCCTCTGCAACTGGGACTCGGATTGCGCGTCCAACCAGTACTGCGACTGGGGTTGGACCATGCAGTGCCTGAAGAAGAAGCCGGCCGGCACCTCGTGCTTCACCGGCACCGAGTGCCTCTCCGGCTGGTGCGGCTGGAACTCCACCTGCACCTGAGCGGGGGTTCCGCCTCGAGGTGAGGGGATACCCCGCCATCTTCGACAGCGCCACGCCCGCGCCCGGCCGGTGCACCACGGGTTCCTTGTCGAGGACCAGCGCCTTCTCCCAGGGATGCCCCACCGCCACCCTGACGTGCTCGCAGTCCGGCTCGACCATCAACTGCTCCGGAAGCGGCAGCGGTGGCGGTGAAGGATGCGAGCGGCATGGAGTCGCCCGTTCGCTCGTACACCCGGCTGTGCGTGCCCTGAGGAGGCCGCGCGGAGGGCGCCCCGGAGGAACCGGCGGCGCCCTGGTCCGCGTGGGACGTCACGCCACCGGCCAGCACTTGAAGACCGGGCTGGAGCTGACGGTCGAGGGCATCCCCGTGCTGTCGATCACCCGGAAGTGGTACTGGTTCAGATCGTAGTACGTGGTCGAGGTGGTGTTGACGCATTGGAAGTCCGCGGTCCACGGGCGCTGGAACCAGTCGTAGAGGTACTGCTCCTGGTAGATCTCGGAGTCCCAGTACTCCTGCCAGTAGGGCGTGTAGGAGCCGGAACCGCCGCTGGCCGTCCCCGTGCAGCGGATGGTCGCGTTGGAGATGCGCTTGCAGGACACGGACGTGGTGGGCTTGCAGGCCCCGTCCTGGATGACGGTGCGGGTGACGGTCATGGGCGTCGAGCAGATCTCCTCCGCGCCGTTGCTGCTGATGTGCCGGGCGTAGGCCTTGATCGTCACCGTGTGCCCGCCGCAACTCACGCCCCCGATGCTGTAGGACCAGGTTCCGCTGGTGGTTCCCGTGGAGGGATCATACGTGCCGGGAAGCCGCTGCATGGTGGGGGTGGGATTGTTGTCGAGGTAGTACTCCAGGTACACCGAGTTGGCGTTGGGAGAGACCGTCCAGGTTCCAGCCCCGGCGAGGACTCCCTCGTACGAGTCCATGCCGCTCACCGCCAGGTGGGTGACGCTCATGGTGGAGCACATGGCGGACTCCCGGGTGCCCACACTCTCTTCCCCGGCGGGAGTCGGCCCGGCTTCATCGGGGATGCCTCCACAACCGGTGAGCAGTACGCCGGACAGCAGGGCACGCAGGAGGTAGCGGGTCGGGGGCGACGTCATGCCTGGATTCCTCGTAGCAAGGTGGGTAAATCCAGTTTAACGACTTATTCTGGAATATTCCATCCCGCCTGTGATGATTCGGGATCGTGAATGTCTGTACGCTTTTCCACGCCCGATCATGACCGCTCCCTCCCTGGGGATGCGCAGGTGCTGCGTCTGGTATTGGAGAAGCGGAGATCGAGTTCGGGCTCCTCCCGGGGGAGGGGAGCGGGCGCGTCTACTTCGTCCGGGACAACGGCGCGGGCTTCGACATGGAGTACCAGCGCCACGCGGGCCGCATTTGGGGCGAGGGCCGGGTCGGGGAGGGTGCTACCTTCTCTTTCACCCTCCACGAGGACACCACCTCATGAATGATCCGAACCAGCGCGTCATCCTGCTCGTCGAGGACAATGAGGATGACGAGCTGATCACCCTCCGGGCCTTCCGCAAGAGCAACATCCACAACCCCGTGGTGGTCGTTCGCGATGGTGCGGAGGCGCTCGACTACCTCTTCATCCAGGGCAAGCACGCGGACCGGGATCCGGCCATCAAGCCCCAGATCGTCCTGTTGGATCTGCACCTGCCGCGCATCGACGGCCTGGAGGTGCTGCGGCGCGTCCGCTCCGACTCGCGCACGCGGACCCTGCCCGTGGTCATCCTCACCTCGTCCAAGGAGGAGCGGGATCTGGTGGAGGGCTACCAGCTCGGCGTCAACAGCTTCGTCCACAAGCCGGTGGACGTCACCGACTTCTTCGAGTCCGTGCGGCAGCTGGGCATGTACTGGCTCGTGCTCAATGAGCTTCCCCCCCAGAGACGGTAGGTCACATCTGGGTGGCCAGGACCCGTGCCGGGACGGCCTGAGCCGCCATCCGCTGGGGCGGACAAGAATCCGCGCAACTGGCGGACGCCTCCTTCCGATAATGATTTCAAGCGTTCCCCCACGGGGGGACGGAGGCATAGAGCCACTTCAAGAAAGCGGTGTCCGCCATGAACCAGACTGCCGAAGTCATCCATCTCGACGAGTTCCGCAAGCGCCGCGACGCCCAGCGGCCCGCGATGGCGCGCATGCCTGGTTCCATGCCTGCCTGGTCGCCGGTCTGGGTCTGGGTGATGGTGTACCCGCACCCGGCGGCGCGGTAACCTCGCTCGCCGTGAGCCTCACACACATCCAGTCCTTCGTCGCGGTGGCCGAGGAAGGCCACGTGGGCCGCGCCGCGCGCCGGCTCCACCTGTCCCAGCCTCCGCTCAGCCGGCACATCCTCGCGCTCGAGGACGAGCTGGGAACCCCGCTCTTCGAGCGGACTTCTCGCGGCATGCGGCTGCTGCCCGCCGGCGAGGCCTTCCTGCTCCACGCGCGCCGCATCCTCGCCGAGGTGGATGCGGCGGTGCACACCGTGCGGAAGGTCGGCACGGGCCCCACGGAGCAGTGAGGCTCCGTTCCATCCCGAAAATGTCCGACCCGTGGAGCGGGAGGTGGCGTAGAAGGCCGCATGCCCTCGACGCATGAACGGGTCCTCTCGGTACAGGCGCTGCGCAAACAGTACGGCGCCACCGTCGCGGTCGACGGCATCTCGTTCGACGTGGGCCGCAATGAGATCGTCGGGCTGCTCGGCCCCAACGGCGCCGGGAAGACCACCACCATCAACATGATCCTCGGCGTCCTCGAGCCCACCGCCGGGTCCATCCTCATCGAGGGCGTGGACCTCGCGAAGCGCCGCTCCCAGGCGCTCGAGCGCACCAACTTCGCCGCCGTCTACTCGCCCCTGCCCGGCAACCTCACCGTGCAGCAGAACCTGCGCGTCTCCGGTCTCATCTACGGCGTGAAGGGGCTCTCGGCCCGCATCGAGGAGCTGCTCGTCCAGTTCGATCTCGTCCGGTTCCGCGATACCAAGTGCGGCGTGCTCTCCTCGGGAGAGCAGACGCGGGTGGCCCTCGCCAAGGCCATGCTCAACCGTCCCCAGCTCCTGCTGCTCGACGAGCCCACCGCCTCGTTGGATCCCGCCACGGCGAAGGACATCCGCGCGCGCATCCGCGAGTTCGCCACCCGGGGAACGGGAGGCGTGCTCTGGACCTCGCACAACATGTACGAGGTCGAGGAGGTCTGCGACCGCGTCCTCTTCGTGTCGCGTGGGAAGGTCCTGCTCGAGGGAGACCCCCGGGCCCTGCCGCGCGAGCACGGCAAGGCGAGCCTGGAGGAGCTGTTCATCACCGTGGCGCGGGAACCGCTCGCGCTGGAGCGAGCCTGAACCCCATGGCCCTCAACCGCGCCGCCGCCATCGTCCTGCGCCAGTTCTACCTCATCCGCGGGAGCCCCTCGCGCATCTTCCCGCTCTTCGTGTGGGTGGCCATCGACATGGTGCTGTGGGGCTTCATGTCCCGCTACCTCAACAGCGTCACCGCGCCCGGGCTCGACTTCGTCCCCGCGCTCCTGGGCGCGGTGCTCCTCTGGGACTTCCTCACCCGCGTCATGCAGGGCGTCACCATGGCGTTCTTCGAGGACGTGTGGTCACGCAACTTCCTCAACGTCTTCGCCACGCCGCTCTCCATCAACGAGTACGTGGGCGGCCTCGTGCTCTCGAGCATCGCGACGAGCTCCATCGGGCTCCTGGTGATGCTGCTGGTGGCGGGGGCGGCGTTCGGCCTGTCCCTGTTCACCTACGGCCTCATGCTCGTGCCGTTCCTGCTGGTGCTCTTCCTCTTTGGCATCGCCCTGGGCATCTTCGGGGCCGCCGTGGTGCTCCGGCTCGGGCCGTCCGCGGAGTGGTTCGTCTGGCCCATTCCCGCCGTGGTCTCGCCCTTCGCGGGCGTCTTCTATCCGCTCTCCACGCTCCCCGAGTGGATGCGTGCCATCTCCCACCTGCTGCCACCTTCCTACGTCTTCGAGGGCATGCGGACGATCGTCGCGGGTGGCGCCTTCTCGGGCACCTCGCTGCTCTGGGGCGTGGGGCTCGCCGTGCTCGACATCCTGCTGGCGGGCTGGTTCTTCACCCGCGTCTACCGCCACGCCGTGCGCACCGGCCTCATCGCCCGCTACAGCGCCGAGAGTGTGAGCTAGCGCCGTCCTCCTCCGAAAACCTGTCCGCTAACAGACGGCCCGCGAGACACCGCGGAACGAATCCTTCAGGACGGTAGTATTTTCTCATGTGACGGCTCCGCCTCGGTGCGAGGCGCCGGCTGGGGGTTCGCGGCCGGCGGCAGTCTGTTGATCCTGATCAGGAGGACGGCCACATGGGGGATGTGACCATCGCGGGAAGGAAGCTCGAGCATTTCCATATCGCCGCGTTCTTCCGCTCGCGCGAGGAAGAATACGAGGTGCTCCGCTCCTATATCCGCGAGGGGATCGACGCGGGAGAGAAGGCGATCCACATCTGCGATCCCCACCTGAAACATGATCACCTCCAGCACCTGGAGCAGATGGGCGTCCCCACCGATGACTGCATGAGGACGGGGCAGCTCGAGGTGATGGGGTGGAACGATGCCTATCTCAAGGAGGGCCGGTTCGACGGAGACTCGATGATGGCGCTCCTCGAGGAGGCGGTGATGACGAGCCGGGCCGAGGGCTTCTCCCGTGTGCGCATGATGGGCCACATGGAATGGGCCCTCGAGGAGCAGCCCGGGGTGGAGCGCTTCATCGATTACGAATTCCGCGTCAACCACCTGCTCAACCAGCTGCGGCAGCCCGCCATCTGCGTCTACGATCTCAACCGCTTCAGCGGCTCGGCCGTCATGGACGTCCTCCGGGCCCATCCCTACGCCCTCGTCGATGGCGTGGTCCACGAGAATCCGTACTACGTCCAGTCGCGCTCCTGAGCGAGGAAGTCCTTCCCTTGGTCATGGAGCGCACCCACTCCCGCCTGTCGGAGCTCGCTGAAAAAGGAGCACTCGCGCTTCGCCGGCAGGTCAATGACCTGTTCGCCCTGTTCGAGCTGTCCTCCGCCTGGCAGGGCAGGGAGCCAGCGGAGTTCGCCCGGAGCACCCTCGAGCTCCTCGTCTCCCGGCTGCGTCTGGACGTCGCGCTCCTGAAGCTCCAGGGGACGGAGGGGCCACTCGACTGCTGTTTCCCTCCGGATCTGGACCGCGAGGCGCTCCTGGCCGCGGGTGAGGGGGCGATGAGCCCGGGCTCGCCGCCGGCCTTCGTGCTGCCACGGCCGAACATCCTTGGCCGGACCACGGTCCGCCTGGCCGCGGCCACGCCCCTGGGAGAGCCCGGGAGGATCGTCGTCGGCTCGTGGCGGGAGAACTTCCCCACGCCGCACGAGCGGCACCTGCTGCAGTTGATCGCCAACCAGGCCGCGCTGGCACTGCAGTCGAGCCGGGAGGCACGGGCGCGGCAGCGGCTCGCCGAGGAGCGGGGCCGTCTCCAGCGCGTGAACTCCGTGCTGTCGATGCTCCACTCCGTCTCGGATGGGCTCTCGCGGGCGCACACCTTCACCCAGGTGGCGGACGTCATCCTCTCCTGGGGATTGGACGCCATGGGCGCCCACGCGGGGAGCATGTACCTGGCCGACGGGACCGGGGGCGGGCTGCGGCTGATCCGCGCCGTGGGCTACCCCGAGTCGGTGCTGCGCGACTACGCGCACATTCCGGTGGAGGCCGAGCTGCCGCTCGCGAAGGCCTTCCGTCAGCAGCGGGGCATCTTCGGCAATGACTATCGGGGCCGTCCGCTCTGCTATGCCACCGTGCCCCTGCTGGTCGATGGCCGGTGCCTGGGTGCGCTCGGCTTCAACTTCCCCGAGCCACGGCCCTTCGAGAATGACGAGCGCGCCTTCATCCAGGCCCTGGCCCATCAGGCGGCCCAGGCGTGTGATCGCGCCCGGTTGCTCGAGGCCGAGCGGCGGGCCCGGCTCATGGCGGAGGCACGGCAGCAGCGGGCGGATCTCCTGTCGGAAGCGAGCGCGATGCTCGGCTCGTCGTTGGATCTGGAGGCGGCCCTCACCTGGGTGGCCAACCTCCTGGTGCCCCGTTTCGCCGACTGGGCCGTCATCCAGATGGTGGAGCGCACCGTCTCGGGCACCGACGAGACGAAGACGCTGTCCATCCACCGCGAGCGGGTGAAGGCCGGGCTCGCGCGGGAGCTGGGACTCTCGCTGCTGTCGACGTGGAGCGAGCCGCGCTCCTGCATCACGAACAACTCGGTCCTGGCGCCGATCGCGGCACGAGGCCGGGTGCTCGGTGCCATCGTCCTGGGCGCCGAGGAGGTGGGCCGCTACGACCCCGAGGCCCTGGAGCTCATCGAGGAGCTGGGGCTGCGCGCGGGCGTGGCGCTCGACAATGCCCGCCTCTACCAGGAGGCGCGCCAGGCGGACCGCCGCAAGGACGAATTCCTCGCGATGCTCGGCCATGAGCTGCGCAATCCGCTCTCGCCCATGGTCACGGCCCTCCAGTTGATGCGGTTGAAGGACGGCGCTTCCTTCGAGCGGGAGCGGACCATCATCGAGCGCCAGGTCGAGCACCTCACCCGGCTCGTCGATGATCTGCTCGACGTCTCGCGCATCACCCGGGGAAAGGTGCAGCTCAAGCGGGGGCGCATCGATCTCACGGCCGTGCTGCTCAAGGCCGCCGAGATGGCGGGCCCCTTGTTGGAGCAGCGCGCGCACTTCCTGGAGATGCCCCCGCCGGCCGGTCCGCTCGTCGTGGATGGGGATCCGGCCCGGCTCGCCCAGGTGCTGGCGAATCTGCTCAACAACGCGGCGAAGTACACGGATCCCGGTGGCCGCATCACCGTCACCGCGGAGGGGGAGGGGGAGCAGGCCGTGGTGCGGGTCCGGGACAATGGCGCGGGCATCGCGCCCAACATCCTCCCGCGGATCTTCGACATGTTCGTCCAGGAGGGCCGGTCCATCGATCGGTCCCAGGGAGGGCTCGGCCTGGGCCTGGCCATCGTCCGCAGTCTGGTCGAGCTGCATGGGGGCACCGTCTCGGTCCACAGCGAGGGCCTGGGCCGTGGGAGTGAGTTCGTGGTCCGCCTGCCGCTCGCCGCGCCGCGGCATGACGGCACCGAGGGCGAGGACCGGAGCCCTCCCTCCGAGGTGCCCTCCGTCCAGGAAGACCCGGGCTCCCTGCGGCTGCTCCTGGTGGATGACAACCGAGACTCGGTCGAGCTGCTCACCGAGTTCCTGGGCTCGAAGGGGTATGTCACGCGGATGGCCCTGGATGGACCGGGTGGGCTCGAGGCGGCCAGCGCGTTCCGGCCCCACATCGCGCTGCTGGATGTGGGCCTTCCGGTGATGGATGGCTACGAGCTCGCGTCGAGGCTGCGCCAGGAGCCCTCCCTGAAGGGCATCAAGCTGGTGGCCATCACGGGGTACGGACAGGACTCGGACCGCCACCGCGCGCATGCGGCGGGTTTCGACCTCCACCTGGTGAAGCCCATCCAGCCCGGTCAACTGCTCCGCATCCTCCGGGAGCTGGCCCAGACGCCCGTGGAGGCCGAAGTTCGGGATTAAGCGCGGGGCTTCGCTGTTGGGGCGCCGACCTTTTTCAAGGGCCCCTATGACCTCCCAGAACCGACGTATCCCGGGTGCCGCGCGCGTGGTGCTCACGGCCAGTGCATCCGCGTTGCTCGCCGCGTGTGTCACCTCCGCACCCATGGACAAGAAGGCCGCCGCGCCTCCCACCCATGGCAGCTTCGGTGTCGACACCGCCGGAATGAACACGGCCGTGGCGCCTGGCGACAACTTCTACCGCTACGTCAATGGCACGTGGCTCGAGAAGGCGGAGATCCCCGCGGACCGCTCCAGCTACGGCATGTTCACGAAGTTGGCGGAAGAGGCGAGCCGCCGCACCCGTGGCCTGATCGAGGAGGCCGCGAGCGCCAACGCCCCCGCGGGCAGCGAGGTGCGCAAGCTGGGTGATCTCTTCGCCAGCTTCATGGACGAGGCGGGCATCGAGGCGAAGGGGCTGGCACCGCTCCAGCCCGAGCTCGAGCGCATCGCCGCCATCACCACCCGGAAGGAGCTGTCCGCGGCCCTCGGGGACACGCTGCGCGCCGACGTCGACGCGCTCAACACGGCGGATGTCTCCACGGACCGGCTCCTCGGCCTCTGGGTGACAGAGGACCTGAACGATCCGTCCCGCTACGCCGCCTACCTGCTGCAGGGCGGCCTGGGTCTGCCGGATCGCGACTACTACCTCGTGGACAACGCGCGGTTCACGGAGGTGCGCCAGAAGTACCAGCAGCACATCGCCGCCATGCTGGGACTGGCGGGCATCTCCGATGCGGAGGCCCGGGCGAAGCGCATCGTCGAGCTCGAGCGGGAGATCGCCCGGGTTCACTGGAACCAGGTGGACACGCAGGACGTGGCCAAGGTGAACAACCCCTGGCCCCGGAGCGAGCTCGCCACGCGCGCACCGGGCCTCGACTGGGACGCGTACCTCGAGGCCGCGGGACTCGCGCAGCAGAAGGAATTCATCATCTGGCAGCCGAGCGCGCTGACGGGAATCTCGAAGCTCGTGGGCAGCGAGCCCGTGCAGACCTGGAAGGACTACCTGACCTTCCACGCCATCGAGCGCGCCGCGCCCTTCCTGCCCAAGGCCTTCGTGGACGAGAGCTTCGCGTTCACCGGCCGCGTGCTCACCGGAGCGCAGCAGCTGAGCGAGCGCTGGAAGCGCGGGGTCGGCGTCACCAGCTTCGCGATGGGGGAGGCGATCGGCAAGCTGTACGTGGAGAAGTACTTCCCGCCGGAGGCCAAGGCGGAGGCCGACAAGATGGTGCGCAACATCGTCAAGGCGTTCGGCCAGCGCATCGACTCACTGGCGTGGATGTCCCCGGAGACGAAGGCGCGCGCGAAGGAGAAGCTGGGCACGCTCCAGGTGGGCATCGGCCACCCGGCGAAGTGGCGGGACTACTCGGGGCTGGAGATCGTACGGGGAGATGCCTACGGCAACGCCGAGCGCGCCTCGCGCTTCGAGTACCGGCGCAACCTGGCCAAGCTGGGCAAGCCGGTGGACCGGTCGGAGTGGTTCATGCCGCCGCAACTGGTGAACGCGTTGAACTCGCCGCAGCAGAACTCCATCATCTTCCCCGCGGCCATCCTGCAGCCGCCCTTCTTCGACCCGAACGCCGATCCGGCGGTGAACTACGGTGGCATCGGCAGCGTCATCGGGCATGAGATCGTGCACAGCTTCGACGACGTGGGCGCGCAGTTCGACGCCCGGGGCAAGCTGGCCAACTGGTGGACGAAGGAGGACGCGGAGAAGTTCAAGGCCGCCAGCCAGGCGCTCGTCGCGCAATACAACGCCTACCGCCCGCTGCCGGACCTCACGGTCAATGGCGAGCTGACCCTGGGGGAGAACATCGCCGATATCGCCGGGGTGGCGATCGCCCTCGACGGCTACCGGCTGTCGCTGGGTGACAAGCCGGCGCCGGTGCTCGAGGGCTTCTCCGGCGATCAGCGCTTCTTCCTCGGCTTCGGGCAGATCTGGCGCAACAAGTACCGCGAGCCGTACCTGCGCCGCATCCTGATGACGGATGGGCACTCGCCGGGCGAGTACCGCGCCTCGACGGTGCGCAACATCGACGCCTGGTACCAGTCCTTCGGGGCCACGCCCGGGCAGACGCTCTACCTCACGCCCGAGCAGCGCGTGCGCATCTGGTAGGGGCAGGGGGGCGCTCAGGCGAAGAGGAGGCGCTCCTTCTGCTTGGGGCTGTCCTGCTCGTAGAAGGGGAGCGACCAGGAGTCATCCGGCGCGAGGTAGGGGGAGATGAGCCGTCCCGTCCTCGAGCTGGCCGGGGCGCCGAGCTCGGTTCCCCGGAAGCGGAAGTGCGTGAAGAGGCGCATGAACTCCGTCAGGTAGAGGTCCACCACCCGGGAGTCGCCCTGGATGATCAGCATGTTCTCGTCGTTGTTCCTCGTCGAGTTGTCGCTGAAGTTGGCCGAGCCGGAGATGAGGAGCGGGGAGTCCCCCAGTGGATCGACGAGCATGTACTTCGTGTGGACGTACTGGACGTGCTTGTTCAACCCCGTGAGCTGCTCGGCGTGCCACGTGCGGAGGAACCACGCGTCGATCTCGTTCTGATCCAGCAGGTCCCCGACACACACCTGATTCCCCGGGTGGCGCACGATGAGATCGATGCCCTTGCCGGGCGTGTCCAGGAGCAGGTAGCGCAAATAGGGGCGAGGCTGCGAGAAGACCTCCTGGAAGAGCCGGTTGAGGCCGAAGGCCGCGGTGAGGAAGACGCTCGTCCGGGCTTTCTCCAGGACGTGGGCGTACCACTCCAGGGCCTCGAGCGGGCTCCGGGGGCTGAAGACCGTGGAAATCCCAGGCTGCCCCACCTCCCGCAACGGAGGATGAGCGTCGTTCCAGCCCCGGAGTTGCTCGGCATGGGGATCTCCCGCGAGCTGTTGCCAGTACTCCAGGTAGCGCCTGGCGACCTCGGGGTCCCGCACCTGGTGCCCCACGTTGGAGTGCCCGAAGATGCCCCCCTCGGTGATGTTTGGCGTCGTAGACGATGCGAACCTCGACCCCCCGCTCGTGCGCCGCCCGGAACTCCTGGAGGATGGGCAGGTAGGAGAACTCGTAGACCGAGGCGTAGAGGGCCCAGCCCTTTCCCCGCGCCTGGCGCAGGAAGCGGATCATCGCCTGATCCAGCCCGCGCGCCAGCCAGCGGTAGGCCGGCTCTCCCACCTGCTGCGGTGGGAGGTTGTGGAATCTCTGCACGTAGGCCTGCGAGGCCGCCACTCCACGATTGAAGAACACCGCGTGGTTGCCCTCGGTGCAGCTCTCGGTCGAGAGCCTCACCGTCACCGAGGGGCCATGCTCGAGCTGGCCGGGCCCGCCGTAGACGGGAAAGACCTCGTAGCTGTAGTCGTGCTCCGGCCGGGCCGTGTAGTCACCCCAGAGGAACGCCTGGATCGGCGCCTCCCAGGTGCTCGGGCTCATCCCCGGATGGAAGCGGGAGGCCTCGTGCTCGAAATGCCGGAAGCCCCTGAGCCACACCATCTCTCCCTCGGTGTGATCGGTGCGTCTCACCGAGAAGCCCAGCAGCCCCCGGCGGGCTTCGGGCGTGGCGTCGAACCCCAGCAGGACAACGTAGCTGCCCGCGATCGCATGGACCGAGATCGCTCCATTCTTCTCTCGCCGTCTCATGGATGGAACCCTCGCTGGCCGCTGGCGCTCAGTGCTTGTCGGGCTGCTCGAAGCTCCGGTGGCTGAGATATCGAGCCTGGAGGATGTGGAGCACCCGGTGCGGCGACCATCACCCACAGGTATGAGAGAACCGGTTTCCCGCACATCCCGTTGTTGAGAACAGGCGAATCGTCCTCCGAGCTACGCCGCGGCAGGCGGCCCGAACCATCGGGTGAGCGCGTCCGTGAGCCCGAGCTGGGTCCGGTCTCCCACCCAGGCCACATGGCCGTCGGGCCGAATCAACACGGCGGCGGGCGCGGTGACCGCCCCGAGGACAGGAAGTTCCCAGGGGCCACTGTATCGAGCGTCGACGATGCGCACCCGATTCGCCCAGGGAGCGATCTCGAAGCCGCCGGGCTCACCGAGGTTGAGCAGAATGGGCC
Organism: Archangium violaceum Cb vi76; assembly: GCF_000733295.1. GTDB lineage: Bacteria > Myxococcota > Myxococcia > Myxococcales > Myxococcaceae > Archangium > Archangium violaceum. The sequence goes on along the minus strand of NZ_JPMI01000038.1, from coordinate 14,123 downwards.
GGGCTTCGTGCAGCAGCGTGAAGACGCGCCGTGGGCCGTTCGCGGTGACGAGGTCGAGATCCGGCATGCGGCGTCCGAGCAGCGGGTGCCCCTCGCCGAGGTCGTAGCGGATATCCAGACCCGACATCATTCCGGCGATTCGCCTGCGGGGTTCGTCCATCCGGAGCAGCTCGGCGAGGGTTTCTCGCAACGCCTCGACGCGGTCGTCCGAGCGAAGAAGCGCGAGGGACGCCATCGTGTTGCGCAGCACGCGTGCCGCGACCGGGTGGCGCTCGAGCTGGTACGAATCGAGGAGACTGTCGGGCGAGGTTCGCTTGACCACCTGGGCCAGCTTCCACCCCAGGTTCACCGCGTCCTGCACGCCGAGGTTGAGGCCCTGCCCGCCCACGGGGAAGTGAACGTGCGCGGAATCGCCGGCCAGCAGAACGCGCCGGTCGCGGTAGGCCGCGGCCTGCCGGGTCAGGTCGGTGAACCGGGAGATCCAGTTGGGGCTGTGGATCCCGTAGTCGGTCCCGTAGACGGCGACGAGCGCGTCGCTGAGCTCGCGCAGCGCCGGTTGGCCGCGGGGGCCGATCTGCCGCTCGGTCACCATCACCCCCACCCGGCCCTCCAACCTGGCGAAGGCATGGACGCCGATGGCATCGCGGCGCATCCCCCAAGCCGGCTCCTGGGTCATCTGGACTTCGGCGATCAGACAGCTCACGGTCGGATCCCATCCGGTGAACTCGATGCCGGCTGCCTTCCGGATCACGCTGCGTCCGCCGTCGCATCCGACGAGATATCCGGCCCGGAGCGACGGACCGCCGGAGAGCGTGATGTCGACGCCGCTGTCGTCCTGTGCGAACCCGGTCACTTCCCGTCCGCGGTAGATGCGCACTCCCAGCTCGTTGACCCAGCCGGCCAGGATGCGCTCGAACTCCTTCTGCTCGAGGCCGAGCCCGTAGGGATGCCGGCTGGGAAAGTCGCTGATGCTCAGCGGGATCCACGCGAACCCCGCGACCTGCGCCACCTGCCCCTGCGAGAGGAACCGCTCCACGACTCCACGCTGATCGAGCACCTCGATGGTGCGTGCGTGCAGGCCGCGTGAGCGCGCGCCGTCGAGGTCCTGGGTCTCGCGCCGCTCGACGATCGCGACGTCGACCTTCGCCAACGCGAGCTCGGCCGCCAACATCATCCCCGTCGGTCCGCCTCCGACGATCACCACTGCATGCTGGGTCATGGTCATGGCCGCGCGGTCTACGCTGGCCCGGCCTTCAGCCGGCATCCGTCATGGACCCGATTGGCTCCGCTCCGGAAACCTGCTTGTATGCAGCCAACTCGGAGCGCTGGCTGAGGGTGTGACCCATCAGCTCGCCACGGGGACCCGTTCAGGGTCACTGCCATCATCCCCATCGGAGATCAGACATGCGCGGAGCGACTCAACAGACGCGGCACCTCACTACCTCGAAGATGCGGCGCCTTGTCACTGGAGTATTGTCCCTGACCCTGCTCACCACGGGTTGTGGCGGCACGAGCGAGGCGGAGGACTTCTCGCAAGACTCCCTCGCCTCAATGGACCAAGCCGTAACGTGCACCTGCTACTACGGCTACGACCAGGATCACAAACCAATTCCGCCCTCGTCGACCTATTGCGGCATGATTGTCTGCTCGTACGCAGGCTACCAGTTCACCTGTGAGAGCTCAGGCTGGGTGGCCCATACGAATCAGCCGTGCTGACTCACTGATCCACTTCCTGGACGGTGAAGGAGGCCTCCCAGAAGTGCAGGACGACAGCGTGCCCGCAGCAAAGTGAGCCGCGACCGCTGCCCTCGGAGGCATCTGCCTCCGAGGGCATGCCTTCTCAACTCACGACATTCGAGCTGTTCAACCTCCGCCTCGTGCGCGCGGGCGTGGGGCTGACCATGTCCCCCGAGTACCGCGTGCGCGACGACGTGGCGCGTGGGGAGCTCGTGCCGGTGCTGGAAGCGTTCTGCACGCCCCTTCCCGGGCTACTACCTGTACTACCCACAGCGACGGCATGCCTCGGCCGGGCTCCGCGCCCTCGTCGACTACCTGCGCCGCACCCGGGGGAGCGCGAGGGAAAGCCAAGCGCCAAGCTAGACGAGCACCCCCATCGGGCTGGTCAACCGAGATCCTCGGGGCTGGGGGCGCGCTTGCTCAGGCGCGCCGAGATCACCGTGGCCAACAGGATCAGCGCGCCGCCGAAGAGCATGCGCGGGTTGGGCTGCTCGTTGAACAACCACCAGGCGAAGGCGATCCCATAGACCGGCTCCAGGGCGAACACCACCGAGGCGCTGCGCGCGTTGAGCACGCACAGGCTGGCGACGAACAGGCTGTGCGCCAGGGCCGTGCAGAGCAGGCCGAGCAGGGCGATCCACAACCAGTCCAGCGGGCGCACCTCGGGAAGCGCCACCCAGGCCAGCGGCAGGCCGGCGAGCGCGATGGCCAGGTTCTGCCAGAGCGCCGCCTGGGCCGGTTTGACCCCAGCGGTGGTGGCCCGGTTGGACACCGAGACCATGGCGAACAGCAGGCCGGAGAACACCGCCCAGGCCAGCCCCAAGGTGGCGTCGCTGCCCAGGTCGAAATGCGGGGTGACCAGCATCAGTCCAGCGCTGACCAGGGCCACCACGCCCCATTCGGCCGCGCGCACCCGTTCGCGGAACAGCAGGCCCTCGAGCAGCACGGTGAAGGCCGGGAAGCTGGCGAAGCCCAGGGTGGCCACGGCCACGCCGGACACCTTCACCGCGATGAAGAAGGCCCACCAGTGGCCGCCCAGCAGCAGGCCGGCTCCGGCCAGGGCCAGACGACGCCGCCAGCTCAGCGGCGCCGCCGGTTCGCCGAAGCGGGTCAGCGGAGCCAGGACGATGACGGCGAACAGGGCGCGGCCGAACACGATCACCAGCGGCGCGGCCAGCGCCAGCTTGCCGAAGATGCCGGACAGGCCGAAGAGCAGGGCGCCCAGGTGCAAGGCGAGGAGGGCGGTACGGTGCTTCATCCGGGCAGTCTAGGCGAGAGCAGCTTGGGGCATGGCGGGAGTAAAGAAGTCCGCTCAGCCAAGAGGAGGAAGTCCTGTCAGGGGGAGAGGCTCCGGCGGCGATGGGGAGCAACTGGTCCGACTGTTGGACCAGTTGGCACGCCGCGCGACCGGAAGGCGCCCCGTGCATTGCTGCAAGAGTACCCCTGAAAGAATTTACTCCCGCTGGCCTGGCCGGGAGCAGAAGGTGTGGCGGCGTATCGGGATGCGGTACCCTGCGCGGCATGACGCCCCACCTCCCGACCCTGTACCTGGACGATGCCTCGGTGCGTCGGCTGCTGCCCCTGGGCAAGCTGCTCGAGGGGATGCGCCGCGCGCTGATCGATCTGTCCGAAGGCCGTGTCCTGCAGCCGCTTCGCAGCGTGATGGAATTGCCTCAGGTCGAAGGCATGCTCTTCCTCAAGCCGGCGATGACGGGCGAGGCGCTCGCCACCAAGCTGATCACGCTGTATCCGGGCAACCCGGCGCGGGGACTTCCGACCCTGCTCGCCACCATCGTCCTGATGGATCCGCATACCGGCCGGACCCTGGCCGTCATGGACGGCACGTGGATCACCGAGCTGCGTACCGCCGCCGTCTCCGCCGTGGCTGTCGACGCGCTGACCTCGCCAGGCCCCAAGGTGGTGGCGATGCTGGGCAGCGGCGCACTGGCTCGCAGCCATGCGCTCGCTCTGCGCGCGGTGCGGCCGGTCTCGGAGCTCCGCATCTGGAGCCGCAATCCGGACAACGTCGCGCGCTGCGCCGCCGAGGTCGACGGCCGTGCCTGTGCAACCGCCGAGGAGGCGGTGCGAGGCGCCGACATCGTCTGCACCGTCACCAACGCGACCGAACCCGTGCTGCGCGGCGCCTGGCTCAAACCGGGTGCCTTCGTGGCGGCGATCGGCGCGCCTCGCCCCAACTGGAGGGAGCTCGACGACGAGGCCATGCGCAACCTGGTGGTCGCGGACAGCCGCCACGCCGCCCAGCACGAGGCCGGCGATGTCATCCACTCCGGCGCTCTCATCCACGCCGAGATCGGTGAGATCCTCGGTGGGAGGGCACCTGCCCCGGACGCCGGCCGCACGGTGATCTTCAAGGCGCTGGGTCAGGCGGTCGAGGACGCGGTCGCGGCGCACCTGGTCTACAGCGCGGCCATGGCCGAACGGCACGCCACTCCGAACACGGACGGGGGTTGATGTGGGGACCGAAGACCTGCGCGCGGATGTCGCCATCGTCGGGGCCGGCATCGCCGGTTCCTCGATCGCCTGGTGGCTGACCCGTCTGGACCCCACGCTCTCGGTCGTGCTGCTCGAGCGGGATACCGGATTCGGGTCTTCCTCCTCGCAGCTCTCGGCCAGCTCGATCCGCCAGCAGTTCAGCACTCCGATCAACATCCAGATGTCGCAGTTCGGTCTGGAGTTCCTGAGCGGCGCCCGCTCCCTGCTCGCCGTCGAGGGGGAGGAGGTGGAGATTGGCCTGACCCTGCCCGGCTACCTGTTCCTGGCTTTGCCGGCGCAGGCCGAGGCGATGCGCGCCCAGAATGCCATCCAGCACGCTCATGGCGCCCGCATCGAGCTGCTCGGGCCGGAGGCGCTCGCCGCGCGCTTCGCCTGGCTGAACACCGCCGATCTCGCGCTCGGCGCGCTGGGTGCTGGTGTCGAGGGATGGTTCGACGGCCCGGCACTGCACTCGGCGATACTGCGTTCGGCGCGCGCCCAGGGCGCCCGGCTGGTGCGGGCCGAGGTGTCCGCCTTCGAATTCGCGCCCACCGCGCCCGGGGCCTCGCCGGATTCGAGGCGGGTCGCCGCGCTGCATCTGGCTGACGGCCGCAGGGTCGTCTGCGGTCAGGCGGTCAACGCGGCGGGCCCCTGGTCGAGGCGCCTGGCGGCAGCGGCTGGCATCGAGCTGCCGGTTCATGCCCGGCGGCGGACGGTCTTCGTGCTGTCCTGCCCGACCCCCGTGCCCGGATGCCCGCTGGTCGTCGACCCGGCGGGATTCTGGTTCCGGCCCGAGGGCCGGCACTTCATCTTCGGGACCACCCCGAACCCCGATACCGACGACCTGCCGCTCGAGCCCAACCTGGCCGAGTTCGACGAGACCGCGTGGGCGGCGCTCGCTCACCGTGTCCCGGCCTTCGAGTCGGTGCGTGTCGAGCGCGCCTGGGCCGGCTACTACGAGATGAACCTGTTCGACCACAACGCGCTGCTGGGCCTCCATCCCGGCTTCGCGAACCTGTGGTGCGCCACCGGCTTCTCCGGGCACGGCGTGCAGCAGGCTCCCGCCGCCGGCCGCGGGCTCGCCGAGCTCCTGCTGTACGGCGGGTTCCGCACGCTCGACCTGTCCCCGCTCTCGGTCGGGCGGCTCGCCGAGGGCCGCCGGGTGCTCGAATCCAACGTGATCGGCTGATATCTACACATCCATGACCCACGCCCTCCTCGACATGCTCGGCCTGTCCGAGCGCAACCCCGGCTCCTACCTCGGCAACGGCGAGTGGTCCGGCGCCTCCCAGGACGCAGACATCCAGGTCGTCAATCCGAGCAACGGCCAGCACCTCGCCCGCGTGTCCTCGGCCAGCGCGGAGGATTACGAAACCCTCGTGCGCAGGGCGGCGCAGACCTTCGCCGCGTGGCGCGCGACACCCGCCCCCCGGCGCGGCGAGGCCATCCGCCTGTGTGGCGAGGCGCTGCGTCGGCACAAGGACGCGCTCGGCTCGCTGGTCTCGCTGGAGATGGGGAAGATCAAGGCCGAGGGTGACGGCGAAGTGCAGGAGATGATCGACATCGCCGACTTCGCGGTGGGCCAGTCGCGCATGCTGTACGGCCTGTCCATGCACTCCGAGCGCCCCGGCCACCGCATGTACGAGCAGTGGCATCCCCTGGGCCTGGTGGGCATCATCAGCGCCTTCAACTTCCCGGTCGCGGTGTGGGCCTGGAACGCGTTCATCGCCGCCGTCTGCGGCAACATCTCCCTCTGGAAGCCCTCGCCCAAGACGCCCCTGACGGCCATCGCCGCCACGCGCATCTGTAACGAGGCGCTGAAGGCGGGCGGCTTCCCGGAGGTGTTCTTCCTCCTCAACGACGGTGGCAACGAGCTGGCTCAGCGGTTGGTGGACGACCCGCGCATCGCGCTGGTGAGCTTCACCGGCTCCACCGCCGTGGGCCGGCAGGTCGGTGTGCGCGTGGCCCAGCGGATGGGCAGGAGCCTGCTGGAGCTCGGTGGCAACAACGCCATCATCGTGGACCGCACCGCGGACCTGAAGCTGGCGATTCCGGCCATCGTGTTCGGAGCGGTGGGCACCGCCGGCCAGCGTTGCACCACCACGCGCCGGCTCATCGTGCACGAGTCCATCGTGGACGACGTCGTGGCCAGGCTCAAAGCCGCCTACGCGCAGGTCGAGACCCGCATCGGCGACCCGCTCCAGCCCGGCACCCTCATGGGGCCGCTCATCGACGCGGAGTCCGTGCGGCGCTTCGAGGCCGCCGTGGAGAAGGCCCGGGCGTCTGGCGGCACCGTGGTGAGTGGCGGCAGGGCGCTGAGCGGCCCCGGCCACTTCGTGCTGCCCACCCTCATCACCGGGGTCCGGCCCACCGACGAGGTGGTGCGCACCGAGACCTTCGCGCCCATCCTCTATGTCCTGCCCTACCGGACGCTGGAGGAGGCCATCGCCATCCAGAACGGCGTGCCGCAGGGCCTCTCCTCGGCCGTGTTCACGCAGGATCTCAAGGTGGCCGAGCAGTTCCTGTCCCCGGCCGGCTCCGACTGCGGCATCGCCAATGTCAACATCGGCACCTCCGGTGCGGAGATTGGCGGCGCCTTCGGCGGCGAGAAGGAGACCGGCGGTGGCCGCGAGTCCGGTTCCGACTCGTGGAAGGCCTATATGCGCCGGCAGACCAACACCATCAACTACTCGGACTCGCTGCCGCTGGCGCAGGGCATCAAGTTCGACCTCTGAGCGCCCCGCGCCCCTGAACAGGGCTCCTGCTCAGGGCACGGCCTTGGGCAGGGGATTGGCCGCCTTGAGCACGTTGTAGCTGGTCATCAGGTTGCGGTAGTCGGGAATGTGGTTCGAGAACAGCGTTCCCAGACCCTCGATGTCACGGCGCCAGTCGCGGTGCAGCTCGCAGGCAACGCCGAACCACGTCATGAGCTGCGCGCCCGCCGCGGACATCCGGTCCCAGGCGGCGTGGCGCACGACCTCGTTGAACGTGCCCGAGGCATCCGTCACGACGAACACCTCGAAGTCCTCGGCGAGGGCCGACAGCGCGGGGAAGGCAACGCAGACCTCGGTCACCACGCCCGCGATGAGGAGCTGCTTGCGTCCGGTGGCCTTCACCGCCTTGACGAAGTCCTCGTTGTCCCAGGCGTTGATCTGTCCGGGGCGAGCGATGTACGGCGCATTGGGGAACTTCTCCTTCAGCTCCGGAATCAACGGACCGTTGGGACCCTGCTCGAAGCTGGTCGTCAGGATGGTCGGGAGCTTGAAGTAGGCCGCGAGATCGGCCAGGGCCAGCACGTTGTTCTTGAACTGATCCGGGTTGAAATCGCGGACCAGCGACAGCAGGCCGGCCTGGTGGTCCACCATCAACACCACCGCGTTGTCCCTGTCCAGACGGCTGTAGGGCTTGCTCATGACTCTCTCTCCCCGGGGTTGTGGATTCGCCGCCGTGGCGGCGCGTCGTGATGGAAGGAGTATGCGGAGGCGGCGGTCAGCCAGGTAGCCACCGAAAACGGTAAGTACTGTTCCACTCATTGGACAATGGGGAGGGCGTTGGGGCCGGAGAGCGGGTAGGGTGCCGCGCATGAGTGAAGCACCCCCGGTCCGTCCCGCCCGGACCCTGCCCCCCATTCCCGCCGTGCTCCTCGCCGTCCTGAGCGTGCAGGGTGGCGCCGCCTTCGCGAAGGAACTGTTCCCCGCGCTCGGCTCGATGGGCACCGCGAGCCTGCGCATCGGATTGTCCGCGCTCCTGTTGTGTGCGGTGTTCCGTCCGCCGTTCACGCGGCTCACGCGCGCGCAGTGGGCCGCGGTCATCCCGTATGGCGTAGTGCTCGGTGCGATGAACCTGAGCTTCTACAAGGCGCTCGAGCGCATCCCGCTGGGACTGGCCGTCACGCTGGAGTTCGTGGGGCCCTTGTCAATCGCGGTGTTCGGATCGCGGCGCGCCCTGGACTTCCTGTGGGCGGTGCTCGCCGCGGCCGGCATCGCCCTCATCGCCCCATGGCGGGGTGACGCCAGTGCGCTCGATCCGCTGGGCGTGCTGCTGGCGCTCTTCGCGGGGGCCTGCTGGGCCGTCTACATCGTGCTCGGCGGGCGGCTGTCCCGGGTGTTCCCGGGAGGGAAGAGCGTCGCGACGGGCATGGTGTTCGCCGCACTGATGGCACTGCCCTTCGCGTTCGCCGAGGGCCTCGCGTCCCGCCTGACGCCTTCGCTGTTCGCGGCCGGCCTGGGCGTCGCGCTCCTCTCCAGTGCGATTCCGTACACGCTGGAGATGATGGCGCTGCGGGAGCTCTCGAGCCGCACCTTCGGCATCCTGATGAGCCTGGAGCCCGCGGTCGCCGCCCTCGCGGGCCTGGTGTTCCTGGGGGAGCGGCTCGCCGCGACCCAGTGGCTCGCGCTGGTCTTCGTGAGCGCCGCGTCCGCCGGGACCGCGCTCACGGCGCGCCGCGTCGCTCTGCCCGTGGAGGCCTGAGTCGCGAAGAGGCGGGGTCACCCGTGCCGTGCCACAATGTGACCCATGCCCTCCCAGCCCGCCATCCGCGGCTTCGTCTGCAGGGTGCTCCTCGATGGAGCCCGGGCCCTGCCCGCAGAGCCCCGGCACCGGGTGCTGTCGCGAGTCCCCGAGCAGACGCTCGCGCTCTTCGAGTCCGCTCCCCGGATGGGGTGGATTCCCATCGAGGAGAGCATGAAGCTCACCGAGCCCCTCCACGCCGTGCTGGGCACGCCCGGCTTCCGCCAGTTCCTCTCCACGCAGGCGGACCGCATCGCCGCCTATCCGCTGCTGCAGACCTTCTTCGACGGCGCGGTGCGGCTGCTGGGCCTGACACCCCAGGCTCTGCTCAAGTGGTCCACCTATGCGTGGGAGCAGGCGTTCCGCGACTGCGGGCGGCTCGTGTACCAGCCCCTCGGAGCGTCGGACGAGGGCCGCCGGGTGGAGATGCGGTTGGAGGACGTTCCGCCCGTCCTGCTGGTGGAGGGCACCTTCGCGCAGGCGCTCGCGGGCGCCTTCGAGATGTTCCTGCTCCGCTGCGATCGCAAGGGACGGGTGGAGTTGCAGCACGTCGGCTCGCGCGCCACCCGTTTCGTGTACGACGTCTCCTGGGAGTAGTCGTTTCTTGTACGCGTGGTCCAGGGCGGAGCAGGGGAGAAAGGCCCTGGTGAAACATGACAGGGAAGCGAAGACCATGGCGAAGAAACCAAGAGAGTTGCAGCCCATCGACGCGTACCTGGAGGAACTGAAGAACCCGGCGGCGAGGAAGACGTTGGAGGCGCTGCGCATGCAGCTGCGCAAGCTGCTTCCGGGGGCGGTCGAAACCATCAGCTACCAGATGCCCACCTTCAAGGTGGACGGGAAGGCCGTGGCCGGCTTCGCCTTCTTCAAGACCCACTGCGGCTACTTCCCCTTCAGCGGCAGCGTGGTGCCGGCGCTGAAGGAGCAGCTGGACGGCTATGCCACGTCGAAGAGCGGCGTGACCTTCCCGCCCGACAAGCCGCTCCCGGCGAAGCTGGTGAAGACGCTGGTGCAGGCACGGCTCGCGGAGATTGCCGCGAGCGGGAAGAAACCCCCGGCCAAGAAGAAGGCGCTCATCACCGAACGCGTGACCGACAGCGCCGTGAAGGATGCGACCGGGCGGGACTGGAAGGGGTGGATGCGAGCGCTGGACGCGGCGGGGGCAGGGGAGCTGAACCACAAGCAGCTCGTCGCGCATCTGGCCCGGGAGGTGGAGTCCTCGTGGTGGCAGCAGTCCATTGCCGTGGCGTACGAGCAGTCCCGCGGCAAGCGGATCGTGGGCGAGACGGCGACGACGGGCTTCCAGGTGGGAGTCGTCCGCACGCTGCCGGTGAGTGCCCAGGACATGTGGAAGCGGGTTGCGGCACAGCCGGAGCGATGGCTCGGTACCGGCGCGACGCTGACGCTCGAGCCGGGGGCGGGCTACGAGGTTCCCAAGCGCCGTGGAGTCCCCGGCGTACGCGGCGAGGTCCGGGTGGTGAAGCCCGGGCAGCGCATCCGCATGACCTGGCAGCCAGACGGATGGAAGAGACCCGCGACACTGCAGCTCACGCTGGTACCGAAGGCGCGAGGCGTCTCCTTCCACGTGCATATGGAGAAGCTGCCAGACGCCAAGGCCCGCGAGGCGATGCGCGAGCACTGGTCCAGGGTGCTCGAGGACCTGGCGTAGAAGCAGGGGAGCCAGGTACTTCTCGTCCTGAAGGGGCCCTTCACGGAAGGTTGAGGCCCACCACCCGCACGGGCGTCAGGCGCTGGGTGGTCGTCCCATCCCCGAGCTGGCCCGAACTGTTGTCACCCCAGGTCCACACGGTGCCGTCCTGCTTGCGCGCCACGGTGTGGAAGGCTCCACCGTCGACCGTGGCGACACCGCCGAGGCCCACCACCTGCGTGGGCGTCAGGCGCTGGGTGGTCGTCCCATCCCCGAGCTGGCCGCTGTAATTGGTGCCCCACGCCCAGACGGTGCCGTCCTGCTTCCTCGCCAGGGTGTGGTCGGAGCCCGTGGCGATGGCGATGCCGCCGCCGAGGCCCGCCACCTGCACGGGCGTCTTCCGATCGGTGCGCGTCCCGTCCCCGAGCTGGCCGTAATAGTTGTAGCCCCAGCTCCAGAAGGTGTTGTCCTGCCGCTGCACCACCGAGTGGATGAAGCCCGCGCTGAGGGCCGTGACGCCGCTCAGGCCGAGCACCCGCACCGGCGTCGTGCGGTGGGTGGTGGTCCCGTCCCCGAGCTGGCCCCAACCGTTGTTGCCCCAGGCCCAGACGGTGCCGTCCTGCTTGCGTGCCAGCATGTGCCAGTCGCCCGCGGTGATGGCCGTGATGCCGCTGAGCCCCACCTGCACGGGCGTCGGGCGCTGGGTGAGCGTTCCATCCCCGAGCTCACCGTAGTGGTTGCGGCCCCAGGTCCACACCGTGCCGTCCTTCTTCAGCGCCATCGAGTGGTAGCCACCCGCGGAGATGGCGGCGACATTGCTCAGGCCCACCACCTTCACGGGCCTCGAGCGGTTGGTGGTCGTCCCATCCCCGAGCTCGCCATACGCATTGGAGCCCCACGTCCAGACGGTGCCATCCTTCCGCAGCGCCACCGAGTGGAAGTAACCTGCCACCACGGTGACGACCTCCCCGAGGCCCGTCACCTGCACGGGCGACGAGCGGTAGGTGGTCGTCCCATCGCCGACCTGGCTGGAGTCGTTGCGTCCCCAGGCCCAGACGAGCCCTTCCCGATTCAACGCCAGCGTGTGCGCGTTGCCCGCGGACACGGTGGGGCAGGACTCGAGGACGGGCTGGGAGAACAGCCTGGGACTGTCGACACAGACGGTGCGGTTGCCCGCACTGTCGATGACCATGGGGATGGCCTTGACCTCGAAGGTGCGAAGGCCGCAGGTCAACCCCGCGGTGCTGAAGTTCCAGCCGCCAGAGGCGCCGGGGCGCTCGTCGTAGCTGCGCAGGACGCCATCGAGGTAGTACTCCAACCGGATCGCGTTGGCGGGGTAGGCCACCGCCCAGTTCCCGCTCCCGGCCAGCTCGCCGTAGTACTGGCTGATGCCCACCATGGACAGGCTGGTGACGCTCGAGCCGGCGCACATCGCCGCCCGCCGGGTGCCCAGCGGCTCCTCGTCCGGGGCCCCTTCCACCCCGGCACCGCCACAGGCCATCAGCGCGAGCAACCCGCTCAACAGGGCACAGCGAAGGGAACCAGCCGCGACTCGCTGCTGCATACAGCCCTCCAGACTTGGAACAAGAGTAAAACTTGATTAACTGGGGGGATTTTCGCACAAAGGCGTGGAGTCATTCCCGAATATCGCGAAAAAATCCGATTTCGCGACGCAACCCCGAGGGCCCCCGGGCGACAATGGGGGAAAGCGAATTTCCAAGGAGATGAGATGAGCATCAAGCGCATGGACGGTGGGGGAGCCTCCACGGCCGCACAGGCCGCGGCCCAGGCTGCGCGTGAGGCGGCGGCTCAGGCCGCGCGCGAGGCCGCTGCTCGGGCGGCACGTGAGGCGGCGGCCCAGGCGGCGGCCCAGGCATCGCGCGCCGCGTCGCAGCAGTCGAGCTTCCAGCCCCAGGCGGCCCGCAACACCCTGAAGCTGGATGGCAACGCCGCCCCCCCGGCCTCCTCGCTCCTCACCGAGAACACCCAGGACGGCAGCGTCAACTGCCTGGACCGCGCCGCGGACTTCATCTCCAAGAGCACGCCCCAGCTCCAGGCCCGCTCGGAGCTGGTCTTCCTGGAGGATCAGCGCGCCGGCCAGGAGGGGCAGACCGGTCACGTGGTGGTGCGCCAGGGCGAGCGCGTGCTCGATCCCAGCAGCGGCAAGAGCTACGACGACATGCAGGCGTACCTGCGCGATCAGCCCCAGTATCGCGAGGTGGGCACGATGCCCGGCACCACCGCCGCCAAGGTGTTCGCCACCGAGCCCGGTTCGCCCGAGCGCGCGAAGGCGCTGGCCTCGGCCAACGTGTCCCCCGAGCTGCAACGCATGATGGTGGCCGACCAGCCGCCCAGCGTCCCCGACAACCTGCCCAACCCGGCCAACCCGGGGGACTACAACGTCTCCACCGGCAGCGCCCAGGTGGGCCCCGTCACGGTGAACTACCCGGATCAGCCCGGGCCCGTGCAGGTGGAGTTCAGCTCCTCGCTCGAGAGCGAGGTGGAGCGCGAGGACGGCTACGTCACCGTCACCATGAACGCGGAGACGTCCGTGTCCGCCACGGGTGAGCTGGAGCTCAAGGCCGTGTCCGTGGGCGGGGGCGTCTCCGCCGGCAATCAGATGACGTACGAGGTGCGGATGTCGGAGGCGGACTTCGAGCGCATGCGGCGCGGCGAGATCCCTCCGCCCCATCCGCTCGATCCGAACACCCTGCCGGACGGCGGCTCGGTGCGCCTCGAGCAGTCGCAGTTCACCGGCACCTCCATGGAGGCGGGCGTCTCCTACCACGCGGCCGAGCTGGGCATGTCCAGCGACATCCGCGAGGGCGAGGGCATGATGATCGAGATGCGCCGCGACGGCGATAGCGTGCAGGTGACGGCCGGCCCCAAGCAGTTCATCGAGAACGAGGGGAAGATCAGCGTGGGCGTGGGCCCCGTCTCCGTCTCCGCCGGCCGCACCGACACCCTCACCAACTACCAGCTGCGCACGGCCACGTTCGACCTGTCCAACCCCCAGGGCCAGGACGCCTACGACGCCTTCCGCGAGACCGGCCGGATGCCGGAGCGGGATGGGTCGGGGGTGAGCAACGCCCTGCACCTGGAGCGGGTGACGTATGAGTCGCAGAGCGAGTTCGGGCTTGAGATCGGCCCCATCGAGCTGAGTGCCGAGGGCGCCGCGAACACCGGCGACATGCTCATCACCCACCACCCGGACGGGACGACGACGCGCTCGCTGGACCTGGTGTACGGGGGCGATCACCCGGACCTCAACATCTCGCAGCGCTTCGACCAGGAAGGCAACCTCATCCCGGGCAGCGAGAGCTACACGTACAAGTTCGACACGGATGATCCGAACATGCGGGAGATCATGGTGTACGCGTACACCGGTGACGAGGCCCAGGCCAAGGCCGCTCGAGACAGCGATGAGCCCCTGGTCCTGACGCTCACCCGCGAGCAGATGCAGCAGTTGCAGGAGCGGGCTCGCGAGCAGCCCATGGGCCACATGGGCCTGGGTGGCCTGCTGTCCGATTACGACGGCAATCCGCTCGACCCCACCATGGCCTCGAGCATCCTGGCCAGCTCGCCCGCGTACAACGAGTTCCGCGTGGTCCAGGAGCTCTTCGGCCTCTCGGACGGTGGAAACAATCCGCCGCCCGGCACCCTGCAGATCGGTGACTGAGGTATTCCCTCTCCCCCTGGGAGAGGCTCAGGGTGAGGGTCTTCCACTCGGGTGACG
>NZ_JPMI01000037.1 GCF_000733295.1 Archangium violaceum Cb vi76 | reverse complement strand
TGAGGTCTTCCACTCGGGTGACGACCCTCACCCCGGCCCTCTCCCAGAGGGAGAGGGGGAGTGCTTCTAGCGAAGCTCCCGGAAGAACGCTCGCACGTCCTCGAGGAACAGCTCGGGCGCGTCGACGGAGGCGAAGTGGCCTCCCCGTGCCATCTCCGTGTAGCGCCTCAGGTTGTACCGCGCTTCCAACCAGTGCCGCGGGGGCAGGGGAATCTCCTTGGGGAACACCGCCACCGCCGTGGGCACCCGCACCGGACCGCTCTGCTCCACGCGCCGCACGCCAAATGTCTCGTAGTACAGATTGGCCGCACTCGCGGCGCTGTTCGTCGCCCAATAGAACATCAGGTTGGTCAGCAACCAGTCCTTGGAGAGCACTCGCTCCAGCTCCCCATCGCAATCACTCCAGGTCCGGAACTTCTCGACGATCCACGCGGCGAGCCCCGCCGGTGAGTCGCTCTGCCCGATGGTCAGGGACATGGGCTTGGTGCTCTGGACCTGGGTGTGGCTCAGCTCCGTCGCCAGGAGCATCGCCGCCTTCTGGCCATAGGCTCGCGCCAGCTCGCTTTGCTCTTCTCCGGGCGGCGGCCCCGCGAGCGCCATATTGAGGTGGATGCCCACCAGGTGCTCCGCATGCTCCGCCCCGAGTATCGTCGAGACGATGCCTCCCCAGTCGCCTCCCTGTGCGCCATAGCGCGGATGGCCGAGGTGTTCCGTCATGAGCCGATCGAACGCCGCGGCGACACGTGAGGCATTCCACCCCGGCTCGCGCGGCTTCCCGCTGAAGCCGTGGCCGGGCAGTGAGGGGATGACCACGTCGAACGCGTCCGCCGCGTCTCCTCCGTGCGCCGCCGGATCCGTCAGCGGGCCGATGAGGTGATGGAAGTCGTGGATGGAGCCGGGCCAGCCATGGGTCAGCAGCAAGGGCAGGGGAGACGGCCCCTTTCCCCGGACATGCCAGAAGTGGATGTCCACGCCATCCACCTCGCACATGAATTGAGGGTAGCGGTTGAGCTCGGCCTCGTGCCGGCGCCAGTCGTACTGGTGCCGCCAGTACGTGCACAGCTCGCGCACATAGGAGAGATCGGCACCGTGCGCCCACGGGCCACCGGGGAGTGGATCGGGGAAACGCGTGTTGTCGAGGCGGCGGTGCAGGTCGGTGAGGACGTCCTGCGGCACATCGATACGATAAGGGCGTGGAGGCATGCGGCTCACCGTGCCACACGCCCTCCACGCGGAGAGATGCTAAAAAAGCATCGCGGCGCAGCCGCTCCTCAACCCTGGACCGCCTCGTAGGCCGAGCGCCAGAAGTCCACGAAAGCGGCGGGCGCGGACGGAGAATCCATCATCCGCTGCGTCAACAGCACCCCGATCACCCCCGTCCGCGGATCCCAGTAGCTGGACGTCCCGTATCCACCGTCCCAGCCGAACCCGCGAGGATCCCCGGGCTCGTGCTTGTGAACGATGGAGAGCGCATAACCCCAGCCGCGCTTGTCCCAGAAGCCAGGGCCGAAGGGCGACACGGACTTCTGCCGCGGGGTGATGTGATCCGTCGTCATGAGCTCGATGGAGCGCTCGGAGAGGAGGCGCCTGCCTCCGAACTCCCCCTTGTTCATCCGCGCGCAGCTCCTGGAGGAGGGAGGCCCGGCCATGTGGGAGCAGTTCATGGCCGAGCTGCGTGAGCTCCACCTCGGTATTCCGGCGAACCACGAGGGCCCCTCCGTCGCCGAGCAGCTGCGGGCCGCCTACGAGAAGGTCCTCGCCCGGCAGACGGGGAAGACCCGGCGCTGAGTCCGCGAGCGGAGCGGGTATGCTCGGGCGGCATGCGCTCCCTTTCCCTGTTCGTCCTCTGCCTCGCGCTCCTGTCCGCCCCGGCACGCGCTTCCGAGGCTCCTGCCCACGAAGCTCCGGAAGGCTCCGCCCCGCTCCGCTCCCAGCCGGAGCCCGTCGAGCTCGGCCCCTCCCTGGGGGCGCTCGGCGGTGGCCTCCTGATCGGCGCGCCCTCGACGCTGTTCCTCCTCGGCGCCGGCATCGGCTTCGGCGGTCCCGCCTACCACCTTCTCGCCTTCCCGGTGCTCGGGCCCACCGCGGGCCTGGTGCTGGGGGATCTGCTGTCGGGACAGGCTCCGGTGGGCGCCTGGGGCGGGGCCCTGCTCGGCGCGGTGGTGGGCACGGCCGCGGGTGCCGCGCTCTTCTATTCGAGTCAGCCCCTCCCCGGCATGGTGGGTCTGGCGCTGCTGCCGCCCCTCGGTGCGGCCATCGGACGGGGGCTGGTGGTGTCGCTCACGGGGAAGCCCGCGCCCATGGCCGCCCGATCGCGTTCCTCCGTCGTCTGGACGCTCGCCCCCGCACGGCTCGGTGACTCCGGGACGGGGGCGGTGGTGATGGGCTGGTTCTGAGACGGCCGAAGGAACATCCGCGAATGGCGAGTGACATCTGGAAGTTCCTGCCGCAGCGTCTGCGCAACCACCTGCCCCGGATGCTCGGCGTGGCGGCGCTGTCCACGGCCGTGGCGGCGGGGTGCTGGCTCCTCGGAGCGCTGGGACTGCCCACCCTGGAACGCGCCCTCTACGATCGCGCGCTCACCACCTTCACCCGGAAGATCAGGAGCCAGTCACACGACATCGTCGTGGTGGCCATCGATCAATCGAGCCTCGATGGCATCCGCTCCAATCCCACGTACGCGCGCGACTTCGGCCCGTACCCGTGGAATCACCTCCTGTGGGCACGGGTGATGGAGGAACTGTCCCTCCAGGGCGCCCGGGCCGTGCTGTTCGACGGCGTGATGGACGAGCCCTCCACCGACGGAAACACGGAGCTCGAGCTCGCCCGCGTGCTGCGCGAGCGCCGGCTGCCCGTGTACCTGGGCGTGGCCACCCATCCCATGGCCGCGCCCCTCCCCAAGGCGGTGGCCCAGGTGCTGGCCTTCCCGGTGCACACCGGGGGACGCACGTTGCCGCGCCTCGAGTCCGAGTCGCTGCCGGGTATCCGCCAGCCCCACAACCTCGTTCCTCCCGTCACGCCGCTGCTCGCCGAGGCGAAGGGGTTCGGACTGGTGGAAGGGGAGGTGGATCCGGATGGAATCTCCCGGCGCACCCGCTTCGTGTACTCGGATGGCACCAACGCCTATGTCACGCTCCCGGTGGCCGCGGCGGCGGACTTCTTCGGGGCCACGGAGCTCGTGTTCTCCGGCCGCACCCTGCGGCTGGGCCAGCGCGAGCTTCGGGTCAACCCCGATGGCAGCGCGGAGCTCGACTTCGGTGGCGCCCTGCATGAGCGCTTCCGCATCGTCCCGGTCATGGCGCTGCTGGACGCCTGGTCCCTGCGCCAGCAGGGCAGGCCCACGGGGTTCGAGGAGGATGCGTCGTTCCGCGATCGGCTCGTGGTCATCGGCCCCACGGCGCTGGGGCTGGGCACGCCCGCGTCCACCCCGTTCGCCGCGTTCGTGCCCGGGATGAGCTCGCGGCTCGCGGTGCTGGAGAACATCTCCTCCGGCCGCTTCATCACCGAGGCTCCCTTCGGGGTGAGCCTGCTCTTCGCGCTCGGCCTGGCGGTGCTGTCCGCGGTGCTGCTGATGACGGTGCGCTCTCCGACGCTGGAGCTGGCGTGGTTGCTGTTGGCCGTCGTCCCCCTCGTGTTCCTGTCCATGGGGGCCTCGCTGGCGCTGGGACGGGTGCACCTGCTCGGGGCGCTGCCCGTGACGGCGGGCCTGCTGGCCAGCCTGGGGGCCATGGCCTCCAACCACCTCTTCGCCAACCGCCAGGCCGCCTTCATCCGCGAGGCCTTCGGCCGCTACATGGAGCCCCGTCTCATCGAGCAGATGATCGAGCAGAACCGGCTCCCCAAGCTGGACGGCGAGGAGCGCGAGCTCACCGCCTTCTTCAGCGACATCCGCGGCTTCTCCTCCTTCTCCGAGAGCTTCCAGCACAACCCCCGCGCGCTGGTCAGGGTGCTCAACCAGTACCTGACACGGGTGAGCTCGGCGCTGCTGTTCGAGGGCGGCTGTCTGGACAAGTACATCGGCGACGCGGTGGTGTGTCTCTTCGGCGCGCCCATCGACCACTCGGACCATGCCGTGCGCGCCTGCCGGGGCGCCCTCGCCGCGCAGGCCGAGGTGACCCAGCTGCGCGAGGAGTTCCGCCAGAAGGGTCTGCCGGACGTGTACACGCGCATCGGCATCAACACCGCCCGGCTCTTCGTGGGCAACTTCGGCAGCGATCAGCTCTTCGACTACACCGCCATGGGCGACGGCATGAACCTCGCCTCGCGGCTGGAGGGCGCGAACAAGTCCTATGGCTCGCTGATCATGATCGGCCCGCGCACCTATGAGCTGGCGCGCGACCACATCGAGGTGCGCGAGCTGGACCGGGTGCGGGTGGCCGGCAAGGCCGAGGCGGTGACGGTGTACGAGCTGCTCGCGCTCAAGGGCGAGCTGCCGGCGAAGAAGCGCTGGACCGTCGAGCGCTACCACGAGGCGCTCGAGCTCTACCGGCAGCAGCGTTTCGCCGAGGCGGCCGGAATCCTGGCGGCGCAGCTGTCCGAGGACCCGGAGGACGGTCCAACAGCCGTATTGCTCGAGCGCTGCCGCGAGTACCAGGAGCACCCGCCCAGGCACTTCGATGGCGTGGCCAACCTGGAGAAGTGAGGAGGAACGTCTACGTGATTGCCACCATGGGCCGGTGATGCTCGAAAGGGTCATGGCCTGGAATGACGGAGGGGCGTAGAATCCAGGCTTCCCCCTCGTTGCATCCAGGAGTCTCCACATGTTCCGCGCGCGTATCCTTGGCCCCCTCCTCATGACCCTCACCCTCGCCGGCACCGCCGCCGCCCGGCCCCCGGGCTGCGACGAGCAGTGCGGGGATCCCTCCCAGCCGACGCTCTTGTGCACGTGTTGGGAGCGGGCGGGCGCCCCGGTGACCACCTGTGGTGACTACTGGGAGAACATGTGTGGTCTCGCCGTGGCGCCCCCGGATGACGAGCAGGTGACGAGCGAGGAGCCCGAGGCGTCCTTCGAGCCGGGCGACGAGCAGGCCTCGCGGATGTCCGATGTCAACGTTTGCCGCGCCGCCAGCTGAATCGCGGCGCGTGGTGGGCCTGGCCGCCCAGTACGAGACCACCTACGAGGTGGCGCCGAGGCAGCCCTCGGACCTGACCGTGAATTGATTCACGGCGTTCCCTTGCGCCGGGCCCTCCAGTCGTCGCGCTCCTGGCCCCAGAGCTCCACCGGGCTGTCGCCATAGGGCGGCGGCAGCTTGCCGGGACCCAGCAGGCGCGAGCCCAGACGGAGCGCGACCTGCTTGGATGCCTCGTTGTCCGGATCGATGCAGTGGATGATCCGGGTCCAGCCGAGGTGCTCGAAGGCCCAGTCCATGGCCGCCGCCGAGGCCTCGGTGGCGTACCCGCGTCCCCAGAACTCGCGCAGGATGCCCCAGCCAATCTCCGTCCCCGGCCAGCCCTCCGGCACCCAGGGACCCACGCGCCCCACCCAGCGGCCCGTCGCCTTCTCGAGCACGGAGAACATGGAGTAGCCATTCAGCACCCATGAGCCCGCCATGGCGTTCATGGCCCGCCAGGCCATCGTGCGCGGTTGCAGGCCACCGATGTAGCGCGCGGACTCCGGATCGCCGATGAGCGTCACGAAGCCTTCCAGATCCTCCTTCGCCGTGGGGCGTAGGAGGAGGCGAGGGGTTTCGAGGGTCGGTCCAGGAGCGATCACCGAGGATCTCCGAAGCGGGTGGGGAAGGGGCCGGGTTCTCGCACCCCGTTCCCCCCGGAGCAAGGACCTCCGCGCGTCCGGCCCGAGGCGTCAGTTCACCTTGACGGTGATGGGCGCGGACGTCGTGACGTTGCCCGCCGCGTCATGGGCCCTGGCCGTGAGGGTGTGGTTGCCCTTGGCCGCGCCCAGCAGGTTCCAGCTGAAGCTGTAGGGAGCCGTGGTGTCGGTGCCCAGGACGGTGGCGCCGTCGTAGAACACCACCTGGGTGACGCCCACGTTGTCGCTGGCGCTGGCCTGGATCGTGGTGCTGAAGGTGAGGAAGGAGAACGACGTCCCGTTGGCCGGCGAGGTGATGGCCACCGTGGGCGCGCTGTTGTCCACGGTCACGGTGCGGGCGGCGGACGTTGTGACATTGCCCACCGCGTCGTAGGCCTTCGTGGTGAGCGTGACGCTTCCGTTGGCCACGGCGGTCGTGTCCCAGCTCACCGCGTAGGGCGCGATGGTGGACGTGCCGAGCAGTGTCGTGCCCGCGTAGAACTCGACCCGCTCCACGCCCACGGCGTCGCTGGCGGTGGCGCTGACGGGGACGGTGCCCCTCAGCAGGGCGCCCTGGGCCGGAGCGCTGACGGCCGTCACCGGCGCGGTGTTGTCGACCGTCACCTGGACCCCGGTGGAGTTGCGCTCGTTGCCGATGCTGTCGAACGCCTTCGCCGTGAGCGTGTGGGCCCCATCCGTCATGCCCGCCGTGTTCCAGCTCACCTGGTAGGGCGCGGTGGTGTCGGTGCCGAGCAGCGTCGTGCCCGCGTAGAACTCGACCTTCGTGACGCCCACGGCGTCGCTGGCGGAGGCCTCGACCAGGGCCGCGCCCCGGAGGAACGTCCCAGGGGCGGGGGAGGCGAGCGCCACGTCCGGCGGCGTATTGTCGAGCGTCACCGAGACCGCGGCGGAGAGCCGGGTGAGGTTCGCGTGATCGTAGGCCCTGGCGGTGAACGTGTGGGCCCCGTCCGCCACGCCCGACGCTGTCCCAGCTCACCGCGTAGGGCGCGCTGGTGTCGGTGCCCATCAGCGCTCCATCCACGTAGAACTCGACCCTCGCCACGCCCACGCTGTCGCTGGCGTTGGCGCTGATCTGGACGGTTCCCCGGAGCCGGGCGCTCTGTGCCGGAGCGGTGATCGACACCGTGGGCGCGAGGGTGTCGACGGTCACCTGGACCCCGGCGGAGGTGCGCACGTTGCCCGTGCCGTCATGGGCCCTCGCCGTGAGCGTATGGGCCCCTTGCGTCCAGGACCCCGCGTTCCAGCTCACCGTGTAGGGCGCGCTGGTGTCGGTGCCGAGCAGCGCCCCATCCACGTAGAACTCGACCTTGGAGACCGTCTGGTTGTCCGTGGCGGTGGCCTCGAGCATGGCACTGCTCCCGAGGTACACCCCAGGCGCCGGTGACGTGAGCGCCACGTCCGGAAGCGTGTTGTCGATGTTCACGGTGATCGCGGGAGACGTCCCCACGCGGCCCTCCGTGTCATGGGCCTTCGCGGTGAGCGCGTGGGCCCCGTCCGCTCCGGTGGCGCTGTCCCAGCTCAGCTCGTAGGGCGCGCTGGTGTCGGTGCCGAGCAGCGTCCCGTCCGCGAAGAACTCGACCTTCGTTACCGGCGAGGCAGCCGTGACCGTCGCGGTCATTGGAACCAGGCCCTTCAGCTGCGCACCGTTGGAAGGAGCGGTGAGCGTCAGCACCGGATCCGCCAGCACCGCGAAGGCCACGTCGTCGTGCTCGCCATAGCCGCTGAGGGTGCACGCCGACATGGGGTCGCCATCGAGCCGGAGCTGGGCGCGCACCGCCTGAAGGTGGCCGGAGGGCAACACGTACTCCGCCGAGAGCACCTGGCTCCCCGGCGTGGTCGGCAGCGTGGTCAGGTGCGTCCACACGGGTTGGGTGGCATCGCTCGCGGAGAACAGATCGATCGAGGCCGCGGCGGCGCTATAGATGCTGGCGTGGACCTCGAGCCGCACGCGCTGCCCCGCCGTGAAGGGCCCTCCCTCGACGCTCGACAGCTTGATCCGCTGGATGGCATACGCGGTGGTGATTCCGTCGGAGCAGGAGCCGTTGAGCGTATTGGGCCGGTGGGGCTCCGAGGTGTACTGGCTCGTCACGAGGTTCTTGGTGTCGCAGACGTCCACCGGCGTGGCGCACTTCGGCACGCGCAGCGTGGCGTCGTACACGGCGCTGGGGATCTGGCTCGTGGTCACCGTGACCGCGGCGCTCGTGGTCACCTTGTTCGCCGCGTCATAAGCCCTGGCGGTCAACGTGTGGCTCCCATCCGCCTCCGTGGTGCTGTCCCAGTCCACGCCGAAGGGTGCCGTCGTGTCGCTCCCCACCAACAGCCCGTCTCTCAGGAACTCGACCCGGGTGACCCCGACGTCGTCCGAGGCCTCCGCCTGGAGGGAGATCACTCCCTCCAGCGTGGCTCCGCTGGCCGGGGAGGTGAGGGCAACGGCCGGGGCCGCGTTGTCCACCGTCACGCTCACCGGAGTGGAGGTGGCGACGTTGCCCTGGGCGTCCGTGGCGCGCGCGGTCAGCATGTGGCTCCCGCTCGCCACGGTCAGCGTGTTCCAGGAGAGGCTGTAGGGCCAGGAGGTGTCCGTCGCGATCAGCGTGCCATCCACGAGGAACTCGACCTTGGAGATCGAGGAGGACGCATCCGTGGCGTTCGCGGAGAGTGTCACCGTTCCGCTGAGCGTCGCTCCACTGGCGGGCGCGGTGAGCGAGACGGCCGGAGGCGTGGTCTCGGTCACCACCATCACCGTCATCTGCTGTGAGGTTCCCACGTTGCCGACCGCGTCATACGCCCTGGCCGTCAGGACATACTGGCCGGTGTAGCTGAACGAGGTCTGGACTCTGAAGGTGTTGTCGACGGAGTAGGCGGTGTCGAAAGGATAGGAGGAGCCGCCCTGGAAGAACTCGACCCGGGTGACGCCCACGTTGTCCGTGGCGTTCGCGTAGATCCACACCTGCTGCTTCACGGCCACGCGGGTGCCAGGAGAGACAGAGGTGAGGGAGACCTCGGGCGCGACGAAGTCGTTGTCCGTCGTCACCGTCACGGGCAGCGAGGCCACCTCGTGCCCGGCCACGTCGCGCGTCCGGGCCACCAGCGTGTGGCTCCCGTTGGCCACGCTCCGGGTGTTCCACATCACCCCGAACGGTTCCGTGCTGTCCGTGCCGATCAGCGTCGAGCCGTCATAGAAGTCCACGGCCGCCACGCCGAAGTCGTCGCTCGCCATGGCCGACACCGTGACGGCTCCAGTCAGTGTCTCTCCATTGCCGGGCGCGGTGAGCGCGACCTGCGGCGGAGCCGTGTCCGTCCCCGTGCCGACCGGGAAGACCAGGTCGTCGTGATCGATCCAATAGTTCTCGGGCGTCGTCACGCCGCAGGCCGTCGCGCTCCCCGTCCCCACGCCGTACTTCGCACGCACCGCCTGCAGGCCACCGGCGGGCAGGACGTACTCCACCAGGAGCGTCTGCACACCCACCTTCAGGGGCCTGACGGTGGCGATGGGAACCCACGAGGGCTGCGTCGCATCCGCCGCCGAGTACACCACCAGCCGGTCCACCGGCACCGAGTCCTTGTTGTCGGTGACGACGTCCACCTCGACCCGGACCCGCTTGCCAGCCGTCAGCGCCGTGCCATCCGCTCCGAGCACCCGGATCCCCCGGATGTTCTCCGCCAGGCCGGATTTCGTGCCGTCGGGGCACCCGTCCAGCGTGTTGGGCGCGTTCCGCTCGCTGTCCGCTCCCCGGCCCTGGACCAGCTCCCGGGCATCACAGCGCTCCATCACGGTGTCGCACCGGGGCGCCCCCAGCAGCGGATCGTAGCGGGCGTTGCCCGCGTTGATCGTCTCGACCGTGACGGGCGCGCTCAGCGCCGACTGGCCCGCAGCGTCATAGGCCTGGACGCTCAGCGTGTGGCTCCCGTTGAACGCGGTCCCCGTGTCCCAGGTGAACGAGAACGGTGCCGTCGCGTCACTCCCGAGGAGCGCACCGTCCAGGAAGAAGTCGACCTGCTTCACCTCCCGGTCGTCGCTCGCGGACGCCTCGAGGGTGACCGTGCCGCTCAGGAGCGCTCCGGCGGCCGGAGCCGTGAGCACGGGCTCCGACGGTGGCGTGAAGTCGTTGTCCACCGTCACGTTCACCGTGCTCTGGGACATGTTGCCGGCCGCGTCGTACGCCCGTGCGGTGAGCGTGTAGGGACCATCGGCCAGGCTCTGGGTCGGCCAGTACTTCTCGAAGGGCGCCTCGGTGTCCGTCGCGAGCAGCGTGGTGCCCGCGTACAGCTCCACGCGCTGCACGGCGAAGTCGTCGCTCGCCGCCACCCGCATGTGCACGCCGCGGCTCACCACGCTGCCCTCCACCGGGGAGGTGATGGTCACGCTCGGGGGCGTGAGGTCCGCCTCCTGGCTCACCGCGAAGACGAGATCGTCATGGTCGATGGTGTAGCCGCTGTACGGCGCGCAGCCGTTGGAGAAGACACCGCTCCGGTGGAACACGCCCCGGAGTGCCTGTGGCCCCCCCGAGGCCGGCAGCAC
>NZ_JPMI01000036.1 GCF_000733295.1 Archangium violaceum Cb vi76 | reverse complement strand
GAGGACATGGCGGCCCGCCTGGGTCGCCCAGATGCTCGTGGCGACCCGGATCCAGGTGGGGTTGCTCGCGTCGGCCGCGGCGAAGAGCTCCAGGCGCTCGTATCCGAGATAGGGGCTGAATTCCGCGAAGACCGTGGCCTGGACCGTCACCTCCTTGCCCGCCTGGAAGGTGGTGCCATCGCTCGGGAAGATCAGCAGCCGCTCCAGCGAGGGATCATCCAGGTACGTCCCGCCCTGTCCGTCCGGGCAGGTGCCGCCCAGGGTGTTGGGCTGGTGGGGCTCGGCGCCGGCCTCGGGACCGGCGATTCCCCGGCCCTCCAGGAGCCGCCCCGAGTCGCACCGGTTGCCCACGGCCGCGCAGAAGGGCGCCCCCCAGGTGGCATCGAACTCCGCCTGCCCGGCGTTCGCGAGCGTCACCTCGACCGGGGCGCTCACGCCCTGGTTCTCGTGGACGTCCGAGGCCCGGGCGGTGAACACCACCGGGCCGTTGATGGCATCGAGGCTGCTCCAACTCAGCGCGTAGGGCGCCGTGTCATCCGAGCCGATCTTCCGGCCGTCGGCGTAGAACTCGACCCGGGCGATCCCCGATTCATCCATCACCGAGGCGGTGAGGGTCACCGTGCCGCTCACCGTCGCGCCCGCGGAGGGCCCCGTGAGGGTGATCTGCGGCGGAGTCTGATCCGCCCCGTTGCCGAGCGCGTACAGGAGCCGGTTCGGGGACTCGGCGTTCGGGTAGAGCGGCAGCACGCCGGGCGTCGCGCGGCTGGTGAGCCGGGTGGACACCTCACCCGGCGTGGCCAGGGGATGGCCTTCCAGGTAGAGCGCCACCACTCCCGCCGTGTGCGCGGCCGCCGACGAGCTGCCGGTGAGCGTGTACGTGCTGGTGTCGTTGGTGCTCCAGGCCGAGGGGATGTCCACGCCCGGCGCGAAGAAGTCCAGGCAGCCGCCGGAGTTGGTGAAGAGGTAGGGCGTGTCGTTGGCGTCGCTCGTCCCGACCGTCAGCGCGGCGGGAACCCGGCCCGGAGACCGGTAACACACGTGCTGCTGCTGGTCGCCCGCCGCGACCGTGTAGGTGACTCCGGCGTTGATGGAGCGGGTGACCGCCTCGTCCAGGGACGTCGACGTGGAGGCGGACAGGCTGACGTTGGCCACCGCCGGCTTCACATGGTTGGCGGTCACCCAGTCGATGCCCGCGATCAGCGTGGACGCGCTGCCCCCGCCCACGCAGTCCGTCACCCTCACGGAGTGCAGGGTCACGTCCTTGGCCACGCCGTAGGTCGCACCGCCAATCGTCCCCGCCACGTGCGTGCCGTGGCCATGGCAGTCGCCCGAGCCGTTGCCGTCCGCGATGGCGCTGAAGCCAGGCACCGCCCGCCCACCGAACTCGGCGTGGGTGAAGCGGATGCCCGAGTCGATGACGTAGACGTGGACCCCGCTGCCGGTGGCGTCGTACGTGTATGTCCCGTCCAGTGGCCGCTCGCGCTGATCGATGCGGTCCAGCCCCCAGGGCGCGTTCGCCTGCGTGCCCTGGAGGGAGAGCTCGGCGTCCTCCTCCACGTAGCGCACGCGCGGGTCGTTGCTCAGCTTCAGCGCGGCGGCCTCGGTCATCGTCGCGGAGAAGCCCTGGAGGGCCCGCGAGTACACGTGCTTCACGGAGGCCCCGTGGAGCGTGGCGAGCTGCTTCGCCAGCGGCTCCCCCCCGGCCTTGTCCATGGACCTCGTGGCCGTCTCGTCGAGGACGACGATGTACCGGCCCGGGACCGCCTTCTCCGTCTTCAGCAGCCGGCTTCCCGCCACGAAGGACCTCGGCGGCTTCACCGTGGCCTCGATGTCGAGCGTGGGTTCAACAGGCTTCGTCCGCTCACAGGACGCGAGCACGAGTCCCGCCGCGAGCAGTGGCACCAGGGTCCGCATGGGTCTTCTCCCCCTCGAAGGAATGAAATCCGTTTTCCTTGAATTGAACAAATGCAGGGAAATTGGATCCGCCCCCGTGCGGAAACCTCACGGGAGGGTCCCGCGTATCCGCCAGGAGCGCCCACTCCGGGCGTCTGGAGTCCGACCCCATGTCACCCACCCGCCGTGTTGCTCTCCCCTGGTTGCCCGTGGCCCTGGCCCTGCTCGTGGTGTCGAGCGCGTTGACCGAGGCATATGGCGCTCCGCCCGCCACCCGGACGCCTGCCCCCACCGTCAAGGAAGCCCTGACGGAGACGGCCTACCTGGCCGGAGGGTGTTTCTGGGGAATGGAGGATCTGCTGCGAAAGATTCCGGGCGTCGTGGAGACGGAGGTCGGCTACACGGGCGGCACCTTCTCCCACCCCACCTATGCCGACGTGAGCAAGGGGAAGACGGGGCACGCGGAGTCCGTGCGCGTCGTCTTCAACCCGAAGGTGCTGACGTACGAGACCCTGCTGGAGAGGTGGTTCTTCCGCATGCACGATCCGACGACGCTCAACCGGCAGGGCAATGACGTGGGCACGCAGTACCGCTCCGCCATCTTCTACGTCTCGGAGGAGCAGCGCCGGGTGGCCGAGGCGGTGAAGGCCCGGGTGGACAAGTCGGGCAAGTGGCCGCGCCCGGTCGTCACCGCCATCACCCCCGCGGGCGAGTTCACCCCGGCCGAGGCGTATCACCAGGACTACCTGGTGAAGAACCCCAACGGTTACACCTGCCACTACATGCGGGACTGAGCAGCGCGAGGCGCACGGCGGGCCCCGTCTCCTGGGGCCCGCCGCCGCTCCGGCCGGTGGCCAACGAGCCGGTCGCCGTCGTCGCGGCGGCCCGCTCGGCGGGGCGCTCACAGGCCGTGAGTACCCGTCCCGCCACGAGCAACGTCACCAGGGTCCGCATGGTCCGGGTGGATCGAAGGAATTCCCAGGAATTGGATCTCTCCCGTCAGGAAAGCTGATGCTGAGCTTCATTCCGTGTGGAGGGAGCCGGGGGAAAGGCCCTCGTGGGGGAGGGGAGCGGGCGGTGCTCCCTGCTCGCTACCAGTCTCCCCTTTGCTCCTGCAGCAGCGGGCCGCACTTTTGGGGTGACCCCTCACAAGGAGTTCCCCCATGAAAAAGCTCCCTGCCCTGATTGCCATCGGAGTGCTCGGCCTATCGGGCTGCGCCAGCAGCTCAGGCGCGCTGGCGGAGGGCGAGTTGCCCCTGGAAGACCTCATGAATGAGACGGAAGTGGCCCAGCGGAGCCGCGCGGATGCCCCCACCGTCTACAACGGCGAGGCCACGGGAGGTGCGGGCCATACGGTGACGACGGGCGACGGCCGGATCTGGGCGCCCGAGATCGCTCCGGGAAATACCGTGACGAGGACCCAGTCGGACACCTGGCGGGGTCTGCAAGAGACGGACGGCGCCCAGTCCGTGATCATCGACGAAGGCCCGACGCGCGAGGGCTCGCAATAGACGGCCTGGCCCCTCAGCCCGCCCTGCGCCACTCCCAGGGGAGGGCGTCCACCTGCTCGCGGATCGCCTGGTCCAGCAGCTTCAGCAGTCCCTGGGTGGCCTGGACTCCCCAGCCATACACCCAGACCTGCGGCTCGCGCTCCACCGCCGGATTCCCCGTCACCTCCACCCGGGGAATCTCCCGCCGGGTGGGGCGCGAGCGGGCCGGGAGTTCGTACCCGTCACCACCGGGGCGCTGACGTGTTGAGTTCCAAAAATCGTCACCCGCATGCGCGAGAAACGTCATCCGGCCGGACAGGCCCCGGCGCGCGCTCAGGCATTTCAGTCACTTCCGCGGACAGAGGGACGCTGGCACGTCCACTGCTACGCGCCGGGTGCCACGGATCACATCCAGCTTCGAGCTTCAGACGGACACCGTCGCGGTGACCGCCGGGGCCGGGGTGTGCCCGGGGCGTGACAACCCATTGGACACGTGGAGGGACGAATGCTTCGAATGAAGAGCCGTTGGGGAAGTGTGCTGTTGGGAGCGCTGCTCTCGGTGCTGTTGGGGATGGGGGGTGAAGCCGCTGCCCGGGGCCGGCATGGCAATCCCTGGGAGCCTCTCGCGAGTACCGGGGTCGACAGCCATGCCTACGATTCCGTGCTGCTGCGTGAGGACGGCACCGTCTGGGTCTGGGGCAGCCCGTACTTCTACTTCTTCCAGGAGCCTGCCCCGAGACCCATGGCGGGGCTGACGAATGTGGTGGCCATCGCGTCCGGTGGCGAGCACGTCCTGGCACGGCGCGCGGATGGGACCGTCTGGGCCTGGGGCAACAACGGGTCCGGCGAGCTGGGAGATGGCACCTACCAATGGCGCAGCACCGCGGCACCGGTGTTGGAGCTCACGAACGTGGTGTCCGTCGCAGCGGGCTACGGGTTCTCCCTGGCGCTGCGCGCGGATGGGACCGTCTGGGCCTGGGGCGCGAACTGGAGTGGCCAACTCGGGCTGGTGGAGCCCTACGAGTGGTATGTGCTCAGGCCTGTCCAGGTACCGGGCCTCGTGGACGTGGTGGCCATCAGCGCGGGGGAGGCGCATGCCCTGGCGCTGCGCGCGGATGGGACCGTCTGGGCCTGGGGCGACAACGCCTTCGGCCAGCTTGGAGGTGCGATGGCTGGCGATTGGAGCTTAGGACCCGTGCAGGTGCCTGGACTCTCGGATGTGAAGTACATCGAAGCCGGCCGCTCCTTCAACCTGGTGCTGCGCTTGGATGGGAGCGTCTGGGCCTGGGGCGACAACTGGGGCGGCCAGTTGGGGGACGGGACGACGGCCAACCGGTCCACTCCCATGCAGGTGACAGGTCTCCCGAAGCTCAAGGCCCTCGCGGGCGGAAGTGGCCATGTCCTGGCCCTGGCGAAGAACGGGACCCTCTGGGCCTGGGGTAACAATTCCAGCGGACAGCTGGGGGACGGGACGAGCATCAACCGGCTCACGCCCGTGCCGGTTCCCCAGTTCGGCAAGGTGGTGTCCATCGCCGCCGGACACTACCACTCGCTGGCGGTGCGCAAGGATGGCTCCGCGTGGGGCTGGGGCTACAACCTGTTCGGCTCGGTGGGTGATGGGACCGCAACGTCGGAGCCACGGCTCACTCCGACTCGCGTCCTGCTGCCGTGCCCCTCCATGAGCCAGCCCACGCTGGACGACAGCCACCACGAGCCACAACAATGACCTGAGGGAGATTCTCTTCCTGCTGGCCCAGGAGAAGCGGCTGGAGGAAATCCTCGAGCTGTTGCCCGCTTTCCAGGTGGCGCTGGAGAAGAGGGGGCTGAAACCCACGGCCCGTGTGGAGCGGGACTCCAAGCTCGGACAGGCGGTCCGAGGTCTCGTCCGCTTTGGCGAGGACTCGCTCTCTGGCCTGCGCTACGCGGATGTGCTCGTCATCGAGGAAGGCGGGCTCGGCGGAGGGCCGCGGCGCGTGGAGACGTTCAGCTTCAAGAGCCGCAACCTCTCGGGGCTGAAGTATGATGAGCTGAAGGCGCAGCTCGTTACGGATGCGAAGGAAGCCTTGACGAAGTATGGCGAGACGCTGCGAATCCGCCGGGACTCCCTCCAGCGCATTCTCCCAGAAGGCAGCGAGGTGCCCATCCAACGGGTCCGCCTCGTCTACGAGGGAGGCGAGCTCAAGCCTGAGAACGCAAACGACTTGAGGTCAGCCGTGAACGAAACCCGGAAGGAGGTTCCGGGAGTGGAGGTGCTGTTCCGATGAAGGTCCTGGAATTCTACGGTTCGAGGAGCGAGGACTACCTCCGGTTATCGTTCAACGGGGCATTCAATCCACAAACGGCACTGGAGCGGGAATTGGAGCCCTTTCTCCAGGCGCTCGAGGAGTACGCCGACGGGTGGATGCCGGATGTCGTCAATGGCAGTCGGCAACGGAAGTACTCCCCTGCGTCCGTCTGGAGGGCACTGGAGGAGCGGCGCAGCGAAAGAACATCGGGGCTCGGGCTCTATCGAACAGCGTGGCCCGCCTTGGACATGTCGCTCTCGCTCTCATTCCCACCTCTTCTTCCACCCGAAGTGGGCATCATCATCAAGGTGAAGCCGCTCTCCTTCTTCGCGGAGGCGGATCGGTGCCGGAAATTCGTGGAGATGGTGCGGGTCTGGGCCTCTCGCTATCTGGTCGCGCATGCAATGGCCCATAGCAGCGATGATGGGGAGTTGGCGGGCTCTCCCAATTTCGGCCGCGATGACGAGACTGAGTACAGGGACGGTTTCGACAAGATCTACGAAGTGTTCTGGCTCAACGTCTTCGGCCCCAAGCTGGTGGAAACCGTGGGCCGCGAGCGCATGCTGTCGACCCCCGCCCACCGGGCGGAGGAACTCCCCAACGGCTCCATCCTCCTGGTGACGTGGCCCACCGCAGCCGATTTCGCCACCAAGGAGGCACGGCTTGCTCAGGCCCGAACCCACGCCCACCTCCGGCCGGATCTCGACTTCGACGCCATCCTGCGAGCCCTGCATGAGCGCAGTGCCAGGCTGGCCCCTGTGGAGCCCCGCTTCCACCCGGACCTGGCTCCGCTCCTCTCACGTGTGGTGGACCGCGCCGCCAGTCACGAGCGCCAGCGCAGAATCGCCGAACTCAACGCGTGGCAACCCCCCGAGCCCGAGGAGTGGCGCCCCGCCGACTCCGCCCTGCCTCCGGACGTAGAGGACATGGATCGCGCTCGCGAGCATCTCAGCACCCTCGCCGAGCACCTCGTGGCGCTGCTGCACTCGGAGGTTCCTTCTGTCCTCGAGGCCACGCCCGAGTCGCTCACGGATGCCGACTTCTACTTCTGGCGAGAGGAATTCCCGAAGAGCCGCCTGCGGGAAGTCATTGACGAGCACGCCGTGCCCGCCATTGGCGCGTACCTGGGTGAGGTGCTGGTGCGCAACCTCGGTGGCCGGTGGATTCCGCGCCGGAGGCTCGAGGAGACACAGGTCCTCGTGGGCAACCGCGTCTGGCTCCCCTTCGTCCGGGCCCGTAACTACATGCGCTCGCGCCAGTCACTCCTGGACTGCTCCCTCACCCATCTCTACCGCGTGGCCGAGCGGCACCGGTGATGAAACTCCACCACAAACTGTCCTTCACCAGCGGGCCGCCCAGTGTGCCTCCCACGTCCGCCTGGGACGAGACGCGGTTCCGCCCCCGGATGCTCCAGGTGGACCCGGACGTGGGCGTGGGAGTGGCTTGCAGTGGATCCGGCATCCACGTGCCGAACAGCGAGCCACCAGGACTCGACTGGATGTTCTTCCGGGTCCTCGCCAGGAGGGTGCCACCTGACGTGTGGCCATCCTCCGCCATGGCTCCCCCGGTGTGGATCTCCAGCGCCTCGATGAATTCGCGGCTCAGCGGCAGGGCGTTGATGCCCAGGAACGGATCCTGGACGGAGAAGCCATCCAGCACGTAGCGATTCTCGAAGGCAGACGCGCCCCAGATGGATATGCCGTACGCCTCCGCCCAGGTGCCGAGCGCGAGGGTGGCGAGGCCATCGAAGGAGCGGCTCATGCCGCCCCGACCTGCGGCGTGGCCTGGGTCGGGGTCGCGGTCACGACGATCTTCGCGAGGCGTCTGCTGGTCTCCGCGTCCGTCACCTGTCCGAGGATCATTCCCTCCGCCGGAGGCTCGGCGGCGAAGGACACGGAAGCGACCAGGAGGAGCAGACCGAGGACTACACGGGCAAGGAGTCGCACCCCACAAGTCAAGTCTACCGCGAAGTTCGCTCCCGGTGGGGGCCGCCAAGCCTGTGCGTATGCCTGCTCGAGGCGCGCGATGTCCTTCGCTCAATCCCGGGTCGCTCCGAAATCAAGAGGGCTTGTGAAAGCGAGAGTATGTCTCAGGGGCTACGCCTTGACACCTACGAAGCTACTTTGATACCAAGGTACTGGAGTACCCTTCTACTCAAATTGACAAAAGGATCACTGTTCGCATGAGCATGAAGGAAGACGTAGAGACAAAGCGGCAGATTAATATCAAGGTCGATCAGGAGTTCTTTACCAGGGTCAAGGTGAAGGCCGCCGAGAAGGACATCAGCCTCCAGCAGCTTGTCGAGGAGCTACTGAATGGCTGGCTCGACGGAAGGTTCAAGGTCCAGCAGAACCGGTCGAAGTAGACGGCCCTTCACCGTTTTCGGCTGAGGCCGCTCCCGTCCGCACCGGAGCCCAGCAAGCGGAATTTCCGCACTGGGATCCTGTCTTGGGTCTTGGCGTAGAATCGATATCTTCGGGCCAGGGATGCCGGGCCTTCACGGGCGGCAGCCCCCGGTTCGAGAGCCGAGTCATCCGCTTACAATTCAACCGGTGGCGCTGGCTTCGCCGTCGCAGGCTCTTGGCCCACGTGAGATGTGAATCAGCCCGAGGAAACGAAATGTCTTGGATGAACCCTACCACGAAGAACAGCGGCGGTCCGTCCATCCTGGCCCTAGCGGTACTGGTGGTACTGAGCGGGTGCGCTACGGGACGCGCCGGCTCCGCGGGCAGCGCGGGAGGCTTCTTCGAGAAGGCGGACTCCTTCCATGTGGTGCAGGAGGCCAGTGGATTGCAGGAAGAGTCGCGTCACCCGGTGGGCGCGGCGCTCCAACTGGAGCAGGCGCACCAACTCCTGGGCCGCCTGGCGAAGACCCCCGTGACGCCGAGGAGCTTCGCTCCGCGCCGGGCCCTCTGCTGGCTGCTGGGCGAGGTGCTCGAGGACGGCGAGCGCGTGGACTACGCGGAGTTGGTGCGCCGCACCCGGCGTTTCTCGCGCCTGGTGATGGTGCGCCCGGATGGCTACGGGGTGGCCGCGCTCACCGGAGCGCCACTTCAGCGTCTGGGGCAGGTGAAGCTGGAGGAGGGCGAGTGGAGGGTGGGCAGGCTCATCGTGGGCGACTTCTACTTCTCGCACGGCGGCGTCCTCTACCCGGTGAACGACGTCCTGCGCCGCGCCAACACCCCTCCCTGGGCCGAGTTGGGCCTGGAGCGCGACTGGTTCAACGCCGCGCTGGACGGCTCCCAGGATGCCATGGGGGAAATGGCCGTGGCGCTCGCCCACTCCGTCCTCCATCCCATCCGCACCTGGGAGGACCTCATCCAGCTTCCCTCCTCGGTGGCGCTCCTCATCGCCTCCTCTCCCGAGTACTTCGCCCGCTATGGCGCCATGTCCTTGCAGGACCAGATACGCGAGGCGGCGCGCCTGTCCACGCACGTGCTCATGCTGCTGGGGGGTGGTCAGGGCGCGGTGGGCACGATGGGGCGCATGGGCGGACTGGGGGCGGAGCTGCCGGTGCTGTCGCTCTCGGCCCAGGGCGAGCTACTGCTGGCCAGAGAAGTGGTGGCGGCGGGCACGATGACTACCACCGTGGGCGTGGAGCTGGGCTCGCTCTCCATCCTCCACATGGCGGGCGGCGCCAAGGGCAACACCCGAGGCGGGAGCGGCGAAGCGGGCAAGGCGCCCCCTCCAAAAGGGCCTGGGAAGTGGATCTACAAGAAGCCCACCACCCGCTCCGAGGACGCGCTGGACTATCAGGAGCAGGTGACGGGGCAACCCGCATGGCGAGTGTACGACGTGGACGGAGTGGAGTTCGACGGTTTCACCGGCAAGGAGCTGCAGGAAGCCAAGGGACCCAACTACGTCAGCTTCTTCAACGAAGATGGCACCCCCAAGTACTGGTACAAGAACTCCGGGAAGTTCGACGAGATGATGGACCAGGCCCTCAATCAGTCGAAAACCGCCGAGCGGGTGAAGCTGCCACTGGCCTGGTATGTGGCCGATCCCAAAGTCGCGGAGTTCCTTCGCAAACTCTTCGGTGACAGAGGATGGAAAATCACCATCCACCATCTATCGCCAGCCCGGTGAGGAGCAGTCGTGGCAGAGAACTACTATGTGGGGGCGTACTGGGGACCCCGTCGGGAAACGGCACAGGAGTGCGCTGGGCGCATGGAACGCTTCCTCCACATGCTGGCGCGGTGCGAGCCATCGTTCGCTCAGTGGTACATGGCGGGCCGGAGCTTTCCTCGCGGGCTGCCGGGCTCGCCGGTTGTCCCGGAAGCAAAGGAGTTGGAGAAACTCTTTCTGAAGAGCAGGAGCCGTACCGCCATTGGCAAGGAACCCGTCGAGGATCTGGGATTCAGCCGGAGCATGTGGAATGCGAAGAAAGATGCCACTGACATCCACCTGACTTGCGGCAAATACTCACCGTGGGGAGGCCCTAACGTGTGCCTGTTGGAGTTGGCCAGAACAGGCGCCGTGCTCCAGCGCCTGCTGCTGCAGCCCCCGGTGTTGGCCGAGATGCTCACCAGCATGGCCACCGCCTGGGACCCTGACTTCGCAGTGGCTACCTCGAGTGAGATGGTGGCGCTCGTGGAGAGGAAGATGGGAGACGTCCGGATCGGCTGGCTGACGTACCTGTCGCGCCAATTGGGAACCCTGCCCCCACTGCCCGCGCCCGTGCTCATCGAGCCGGTGGGGACCCTGGGCTGGCTCCTCATCCTTTCCCCCGAGCCCATGACGGCCAGCAACCCCGAGCACGTGGCCTTCACCCGGCGCATCCGCGACATGCTCGACCGCGCGGGGTTCATCCAACGCCCCGCGCCCGAGCCGGAGGACCCGCACCGCTGATGCTCCGGCATCCCCGCACTTGTTTTGGTCACCTACTCAGGCCTGCGCGTACGCCTGCTCGAGGCGCGCGATGTCGAACTTCTTCATCGTCATCATGGCCTGCACCACGCGCTGCGTGCGCTTCGGGTCCTTGTCCTGCATCAGCTCCACGAACCGCTTCGGGACGATCTGCCAGGACAGGCCGTACTTGTCCTTGAGCCAGCCGCACTGGCTTTCCTGCCCCCCGTTCGCGGTCAGCTTGGACCACAGCATGTCCACCTCTTCCTGGGAGTCACAGCTCACCATCAGGGAGATGGCCTCGGTGAACTTGAAGATCGGGCCGCCGTTCAACGCCTGGATCCGCTGGCCCGCCAGCTGGAAGTCCACCACCATGGCCGACCCCTTGGGGCCCGGCCCCGCGTCGCCATAGCGCGACACGCTCAGGATCTTCGAGTCCTTGAAGAGCGACACGTAGAAGTTCGCCGCCTCCTCCGCCTCCGTGTTGAACCACAGGAACGGGGTGATCTTCTGCTCGATGGCCGCCATGGTCATGCTCCTTGTGCTGCGGGGGTGAACTGCGTTTCGAGATACCGGCGCAGGTGACGCAGGGACTCGGCCGCGACCTCGGGGCCCTGCTTCGCCTTGGCGAGAATGAACGCGCCCTGGATGACCGTCTGCATGAACAGCCCTAGGCTCTCCGGCGTCCACGGCGCGTCCGGCACGTAGCGCGCCTTCGCCTCGGCGATGTCCCGCGCCAGCATCGTGGCGTGCGAGCTCAGGTGCTTGTCACAGGTGGCGCGGATGGCCGGGTGCGTGTCGTACGCCTCCTGCACCATCGTCCCGAGCAGGCACGTGTAGTCCGGCAGCGTGCCCCGGAGAATTCCCATGCGGAAGTCCACGTAGCCCAGCAGCCGCTCCAGGGGATCCTCCGCGCGCTGATAGGGCGCCGAGGCGAACAGGCGATCCGCCATGGCCGCGAAGTGATCCGCCGCCGCGATCGCCAGCTCTTCCTTGCTCTTGAAGTGGTGGAAGAAGCTCCCCTTGGTGAGGCCCGCCACCGCGCACACGTCCTCGACCCGCGTCGCCGTGTAGCCCTTGCTCCGGATGACCTGGAGGGCCGCGTCGAGGAACTTCGTCTTGGACTGGTGTTGGAGCTCGGAGGGGTCCATGGGCATACCGACTGGTTGGTTTATAGGTACCAACCAGTCGGTATGGCGTCAATCCCCCTCTGAAAAAGCCTGCCCCGAGCGGGTGATACGTCACGAGAGGGCTGTCTCTCACTCCGTCTTGACGGAGATGAGACGAGAGAGATATCTATCTCTCGTACTGATTCAGCGAGCCATGCCCCTGCCCGAGAACATCGCCGACGCCGCTGCCCGCCTGGTCGCCCTGCATGGGCCGGACGGGTTCACCATGGATGACCTGGCCCGGGAGTCCGGGCTGTCACGCGCCACGCTGTACCGGCAGGCGGGCAGCCGGGAGGCGGTGCTCGCCGCGCTGTCGGAGCAGGGGGTGGAGGTGGGGCAGCGGGTGGATGCGCGGGAGCGGATCCTCGCGGCGTGCCGCGTGGTGTTCACCCGGGCCGGCTTCGAGGCGGCCACGCTCGAGGACGTCGCCCGCGAGGCCGGCGTGGGTCCCGCGACGGTCTATCGCCAGTTCGGAGACAAGAAGGGACTCATCAGCTCGTTCGCCGGGCATATCGGACCGCGCCGCGCCATGCGCGAGGTGGCGCTCCATCCCACGGGAGATCTGCGGGCCGATCTGGAGCGCGTCGCCGCCACGGTGATGCGGTACGCGGCGGAGGATCTGGATCTGCTCAAGCTGGCGATGCTGGAGCGGATGCGTGGTGGGCCCTGGGCCGAGTTCCTGAACACGCCCCCGATGCGCGCCCGGACGATCCTCACCCGGCTGCTGGAGTCCTACGCGGCCAGCGGTGCGCTCGGGCCGCACGAGCCCCAGCGCATGGCCCAGGCCTTCGCCGGAATGATCTTCGCCTTCGTCGCGGGCCCGGTACTGGAAGGCGGACCCCTGCCGGACCCGGAAGAGACCGCCCGCTTCATCACCCACGTGTTCCTCGATGGACTCACGTCCACTGCTCGGAGGACTCCATGAGCGCAGCTGAATCCGTCCCCCTGTCCGCTTCCCTGTCCGTGGGAACGGAACCGCTGATCCTTCCCTTCGAGTGCATCTCCGCGGCGGATCTGCCCCGCGTGGGAGGGAAGGGGGCCAACCTGGGCGAGATGGCTCGCGCCGGGTTCCCGGTGCCTCCCGGCTTCTGTGTCACGACGGCCGCTTTCGATGCGTTCCTGGCCGGAAGTGAGGAGCTCCAGGCGCTGTACGCGGAACTGGAGGCGCTGGATGGGACGGACGTGGAGGCGGCCCGCCATGTCGCCAGCTCCACGCGCGACGTGCTCGGCCGAGCGCCCGTTCCCCAGGCCGTGGCGGACGCCGTGCTCGGTGCCTGGAGAACGCTGGGAGCCGAGGCCTCGTGGGCGGTGCGCTCCAGCGCCACGGCGGAGGATCTGCCGGACGCCAGCTTCGCGGGCCAGCAGGACACCTATCTGAACATCCGCGGAGCCGAGGCACTGATCGACGCCGTCCGGCGGTGCTGGGTGTCGCTGTTCACCGATCGCGCGGTGCTGTACCGGGCCCGGAACGGCTTCGGCCAGTCGGGGGGTGAAGCTGAGCGTGGTGGTGCAGCGCATGGTGTTGCCCGAGGTGTCCGGCATCCTGTTCACCGCCGATCCCATCACCGGGCGGCGGCGGACGGTGTCCATCGACGCGGGCTTCGGCCTGGGCGAGGCGCTGGTCAGCGGGCTCATCAACGCCGACCTGTACAAGGTGGACAAGGAGACCGGAGCGCTGCTGGAGGTCCGGGTGGGTGACAAGGCCCTGGCCATCCGCCCCCGGCCCGAGGGTGGCACCTGGGAGGAGCGTCTGCCCGAAGCCGTCCGCCAGGCGCGGGCGCTCGATGACGCGGCCCTGCGGGAGCTGGTCGCGATGGGCGTGCGGATCGAAAAGCACTACGGCAAGCCGCAGGACATCGAGTGGTGCATCGAGGCGGGGCGGCTCTACGTGGTCCAGACGCGGCCCATCACGAGCCTGTACCCGCTGCCCGAGCCCGCGCCCTCAGACGAGGGTCTGCACGCCTACGCCAGCTTCGGCCACGTGCAGATGATGACGGACGCCATGCCGCCGCTCGCGCTCCAGGTGTGGCAGTTGCTGCTTCCGTTCGACCGGGCGTCGCCAGGCCCGGGGGGCGCTCCCGGCGAGTCGCGGATCGTCACCGTGGCGGGCAGCCGGCTCTTCCTGGATCTGACGCCCGTGCTGCGCCATCCCATCCTGCGGCACGTGTTCACGGGCATCCTCGGCCATGTCTACGAGAAGGTGGGCCAGGGCCTGGAGACATTGATGGGCCGGCCGGCCTTCCAGCACGGCGTGAATGGCGAGAGGGCCACGATGAGGGGCGTGGGCCGCTTCGCCGTCCCCATCCTGGCGCGTGTGCTGGCCCGGTTGTTCATCGTGGATCCCACCCGGCTCCAGCCCGGAGTGGAGTCCTTCAGCGAATCGCGGGTCGCCGGGGTGCGTGCCCGGCTCGCGGCGGCGGCCCCGGGCGCGGCGCGGCTGCGCGAGGCGCGGCGTGCACTCTCGGAGCTCTTCACCCAGGTCGTCCTCTTCGTGGCGCCGAACATCGGCGTGGGGATCCTCGGGAACCGGATCCTCCACCATCTGAACCGGCGCGGGGTGATTGGCGGTTCGGAGGAGGACCTGTCCGCGCTGGAGCGGGGCCTGCCCGGCAACGTCACCACCGAGATGGATCTGGCCGTGGGCGATCTGACGGATCGGGTCCGTCCGTATCCGGCCCTGGCGGAGCTGCTGCGAAGCCGTCCCGCCACCGTGGCCCTGGCCGCGGCGCGCGACGTGGACGGAGGACCCGCGTTCCTCGATGCGTGGCGGGCCTTCCTCGAGCGGTATGGCATGCGGGGACCTGGCGAGGTGGATCTGTCCCGGCCCCGCTACAAGGACGAGCCCGCGCCGCTCATCGCGGCCATCGTCGGAGGCCTCGGGCCGGCCTCGGCGAACCGGGCGGCGGGCGAGCACCGGGCCCACCACGCGGCGCTGACGGCCAAGGCGGAGGCCGCGGGGGAGCGCGTGATCGCCGCATCACGAGGCGGACTGTTCGGATGGCTGCGAGCAAGGCTGGCACGCCGATGGGCGAAGGTGACCCGCACGGGCATGGGGCTGCGAGAGCACCCCAAGTACCTGCTCGTCCGGGTGTTGGATCTCGTGCGCGACGCGGTGCGCGAGGCCGGGGCGCTCCTGGTCCAGCGCGGGGCGCTCGGCGCGGCGGAGGATGTGTACCTGTTCCGCTTCGAGGAGTTGATCGCGGCGCTCGAGGCCGCCCAGACGCCGGATCTGCGTCCCCTGGCCGGGGAGCGGCGGGCGGCCCTGCGACGTGACGCGAAACGCTCACCGCCCTTCGTGATGGCGAGCGATGGAGAGATTCCCGCGCTGGCGGCGCGAGCGGATCTGCCGCCGGGGGCCTTGTCGGGGACGGCGGCCTCGGCCGGGGTGGTGGAGGGGTTGGCGCGGGTGGTGCTCGATCCGGCGCGCGAGGTGCTCCATGCCGGGGAGATCCTCGTGGCCCCGCATACGGATCCGGGCTGGACGCCGCTGTTCGTCCACGCGGCGGGCCTGGTGACGGAAGTGGGAGGGCTCATGACGCACGGCTCGGTCGTGGCCCGCGAGTACGGCATTCCGGCCGTGGTCAGCGTGACGGGAGCCACGCAGCGCATCCGCACCGGCCAGCGCATCCGCGTGGACGGCACACGGGGCTTCGTGGAGGTGCTGGATGGAGGTGCGGCATGAAGGGCGCACTGCTCGTCATCGGGTTGATGCTGGTGGGGGTGGTGGGGCTGGCGGCCTGGAAAGGGGGCTGGCCGCTGGTCTACGAGGGGCTGAAGCGGGGAGGGCAGGAGAGCGTGACCCTGCTGCCTCTGCTGGTGGTGGTCTTCGTGCTGACCGGCTTCGTGCAGGTGTTGTTGCCGCGCGAGCTGGTGGCGAACTGGCTGTCCGACGAGGCGGGATGGAAGGGAATCGGAGTGGCGTGGGTGGCGGGTGCGCTCACGCCGGGGGGAGGACCCATTGGCATGCCCCTGGCGGCGGCGCTGGTGCGCTCCGGAGCGGGGCTTGGCGTGGTCGTCACCTACCTGACCTCGCTGTCCATGCTGTCCTTCATCCGCCTGCCGATGGAGGTCGCCATGTACGGTGGCAGGTTGACGGGGCTGCGGCTGCTGGCGTCACTCGTGCTTCCCCCCGTGGCCGGGCTGCTGGCGCATGCGCTCGGGCCCTTGCTGATGGGACGCACCTGAGTCCCATCATGGAAGAGACGGGCGCGCGTCAGCTCGCGAGCAGGAAGCCGCTGATGCGCTCCGACAGCCAGTGCCGGAAGGCGTCCGTGGTCGGCGGGCAGTGCCGGCAATCCTTGATGAGCTCCGTGTCGGCGAGGGTGGAGAACAGCTCGGGCGCACGGGCGAGGAGCCGCTGTCCCGGGAAGCTCACGTCCAGGTCCGCTCCGAGCACGAGCGTGGGCGCCTTCAACCGCGCGAGCTCCTCCGGCTTCGCGAGCGCGGGCACCCGCATGTCCATGTTGAACGAGCGGAGGGCATCGCCCAGGTAGGGCACCCAGTCGTCATCCGTGGTCGTGAGCATGTAGCGGACGAAGGCCTCCAGGCGCCGCTTCGTCGGGGACATCCGGTACAGCATCATCGGGAGGCCCACCTTGGTGAACCCTTCCCAGTGCGAGCCATTCACCATGCCCGCGGGAACGAGCAGGGCCAGCCGCTGGATGCGCTCGGGCGCGTACGCCGCGAGCCGGATCGCCACGAAGCCGCCCCAGCTCACGCCCACCACGTGCGTGCGCTCGAGCGACAGCCCATCGAGCACGTCCTTCAACCACTCGCCGTACTCGTTGTTGGTCACCGAGGGCCGTGCATCCGCGCTCTTCACCGACTGCCCGACGATGTCCACCGCGTGGATCCGGAACCGCTCGAGCAGCGGGGCCAGCTCGCTGAGCACGTGCGCCGAGCTCGCGAGCGCCCCATGGAGCAGCACCAGGTTCGGAGCGCCCTCGGGACCGCCGACGAGCACGTGCGTGTCTCCGAAACGGGTCTTCACCGTCCGGCTCTCCGTCGGCACCTTCAGCCGATCACGGAAGCGATCGAACCACTGGGAGAGAACGGCCTTGGCCTGCTCGCCTCTGAACGCGGACTTCATCATCGCTCTTTCCTCCGGGGTGACAGGCTGCTGGGGGGACGAAGGCCCTCGAGGTGCTGGCCGATCAGGCGCTCCACCATGGCGACGGGGGCGGGGTGCGCGCCCTGCACCCACGAGATGAGGGCGAAATAGAAGAACGAGAAGTACGCGGCACCGAAGAGCGCGCCATCCACGCCGGGCCGGAGCTCGCCTCGCGCGCTCGCCTCCTGGGCCAGCCGAGCGATCGCCCCATGCACCCCGCCGACCTGGGCGGTGAACTTCCCGGCCCACGGCTCGTCCGCGAAGAGCGACTCCTTGAGCAGGGTGCGCGAGAGCTTCGGTCTCCGCTGGTAGTACCCGAACACGGTGCGCGTCAGCGCGGACAGCTGCTTCTCCAGCGGCCCCGGGCCGAGCCCCTCCAAGGCCTGCCGCAGCGTCTCCTCGAGGTCATCGAAGAGGGCGGCGTGGAGCAGCTCCCGCTTGTCACCGTAGTGGTGGAGCACCGTCCCGGCGGACACCCCGGCCCGCGCCGCGATGGCGCGCAGGTTCGCCGCCTCGAAGCCCACGCGCTCGAACTCCTCGCGAGCCGCTTCCAGCACCGCCTGGCCGGTGGCCGCCTTCTGCGTCGCCCGGACGCCCGTCTGCTTCTGGGATTTCGATTCGTTGGACACGTTCAATGAACATGTTTAACGAATCTCCGGTTCCGGGTCCAGCGAAACGGCATCCACGCCTCCGCCGAGCCTCAAGTGTCGGTGTCGGGCAGCTCCTCGCCCGACACCTTGCCGATGATGTCGATGCGCTCGGCCACGCCGGTCCCATCGCGCCGGAGCTCGTAGACGAGGCGGACCTTCCGGCCCGCCTTGACCGCGCTCAGCTCGGTCTGGATGCCGTTCTCCACCACGCTCGTGTCGGGCGTCACCCAGACGCGCACCTTCTTCTCCCAGGGAGCCATCGGGTCGAACACCCAGGCATTTCCCTCCTTCTTGCTCACACGGGTGAAGACGCCGAGCTCCACCATCGGCTCGTCCACGTACACGCCCGCCGCCTGCCGCCGGTTCACACAGCCCGTCCCCAGCAGCGTCGCGGCCAGGACGGTGGCGATCAGTACCTGTCTCATGGTTCTTCCTCCCGCGGATACACGTGCCCCAATCCGTCTCGGGAGACAAGCTGGCGCGGAGCAGGGGAGTCCGCTAACCCCCACCGGTGGTCCGGGCCCCCAAGTGCCTCCTGGCGAACAGGCCTCTGTCTCCGGTCAATGGCCCGCCGCGCGCAGGTCCCCGCCCGAGCCCTTCTCCGGAGGCACCGTCGGCACCTTCGGCAGCTCGATGGTGAAGCACGTGCCCTTGCCCAGCTCGCTCTCCACCTCGATGCGGCCGCCATGGGCCTTGATGATGCCCTGCACCACGGACAGCCCCAGCCCCGTGCCCAACCCGGCGG
Organism: Archangium violaceum Cb vi76; assembly: GCF_000733295.1. GTDB lineage: Bacteria > Myxococcota > Myxococcia > Myxococcales > Myxococcaceae > Archangium > Archangium violaceum. The sequence continues at coordinate 37,960 of NZ_JPMI01000036.1, read as the reverse complement.
GCTTGGTGGTGAAGAACGGCTCGAAGAGGTGCCGCTTCGGCTCCTCGGACATGCCCGAGCCGGTGTCGCGCACCTCCACGCGCACCAGGGCGCCCTCGTTCCGGCAGGCCAGACGCACCACTCCGCCCGCCGGGGTGGCCTGCCCCGCGTTGACCAGCAGGTTCACCAACACCTGCACGAGCTGCCGCGGACGGCCCACCACCGCTCCCACGTCCTCCAGCGCCTGCTCCACCCGCACATGGCCGAGTTGGATCCGCGCGATGCGCAGCGCCGTCCGCACCTCGGCGTTGAAGTCGTAGGAGCTGTAGCCCTCGAAATCCCCGCGCGAGAAGCGGCGCAGATCCGAGACGATGGAGTTCACCCGTTTGATGCCGTCCAGCGTCGCGGGGAGCACGTCGTCCACGTACTCCTTCAGTGGCGCGGAGAGGTTCGGCTCGTCCCTCATGTCCTGGAGCAGCGAGTCGACGTTGCTCGTCACGTAGCTCATCGGGTTGTTGATCTCATGCGCCACGCTCGCCGCCATCAGCCCCAGGCTGGAGAGCCGCTCCTGCTCGAGCGCCCGCTGGTGCAGCTGCTGCAACTCCTGGTGGGTCCGCCCCAGCTCCAGGTTCTTCTCCGTCAGCAGGGCCCCGCGCTTCTCGGACACCAGGTATCCGAAGATGCCAATGATGGAGAAGGACAGGACCGTGGCGGGCTCGGCGCCGGTGGCCAGGGCCACTCCGTCGATGGACATCAGATAGATGGCCATGCGCGGACGGACCCACGAGTCGAGCCCGAAGTACCAGAGCATGTTGTAGGGCACGAAGACCCAGAGCAGCACGTGCCACCGGGTGTGGATGCCAATGAGGCAGATGCCCGCCGCGTTGATGCCCATCCGGATCGCCTCCGCCCGGGCGCGGCCGATCCGCGGCACGAGCCGCTCGGCCAGGACGGCGTTGAACAGGGTGAGCACCACGCTCACCCCCGCGACGGCGAGGACCGCGGACCACTGTCCCCAGACCGAGAGGAGCAACGCGAGGTTGGCGACGGACGCCCCCATCCCCGCGACACCCTGGATGCCGCGTTGGACCCGCTCCGAATCCGCCACGTGGCTTGCGACGCTGGGCCGGGTTTCCATCTCGCTCCCCCTCTGGCGGCTGGCGACCAGAGGAGATCATAGGAGGGACATGGCCCCGCCGGCCAAGCGGGTCCCCTCCGGACAGCGCTCAGGTGAGCAGTCTCACCGGCGCACCCGATCTTCACGGGCGGCATTCTCCAGATCCTTCCGGGCGATCGCCACCAATCGCCGGAGGTGCTCCCGGACGTCTTCCGGCCAGGGCTGGATGAGCTGCTCGAGGCGCTCGGAGTCATTCGCGAAGAAGGCCCGCGAGGCCTCCTCGTAGCCGGGGAAGTCTCCCGCCATGAGGGTCATGAACTTGTAGGCGGCTTCCTGGGAGCGCCGGGCCCGATCCGCGCCCGCGCTGTTGCGCTTCGCCTCCTCGACGAGCTTGCGCAGCGTCACCGAGGCCCCACCCGGCTGCGAGTTGAGCCAGTCCCAGTGGCGGGGGAGGAGCGACACCTCCCGGGAGACGACTCCCAGCTTCGGCCGGCCCGGACCGGACCGCCGGGTCTCCTCCACGGCCTGCTCGGCCTCGACCCGCCGGGCCCGCTTCTTCTCCAGCTTGTCCAGGAACTCGTACAGCGACCCCCGGAAGTCCAGGTCCACCGGCGTGCCCGTCTCGTCCTCGAAGATCAGGATCGGCGCGCTGTCTCCCCGGTCCAGCCGCTCCTTGGCCTTCAGGGCGACCTCGGTCAGCTCTCCCGACGCGAGGAGCCGGTGGCCCGCGAAGCCCGTGTAATTCCTCTGTTTCTCCTCGCCCATACCCGGCTCCTTTGTCTGGACCCAAAACCACCCGGGTAGAAAGAATTCCCACAGGGTGAAATCCATGAATCCGAATATCACCCGGGCAAAATAAAGCATCAAGGGATATTCTCCGGGTAATATCCGGCTGTTTGGATACTACCCGGGTGATTTGGGGGGGTTGCCCGGGTGGAATGGCCCCCTCGGGGAGCAGGGGAGGGGGCCTCGGGCGGCCTCAGTTCCGGTAGAGGAGGAACAGGGGCGCCTCGATCGAGACGCCCGCGCTGAAGCGCCAGGACGGAGCCGGCGTCACGCCACCCGCGTCGAGGTCATACGCCGCGCCCACCGAGAGCGAGACCGGGGTCCTGGGGATCAATCCCTTGAGCCACAGGCCGGGGCTGACCGCCTCCATCACCCGTGGGGCCTTGCGCTCCTCGACGCCGACGAACTGGGTGTAGCCCGCCAGATCGATGATCTGGAAGAACGCGCTCCAGGTGAGGCCGGCGCCGCCGATCTGGTAGTCGATGCCGACGGGCACCAGCAACCGGGGCGTGACGCTGTCCGCGCGGGGGCCGGAGAGCGAGTAGGAGGCGCCCAGCCCCACCAGGCCGCCCAGCGAGACGAAGTGGTGCACGTCCGGATCGCTCCGCCACCGCCAGCTGCCCACCGGCGAGGCCGAGGCGAGCACCACGGCCTTCACCTCCTGCGCGTCCTTCGCATCGGCGAGCGACACCAGCAGGCCGCCGTACCGGCCGAAGCCCTCCGGCAGGCAGATGCACGGCCGGCGCTCGCAGCGCCACTCGGAGGTGCGGGCCTCCGGGTCCGCCGCCGCGGGGGCCTTCCACGCCTCCTCCTGCACGCACCGCATCGCCACGCTGTCGTTGTACCGATCCGTCCTGCTGGAGAGCGCCTGGTGCTCGAGCAGCAACTGGTAGACGGTGGAGAGATCCCTCGCGATCGCCGCCACCACCATGCGCAGCACGTCGCGGGACGAGGTCAGGAAGCCCCGGGCCTCGAGCAGGGCCTTCTGGTTCGCCGCCACCTGCTCCGCGGCGCCAGCCCCGGACCCCGAGGACTCCAGCCATGTCCCCATCAGCCGGTTGAGGCTCAGCAGCCCGTCCAGCGCCACCTGCGCGGCATCGAGCGCGGACACGCCCTGCTGGGCCAGCAACCGGGTGGCCTCGGCGATCCGCGCGGGGCTGCCGTCCTGGGCTCCCTCCGAGGAGAGGCGCCCGGCCAGGTCCACCAGCCGCTGGAGGTCCGCCGACACGGTGAAGACTCCCTCGGCCGAGTCGGAGAGGGGAGGGGCGAGCGCGGCCCAGATCTTCAACCGCGACTGCTTCCCGGCCGGCGCGTACACCCAGCCGCAGCTCTCCTTCTGCAGCGAGAGCAGCAACACGGCCAGTCCCCGTGCGTTCGCGTCCATCTGGGGAACGAGGCCCTGGTTGGCGTCATCCACCAACCGGGTGTAGCGCGTGAAGGAGGGGGGCATGCCACTCACGCACGCCAGCTGCGTGTAGAGCCGCGAGACGTCGGCGGGCAGACCCGGCTCCAGGGGGAGCGTCTCGAGCCGGCGCGACAGCGTGTCCAGCGCGCGCAACGGGTGCACGCCCGTCACCACCGAGTCCACCATCTCCCGGACGGGCAGCGCGGCCCGCTCGTACCGGCGGCCATCCGCCTGGGACACCACCTCGAAGACCAGGTGCGAGGGGATGGAGCGGAGATCCTGCTCCACCGTCTTGCGCAGCAGCGCGAGCGAGGCCGCTCCGCCGGCGCCGAGCGTGGAGGCGAACGCGTTGTTGTGCGCCGCGGTGCAGGTGGCGGGCAGCCAGTCCCGGATGTGCCCCTGCCGCTGGCCCCACTGATCCTTCACCTCCTGCTTGCAGATGCGCTGGTCGAACTCGACGAGCACGTACAGCACGGCCTCGGCCTCGGCCCGCTCCTGGAGCGCCCCCGCCAGCCCGGTGAAGACCTGGTCCAGGAAGGCGTTCAGATCGATCCCCGGCAGCAGGCCCGGCAGACTGGTGGCGGCCTCCTCGCCCGCGTTGAGGGACGTGTGGCCCCGGGCCGCGTCCAATATCTCCGACGTGGTGAGCGCCGCCTCCTGTTGCTCGCGGGGAGCGGTCTTCGAGCGCCGCACGGCCTCCAGCGCCGAGTCCAGCTCGTCGAGCGCCTGGAAGAAGGCCCTGCGCTCACTGAAGTACGCGGCCAGCACCAGCGCGTCCGAGCCGAGCAGCGCCTCCAGGTCGAACTCCGTCGCGGAGGGGCCCTGGTACCGCTGGCACCAGGTGGCGATCTCGGGAACGGGTTGGGGAGAGGGGGTGCAGGCCGTGCGGATGCGTCCGGGGAGGCTGCCGCGGATCTCCCCCCACCACAGGGCGAAGGCGCTCGTCGTGTCGTGGGTGGGAAGCAGGCCCGCCCCAGGCCCGGCGGTGGGGAGCTGCGCGGGAGCGGCCCCCACCGGGGCTCCAGGAGCGGGACCCATCGTCTGGGGGACGGACCTGGACTGGGAGAGCGCGGCGGTGGACAGCAGGAGCAGGGCCAGGAGGGCGCCCCCCGGTGCATGCGAATGCCTACGCATCATGTCCTTTCTCTCTTTCTAGACGTCGAAACCCAGCGAGTGCATGGCCTCGAGCACGTCATCGCTGGAGAAGGGGATGGCCTCACCCTGTTGGGTGTCGGCGTGGAAGGCGCGGTGGAGGCCGATGAGCTCGTCCGGCTGGCCCGGGCCGGTGCTGCGCAGGAGCGGGCCTCCGCTGAAGGCGGGGAGATTGGCCGCGGGGTAGCGCAGGCAGCCATCCTCGCCAAGGGTGACGGTGACGGGGATGGACACCTGGGTGCGCGGCCGCACCAGGGTCCAGCCCCACAGCATGGCCTCGCCGTCCCTCGCCGAGTCGGCGAGCAGGGGCGGATCGAGCGGTCCGCTCACCTCCATGGGCATGCGCAGCACCGCCAGATCCGCGGTGGCCAGGAAGCCGGCGTGCGCCAGGAAGCGCGAGGGGATGACCACGGCATCGGCCCAGGCGCGGACGTTGCCCAGCTCGACCTTCACCTGGGCCGCGGCGAAGAGCCGGGCTCCCGCGCGGAACAGCACGGCGTGGGCCACCGTCAGCACCAGCCGCGGGTGCACCAGCAGGCCACTGGCCACCTGCGAGCGGTTCCAGGCGGAGGCCTCGATCGCCACCACCGGGGAGAAGGCCCCCTCGAGCGGCTGGTTCTGGAAGAAGAAGCCGAGCTGGGCCGCCGACCAGCCGCCAATCATTTCGTCACCGGGATGGAGTGCTCGACGCCTCCGTTGCCGCCGAGAGTCTCCAGGGTGCCGCTGGTGCCCATGTCTCGCCCCGTGTCTGGTCGCGACGACTATAGCCGTCGGCCCGGACACGGGGCAGGGAAGACCGCTCCTCCCCCTCACATCATCCGGGACGCTCAGGCCACGGGCCGGCGGCGGACGCGCCACACGGTGAGCATCGCGCCCAGGAGCACCAGGAACGCCGTACCCTGGGAGCCCCGGGCATCCCGAGCCACCGAGCACCCGAAGAAGGAGAAGCCCGGGGGATCGACCCTCTCCTTCAGACAGACGGGAGCCCCCTCGCGCACGTTCCCCGCGGGATCCATCACGCGCCAGGAGAAGCACGGGGTGTAACTGGCGTTGGCGTTGTGATGATTCCGGGGCATCTCGAAGGAGGTGTCGGCGGGCTCGCCCGAGGTATTCACCCCCCAGACGCCCCAGAGGACCTGGTGCTCCAGATGCTGGTTCGTCCCACCGAAGCGGTAGGGCGTGTTGTCCGTCACCCAGAGCTCGAATCGATAGGAGCCGATGGCGCTTCCGCCCTGGACGCCGGGGACCCGGATCCGGGCGCGGGTGCTCATCTCCCGGCCAACCTTGTCGCAGGTACACCCGCCGGACGAGCAGTCGAGCTTGTCCGTCTCGAAGGACTCGAGCGCCACGTCCAGCCCGCCGAGCAGCTCGAGCGGTGGAGACAGCTGCTCTCCGGTCGAGAACGAGCCGCGCAGCTCCGTGGATCCCTGGGCCTCCTCGGGCCGGGGCCCACTCTGTTGCAGGGTCGCGACGTACGTGTATCGCCGGTTCGGGAGCAGTGGGGCATCGGGCCGCCATGCTTCACCCGGGGGCCTGCGTCCAGGAACGAGCTCACCCGTAACGGAGTCCGTCACGGTGACGGAGAGGAGGTCGTGGACGCTGACATAGACGTCCTCGAAGGAGCCTGGGATCTGCCAGGCGCGCGAATCGATCAGCACCACCGTGTCGAGGGCCACATTCGAGGCCCCATCCGCGGGGAAGCTCCCGGTGAGCGTGTAGTATCTACGCGGCGACGCTGGCGGCGAGCAGGCCTCGGCGGGTGACGCGTGCAGCGACACCGTGAGGACCAGGGCCGCTTGGAGGAAACAGAACAGCAAGGGGTTGAAGCGCATCGGAGCTCCCGGTGGGAAAGGATTGCGCCGGAGCGGCTGTGCAAGGCACGAACCACACGTGCGCGCGGAGGGACACCCCGTGGTGAGGTGTGACGCGGAACCGCGACAAGGGCGTCAGGGGGCCTCGGATTTGGACGTGGAGCGGCCGGGAGCGGCAGGAGGGACCCCTCCGGGTACGGTCTCGCCAGACTTGTCCAACAGTTGGACAAGTTCGTGAAGAGCGCGCCCGGAAGGCGGACTCACTCACCCCTGAAAGGACTTTGGTCCGATGGCTTGGAAAGACTGTGAGGCGGGCAGTCCGGACGCATGTGCTGTTCGCGCCGCGCTGACCTCAGCCCTTGGAGGGAGGGAGGTACATCGCGGGCAGCGGCTGCTCCGGCGTCTCGGCCGTCCAGGCCACCGTCAGCAGCCACCACCGCTTGCCATCGTTGAAGAGCTGGATGCTGTTGATGCCGCGCATGAAGGGCTTCGTCTCGTCGCCGCGCAGGGCCTCGTAGGTGCTGAAGACGTGCACGATGACGCCGAATTGCTCCTTCACACGATGGATCTCCCGCTCGCGGAAGCCCTCCTCGACGAGCAGCTTCCCGGACGAGGTGATGTACTCCTCGGGAGTGATCAGCCGGTAACCCGAGGTGCCGTCCTTGCGCTTGCCGGCGGGGATCATCCGCGCGCCGGGAGCGAAGAGGGAGCGGAAGCGATCCCAGTTGCGGGCCTGGCCCTTCGGTCCGGAGATGACGTCATAGAGCGCGGCCACGATGGCCTCCGGGGTGGCCACGTCTTCCGGCTTCGCCTCGGGGGCGGCCGGAGCTGGAACAGGGGAGGTCGCGGGCGCCTGGGCGGGCGCGGGCGCGGGAGTGGGCGCCTGGGCAGGCGCGGGAGTGGGCCTCTTCGGCTCGGAGGCGAACGCCGGGGCAACCACACCGGTGGAGAGCAGCGCCGCGACGAGCGGCCACACACGGAACTTGAAAGCGGAGTGCATGAGGAGCCTCAGGGACTGCGAGGGGCGGCGCATCATGGCTCACGCCCGGTGAAAACTTCCAGGAAGGGGAGAGGCGGAACCGCGGGGGTCCGGCACTTCGCCTCGCCAGCCGGTATGCGCGCCACTACAGTCGCGGAGGCCTGTGCCTGCTCCAGGCACCTGGGGGACCAACATGAAACGCATCGTCGTCAGTCTCGCGCTGCTCGCTGGCTGCACTACTACGACCCGCCAGGCCGAGCCGCCCACCACCACCCAGCAGACCGCCGCGCCCGCGCCTGAAGCGCCGACAGCGAAGACCGAGGCGCCCCGGGAGCCCGATTCCGTCTACGTCTTCAAGGGGGTGGAGGTCTTCGGCTCGCGCAAGATTCCCCGGGAGAAGCTGCTGGAGCTCATCACGCTGCCGGCTCCGGGCACGCGGCTCGACACGAAGAACGAGCAGCAGCAGAAGGAGTTCATCGCGAACCTCATGGAGAGCAAGAAGCGCCTCTCCGAGACGTACTCCTTCGCGTTCATCCGGATGTCGGTGGGCCAGAACCAGGATCACACGATGGGCGTGACGGTGGATCTGGTCGACACGGGGGACGAGTGGCGCATGCCCTTCAACCCCGAGCCGAAGGGGGATGTCGCCGATCCGGAAGGACTGATCGCGGCCTGGTCGGACTATCTGAAGACGTTCTGGAAGCTACGGAGCCAGGGGGCGGTGCCGGAGTGGGGCATGGGCACCTGCCGTGCGCTCCTGGGGTGCTACGGAGGTTTCGATCACCCCGAGCTCGCGCCCCTGGAGCAGCGCTTCATCGACGGGGTGCCACGCCATGCCGATGCGCTCGTGCGCGTGCTGCGCGAGGACAAGGACAGCGGCAAGCGGATGAACGCGCTCATGTTGATGACCTACCTGTCCTCGCCGGAGCAACTGGTGAAGGCGATCCTCCCGTCGGTGCGTGATCCATATGAGGGCGTGCGCAACGAAGTGCTGCGCCGGCTCGGGTCGGCCCAGGAGGTGTCGAAGAAGCCGGGCATCGTGCCGCTCGAGCCGGTGCTCGAGGCGCTCTGGTACCCGCTGGCGACGGATCGCAACAAGGCGGGCTGGACGCTGGTGCACATCATGGAGGCGGAGGGCACCGTCCAGCGGCAGCGGATCCTCGACAAGTCGGGGGAGGTGCTGCTGGAGATGGCGGGGATGCGGTCGGCCCTCGATCGCGAGCCCTCGCGCAAGGTGCTCGGGATGCTGGCGGGACAGGACTTCGGCGACGACATGGCGGCCTGGCGCCGCTGGTTCGAGCAGACGCGAGGTACGAGGCCATGAGAACGCCGCACTCCCGCCTGCTGTTGCGCGACACGCTGGGCTGACAGGGGAGGGGACGAGCCGACCGGTTCCGCACGGACACCCACCTTCACCCTTTGTCTGAAGGGTGCATCTCTGCCAGCGTGGGGGGCCGATGCGGCGCTCCCGCCTGGTCCAGGCCCTGATTCTCTCGCTGGCCCTGCACCTGGGCCTGGGGCTTTTCTTGTACCTGGCGCCGCCGAAGCGCGAGCAACCTCTCCTGATGAGCCGCCAGGAGCCGGTCCAGTTCGAGGTGTTCGAGCGCACGCCGCCCCCTCGCGAGGAGCCGCCCCCACCCAAGCCCCCGGTCGCGGAGCCCCCCCGGCCGCCACGTGGCACTCCGCGGCCCCCACGCGCCGCGCCGCCTCCCGCTCCGCCCCCTCCGAGCGCCACGGCCGAAGCGCCGCCCCCCGCCGCCACGCCACCGGCCACGCCGCCCGCCATGACGGAGCCCCCCGAGGTGGCGGAGATGCCCGACGTCCCGCGCCAGATCCGGCTGTTCCCGGGCCCCGATGGCATGGCGGTGGGACCCTTGCCCTCCACCGGCGCCACCCCGGGAGCCTCCACCGGACGCACGTGGAAGCCGGGGGATGGACCCTCTCCCGAGCAACTCCGTGCGGAGGAGCACGCGCGGGTCCAGGGCCGCGTGCAGGGCCTCCTCGATGACGGCATGGCGAGCCTGCGCGTCCAGAATGGCCTCGTCGACACCTACTTCGGCGAGATGGGCCATGCGCTGGAGAAGGGACTCTCTGGCGCGCCGCTCTTCACGTACGAGGGCGTGTTCAAGCACTTCTTCAAGGCCACCCCCGAACGTGGCCAGGGCTTGCGCTCTCTGATCGAGACCTACGGGAAATATGGCGCGACGGGCAGCCCGGAAGGAGTGGGTGGTCCCTCGGGCACGGATCGGCTGGAGGACGTGGCGCGCGCGGGAACGGCGGGAGCGCGGGCCCGGTCGAGGCCCTCGAACGTGGACATGTTGGAGACGTACAACAAGGCCGCCGGAGCGCTGCACGTGACGATCGAGCTGGAGCAGTCGCGCACGGGCAAGGTGCTGGGGGTGAAGCTGATCGACAGCTCTGGCAATCCGCTCTTCGACACCTATGTGGTCGAGCGCGTGCCCTCGTCGCTGGAGGCGCTCGGGCCCGCGTCGGAGCACTTCGCGGCGAGATCGACGGGGAACGTGCGCAGCGTCTGGGGGGTGGACGGGCACGTGAGCTTCTCGCGCACCATCCGGTTCTCGAAGCTCGACGAGCTCCGGGCGGACGACGTGGCGTACATCTCGGCGATGATGCCGTTTGGGATCCTGTCGGGCAACTTCGAGGAGACGCGGGGCGAGGTGATCATCCCGGACTTGCGCCGGCCGCACTTCGACATCCGGACCCGGCTGCTGCGCGTGTACTGAGACGAAGAAAGGCCCCTGGAAGCGCGCGGTGTGCGCGCCTCCGGGGCCTCGATTCCCGCTGGACGGCCGGGAAGCAACTAGGCGTTGGCGGTCTTCTCCTGGCCCACGTTGATGCCCTGCTTGCCGAGGTAGCCCAGGGCCTTGTCCTTCACATCGGTGCGCAGCTCGGTGCCGGGCTTGGGCGCGAGCATGAGCGCGGCGATGCCGCCGACGGCGCAGCCGATGACGAACGCGCCGATGCCGGCGAACGAGCTCCGGGCGGGCTTGTAGGTGGTGAGGCCCACGTAGCGCAGCACGTCATCGGCATCGAAGTCGTCCCACTGATTCTTGGCGAACCTGGGCAGGTCCTTGATGATCTTCCGGGCGAGCAACTGCCGATAGAGGTTGCTCTTCACCGCCCACTTGGCCTTCTTCGCGAACAACATTCCGTCCTCCTCCTTGGCCACACAGCCAATCCGAGAGGTGCTCTCCCCCCACGGGCAGCCCACCCCTGCTGGCTGTGAAGGTAGGGAGGGCGGGCGAGGGGGGAACCCCCTGGGCCATGTCCTGGAGGCGGAGGAGGGGGTGGGAGTCGGCTGTCGGTCAGAGTGGGGCCATGACGCGCCGTGTCCAAGGTAGGGAGTGAACGGAGACAGCGGCCAGGCGAGCACCTTTCTGGTATGCCCCCGGCGCCATGTCATTCGATCAGAAGCTGCTCGAGAAGATCGCCCAGGTGGAGAAGGGCGGGGCCGAGAAGTACCACGCGAAGAACCGGGAGACGGGGAAGCTGTTCGCCCGCGAGCGCATCCGGTTGCTGGTGGACGAGGGCTCGTTCGTCGAGGACTCCAAGCTGGCCAACAACCTGGACGCGGAGCTGCCCTCGGACGGCGTGATCATCGGAGTGGGGAAGGTGGCGGGGCGCCCGGTGGCCATCATGGCCAACGACTCCACGGTGAAGGCGGGGAGCTGGGGCGCGCGGACGGTGGAGAAGATCCTCCGCATCCAGGAGACGGCCAAGGGGCTGAAGTGCCCGCTGCTGTACCTGGTGGACTCGGCGGGCGCGCGCATCACCGACCAGGTGGAGATGTTCCCCGGCCGGCGGGGCGCGGGCCGCATCTTCTATAACGAGGTGCACATGTCCGGCGAGGTGCCGCAGGTGTGCCTGCTCTTCGGGCCCTCGGCGGCCGGCGGCGCGTACATCCCCGCCTTCTGCGACATCGTCATCATGGTGGACGGCAACGCCTCCATGTACCTGGGCAGCCCGCGCATGGCCGAGATGGTCATCGGCGAGAAGGTGACGCTCGAGGAGATGGGCGGCGCGAAGATGCACTGCTCGGTGTCCGGCGTCGGCGACGTGCTGGTGAAGACGGAGCAGGAGGCCATCGAGGCGGCCAGGAAGTACATCTCCTTCTTCCCGGAGAACTTCACGCAGGCGCCGCCCCGGGCCGAGCCCAAGGCCCCCAAGGCCAGCGGCAAGCGGGTGGACGAGATCATCCCCGCGGACCAGAACAAGCCCTTCGACATGCACGCGCTCATCGCCGAGCTGATCGACGAGGGGAGCTGGTTCGAGGTGAAGAAGCTCTTCGCCCAGGAGCTCATCACCGGCCTGGCGCGCATCGATGGCCGGCCGGTGGGCATCGTGGCCAACCAGCCCAAGTACAAGGGCGGCGTGCTCTTCGTGGACTCGGCGGACAAGGCGGCGCGGTTCATCTGGCTGTGCGACGCCTTCAACATCCCGCTGCTGTACCTGGCGGACGTGCCGGGCTTCATGATTGGCACGAAGGTGGAGCGCGCGGGCATCATCCGGGCGGGCGCGAAGATGATCTCCGCGGTGTCCGAGGCGAGCGTGCCGAGGATCTGCGTGGTGGTGCGCAAGGCGTATGGCGCGGGCCTGTACGCCATGAGCGGGCCGGGCTTCGCGCCGGACGCCACGCTGGCGCTGCCCCAGGCGATGATCGCCGTGATGGGCCCGGAGGCGGCGGTGAACGCCGTCTACTTCAACAAGATCCAGGAGAAGCCGGAGGCCGAGCGGGCCGCCTACGTCCAGCAGCTCCGGGACGAGTACCGCCAGGACGTGGACATCTACAAGCTGGCGAGCGAGCTGGTGGTGGACGAGATCGTCCCGGGCGACCGGCTCCGGGCCGAGTTGCTCCAGCGTTATGAGTTGTATTCCCGGCGCTTCCAGCCCCGGGAGACGAAGAAGCACGGCGTCTACCCGGTTTGACGGTCCTCCCTCCACCCTCTGCTATACATCCCCCCATGGACTTCGAACTTCCCGAAAGCCATCGAGCCCTCCAGTCCTCCCTCCGTGACTTTTGTGAGCGCAGGGTGAAGCCCTACGCCCGCGAGTGGGACAAGGAGGAGAAGTTCCCGATGGAGGTGGTGAAGGAGCTGGGTGAGCTGGGCGTGATGGGCATGCTGGTGACCGAGGAGTACGGCGGCGCCGCCATGGACTCGCTCGCGGTGGCGGTGGCGGTCGAGGAGATCGCCCGCTACGACGGCTCACTGGCTCTCACCGTGGCCTCCCACAACGGCCTGGGCACCAGCCACCTGCGCGTGTTCGGCAACAAGGAGCAGCTGCGCAAGTACCTGCCGAAGCTGGCCACGGGCGAGCACCTGGGCGCCTGGGGCCTGACGGAGCCGGGCAGCGGCTCGGACGCCGCGGGCATGAAGACCACGGCGGTGCGCAAGGGTGACAAGTGGGTGCTCAACGGCGCCAAGATGTTCATCACCCAGGGCACGGTGGGCAGCGTCTTCGTGGTGCTGGCCGTCACGTCGCCGGAGAAGAAGCAGAAGGGCGTCACCGCCTTCATCCTCGAGAAGGGGATGCCGGGCTTCAGCCAGCGGGCCATCCACGGCAAGCTGGGCATGCGCTCCTCGGACACGGCGGAGCTGGTGCTGGAGAACGTGGAGGTTCCGGACTCGCAGCGGCTGGGCGAGGTGGACCACGGCTTCATCGACACGATGAAGATCCTGGACAAGGGCCGCATCACCATCGGCGCGCTGGCGGTGGGCCTGGCCCGGGGCGCGCTGGAGGAGTCGGTGCGCTACGCCCGGGAGCGCACGGCGTTCGGCCAGCCCATCTCCGAGTTCCAGGGGCTGCGCTGGATGTTCGCGGACATGAAGACGGAGACGGACGCGGCGCGGCTGCTGGTGCACCGGGCGGCGTACCTGGCCGACATGGGCCAGCCCTACAGCCAGGAGGCCTCCATGGCGAAGCTGTTCGCCTCCGAGGTGGCCACGCGGGCCTGCAACAAGGCGGTGCAGATCCACGGTGGCTACGGCTATACCCGCGAGTTCCCGGTCGAGCGCTACCTGCGTGACGCCAAGCTGTGCGAGATCGGCGAGGGGACGAGCGAGATCCAGCGCACCATCATCGCGCGCGAGGTCTTCAAGAAGGAGTAGGCGGAAGGATTGGAGTTGGAAAGAGGCCGTGGCGACCCTGCAACCCGCTGAGCGAGTGAAGGCCCTGGAGGAGCGGCTGGGGACGACGTTTCCCCGTCCCGAGCTGGGGCTCACCGCGCTGACGCACAAGAGTTGGATCAACGAGCACCGGGGCGAGGGCTTCCAGGACAACGAGCGGCTGGAGTTCCTCGGGGACGCGGTGCTCAACCTGGCGGTGGGCCACCGGCTGATGGAGCGTTTCCCCCAGATGAAGGAGGGGGAGCTCACGCCGCTGCGGGCCCGCATCGTCAACGAGGAGGGCCTGTCGCGCATCGCCCGGCGGCTGGGGCTGGGCGAGCTGCTGCAACTGGGACGGGGCGAGGAGCTGAGCGGCGGCCGGGAGAAGAACTCGCTGCTGGCCAACGCGCTGGAGGCGGTGTTCGCCGCCGTGTACCTGGGCTCGGGGCTGGAGCCGGTGATGGGGCTGGTGGACCGGCACTTCGCCGAGGCGCTGGAGGGGGTGGCGCAGGCGCTCAGCCGGCAGGACTACAAGACGAAGCTGCAGGAGGCGGCCCAGGACAGGCTCAAGCTGACGCCCCGCTACCAGATCGTCTCCGAGGTGGGCCCCGACCACGAGAAGATCTTCGAGGTGGAGGTGATGCTGGGCGCGGAGGTGTACGCGCGGGCCACGGGCCGCAGCAAGAAGGACGCCGAGCAGACGGCCGCCCACGGGGCCCTGGTGCTGCTGGACCGGGGCGAGAAGCCGGGGCAGGTGGCCGCGGCGCCTCCGGGGACGGCGAATCCCGGGGTTCCGGGGGCAGCCGAGCAGGCGCCGGTGGCCGTTCCGGGTCCGAAGGACGACACCCCGGCCTGAAACTGCTTGGCCGCCTGGGGGGTGGAGCATAAGGTCCCGCGCCCATCCGCTGGTGGTGGGATTGAATCTGGGAGGTAGCCATGGGAATGCTGGACGAGGCGCGGGCGGGCAAGGATCTCTACGCCACCTTCGACACCACCGAGGGACAGATTGTCGTGAAGCTCTTCTCGAAGGCCGCGCCGGAGACGGTGCAGAACTTCGTGGGGCTGGCCACGGGCGAGAAGGAGTGGGTGCACCCGGGGACGCGCGAGAAGATGACGGGCAAGCCCTATTACGACGGGACGATCTTCCACCGCTGCATCCCCAACTTCATGGTCCAGGGTGGGGATCCGCTCGGCCAGGGCTCGGGCGGGCCGGGGTACACCATCAAGGATGAGTTCAACAACGGCTACGACTTCGCCAAGAAGGGCAAGCTGGCCATGGCCAAGACGGCCGCTCCGAACAGCGGTGGCAGCCAGTTCTTCATCACGGTGGCGCCGACGACGTGGCTGAACAACAAGCACACCATCTTCGGCGAGGTCCTCAAGGGCCAGGAGGTGGCCGATCGCGTTGCCAATGACATCGCCAAGGGCCCGAAGGACCGTCCGATGAAGGATGTGGTCATCAACAAGCTGACCATCTCCACCAGCGCGCCGGCCTAGGCGTCCCGAGCCGCCCTGGAGGCGGTTGCCCGCCGGGTTGCCACATTTCACGGCGGGTCCGATGTTCCATGTCGTTCCGAGTAGTTCTTGGGGCGCGCCCTCCAGAGGGGGCTCCCTGATCACCTTCGACCTTCGAAGCTTTAGATGGCTCCACAGCAGACACACCGCAGCGGGTTCGCCGCGCTCATTGGCCGTCCGAACGTGGGCAAGAGCACGCTGCTCAATCAACTGACAGGCGAGAAGCTCGCCATCGTCTCCCCCAAGCCGCAAACCACCCGGAATCGCATCCTGGGTGTGGTGACGCGGCCGGAGGGGCAGGTGGCCTTCCTCGACACGCCCGGCATCCACCAGGCCAAGGGCGAGCTCAACCGTTACATGGTGGACGTGGCCCTGCAGGCGGTGGACGACGTGGACCTGGTCCTCTTCGTCATCGAGCCGGGTGCCGCCACGGAGAACCCCGAGGTGAGTCCGGGCAACCGGTTCATCCTCGAGCGGCTGCAGAAGGCGGGCAAGCCCACCTTCCTGGTCATCAACAAGATCGACACCGTGCTCAAGCCGGTGCTGCTGCCGCTCATCGACTTGTACCGAAAGGAGTTTCCCTTCGCCGAGGTGGTGCCCATCTCCGCGAAGGATGACGATGGCGTGGAACAGCTCTTCCAGGCGGTGCTCCAGCACATGCCCGAGGGCGATCCACTCTTTCCCGAGGATGTGCTGACGGACCAGGCGGAGAAGACGCTGGTGGCCGAGTACATCCGTGAGCAGGTGCTGAGGCACTGCCGGCAGGAGATTCCGTACTCCACGGCGGTGCTGGTGGACTTCTTCGACGAGTCCGAGCGCGAGCCACCGCCAGGAACGCCCCCTGGCAAGCTGGCGGGCCTCATCCGGATTGCCGCCTCCATCTACGTGGAGCGCGACAGCCAGAAGGCCATCATCATCGGGAAGCAGGGGCAGATGCTGAAGACGATCGGGACGGACGCGCGCAAGGCCATCCAGCGGTTGCTGGGGGCGCACGTGTACCTCTCGTTACGGGTCCGGGTGGAGCCTCGCTGGAGCGAGCGTCCCGAGGGCCTCAAGAAGCTGGGTTACGAGTAGGAAGTACGAGCATGAAGCCTCTGGTCGCCATCGTGGGCCGTCCCAACGTGGGCAAGTCCACGCTTTTCAATCGCCTCGCCAGGCGCCGCATCGCCCTGGTGGAGGACATCCCCGGAGTCACCCGCGACCGGCATTACTGGGACGTGGACTACGACGGCCGGGACATCACCATCATCGACACGGGCGGTTTCGTGCCCGGCGAGAAGGACTCCCTGCTGCAACAGGTGCGCGAGCAGGCGCAGCTGGCCGTGGAGGAGTGTGATGCCATCATCTTCGTGACGGACGCCCGGGTCGGTATGACCTCGGCGGACCAGGATGTGGCCCACTACCTGCGCCAGAGCGGCAAGCCGGTGGTGGTGGCCGCCAACAAGCTGGACAGCGAGTCGGGCACCCTGCAGGCCCTCGCCGGCGAGTTCTTCAAGCTGGGACTGGGGGAGGTGTTCCCCATCTCGGCCGAGCACGGCCTGGGGGTGGGCTCGATGATGGAGACGGTGATGGGCAAGCTGCCCCCGCCGTCTCCGGAGGAGCTCGCGGCCCGTGAGCAGGCCGACAGGGCGGAGGAAGCCGCGGAGGCGGGGGAGGGCGGAGAGGAGGGCGCGGAGGCGGCCCCGGCCGAGGAGGAGGAGGAGCGTCCCATCCGGGTGGCCATCATCGGCCGGCCGAACGTGGGCAAGAGCACCCTGGTCAACGCGCTGCTGAAGGAGAAGCGGGTGGTGGCCAGCGAGGTGCCGGGCACCACGCGGGATCCGATCGACTCGGAGCTGACGTACAAGGACCGCAAGGTCATCCTCACGGACACCGCGGGCATCCGGCGCAAGAAGACGATTGCCCACCGGGTGGAGAAGTTCTCCGTGGTGGCGGCGCTGAAGTCCATGGAGCGCAGCGACGTGGCGGTGCTGTTGATGGACGCCACGGAGCCGGCGGTGGATCAGGACGCCAAGCTGGCCGGCATCGCCGAGGAGAAGGGCCGCGCGCTGGTCATCGTGGTGAACAAGTGGGACTTGATCAGCACGGACAAGCGCAAGCAGGAGCTCTTCCGCGAGGATCTCAAGCACGCGCTGAAGTTCGTGCATTATGCGCCCATCGTGTTCACCTCGGCGCTGACGGGCTCCAAGGTGGAGAAGGTGCTGGAGCTGGCGGTGGAACTGGCGGTCCAGTTCCGGTACCGGGCGCCCACGCCGCAGCTCAACCGGCTGCTGGAGCACATGGCGGACAACCACCCGGCGCCCATCGTGGGGCGGGGTCCGCTGCGGTTGTACTACATGGCCCAGGTGGGGACGGCGCCTCCCACCTTCGCCATCACCTGCAACCGGCCGGACGGTGTACCGGACATGTACAAGCGGTACATCACCAACCAGCTGCGAGGGACCTTCGACCTTCGGGTCCCCATCCGGTTGCTGTTCCGGGAGCGCCCGGGCCAGGCCAAGCGGGCGGCGCGAAAGCGGCCCAAGTTGGCCGGGAAGTCGAAGCATTGAGGGATGTCCGCGTTGACACTGCGGGTGCGCGCTCCGTAGATTGCGCGCCCTTCGACCCTGTACAGAGGTGCGAACCACCGTGGCCGAGAAGTCAGAGAAGATGACGAAGCAGGAGCTCAGCGCTCCCGATGCCTTCCAGCTGTACGGCGCCGAGGCCAGTGACTGGCTGATGAAGCGCAGTCAGATCATCAGCACCATCGCGGTCGTGCTCGTGGTGGGCGGATTGATCGCCGCGCTGGTGCAGTACTTCAGCAACCGGAGCGAGGAGGCGGCGGCCAAGCAGCTCGGCCAGGCGCTGGAGTCGCTGGAGCGTCCGGTGGTGGAGGGCGTGCAGCTGCAGCCGGCGGCGGGCGAGCTGCCCCCCTTCAAGTCCGAGCAGGAGCGGAACGAGACGACCGTCACGGAGCTGACGAAGTTCCGGACGGACCACAAGGGCACGGAGGCCGCGCTGACGGCGGCGCTGCCGCTGGGCAAGGCCCAGTACCGCCTGGGCAAGTACGACGACGCCGTGGCCACCTTCGGCGAGTACACGAAGGACGCCCCGAAGAGCTCTCCGCTGCTGACCGCGGCCTACGAGGGCCAGGGCTATGCCCACGAGGCCAAGGGTCAGTTGGATCAGGCGCTCGAGTCCTTCAAGCAGATGTCGAAGGCGGAGACCTCCGGTGAGTTCATGCAGGGCATGGGGCAGTACCACCAGGCCCGCATCCTCGCGGCGCAGGGCAAGAAGGACGAGGCGGCGCAGCTGCTGGCGGACCTGAAGGCCTCGCAGGGCAACGCGGCCGCGGGGCGGCTGGCCACGGAGCGGCTGGCGGTGCTGGCGGCGCAGGGCGTGAAGGTGCCCGAGCCGACGCCCGCGGCCACCCAGAAGACGGACGCGGGGTGACCGCCTGACCATGCGCACCGCGAGCGGGTGGAAGCGTTGGGTGGGTGGGCTCGCGGCGGCGGGTCTGCTCGGTGCCTGCACCACGGTCCCGGTGTATGGCAACCCGGTCACCGCCGCGCCGGTGCAGCCTCCCCACCACTTCTTCACGGTGGATTGGTGGAGGCAGCTCGTCAGTCCCACGTTGCTCGAGTACGCCCCTCGCGAGCACGCGCAGCCGGCGTATGACGCGAAGAACGAGCGCGTCCTCACGCTCACCCGGGACGGCCTGGTCCGGAGCTTCGACCCGGAGGGCACGGAGTTCTGGCACTACACGGTGGGCAACCGCTTCTACGCCGGTGCCACGGTGGATGACGGCATCGCCTACGTGCCGGGCACCGACGGCGCCCTGCACGCGCTGGATGCGAAGACGGGCGCGCTCAAGTGGAAGTACGCGGCGGGCGAGGCGCTGGCGACGGCGCCGGTGCTCGCGGGCGACCTGGTGCTGGTGGCCTCGCAGAGCGACACCCTGTTCGCGGTGAAGCGGGCCACGGGCGAGCTGGCATGGCTGTACCGGAGGGATCCTCCCGCGGGCTTCACCATCCACCGGGCGTCCACGCCGGCGGTGCGCGGGCAGACGGCCTGGGTGGGCTTCTCCGACGGCTCCCTGGTGTCGCTGGACCTGGATGACGGCGGCGTGCGCTGGGAGAAGGTGCTGGCGCCGGGCGGTGCCACGCAGTTCGTGGACGTGGACACCTCGCCGGTGCTGGACGAGTCGGGCCATGTCTACGCGGCCTCGTACGCCGGTGGCCTCTACGCGCTCGACGCGGAGACGGGCGACGTGGTGTGGAACTCGGTGGCCCAGGGCATCACCTCGCTGCTGCTGCACGGCAACGTGCTGGTGGCCACGGGAGATGACCGCCTGGATGCCTACCTGGCCGACAGCGGAAAGCTCCTCTGGTCGCAAACCCTGGAGGAAAGGGCCGGGTTGGAGCCGGTGTTGGTCAAGGGGATGCTCCTGGTGCCCGCACAGCGCTCGTTGCTCTTCGTGGACCCGCGCACGGGCCAATCGCGCCTGGCGTGGAACCCGGGTGAGGGAATCTCGGCTCCGCCCCGGGTGGTGGGCGGCAAGGTGTACGTGCTGTCCAACAACGGCTACCTGTACTCCCTCCGGCTGGATGGGAGGAGCGGTTGACGCAGGAGGCCGTGAAGCGAACGGTCCGGGTGGTGGCCGCCCTGATTCACCAGCCCGGGGACGGGTCGCGATTCCTGGTGCAGCAGCGGCTACCGGGCGGTAGCCGGGGGCTCCTCTGGGAGTTTCCGGGCGGCAAGGTGGAGCCCGGGGAGTCCGAGCCGGAGGCGTTGGCCCGGGAGTGCCAGGAGGAGCTGGATGTCCGGCTCCACGTGGGGAGGCGGCTATGGGCGGGGAGACACGAGTATTCGGACCTGACGGTGGAGCTGGTGCTGTACCTGGCCCGGCTGGAGTCGGGGGAGCCGAAGACGCTGGGGGCCAACGCGCTGGCATGGCTGACGCCGGCGGAGATGCTGGCGCTACCGTTCTGCGAGGCGGACATTCCGCCCCTGGAGGACCTGGTGGCGGGCAGGCTGGGTCCGCTGGGCTGATGTTGCGGCGCACGTTCCAGCTCATTCCGGGTGTGGGTCCCTGGAAGGAGAAGGACCTGTGGGCCCGGGGCATCCAGACCTGGGACGACTTTCCGGGCAACGGCTCGGTGCTCGGCCAGAAGCTGGACGAAGGCGCCCGCGGGCGGCTGGCGCTGGCGCGCGAGGCCCTGGAGCGGCGCGACCTGAAGGGCCTGGCCGCCATGGTGCCGCCGAGGGAGCACTGGCGGCTGTACCCCGAGTTCGCGCGCGACGCGGTCTACTTCGACATCGAAACGGACGGAAAGCAGGAGCAGGCGCCCACGGTGGTGGCCCTGTTCGATGACTCGGGGCTGCGCGTCTTCATCCAGGGCCGCAACATGGACGAGCTGCCGGAGGCCATGGCGGAGCGGCGGCTGTGGGTGACGTTCAACGGCTCGTGCTTCGACGTGCCGGTGCTGCGCGAGTACTTCGGCAAGCGCTTCCCGACACCCGACGCGCACATTGACTTGCGCTTCGTATGCCGGCGTCTGGGGATGGGCGGCGGGCTGAAGGAGCTCGAGGACAAGCTGGGGCTGGGGCGGCCGCCGCACATGAAGGGCGTGAACGGGTGGGACGCGGTGCTGTTGTGGCGCGCGTACCTGGCGCGTGGGGACGTGGAGGCCCTGCGCTTCCTGGTGGAGTACAACCTCTATGACTCGTTCCAGCTCCGGTCCCTGATGGACAAGGCGTACAACCGCGCCCTGGACGACCTGAACCTGGACGACGAACCTCGAGTGCCCGTGTTCGAGCGGGGCGAGGTCCTCTACGACGTGAGCCGGCTCATCATGGAGCTGGGGCCCACGGAGAGGGATCTGCGAGTGCTCGAGCGGGTGCGCGCCCAGGACAGGGATCTGCACCAGGACTGACGCCCTTTCGGACCCGAGGGGAGAGGTCGGGCGGCCGTGTCAGCCCGGTCTGGTAGGGTGGCTGACGCTGGAGGTTCGGCGTCTGGGCCCTACCTCCGGCATTTCACTGGCGCGGCGTTGGCGTCGCGAAGGAGAGCCCGAGTGTCCATCGACAGGCCCGAGTCCTCGAACCACCCCCGGTTGCTTTTCTCCGTGGATGGGACCCGTTACGAGCTCGTCCGCAGGCTGGGACGGCGCAGCAATGGCGAGCTGCTGCTCGCCCAGCGCCGCTACGCGAAGGGGCCCGCGGGCTCCGTGATCATCAAGCGGCTGTCGCGGCCGCTCAGTGAGACGCAGAAGCAGCGGTTGAAGGAAGAGGTCCAGCTGGCATACCGGCTGGACCACCCGGGCATCGCCAAGGTGTACCAGCTGGTGCTGCATGGGGGCCTGCCGTACGTGGTGATGGAGTACGTGGAGGGCCGCTCCCTGGAGACGGTCTTGAGCGTCACGGCCATGCGTCAGCGGCCCATGTCCGAGGCCTTCGTGTGCCACGTGATCTCCGAGGTCGCGGACGCGCTCCACCATGCCCACACGCGGACGGACGAGCACGGCCGGCCCCTGGGAATCGTCCACCGGGACGTCAGCCCGGAGAACATCCGGGTGGGCAGCAGCGGCGAGGTGAAGCTGGTGGATTTCGGCGTGGCGTACTCGTTGCTGCCCGGGCGCGAGGCCACCACGGCCAACGTGCTGCGCGGGGACATCGCGTATGCGTCTCCCGAGCGCATGCGGCTGGAGAAGGTGGACCACCGCTCGGATCTGTTCTCGCTGGGGTTGGTGATGCTGGAGCTGCTCACGGGCAAGCACCTGTTCGACCTGGAAGACGTGGAGCAGGCGGCCCAGGCGTCCGGGCCGGTCGCGCTGACCGAGGCGCACTGCGAGGAGCCCAGCTGGGTGCCCATCGCGCAGATGGCGGCGCGCATCCAGCGGTTCGGACCGGAAGACGTGGAGAGGGCCACCCAAAGGATTTCAGCGTCCCTGCGGGCCGTGGTGCACCGGGCGCTGCGGCGCGAGCCGGCCGAGCGCTACCAGTCCGGCCTGGAGCTGCGGGATGCGCTCCGGGAGTTCCTCGTGGTCCAGGGGCGCTCGTACGGGCGCCCGGAGGCGGCCCGGGAGGCGCTCGTGGCCGTGAAGGAGGCGGAGTTGCTGCGCGAGTCCGCGGACGTCCTGGAGCCGGATGTGTTCCCGGACGCGGCGCCTCGGCGTGGTGAGCACTGAGTCAGCGCCGGCGCCGTTTCTTCGTGGGCGGTGGCTGCGGTTTTTCCTTTTCACCGGAGACCTGGAAGGGAATCCGCATGTCGGGAACCTCGCGGCCCTGGGAATCCGTCATCGACGTGCCGGTCTGCGCGTCGATGACCAGGGTGTATTTGTGGCCGCTCTTGAGGGGCGTGGGCAGGGAGATCCGGTACAGCAGCCCGTCAGGGGATTCCTCGGCGGAGTCGTCCGAGACCATGGCGCGATCGGCCTCGTCGAACAGGCGGACGCGGTGGTTGCGGAGCGCCAGGGTGCTGCGCAGCTCGAGCGTCGACGTGGGATCGATGAGCGGGCGGCCTTCTTCTTCGCCCACGAGGGGAATGGCCTCCAGGCCGGCATCCGGGAGCGTGTACTGGAGCGAGAACGACGCGAGGCCCGGACCCGCGTCGGCTTCAGCGGCCGGTTCGGCGGCTCCGGCGGCGGGAACGCCCGCGTCATCGGTAGGGGCGGAGGGCTTGGGACATCCGGCCACGGCGAGCGCGGCAGCCGCACATACGGCGAAGCTCAAACGGAGGAGTCGCATAGGGCGCGCAGACCCTATGTCCCAACGACCGGACCGAGAAGCGCGAAAGCCAGGCTCCGAAGGCTGGGGAACAGGCCCGGGGGCAGCCGGTTTCCACCCCGTTTCCCTCTGACATGGGGTCTGATAATGTGCGTTATGTAAACTCAGCCCACGGGCCGTCCAAGGGGTTCCCAATCCAGGTCCGGCGGCCGTACTGGCATGTGTCTCCCCATCCCCCAATCCCCAGGTCGGATCGCGACGGGTCGCGTCAATCGCCACGCTCGCCTGCTCTTCGGAAATCAAAGCCCCACTCATGAGTTCAGGGGCCGGGAATTTCTCCCCGCTTGACCGGGACCGGCTGTTCCCAGGACAACCCCGCCGCATCTCTTCCGGCTCCCGGAAAGGAACTTCAACTCCATGAAGCGTCTTCTCATCGTGGCCTCCCTCCTCGGCGCCGCCCCCGCGCTCGCCGATGAGGGCATGTGGACCTACAACAACTTCCCCTCCGCCAAGGTCAAGGAGAAGTACGGATTCGAGCCCTCCCAGGACTGGCTCAACAAGGTCCGTCTGGCCTCGGCCAAGTTCGGCGGCGGCTGCTCGTCCAGCTTCGTCTCCCCGGAAGGCCTGGTGATGACCAATCACCACTGCGCCCGCGGCTGCATCCAGCAGCTCTCCACCGCCAAGAAGGACTTCATCGCCAACGGCTTCTACGCCAAGACCCAGGCCGAGGAGATCCAGTGCCCGGCCCTCGAGCTCAGCCAGCTCGTGGAAATCACCGACGTCACCGACAAGCTCAACACCGCCACCCAGGGCCTCACCGGCAAGGCGTACGCCGACACCCTCAAGGCCGAGATGTCCAAGCTGGAGAAGGCCTGCACCGCCGGCGCCTCGGACGTGCGCTGTGACGTGGTGACGCTCTACCAGGGCGGCAAGTACAACCTCTACCGCTACCAGCGCTACCAGGACGTGCGGCTCGTGTTCGCCCCCGAGCACGCCATCGCCTTCTTCGGCGGCGACCCGGACAACTTCGAGTTCCCCCGGTACGACCTGGACGTCACCTTCGTGCGCGCCTACACCAAGGACGGCAAGCCCGCGAAGACCCCCAACTACTTCAAGTGGTCCGAGAAAGGCGTCAAGGAAGGCGATCTCACCTTCATCTCCGGCCACCCCGGAAGGACCTCGCGCGGCCTGACGGTGGCGCAGCTCGAGTACCTGCGCGACACCGGCCTGCCCA
Organism: Archangium violaceum Cb vi76; assembly: GCF_000733295.1. GTDB lineage: Bacteria > Myxococcota > Myxococcia > Myxococcales > Myxococcaceae > Archangium > Archangium violaceum. The sequence goes on along the minus strand of NZ_JPMI01000036.1, from coordinate 14,150 downwards.
AGCAGATCTTCAAGCTCTCGGAGGTCCGCGGCATGGTCACCGAGTTCCAGAACCGCGGCGCCGAGCAGAAGCGCATCTCCAACAACATGCTCTTCGGCGTGGAGAACGCCCTCAAGTCCACCAAGGGCAAGCACGAGCAGCTGGTCGACAAGGCCTTCTTCGCCCAGAAGGTCGCCGCCGAGCAGGAGCTGCGCGCCAAGGTCAACGCGGACCCGAAGATGAAGGCCAGGTACGGCAACGCCTGGGATGAGATCGCCCGCGCCCAGGACACCTTCCGCAACATCCGCAAGGACTACGAGAACGTCGAGAACGGCTTCAACTCGCAGCTCTTCTACGTGGCCCGCACCCTGGTGCGCGCCGCCGAGGAGCGCACCAGGCCGGACACCGAGCGGCTGCGCGGCTTCAACGAGGCCAACCTGCGCTCGCTCGAGAACCAGCTGATGAGCAAGGCGCCCATCTACCCCGAGCTGGAGATCGCCCAGCTGACGTTCGCCCTCACGAAGATCCGCGAGGAGCTCAGCCCGGATCACCCGTTCGTCAAGAAGGTGCTCGGCAAGGAGTCCCCCGCGTCGCTGGCCACCCGCCTCATCAAGGGCACGAAGCTGGCCGACCTCAAGCTGCGCGATCAGCTCTACAAGGGCGGCAAGCAGGCCATCGAGGCCTCCAAGGATCCGATGATCCAGCTGGCGGCCCTGGTGGACCCGGACGGCCGCGCCATCCGCAAGACGTACGAGGAGCAGGTGGACGCCGTCATCCGCAAGAACAGCGAGCTGGTGGCCCAGGCGAAGTTCGAGGTCTACGGCACCGGCATCTACCCGGACGCCACGGGCACGCTGCGCCTGTCCTTCGGCTCCGTGAAGGGCTACACCGAGGACGGCAAGCAGGTGGCTCCCATCACCGCCATGGGCAACACCTTCGACCGCCACACCGGTGAGGAGCCGTTCGCCCTGCCCAGGAGCTGGCTCGCCGCGCAGAAGGATCTGACGGCCTCCACCCCGATGAACTTCGTCACCACCAACGACATCATCGGCGGCAACTCGGGCTCGCCCGTCATCAACAAGGACGCCGAGATCGTCGGCCTGGTGTTCGACGGCAACATCCAGTCGCTCGGCGGAGACTACGGCTTCGACGAGAGCGTCAACCGCGCCGTCTCCGTCCACAGCGAGGCCCTCATCGAGGCGCTCAAGAAGGTCTACAAGGCCGACCGCGTCCTCGAGGAGCTGCGCCCGGGCTCCACGCCCACCCTGAAGGCCAGGCCCAACCTGTAGTCCGGCCCGCCGTCCCCTGACATCCCGCTGAAAAGACGAAGGGGCTGCCCGATTGAGAATCCGGGCAGCCCCTTCGTTGTTTCTCACCCTGCCCCCGCGGCTACTCCCACTCGATGGTGGCGGGCGGCTTGGAGGAGACGTCGTAGACGACGCGGTTGATGCCACGCACCTCGTTGGTGATGCGCGTGGAGATGCGCTCGAGCACGTCGTACGGCAGCCGCGCCCAGTCCGCCGTCATGCCGTCCACGCTCGTCACCGCGCGCAGCACACAGGTGGACTCATAGGTGCGCTCGTCGCCCATCACGCCCACGCTCTGCACCGGCAGCAACACCGCGAACGCCTGCCACAGCTCCTTGTACAGCCCCGCGTCCCGGATCTCCTGCTGGACGATGGCATCCGCGCGGCGCACCAGCTCCAACCGCGCCTCGGTGATCTCCCCCAGCACCCGGATGGCCAGGCCCGGCCCCGGGAACGGCTGCCTCGACACCATCTCGTCCGGCAACCCCAGCTCGCGGCCCAGCGCGCGGACCTCGTCCTTGAAGAGCTCGCGCAATGGCTCCACCAGCTTGAGGTTCATCTTCTCCGGCAGCCCGCCCACGTTGTGGTGGCTCTTGATGGTCACGGACGGGCCCTTGTACGACACGGACTCGATCACGTCCGGGTACAGCGTGCCCTGCGCCAGGAACCCGGCGCCCTGCACGTCCCGCGCGGCCTCCTCGAACACCGTGATGAACTCGCGGCCGATGATCTTCCGCTTCTTCTCCGGATCCGTCACCCCGGCCAGCTCCGACAGGAACCGCGCCTGCGCGTCCACCGTCTTCAGCGGCACGTGGAAGCGATCCACGAAGAGCGCCTCCACCTGCTCACGCTCGCCCTGCCGCAACAGGCCGTTGTCCACGAAGATGCACTGCAGCCGCGCCCCCAGCGCCCGGTGCAACAGCAGCGCAGCCACCGAGCTGTCCACGCCTCCCGACAGCCCGCAGATGACCCGGCCGTGCTCGCCCACCTGGCGGCGGATGGCGTCCTCGGCCTCCTGGATGAAGCCCTTCATCGTCCAGCTCCCGCTCACCTTGCAGTCGGTGAACAGGAAGGCGCGCAGCATCTCCTTGCCCATCGGCGTGTGCACCACCTCGGGGTGGAACTGCAGGCCGTAGATGGGCTTGCTCTTGTGCGCCGCCGCCGCGTACGGCGAGTTGCCGCTGCGGCCAATGGCCTCGAAGTCCGGCGGCAGCATGTCCACCCGGTCCCCGTGGCTCATCAACACCTTCACCCGCTCGCCCAGCTTGAAGCCCGCCAGCGGCCCGCGCGCCGCCAGCACCTCCACCTCGGCCGAGCCGTACTCGCGGTGCGCGGAGCGATCCACCCGGCCTCCCAGCAGCTTGGAGATCAGCTGCAGGCCGTAGCAGATGCCCAGCACCGGCAGCCCCGAGCTGAAGACGTAGGGGTCGCACCGCGGCGAACCCTCCGCCTCCACCGAGGCCGGCCCTCCGGAGAGGATGATGCCGCGTGGAGCGAACCGGCGGATGTCCTCCGCGGCGAGATCCGGACGGTGGATCTCACAGTACACGCCGAGCTCTCGCACCCGGCGGGCGATGAGCTGCGTGTACTGGCTCCCGAAATCGAGGATCAGGATCTTCTCAGCGTGAATATCCACACACTCTCCATGAGGGGCGCGCGTTGACGGATGCGGGCCTTATCGCTACAAACTTTCGGAAATCAACCATTAAGTCCCGCTCGAACTCGAAGAGGTCCTGGATGCGCCTGCCCGCCGTTGCAACCGTCCTGCTGCTGTCCGCCACCGGTTGCTTGAAGGAGATCTCCTCGGAAGAGCGTCTGGAGCGCGAATCGCCGAGCCGTTCCTCGGCCGGAGACACCCCGGACGCCGAAGCACTGGCCAAGGTGCACTGCGACGACACCGGCGACGCCCTCACCCAGGCCCGCAACGTCAACCGGCCGGAGGCCGACCGGGTGATGAGCTACATCGACCTCTACACCTCGTTGATGAAGCGCAACGCCACCTTCGAGGAGGCGATGAACCGCAACCCGGACCTCAACTACACCGAGGGCAGCCAGAAGCTGGTCGCCGCCCGCGAGAACTGCATCCAGCAGACCGCGGACGTGAAGGTGGAGTTCGAGACCTACGTGCGCGAGCTGGTGGACCTGCCCACCGTGCAGGAGGTCAAGGGCGGCAACACCGTCACCGTGGCCCGGCTGGACTTCACCACCCTGCGCCAGGCCATCGAGACGCTCAACCCGGATGACAAGGAGCAGCTCCTGGGCAAGGTACTCAACGCGGAGAAGAAGGTGGCCCCGGCCGCGGCTGAGGAGCCCACCGGCGGTTCCAACACCGGCCGCAAGCGCGGCAAGTAGCCGGCGCTCACGGCCCTCCGGCCGGCCCGGGCGCCCTACTCCACCCGGTAGTTGGGCGCCTCCTCGGTGATGATCACGTCGTGCACGTGGCTCTCCTTGAGCCCGGCCGAGGTGATGCGCACGAACTCCGCCTTGGTGCGCAGCTCCTCGATGGTGCCGCAGCCCACGTAGCCCATGCCGCTGCGCAGGCCACCCAGCATCTGGTGGATGTTCATGCTCAGGCTGCCCTTGTACGGCACGCGGCCCTCGATCCCCTCGGGCACCAGCTTCACCGCCTCCACGTCCGACTGGAAGTAGCGGTCCTTGGCGCCCTGCTTCATGGCCCCCATGGAGCCCATGCCGCGGTAGCTCTTGTAGCTGCGGCCCTGGTAGAGGATCACCTCGCCCGGCGCCTCCTCGGTGCCGGCGAAGAGCGAGCCGATCATCACCGTGCTCGCCCCGGCGGCCAGCGCCTTGACGATGTCACCGGAGTACTTGATGCCGCCATCGGCGATGACGGGCACGCCGTGCTTGTCCGCCTCGCGCGCGCAGTCGTCGATGGCCGTGAGCTGGGGCACGCCCACGCCGGCCACCACGCGCGTGGTGCAGATGGAGCCGGGGCCGATGCCCACCTTCACCGAGTCCACGCCCGCCTCGATGAGCGCCCGCGTCGCCGCCGCGGTGGCCACGTTGCCGGCGATCAGCTCGAAGCCGCGGAAGTTCTTCCGCGTGTCGCGCACGGCGTCGATGACGCCCTTGGAGTGACCATGGGCCGTGTCGATGACGATCACGTCCACGCCGGCCTTCACCAGCGCGTCGATGCGGGCCTCACGGTCCGCCGAGGCGCCAATCGCGGCGGCGCACAGCAGCCGGCCCTTGGCGTCCTTGGCCGCGTTGGGCCGGGTCCGCCGCTTCTCCATGTCCTTGATGGTGATGAGGCCCCGGAGCTCGAACTGCTCGTCGACGATCAGCAGCTTCTCGATGCGGTGCTCGTGCAGGAGCTTCTGGGCATCCGTCTGGTTGATGCCCTCGCGGCCGGTGACGAGCTTGCGCGTCATCACCGCCTCCACCTTCTGTCCCAGATCCGTGACGAAACGCACGTCGCGGCTGGTGACGATGCCCACCAGCTTGCGGCCCTGCACCACCGGGATGCCCGAGATGTTGTACTGCCGCATCAGCTCGATGGCCCGGGCCAGCGGCACCTGCGGCTCGACGGTGATGGGATCCACCACCATCCCGCTCTCGAACTTCTTCACCTTCGTGACCTCGAGCGCCTGCTGCTCGGGGGTCATGTTCTTGTGGATGACGCCGATACCGCCCTCCTGCGCCATGGCGATGGCGGTGCGGGCCTCGGTCACGGTGTCCATCGCCGCGGAGAGCAGCGGGATGTTGAGCCGCAGGTTGCGGGTCAAACGGGTCGAGAGATCGGCGTCCTTGGGCAGGATCGCGCTCTCCGCTGGCTGGAGGAGCACGTCATCGAAGGTCAACGCGAGCCGGACTTCAGAAGGCAGCATGGGGGCTCCCGGGAGCAGCGGGTCATGCCCGCGGTGAAGCCGCTTCCATAAGGGGTGAAAGCCAGGGGCGCAACGATCAAAACCGCCTTTTCACCGGCCGTCTCCCTGGCGTGCAGGCGATTGGTGTTAGGATTACCTCGTGACGCAGCCACACAGCACGACCCAGGGAGAAGCCATCGGGTTGGTCGTCAAGTTGCCCTTCGCGACCCCCGAGGAATTCGTCGCCAAGTACGGAGCCAACGTCACGCGCGGCGGCATCTACCTGCGCGCCAAGACGGTGAAGCCACCGGGTTCCACGGTCACCCTGGATCTCAAGCTGGCCGATGGTTCCCGCATCATCCACGGCACTGCCGTCATCCACTTCGTCACCGGGCAGAACGGGCTGGGAGCCTCCGGCATGGGGTTCCGCTTCCTCACCGTGGACCCCGCCACCCGGCAGTTCCTCGACTCGGCGATCGCTCCCCTTCCGCACGCCCAGTCTTCCCTTCCCCCACTCCCAGCAGGGGTGGGACCGGCGGATTACACGGTCCCCGCCGGAGCGCCGCAGCCTCCGCCGCTGACGGATGCGCCAGCGGTCGCCCCCGCGCCCGCTCCCAACCCCGCGCAGGAGATGCTGGTCCCCGCCCACACCCCATGGCCCGGGACCATCGCCGCCTTCACCCCGCCTCCCGCGCCCCAGTCCAGTCCCATGCCCGCCGCCGAGCCGCCCGCGCCGGCACCCCCGCTCGAGGCCGCGTCCACGGCTCAGTCCTCGCCCGCCGCCGAGCCGCCCGCGCCTGCGCTCCCGCTCGAGGCCGCGCCCACGGCCCAGTCCTCGCCCGCCGTCGAGCAACCCGCCCCTGCGCTCCAGTCCGAGGCCGAGCCCATCGATATCGATGAGGCCGAGCCCATCGATGCCGAACCCATCGATATCGATGAGGCCGAGCCCATCGAGGCAGCGCCCGCCGCTGCGCGGCCCGCGGTCATGGCTTCCCCGCCGCCTCCCCCGCGCCCCTCCGGGGAGACCCCGGCCGTTCAGCAGGTAGCGGCGCCCAGGACTCCCGCGCCCCCGGTGGCATCGAGCCGTCCCGCGCCTCCTCGTGAGCCCACCCAGACGCTCTCCTCGTCGGCCACGCCCATGGTCCCGAGCGCCCCTGCCTTCGAGGCCCCCACCGAGGAGCCCAAGCGCACCGGGCCCATCATCGGCATCGACCTGGGTACCACCAACTCCTGCGCCGGCTACGTGCGCCAGAGCAAGCCGGCCGTCCTCCACAGCCGCGAAGGGCACAACACCGTCCCCTCCATCCTCGCCCTCAACGCCCGCGGCAAACTCGTGGTGGGCCACCCCGCCAAGGGGCAGATGCTCACCAACCCCCGGCAGACCGTCTACGGCGCCAAGCGGCTCGTCGGCCGCCCCTACGAGTCCCCCATCGTCCAGCAGATCAAGGACCGCTTCGCCTATGAGATCGCCCCCGGCGACAACGGCGAAGCGGCGGTGCGGCTCGGAGATCGCATCTACAGCCTGCAGCAGATCTCCGCCCTCATCCTCCGCGAGGTGAGGGAGGTCGCCCAGAACCAGCTCGGCCAGCCCGTCTCGCGCGCCGTCGTCACCGTCCCCGCCTACTACAACGACAACCAGCGCCAGGCCGTGCGCGAGGCCGGACGGCTCGCCGGGCTCCACGTGGAGCGCATCCTCAACGAGCCCACCGCCGCCGCGCTCGCCTACGGCTTCGGCCGCAAGCTCACCCAGCGCGTGCTCGTCTACGACCTCGGCGGCGGTACCTTCGATGCCTCCGTCCTCGAGCTCAAGGACACCCTCTACGAGGTCGTCTCCACCGGCGGCGATACCTTCCTCGGTGGCATCGACTTCGACACCGCCATCGTCGGGTACCTGCTCGAGCAGTTCCGCCAGCAGACCGGCCTCACCATCCAGCTGGACCGGGTGGCCATGCAGCGCATCCAGGACGCCGCCGAGCGCGCCAAGTGCTCCCTCTCCGAGCGCTCACAGGTCCGCGTCCACGTGGCCTTCCTCGCCATGGTCGACGGCAAGCCCGTGGACCTCGACGTCCAGCTCACCCGCGAGAAGCTCGTCGAGCTCACCGAGGAGCTCGTCAACCGCACCCTCCAGGTCTGCGCCGACGTGCTCGACGCCAAGGGCCTCACCCCCAAGGACATCGACGAGGTCATCCTCGTGGGCGGCCAGAGCCGCTCGCCGCTCGTCCACGAGAAGATCAACTGGTTCTTCGGCAAGGTGCCCACCAAGAACGTGCACCCGGACGAGGCCGTGGCGCTCGGCGCCGCCCTGCTCGCCCACAGCCTGGCCCAGAACGACGGCGTGCAGCTCATCGACGTGCTGCCCATGGCCATCGGCGTGGGCCTGCCCGGCGGCCGCTTCAAGCCCGTGCTCGAGCGCAACGCTCCCCTGCCCGCCAACAAGGGCTACCAGATCTCCACCAGCCGCGATGATCAGCAGGAGCTCGATCTCATCATCCTGCAGGGCGACTCCGAGCGCGCCGTGGAGAACGAGTACCTGGGCACGCTGAAGATCTCCGGGCTGCCTGGTGGGCCTCGCGGCTCGGTGAAGGTCTCCGTCACCTTCGCCGTGGACAACGAGTGCATCCTCACCGTCACCGCCCGCGAGCAGACCAGCGGCATCGAGGTGATGAACGCCTTCTCCACCCGCGACAACCCCGAGCAGGTGAAGGCGAAGCTCGGGCCCAACCACCCGAGTCAGCCCGAGCCGCCGCCCATGCCTCGCAGGCAGTCGCTGCCCGGCATGCCCGCCGTGCAGAAACCCACCGCGGCTCAGCCCGTGGCCCTGCCCATCGCCATCGCCGCGACCGCTCGCGACGTGGCCCCCGGTGGATTGGTCGGCTGGTTGAAGCGGATCCTCGGACGCGCGTGAGCCGGAGAGGGGGACCCCGCGAGAGGGGATTTGGGCTCAGTCGCGGACCGGCAGACGATCCGTACCGGAGGGATTCTCCGCCATCTCGAACACGGGCGCAGGAGCCGGCTGGACGTCGGAAGCCGCCGCCGCGCCTGTCAGCAGGTGCGCGGGCACCGGCGAGGCCTTCACCGCCGCATCCAGCGTCGCCCCACGCACGGCCGCGATCCTCTTCCGCCACAGGAACACCCCGAGCCCCACCACCGCCAGGCTGCCGAACACCACCAGCTGCCCCTCCTTCATCCGATCGATCGCGTAGTCCAGCTTGTCCCCGAAGTGGAAGCCGAGCCACACGAAGAACGGCGCGGACAGCAGCGCCGCCAGCCCGTCCCAGAAGAGGAAGCGCCAATACGACATGCCCGCTGAACCGGCGCTGAAGTACGTCACCGCTCGCACCCCGGGCATGAAGCGAGCGATCATCACGATCTTCTGCCCGTGCAGCGCGAACAGCCCCTCCACCCGGGCCCGCTTCTCGGGGGTGATGAACCTGCCCAGAAAGCCGGAGGGAGTGGTAGAGCGCCCCACCTTCGAGCCCAGCCGACGGCCGGCGTAGAAGATGAGGCTGTCACCCACGAGGATGCCCAGGAAGCCGACCAGCATCATCATCGACAGGCTGGCCGCGCCCTTGTGGGCCAGGAAGCCCCCCAGGATGAGCGAGATGTCCTCGGGCAGTGGCACGCCGAGCCCACACGCCACCAGGATGCCGAAAACGGTGGCATAGGCGAAGAAGCCGTGGGTACTGCCCAGCAGGTTGGTGAGGAATTCTTGCACGCTCGTCTCTCTGTCACGTCCGGGGAGACCTGGCAGGCATCGTCATCCGAGCCCTGGCCTCCAGCGCCCCCGCATCAACCGGGTACGCGTCGTCAAAACTCCGAGCCCCCATGCGCCGACTCATAATCCCCTGGCGCGTCCGCTGCTCGAACCGCGAACGCCCGGGCCTTCGTTCGAATGCCCGGCCGCTCCAGGTAGGATTCTGTGGGTGTCTCGAAGATCCGTCGCATCGTCCGCGAGGAAGGTAGCACGGCGCGCAAGGGGGGGTGCTTCAAGTCTTTCCCACGAGCGACTTCATGGCTTCCCGGTTGTCTCGGACCTTCTGGCCAAAGTGGCTCACGATCCCCATCAGCAGCTTCATGCAGGCCTGGGGCTTCTGGATGGTGAGCTTCTGGAAGTCCGCGTGGCGGATCTCCACCGCCGTCACGTCCGTCATGGCCACGGCGGTGCACAGCCGCTCGCCCTTCTGGATGAGGGTCAGTTCACCCAGGGGCTCCCCGGCGACCACATCCCCGAGCGTCACTTCCTCGCCCGCGGTGTTCTTCGCACTCAGCCGCACCGTGCCGTCCCCGACGATGAAGAGGGACTCGCCGGGCCGGTTCTCCAGGAACAGGGCCGAGCCCTTGGGAAAAGCCCGTGCCACTCCGATGGCGGCGAAGATCTGGATGCCGACGTCGGTGAAATCCTTGAAGAGCGGGGATGCCTTGAGTGCGGCTGCAACCTCCATGCGAGGTGGTCCTAACACGCACGCTGGCGGGCGTCACGTTAACGGCTGGTCAGGTGGTCGGCGGCCGTCCGGACGTAGTGCTTCGCGGACTCGAGCAGGAAGCTCCGCTCCTCCTCGGTGATGGCCCGCTTCACCTTGCCCGGAGAGCCCACCACCAGCGAGCCCGGCGGAATCTTCGTCCCCGGCGTGAGCAGGGTACCCGCGCCGATGATGCACTCGTCGCCGATCTCCACCCCGTCCATCACGATGGCGCCCATCCCCACCAGCACCCGGTTGCCCACGGTACACCCGTGCAGCACCACGTGGTGCCCCACCGTCACGTCGTCTCCCACCGTCGTCGAGTACCGGTGGCTCGTGACGTGGATCATCGTGAGATCCTGGATGTTGGTCCTCCGGCCGATGCGGATGGGGTTCAGTCCCCCCGCAGCACCGAGTTGAACCACACCGAGGAGTCCTCCCCCAGCTCCACGTCCCCGATCACCTGCGCCGAGTCCTCCACGAAGCAGCTCGGGTGGACACGCGGGGTTTGATCTCGGAAACGACGCAGGGCCATGGGTGCTCCAGTGGGGGGGAACGAGAGGGGGGAATCAGCTCGGAACGGATACCCTCACCCCGACCCTCTCCCGAGGGGAGAGGGAGGGATGCTCAGGGGGTTCTTGGGATGAGCTGGTCAGGCCACGACGCAGGTTTCGGGGCTCGGGAGATCCGCGGGCGGCACCACCACCGGCTGGCTCAGCACCGCCGTCTGCTTGCCGGACAGCTGGTTCGGCGTCGCGCTCTCCACCAGCACCTTCACGAACGCCCCCGCCGGCGCGTCGCCGTCGAAGTTCACCGTGCGGTTCTCCGGCGTCCGCCCGAAACGCTTCGCCGCGTTGTAGCGCGAGTGGCCCTCCACCATCACCTCCACCTCCTGCCCCACCTGCGACGCCGTGTGCTCCCCGCTGATGCGCCGCTGGATCTTCTGCAGCCGCTCCAGCCGCTCGATCTTCACCTCGTGCGGCACCGCGCCCCACTCGTCCTCCTTCAGCGCCGCGCCCGTCTTCGGCCGGGGGCTGTAGATGAACGAGAACTGGTTCTCGTAGCGCACCTTCTCCGTCAGCTCGAGCGTGAGCGCGAAGTCCTCCTCCGTCTCACCCGGGAAGCCCACGATGATGTCCGTCGTCACCGCGATGCCCGGACGCGCCGCCCGCAGCTTCTCCAGCCGCTCCAGGTACTGCACCACCGTGTAGTCGCGCCGCATCCGCTTCAGCACCGGATTCGAGCCGCTCTGCACCGGCAGGTGGAAGTGCGGCATGATCTTCGGCTGCGTCCGGAACGCCTCGATCAGCTCGTCCGACAGGTCATGCGGGTGGCTCGTGGTGAAGCGCACGCGCTCGATGCCCGGAACCTCCGCCGTCCGCAGCAGCAACTGCGCGAAGCTGATGCCGCCCCGGTACGAGTTCACGTTCTGACCGATCAGCGTCACCTCGCGCACGCCCACCTTCGCCAGGTCCGCCACCTCGGCGAGCACCTCCGGGAAGGCCCGGCTCACCTCGCGGCCACGGGTGTGCGGCACCACGCAGAAGGAGCAGACGTTGTCGCAGCCCTTCATCACCGTGACGAACTCGGTCACCTTGCCGCGGCTCGTCTCGGGGTCCGCGCGAGGGAAGACGTACTCCTCCGAGTCCACCCAGGCCGTCTCCACCACGCGCTCGCGCTCGCCCTGCACGCGGCCGATGATGTCCGGCAGCTTGGCGATGGAGTCCGGGCCGAAGACGAAGTCCAGGTAGGGCACCTTCTTGAGGAGCTTGTCCTTCTCCTGCTGCGCCACGCACCCGCCCACGCCCAGCAGCGTGCCCCGGGCGAGCTTCACCGTGCGGTAGCGGCCCAGGGCCGACAGCATCTTGTCCTCGGCCTTCTCCCGGATGGAGCAGGTGTTGAGGATGATGAGGTCCGCCTCCTCCGGAACCGGCGTGGGCCGGTATTCCAGCTTGCCGAGTACCTCGCTCATGCGGAGCGAGTCGTTGACGTTCATCTGGCAGCCGAAGGTGTGGATGAAGTAGCGCTTCATGGGTCTTTCCGTACGGAGAACGGGCTCTTATCCGACGAGCCCCGGCGGATTGCAACGGTTCCAGCGCCCTGGCGGGCAGGAGGGCGAGCCCCCCTAGGCCCGGGTGAGGGCCTTCTGCATCCGGGTATGGAGGGCCACCAGCTGCTCCTCGTGCTGGTTGAGCAGGTCGATCGCCTCCTGGCCGTAGCGCCGGGCCAGGGGCTCCAGGTCCTCGATGCGGTGCAGCTCGTCCCGGGCCCTGCCGGCCTTCTCCGCCGCGGTGGCATCCGCCTGCTGCTCCAGCTCCGCCAGCCGGGTGCGCAGCCGGCGCGCCGTCCACCGCTGGCCGGCATAGGCGCGCAGCATGGAGTTGCCCAGCTCCACCACCTTCACCGCCAATCCGGACGCCTTCAGGCCGAGCTCGTGTGCGGTGGTGAGCGCATGGGGCTCCCCTGGCCGCGCCTGCTCCACGTGGGCGAGGAAGGCCTCCTGGTAGCGGAGGAGGCCCTGCAGATCGGCCTCGGTGAGGGCGTGGGCGGCGAATCGCAGCGTGCGGGAGTCGGCGGCTCCCATGGCACTGGCCTGCGACACATCGAGATCATCGAACATGGAACGGGACATGGCTGTCTCTCTCAGGCGGGGACGAGCTGCTCCGCGATGCGGGACAGATCGGCCACGGAGTTCACCACCACCGTCTGGTGGCACTCCTTCGAATAGGTGAGCATCTCGCTGTCCCCGAAGCCCCAGTTGGGACGGTCCTCGGGGCAGATCCACAGGAGCCGCTTGCACTTCTGCTTCAGGTCCTTGAGGGCCCAGGCGTTGTTCGCGTTGTAGTTGTTGCGGCCGTCCCCGATGATCATCACCGTGGTGCGGCGCGTGATGCTGCCGAGCTGATCCCTCGTGAACATGGCCAGCGCCCGGCCGTAGTTGGAGTTGGCGGTGAGCGACACGGCCTGCCCCATGGTGGCCAGGTCGATCGCCTTGTCCACCTCCTGCTCCTTGAAGTACTGCGTCACGTCGCCCACGTCCGACACGAAGACGAACGAGCGCACGCGCACGAAGAGCGACTGCAGCGTGTACGTGAAGAGCAGCATCATCCTCGAGGCGTTGCGCACCGAGTCCGAGACGTCACAGAGGACGACGACCTCGGGGCGCTCGGGGCGGCGGGCGCGGAACTGGGGCACCATGGGAATACCCCCCCACGGCAGGTTGCGGCGCAGCGTGCGGCGCACGTTCAGCGCCCCTTCCGCTTCGAGCGCGCCTTGCGGATCAGCCGGGCCTTCAGCTTCTCGGCCAGCGTCTTCACCGCGGACTCCATCTGGTTCACCTCGGCCTGGCTGAGCTGGTGCAGCGGCTTGTCCACCACCCCGCCCGTGGGCTTGCGGATGCGCGCCTCGGCCTGACGCTTCACCTCGCGCCGCGCCGCGTCCTCCACCTTGCGCATGGCCTCGGCCACGTGCCGGGAGACGATCTCCACGCCCTCCGCCGGCAGGCCCCGCTTGCGCAGCTCCTCCTCCAGCGCCTTCAGCTCCGAACGCGCCCGATCCATCCCCGCCGCCACCATCAGCCGCCGCGAGAAGAAGCCCGTCTGCATCGAGCTCTGCATCTGCGACAAGTCGAGCTGCAGCGTGGCCGAGCGGAAGATCTGCGCCAGCCGCGCCCGGTCCCCCATGAGGGCCGCCTGGGCCAGCGGGGACAGCTCGGGGAAGAGCTGGTTCATCTGGAACAGGAGCATCGTCAGGTTGTCGCCCTCGATGAGCCCCTGCTCCTGGATCTGCTGGGCCAGGGACTTGTCGATCGCCTCGAACGTCTTGGCCGCCCCCGAGAAGAAGAAGTCGAAGGCCCGGTTGAAGACGTCCACGTCCTGGTGGCGCTTCACCATCGTGGTCCGCAGCACCGAGCGGAAGATGGCCTTGTCCTCGAGGCCCACCTCGGCGGTGGCACGCGCCGCGTCCGTCACCTCGGACGTGCTCACACGCACCCCGTTCTGACGGAGGACCTCGGCGAATTCGACGATGCGTGCGTCCATGTGCGCAGGTATTCCTAGTGCTAAACGAGTTTGAAAATCAGGACTTATTGCCTGGAAGATCAGGAACGTCGTCGGACTTGAGGATATCTACTTCCGTTTTGAGTCCAAACAAACGCTCCTGGGCACGATCACAGATGTGATTGAACCGTTCCTGCAAGTGCTTGAGCCGCAGGAGGCTGCCATCGGGGCTCAGATCACGCAAAAGCGCCTGTGTAGTTGCATACCTCCAGTCCTTCGATGTCTTTTTTGCTAGAAAAGAGGAGACGGGATGTCCTTTTGAGGCCAGTGACATCATGGCCTCGAACTCATCAAGGGTCACCAGAGTAACAGCCGCAGTGTCTGGGGGCTGCAGGATCCCCATTTCGGAACATCGCTTCTCAATCCATTGATACAGGGCCGGATTCTCACAAAGCTCGTCGAAGGTAATGAGAACTGGGAAAATACGGGTATTGGCAGGAATAGATTTTACTTCGCCACGGCGGATGGCACGCACCTTTTTGTCGAGAAGACGAAGAGCACCTACGCGATGCTCCTTTGTCT
>NZ_JPMI01000035.1 GCF_000733295.1 Archangium violaceum Cb vi76 | reverse complement strand
TTACATCTTCGAGTTCGTCCGCCGAGCCTGGCGCCTTTGAAAGTTCGACTTGCTCTGAAAAGCCGTGTTCTTTTGAACCCTCCTGCGCGACTTCTCTGCAAGCCATCTCAAACAGATGCCCAAAGGTACTGGTCCATGTCTCTTGTTTTTTGGAAAACTTCTCACTGGCGCGCATGAAGCGCATCCAAAGACCACCACGAAGTTGTTCTTGAACAGCCCAGGGAGAAGCTGCAATCAGATGGCCGGAGTCGGTTTTCAAGAATGGCTTGCGAATGAAAATAACGGGAGCATGGGGAAGCCCGTTGTTTCGCAAAGATGCCTTCAATTGCTTACGGGCCTCTTCTCGGGTTATAGAGAGTTCTTGCAGGAATCCTGTCGCCCAATCATGCGGGAGATTTGTTTTCGAAAGCCACTGTTCCGGATTCAGCATTGGACCTTCGTAAGCACCCGATTTGGTTGATGCCCCCCATTGCTGTGATGCCATGAAAAGTGGCACCACAAAGGTGTCGAAATAGTCTGTAAACGAGCAGCCGAATGCACGCTGCTGAAGCATTTCCCAGTTCTTAGCGTCAGCGAACAAGCCCTGGGGCGGCTGTCTCTCGAAGATCATGGCTGTGCGAACCATTCTCCGTAATGGATCTGGGTATCTGTTGAATCGAGCTACGTGGCACAATTCCGCCGTGACAAGCTCAAGATTGGGGAGTGGAGGCTTGTCCGCATCGCGCCAAAACGAGAGGTGGTCGTTGGCAGCCAAGAGCATGAATGCCATGTGAAGGTCCGATGGGGCGGGTCCATCAGGACGTCCTTCAAGAATTGCCATGGCCTGTAAGAAATAGATGCATTGCTCGTGTATCAGCGGCCGGTCAGGATTTTTATCTACAAATTCACCGATGCTCCACATTTGCTGATTGGGATGGAGCTTGAGCCGCCTTAGTGAATCGTGCGTCAGCCTGACTAGGCTGGAGCCCTGATCAAGCTGAAAGTTTGCGAGAGATCCCGCAATGGCTGCCAATTGGAAAAATGTCTTTTCCCAGGAAAAACTTGCCAGCATCTCGCGCAGCGCCTGGGCGGAGTATGGCCGCCCACGCACCTCTGCATGAGTCAGATAGGCGCTAAGATATTGCTCTGCGGGAGACTGCCCTTTTGTAAGCACCATTTCACTTCCGTTTGAAAAGTATCACGAATTCCACCACTTGGTGCGTCCGTGGGAACACGTTCGCCACTTCAACCGCCAGTGGTTTATGATCGGCGTCCTTCAGCCCCGTCGAATCCATCGCCAGAGAACAGCATCGCACCCCACGTAGGCCCCTACTCCTCCCGCTTGCTGCGCGCGCGGCGTCCGAGACCTTGGACGTGCTCACACGCCCCCCGTTCTGGCGGAGGACCTTGGCGAACTCGACGATGCGTGCGTCCATGTGCTCGTAAACCCCTCAACCCAGCGTTCTACCAGCCTCCGCCCTACCCCGATTCCCCATCCTCCCAACCTGTTACGGGGCCCTCAATCCTCTTGTCCTACCCGGCCCGGGGTCATGGGGCGAGCCCTCGTTCTCCCAGCGGGCGGCCCTGTGCTCCTGTATACCCGGGCGCGCAGAAAACCCGAGGGAGACCTTCATGCCAACAGCCGTCGTCACCGGAGCGGGCATCCGGATCGGCAAGGCCATCGCCCTGGCCCTAGCCCAGGTGGGCTACGACCTGGCCCTGCACGTCCACCGCTCGACCGAGGGAGCCGAGGAGGTCGCCACCCGGGCCCGTGCCCTGGGACGCTCCGTCACGCTGCACCGCGCCGATCTGGGGACGCCCCAGGGGGTGGAGTCGCTGGCCGCCGCCGTGCGCGAGGCCCACCCGGCCGTCGACGTCCTCGTGAACAACGCGGGCATCTACGAGCGGCTCGCCTTCGAGGACATCACCCGCGAGCACTACCACCGGATGATGGGCATCAACCTGGAGGCGCCCTTCTTCCTCACCCAGGCCCTGCTCCCGGCCCTGCGAGCCGCGCCCCAGCCCCTCGTGGTGAACCTCACCGACATCGGCGCGGAGCGGGTGGAGAGCCACTACGCCCACTACTCCGCCAGCAAGGCCGGGCTCATCACGCTCACCCGGGCCCTGGCGGTGGAGCTCGCGCCCAAGGTGCGGGTGAACGCCATCTCCCCGGGCACCGTCGTGTTCCCGGAGAACTTCGACGAGGCCACCCAGAAGGCCATCCTCGCCCGCATCCCCCTCGGGCGGGTGGGCACCGCCGAGGACGTGGCCCGGGCCGTGGTCTTCCTGGCTCGCGAGGCCCCTTATATCTCCGGACAGGTGATCGCCGTGGATGGAGCCCGGAGCGCCCAGCTATGAACCGTCTTTCCTCCGATGCCTTCGCATCCGCCCCCCGCGACGCGCAGGGACGCCCGCTGGATGTCATCGAGCTGCGCCAGCTCCCGGTGAATTGCATCGTCGGGGTGTACCCGGCCGAGCGAGGCACGCCTCAGCCGCTGGAGCTCGACGTGGCGCTCTATCTGGACACCCGGAAGGCCGCCGCCGAGGGGAGCCTCCGCGACACGGTGGACTACGCGCGCCTGTCCGGCGAGCTGCGCTTCCTCCTGGAGTCGGCCGACTTCCGCATGCTGGAGACGGCCGCCGAGGCCCTCTGCCGCTACATCCTCGCCCCGCCGACGGAGGACTCGGCGCGCGCACCGGTGCGGGCCGTCACCCTGCGGCTGTCCAAACCCGAGGCCCTGGGCCGGGCGGGCCTCGCCTCGCTGCAGGTGCATCGCACCGCGGACGAGTACCAGTACGAGCAGGAGGACAAGCCCTTCGGGCGGGTGGACATCCTCTTCCAGGACGAGCACGTGGGCATCTACCGGCTGCGCATCGCGCCGGGCCAGACCATCCCCACCCACGAGCACCGGGTGATGAACGAGTCCGAGCTGGTACTGGGCCACGGGCTGCTGCTCCAGGGCCGGCCGGTGCAGGCGGGCACGGGCTTCCGGTGGCCGAAGCACCTTCCGCACCGCTACGACAATCCGAAGGCGATCGAGCAGACGGTGCTGTGCGTGGACCGTCCGGCCTTCATTCCGGATGACGAGGTGGAGGTGCCGGAGCCCTCGGGTGGATTGATGCCCGTGGAGGGCCGGGCGTACTACCCGGCGGCGGCGAGCACCCTGGAAGCGGAGGTCGAGCGGTGATGAGCACCCGGCCCGTGGGAACCCGGAAGGTGCTGGTGACGGGTGGAGGCAGCGGCATGGGCCTCGCGGTGGCCGAGGCGCTGTTGCGGGCCGGAGGCCGGGTGGCGGTGACGGGGCGCCGGGTGGAGCGACTGGAGGCGGTGGTCCGCGCGTGGCCGGGTCAGGCGGTGGCCCTGCCTTGCGACCTCACCTCCCCTTCCGAGCGCGAGGGCCTGTTGGCGAGGGCCCGTGACGCGTTGGGCGGGCTGGATGGGCTGGTGCACTCGGCGGGAGTGGTGGAACACCAGCTTCCCGGTCACATCTCCGAGGAGGCCCTGCGGGCCCAACTGGAGATCAACCTGGTGGCCCCGCTGCGCCTGGGCGAGGAGGCGCTGTCGATCCTGGAGGATGGAGGCGGCATGGTGTTCATCGCCTCGACGCTCGCCCTGCGGCCGCTGCCCACCAGCGCCGTCTACAGCGCGGCCAAGGCCGGATTGTTGGCGGCGATGCGCTCACTGGCCCTCGCGGGCGCCGCACGGAGAATCCGAGCCAACGCCGTCTGCCCGGGGGTGGTGGACACGGAGATGGTTCGGGCCCCGCGCCTGGCTCCTGGTGAGCCGCCTCCCCAGGGCGAGGAGCTCGAGCGAAGAATCGCAGCTCAGTTGTCCACGCTGGGGGCGTTGCATCCGCTGGGACGGCTCGGGAAACCCGAGGAGGTGGCCGATGCGGTGGTGCACCTGCTCGCGGCACCGTGGACGACGGGCAGCGAGCTGGTGATCGACGGAGGGATCCTGCTGCGAGAGTGAACTCGGGTTGCGGAGGAAACACCCTCACCCTGACCCTCTCCCAGAGGGAGAGGGGATGACCCTCAGTCGGCTTCGCCGCGGTAGATGCAGCCCGAGGTGCAGGTCTCACGCACCATCACCTGCGAGAGCTGCGGGAGCAGGGGCCGCATGCGCTGCCAGATCCACCGCGCCAGATTCTCGCTGGTGGGGTTGGAGAGCCCCTCGATCTCATTGAGGTAGTAGTGATCGAGCTGGGCGTGCAGCGGCTTGAAGGCCTCGGTGAGGTCGGCGAAGTCCATCACCCAACCCGAGTCCGCGCCCACCGGGCCCTGTACATGCAGGGTCACGCGGTAGGAGTGGCCATGCAGCCGGGCGCACTTGTGTCCCGGGGGCACATTGGGGAGGCGATGGGCCGCCTCGAAGGTGAACTCCTTGAAGATCTCCAAAACAAACTCCTGAGAGCCGCCGGCACCTAGGCGGGCAGCTCGAAAGACATCACGGACTCCACGTGGTGCGTCTGGGGGAACATGTCCACCACCTGGAGCGCCAGCGGCTTGTAACCCGCCTCGACCAATCCCGCCGCGTCCCGGGCCAGGGAGCCCGGATCACACGCCACGTACACCACCCGCCTCACCCCCAGGGCCTTGAGCCACCGGGCGAGCCCTGGCGCCCCCGTCCGTGGAGGATCCGCCAGCGCGAGGTCGAACCGCTTCCCCTCGCGGATGAGGCCCTCGCACACCTTCCGGGCATCGCCCTGGTGGAACCGCACATTGGCCACCCCACCCTCCCGCGCGCTCCGCTGCGCCAACTCCACCGAGGCCGGAGAGGACTCCACCCCCAACACCGATGCCGCGCTCGCCGCCAACGGGAACGTGAAGTTGCCGTTGCCCGAGTACAACTCCAATACCGCATCCGACTCGCGCGGGGCCAGCTCGTACACCGCCGAGGTCACCAGGCCCACGTTGGCCTCCGCATGCGCCTGGGAGAAGGCGTCCGGGCGCAGGTACAGCGGCACCTCGGGCCGCAGCGGCGACAGCGAGCGCAGCACCGGCTTGCCGATGATGCGCGGCGAGCCCTCCTTCGGCACCAGCACCGCCCCCTCCAGCCGCAGCGCGCGCACCGCCTTGTCGCACGCCTCCACATGCCGGGGCGTCGCCTGCCCCTTCAACATCACCGCGAAGGCCGCCTTGCCACCCTCGGCCAGCAGGTGCACCTCCTCCGCGTCCCGGGACACCGGCTTGAGCAGCGGCCCCAGCTTCCCCGGCAGCCCGGCGAGCACCGGCACCAGCGCACCGCACTCGTCCACCGGCACCCGGTCATGGCTCCGCCGTCCGAAGTAGGCCAGTTCGTCCTTGAGGAAGTGCAGCACCGCCCGCCGCCGGTAGCCGAACTCCGTGGGCGCGATCAACAGGGGCCGCACCGAGAAGCCGTCCCGCTTCAGCCGGCCCAGGTGCTCCAGGGCGGAGAGGACGATCTCCTGCTTCGCGGCACGCTGGGCCGACTCGGACAACTCCAGCCAGTCGCACCCGCCACACCGCGCGCTCAGGCCACAGGGCGAACGCCGCCGGTCCGGACTGGGGGCCAGCACGTCGCCGAGCAGGTGGCCGCGCACCACCTTGCCTTCCTGCTCCAGACGCACGCGTACGCGCTCGCCGGGGAAGGTGCCGGGCACGAAGACGGTGCGGCCCTCGTACGAGCCCACTCCCTCTCCGAGTTGCCCG
Organism: Archangium violaceum Cb vi76; assembly: GCF_000733295.1. Classification (GTDB taxonomy): domain Bacteria; phylum Myxococcota; class Myxococcia; order Myxococcales; family Myxococcaceae; genus Archangium; species Archangium violaceum. Next base: position 62,539 of record NZ_JPMI01000035.1, on the reverse strand, counting down.
AGCCGATCGATCGTCAATTCAACGGGGGTGTCCGGCAACATGGATCCCTATTCGACCTCCACGGCGGCCGGGGTATTCCGCCGCGGCCCCGTGCTCGAGGACCGCGGCGGGAACGGCGCGAGACCCGAGGGCCTCAGATCTTCATCTCACGCACGTCCGGGGCGATCTTGAGCTTGGGCTCGGTGATGGCCTGGACCTGCTCCACCGTCACGCCGGGGGCCAACTCGCGCAGCACGAGGCCCTGGGGCGTCACGTCGATGAGGGCGTACTCGGTGACGATGTGGTTGATGCACTTGAGGCCGGTGATGGGCAGGGAGCACTTCTTGAGGATCTTCGGCTTCCCCTCCTTGTTGACGTGCTCCATGGTCACGAAGACGCGCTTGGCGCCCACCGCGAGATCCATGGCGCCACCGGGGCCCTTCACCATCTTGCCGGGGATCATCCAGTTGGCGAGATCCCCCTCCTCACTCACCTCCATGGCGCCGAGCACGGCCAGGTCCACATGGCCGCCGCGGATCATCCCGAAGGACAGCGCCGAGTCGAAGAAGGCGGCGCCCTTCACCACCGTCACCGTCTCCTTGCCGGCGTTGATGAGATCCGGATCCTCCTCGCCCTCCACGGGCCAGGCTCCCATGCCGAGAATGCCGTTCTCGGACTGGAACATGATGTCGATGCCCTTCGGAATGTAGTTGGCAACCAGCGTGGGGATGCCGATTCCGAGGTTCACGTAATAGCCGTCGCGCAGCTCCTGGGCGATGCGCTGGGCAATCTGCTCACGGGTCAGGGGCATGGCGTCCTCTCAGGCCTTCTTCTGAACGGTGCGGCGCTCGATCCACTTCTCGAGATTCTTGGACTGGATGATCCGGTGCACGAAGATGCCGGGCAGGTGCACCTGATCCGGATCGATCTCACCGGCGGCCACGATGTGCTCGGCCTCGACGATGGTGACCTTTCCCGCCATGCACATCATCGGCGAGAAGTTGCGGGCCGTCTTGCGGAACACCAGGTTGCCCCAGGTGTCCGCCTTCCAGGCGCGCACGATGGTGAAGTCCGCCTTCAGCGGCGTCTCCAGCACGTGCAGGCGCCCGTCGATCATCCGCGTCTCCTTGCCCTTGGCGAGCTCGGTGCCCGCGCCCGAGGGCGTGAAGAAGCCGCCGATGCCGCAGCCACCGGCGCGGATGCGCTCGGCCAGCGTGCCCTGCGGGTTGAGCTCCACCTCGAGCGTCCCGGAGAGCATCTGCTGCTCGAAGACCTTGTTCTCGCCCACGTAGCTGGCGACGATCTTCTTCACCTGGTTGGCCTTGAGGAGAATCCCCAGGCCCAGCTCGGTGGTGCCGCAGTTGTTGGAGATGATGGTGAGTCCCTTGGTCCCCTTGCGGTGCAATGCCGCGATGAGGTTCTCGGGATTGCCGCACAGCCCGAAGCCGCCGCTCATCAGCGTGGCGCCCTCCGGGATGTCGCGGACGGCCTCGTCCGCGCTCGCGATGATCTTGTTCATGAACCCCTCCTACGAGAACGGGGCGAGGGCCGGTAGACCCTCACCCCGCCCCTCTCCCAGGGGGAGAGGGAGTTTCGTCCCGCGTTGGACTAGCGCTCCACCATGAGCGCGATGCCCTCGCCGCCGCCGATGCACAGCGACGCCACGCCCCGCTTCTTGTTCGTGTCCTGCAGCGTGTGCACCAGCGTCACCAGCAGGCGCGCGCCGGAAGCGCCGATCGGGTGGCCGAGCACCACCGCGCCGCCACGCACGTTCACCTTCGAGGCATCCAGGCCGAGCAGCTTGTTGTTGGCCAGGGCCACCACCGCGAAGGCCTCGTTGATCTCCCACAGGTCCACGTCGGTGGTCTTGTGGCCGGTCTTCTTCAGCAGGTTGTTGATGGAGTCCGCCGGAGCGATGGTGAACTCCACCGGCTTGCGGGCGGCCCCGGCGTAGCCGGTGATCCGGCCCAGCACGGTACGGCCCTCGGCCTTGGCGCGCTCGGCGCTCATCAGCACCAGCGCCGCGGCGCCGTCGTTGATGGAGGACGCGTTGGCCGCCGTCACCGTGCCGTCCTTCTTGAAGACGGGCTTGAGCGTCGGAATCTTGTCCGGCTTCGCGTTCTTGGGACCCTCGTCCTCGCTCACCACCACGTCACCGCCCTTGCCGCCGGGCACGGTGACCGGGACGATCTCCCGGGTGAACAGGCCGGCCTTCTGGGCCTCGATGGCGCGCTTCGTGGACTCGAGCGCGTACTCGTCCTGGTTGGCGCGGCTGATGCCCTGGCTGGTGGAGCACTCCTCGGCGCAGCTGCCCATGTGGACGTTGCCGTAGGGATCCCACAGGCCGTCGAGGATCATCGCGTCCTTGAACTCCACGTTGCCCATGCGGGCGCCGCCACGCATGGCGTGGCTCACGTAGGGCGCGTTGCTCATGGACTCCATGCCGCCGACCACCACCACCTCGGCGTCACCCAGCGCGATCGCCTGGGCGCCGGCGATGACCGCCTTGAGGCCCGAGCCGCACACCTTGTTGATGGTGACGGCGGGAACGCTCTCGGGGATGCCGGCGTAGATGGCCGCCTGACGCGCCGGAGCCTGGCCCACGCCCGCCTGCAGCACGCAGCCCATGATGGTCTCGTTGACCTGCTCCGGGGAGACACCCGAGCGCTCCAGCGCCGCCTTGATGGCAACCGCGCCGAGTTGCGGCGCCGTCAGCTTGGACAGGGCGCCCTGGAAGGCCCCGATGGGGGTACGCGCCGCGCCGACGATGACCACTTCACGAGCCATGAACTGCCTCCTTGGGATGCTGGAGATGACTTCGAATAACGCTCGGGAGGGCCCTTATCACTGCCGCTTGTAGGAGGGTCAAGCCTCCTTGCCTGCCCGAAGGCCAGAGCGTCCACTGTCCCGAGAGATGGGCTTCTGGCTCCGAGGACTCCTCGGAATCAGGCGGTGACACGGTGCGTCGGACACGGTGGGGAACCCGGGGTCTTGGCACCCTCACCCCCGCCCTCTCCCGGGGGGAGAGGGAGTGCGACAAAACGAACGGCCGGGCACCCTTTCGAGTACCCGGCCGCCGTGGTGTCCCTCGCGTGAGGGGCGAGCTGACTACTTCTTCAGCTTGCTCGCCATCACGTCGCCGAGGCGGGCCTTGGAGCCCTCGGCCTGGCGGCGGAGGTACTCGCGGTAGTCCTCGCCCTCGCCGATCAGGGCCTTCATCGACAGAGCGACCTTCCGGTCCTGGGTGTTGATGTCGATGATCTTGACCTCGACCTCCTGGCCCTCCTGCACCACGTCACGCGGGTTCTCGACGCGCTCCTCCTTCAGCTCGGAGACGTGCACGAGGCCCTCGATGCCGGGCTCGATCTCCACGAAGGCGCCGAAGTCCGTCACCTTGGTGACCTTGCCCTTCACGCGGCTGCCCACCGGGGTCCGCTCGGACAGCGTGTCCCAGGGATCCGGCTGGAGCTGCTTGATGCCCAGGCTGAAGCGCTCGTTCTCGACGTCGATGTTGAGCACCACCGCCTCGACCTCGTCGCCCTTCTTGAACATCTCGCCCGGGTGCTTGATGCGCTGGGTCCAGGAGATATCGGACACGTGCACCAGGCCGTCCACGCCCTCCTCGACGCCGACGAACACGCCGAAGTCGGTGACGTTGCGGATCTGACCCTTGATGACGGAGCCGATCGGGTACTTGTCCTCGAGCAGCGTCCAGGGGTTCTGCTCGATCTGCTTCATGCCCAGGGCAATCCGCTTGGCCTTCGGATCGATGTCCAGAACGACGGCCTCGACCTCCTGGCCGACCTCCAGCATCTTGCTGGGGTGCTTGAGGCGCTTGGTCCAGGACATCTCGGACACGTGCACCAGACCCTCGACGCCCTGCTCGATCTCGATGAACGCGCCGTAGTCGGTGATGGAGACCGTCTTGCCGCGCACGCGGGTGCCGACCGGGTACTTCTCGTCGGCGCGGTGCCACGGATCCTCCTGGATCTGCTTGAGGCCCAGGCTGACGCGCTCCTGCGTCGGGTCGAACTTGAGGACGACGACGCGGACCTCGTCACCCACGTTGAACATCTCGCTGGGGTGACCGATGCGGCCCCAGGACATGTCGGTGATGTGGAGGAGGCCGTCGATGCCGCCGAGGTCGATGAAGGCGCCGTAGTCGGTGAGGTTCTTGACCACGCCCTTGAGGACCGCACCCTCCTTGAGGTTCTTGAGGGTCTCCTTCTTCATCTCCTCGCGCTGCTTCTCGAGCAGCACGCGGCGGGAGAGCACGATGTTGCCGCGCTTCTTGTTGAACTTGATGACCTTGAACTCGAATTCCTTCGAGATGTACTGGTCGAGGTTGCGCACCGGGCGGATATCCACCTGGCTGCCGGGGAGGAACGCCTTCACGCCGATGTCGACGGAGAGGCCACCCTTCACACGGCCCACGATGGTGCCCTTGACGATCTCATCGCGCTCGCAGGCGGCGCTGATCTCGTCCCAGATGCGCATCTTGTCGGCCTTCTCCTTGGAGAGGACGACCATGCCGGTATCGTTCTCGCGGCTCTCCAGGAGGACCTCGACAGGGTCGCCCGCCTTGACGGAGACCTCGCCGCGAGGGCTGGTGAACTCGGAGATCGGAACCTGGCCCTCGGACTTGTAGCCGATGTCGACGATGGCGTAGTCCTTGGTCACCTGCACCACGGTGCCCTTGACGATCTCGCCCTCCTTGAGGATGCCCTCGCCGCCACGCTCCTTGAGCGAGGCCTCGAACATCGCGGCAAAATCCTCGTCGCCGACATCTCCGATCTGCTGGTTCACATTCTGCTGCATGAGATTGGGAGTCCTTCGAAACTGGTACAGCTGCCCCCGGTGGTTGACGGCAGTCACTCGCGGGGAGCTACGAGTGACCCGCGAGCCAACTCCACAACGGAGTTGACTCGAAGGCGCGCACCCTAGACACCGGTTACACCGGCAGTCAAGCGAGCACGCGGTACTTGTTCACAGTCTTGATAATCCGGCCCCGGTGAGACGGGCACCCCCGCCCCGCCGGAAACCCTGTCCCTCGGGCCAGGACGCCAGGCCTGCTGGCGCCTGACCCAGAGGAGAAGCTGCTACCCCATGGGTAGTCGCGCCATCACCCCACGGCACGGGGTCCAGGGCCCTCGGCCCGGGGGCGGGCGTTCAGTCGAGCAGCTTGAACGTCTCGCGAGCGATCACCAGGCGCTGAACCTCGCTGGTGCCCTCATAGATGGTCTGCACCCGGGCATCGCGGAAGTAGCGCTCCACGGGGAACTCGTCGATGTAGCCGTAGCCGCCGTGGATCTGCACGGCCTTGTCCACCGCCCGGTTGGACATCTCGCTGGCGTACAGCTTCGCCATGGAGGCCTCGCGGGTGAACGCCTTGCCCTCTTCCTTGAGGTTCGCGGCCCGGAGCGTCAGCAGCTCGGCCGCCTGGAGCTCCGTGGACATGTTGGCCAGCATGAAGCGCAGGCCCTGGAACTCGGCGATGGGCTGGCCGAAGGCCTTGCGGTCCTTCGCGTAGCGGATAGAGGCCTCGAGCGCCGCCCGCGCCACGCCGCACGCCTGCGAGGCGATGCCGATGCGCCCACCGTCCAGCGCGATCATCGCCAGCTTGAAACCGTCCCCCTCCTTGCCCAGGAGGTTCTCCGCGGGGATCTCCATGTCCTCGAAGGTGAGGGCCACGGTGTTGGACCCGCGCAGGCCCATCTTGTCCTCGTGCTTGCCGATGATGAGGCCCTTGGTCCCGCCCTCGACGATGAAGGCGGAGATGCCCTTGTTCCCCTGCCCTCCCGTGAGGGCCCACACCACCATCACCCCCGCGTAGGCGCCGGAGGTGATCCACTGCTTGCTGCCGTTGAGGACCCACTTGTCCCCGCGCCGCACCGCCGTGGTGCGCATGGCGCGCGGATCCGAGCCGGCATGGGACTCGGAGAGCGCGAACGAGCCCACCACCGCCTCGCCCGACGTCAGCTTCGTCACGAACTTCTCGCGCTGGGCCTCGGTGCCGAACTTGCAGATGAGCTCGGCGCACATGTTGGTGACGGCCATGGCCACCGCGGTGGAGGCACACGCGGCAGCCATCTCCATCATCGCCAGGGAGTACGAGACGACGCCCGCCTCGGCGCCGCCGTACTGGCCGGGGATGTTCACCCCCATGAGGCCCAGGGAGGCCAGTTCCTTGAAGAGTTCGACGGAGAAGAACTCCTCCCTGTCGAACTTGCGCGCCTGGGGGGCCACGCGCTCGCGGGCGAACTTGCGGGCGGTGTCGCGGATGAGCGTCTGCGTCTCGGTGAGCTCGAGATTCACGGGAGCGGGTGTCCTACTTGATGGCCTTGAGGTTGAACGGGTACTCGATGGGGTACTCGCGCCCATCCGGAGGCGACGGGAAGTTGATGCCGGAGAGCACGCTCACCACGCACTCGTGCAGCCGCGCGTCCTTGATCGTCGTGCCGTTCTTGAGCACCTTCGCGTTGCGCACGAAGCCGTCGGGCGAGATGGTGAAGGTCGTCATGATGCGGCCCTCCTCCACCTTGTTGCCCTTGGTGGCGAGCAGCTCCTCGTAACAGTCCTGCACGTCACGCGAGTGGTACTGCATCACCTCGCGGATGGAGTCCGGGGTGAAGGGCATCCGGCTGATGTCCGGAGGCGGAGGCCGTACCGGCTCCGCCTTCTTCTTCTCCTGTGCGGGGGCAGCCGCCTCGGGAGCAAGGTCCTTGGCGGACGCGCCCTTCTTCGCGGGCGAGCCCTGCGCGAACGCCAGGCCCGACCCGAGCACCACCACCATCAACAGGGAACGGTTCATCATGGACGGCTCGACTCCTAGTCCTTCAACAGGTTGGCCGAGATGACGATGCGCTGGATCTCGCTCGTCCCCTCGTAGATTTCCGTGATGCGCGCGTCACGCACGTGGCGCTCGACATCCATCTCCTTGGAGTAACCCATGCCGCCATGGACCTGCAGGGCCTTGTTGGCTACGCGACTGGCCATCTCGCTGGCGTACAGCTTGGCCATGGCGCTCTCGGTCGAGTGGCGAACACCCTTGTCCTTGAGCAGCGCCGCGCGCAGCACGAGCATCCGGGCCGCGTCGATCTCCGTGGCCATGTCGGCGATCATGAACTGGATGGCCTGGTGCTCGCGGATGGACTTGCCGAACGTCTTGCGCTCACCCGAGTAGCGCACCGCCTCCTCGAAGGCCGCGCGGGCGATGCCGAGCGCCTGCGACGCGATGCCGATACGGCCGCCATCCAGCGTGCTCATGGCGACCTTGAAGCCGTCGCCCTCCTTGCCGAGCATGTTCTTCGCCGGCACGCGCATGTCCTCGAAGAACATGCTGCAGGAGTGCGCCGCGCTGATGCCCATCTTCTTGTCCGGCTCGGCGCGGATGAAGCCCGGGGTGTTGGTGGGCACGAGGAAGGCGGTGATGCCCTTGTTGCCCGCCTCCTTGTTCGTCATCGTGAAGAGCACGATGGCGTCGGCCCTGGGGCCGTTGGTGATCCAGTTCTTCGAGCCGTTGATGACGTACTCGTCACCCTTGCGCACCGCCGTGGTCTTCTGCGAGGCCGCGTCGCTGCCCGCCTCGGGCTCGGTGAGGCCGAAGCAGCCCAGCTTCTCGCCCCGGGCGAACGGCGTGAGGAACTCGGCCTTCTGCGCCTCGGTGCCGAACTTCATCACCGGATCGCAGTAGAGCGAGTTGTTCACGCTCATGATGACGCCGGTGGAGGCACAGCCGCGGCTGATCTCCTCCATGGCCACCGCGTAGCAGACGTTGTCCAGGCCCGCGCCGCCATACTGCTCCGGCACCGCCACGCCCAGCAGCGACAGCTCGGCCAGCTTCTTCACCGCGTCGGTGGGCCACTGGTGCGTCTCGTCCCACTTGCGGGCGTTGGGGATCAGCTCGCGCGCGGCGAACTCACGGCACATCCGCTGGATCTCGCGCTGGACGTCGGTCAGCTCGAAGTTCATGGCACTCCTGATGGGGAAAGAAGGGCGCGGAGGTACATATACGGGGCCACGCGCCCGGGAACAGCGATTGCATGAGGGGCGGGCAAGCGTCTGTTGCCGCGCCCATTAGTCTGCCCGATTACTTGCCGGTGAAGCCGGCCGGACGCTTCTCCAGGAAGGCCTTCATGCCCTCCTTCTGGTCCTCCGAGCCGAAGAGCACCGCGAAGCCCTGGCGCTCCAGCTCGTTGGCCGCCCGGAGATCCTGATCCGCGCCGAACTCGATGACGCGCTTGGCCTGCGAGATGGCCAGCGGGCCGTTCTTGAGCATCTTCCCCGCCACCGCCTTGCAGTGGGCCAGGAGCTGATCCGCCGGGAGGACGTCGAGCACCAGGCCGATCTCCTTGGCCTTGGCCGCGTCCAGGCGCTCACCCGTGAAGACGAGCTCCTTCGCGCGCATCTTGCCCACCACGCGGGTGAGCCGCTGCGTGCCGCCAAAGCCCGGGATGACGCCGAGGCTCACCTCGGGCAGGCCCAGCTTCGCCTTCTCCGAGGCGTAGATGAGATCGCACGCCAGGGCCAGCTCGCACCCGCCACCGAGCGCGAAACCGTTCACCGCGGCGATGGTGGGGATGGGGAGCTGCTCGAGCGTCTGGAAGGCCCGGTGGCCCAGGGCGGCGAACTCGCGCGCCTGCGCCGCGCTGATGGACGCCATCTCCGCGATGTCCGCGCCGGCCACGAAGGCCTTGTCGCCGCCGCCCGTGATGATGAGCGCGCGGACCGTGGCGGGCAGGGAGTTGAGCGCGGACTCGAGCTCCTGGAGCGTCTTGCTGTTGAGGGCGTTGAGCGCCTTGGGACGATCGATGGTGAGGATCGCGATCGCGTCCTCGGTCTCCAGCCGGATGTTCTCGTAGGCCATGTGGGGATCCTCAGGGTGGGAAGACAGTGACAGGCACCCTCACCCCGACCCTCTCCCGGAGGGAGAGGGGTGTTTTGGCGAGGGTGTCCGAGGCACCTTTGTCTCGGGTATCGCGCGCCCTTCCCCTCTCCCCTCGGGAGAGGGTCGGGGTGAGGGTGCCTGGGTCTGGGGTTCAGTACTTGTAGAAGCCGCGGCCACTCTTCTTGCCATACCAACCCGCGTCCACGTACTGCCGCAGCAGCGGGCTCGGGCGGTACTTGTCGTCACCCAGGCCCTTGTGGAGCACCTCGGCGATGTAGAGCACCGTGTCCAGGCCGATGAAGTCCGCCAGCTGCAGCGGGCCCATGGGCTGGTTGGTGCCCAGCTTCATCGCCGTGTCGATGTCCTCCGCCGTCCCCAGCCCCTCCTGCAGCGCGAAGCAGGCCTCGTTCAGCATCGGGATGAGGATGCGGTTCACGATGAAGCCCGGGAAGTCCTTGGAGACCACCGTGGTCTTCCCCATCTTCTCCGCCAGCGCCTTGGTCGTCTGGTACGTCGCGTCCGACGTCGCCGCGCCCCGGATCAGCTCCACCAGCTGCATCACCGGCACCGGGTTCATGAAGTGCATGCCGATCACGTTCTCGGGGCGCTTCGTCGCCGCGGCGATGCGCGTGATGGGGATGGACGAGGTGTTCGTGGCCAGGATGCCGCCCGGCTTCACCACGCCGTCCAGCTCCACGAAGATGCGGCGCTTGAGGTCCTCGTTCTCCGTCACCGCCTCGACGGCGAAGTCCACGTCCTTCACCTCGGTGGCGCTCGTGGCGGTGGCCAGGTTCGCGGTCGCCGCCTCGAGCCGGGCCGCGTCCAGCTTGCCCTTCTCCACCAGCTTCTTCAGGCCCGCCTTGATGCGCTCGGCACCCTTGGCCAGGCCCTCCTTCGAGACGTCCACCAGGGTGACCCTCAGGCCAGCCTGCAGCGCCACCTGGGCGATGCCCGACCCCATCTGCCCTGCCCCGACGACGATGATGTGCTCCGATGCCATTGGGAGACCCCTTGCTCGGTAAACGAGGAACCGGGCGCGCTATAGCCCCCGCTCCCCCACCGGTCAACGGATCCCGGGGAGCCGCAGTCCCCTCTCGGCACGCGTGTCCTCGTCCTGAAGTGTCAGGCGCTCCACGAGAGGGGGCCGGGATGGTCCACTTTCACCCCGAGCGAACACCCACACCTCGTACGTCCCCGAGGGGAGCTCCACCACCAGGGTGACCATGCCCGGCGGGCCGGATTGGAAGGAGCGCGTCTCACGCTTCACCAGCTCGCCGTCCGCGTTCTTCACCTGGAGGTCGAGCGCCCGGATCTCACTCCAGCCCGGGCCCTCCAGCCGCCACGCCAGCTCGCGCTCGGGGGCGTCCACGCCCTTCCACAGCCACAGGCCCAGCACCACCAGCAACAGGAAGGGCAACCGCCTCAGCAGCGGGTGTTGCTTCCAGTTCCGCCGCTCGCCGCCCTCCACGCCCTCACTCCTTCTTCGTCGCGGTCTTCTTGCCGCCGCGGCGCGTGTTCAGCTCGGTCACCGTCACCTTGGCTCGGCCCGGCGTGCCCGGCTCGCCCTGCTCCTGCTCCTCGTGAGGCACCAGGCGGATCTGCGCCTTCACCTCGATGGTCATCCCCGACACCACCTTGAGCAGCTCGTCGCGCAGCTTCTCCGACTGGAGGAAGCGACGCAGCTCCTCGGAGACGACCCGGCCCACCTCGTCCTTCGTCTTCTCCGCCTGCCCGAGGATGTAGCCGAGCACCTCCTTGGGAAGCTTCAGCTGGCCGGCCAGCGAGCGGATGCCCTCCTCCGTCATGAAGAGGGCACCCAGTCCCGCCACCGCCACCTTGCGCACGAACTCGGGCACGAAGCCCGCTCGAGAACCCTCTTCCCGCTCCGGCTCGTCTCCGAGCAACGGGTCGAAGTCGTCGGTCTCGTCTTCGGGGGCCTTGCCGGGCGCCATAGGGGTCCTCGGGGTTTACGGGGGGTGACTAGCGTATCACCGGCAGCTTCACCGCCACCCGCATGTTCTCGGTGGACACGCGGCCCGCGATGTTGCGCGCCATCGCCATGAAGGCCTGGGCCTCGGCGCTCTCCGGCGCGCCGATCACCACCGGCACGCCCGCGTCACCCGCCTCGCGGATCTTCAGCTCCAGGGGAATCTCCCCCAAGAAAGGGATGCCGAACATCTCCGCCGCCTTGTGCCCGCCACCCCGGTTGAAGATGGGCGTGGCCTTCGAGCAGTGCGGACACACGAACTGGCTCATGTTCTCCACGATGCCCAGCACCGGGATGTGCACCTTGTCGAACATGAACTTGGCGCGCACCACGTCCGCCAGCGCCACGTCCTGCGGCGTCGTCACCAGCACCGCGCCCGACGCCTTCACTGACTGCGACAGCGACAGCGCCACGTCACCCGTGCCCGGCGGCAGATCCAGCACCAGGTAGTCCAACTCGCCCCAGCTCACGTCGCGCACCAGCTGCATCAGCGCCCCGTGCAGCATGGGCCCGCGCCAGATGACCGCTTGCTCAGCCTCCACCAGGAAGCCGATCGACATCACCTTCAGCCCGTGTTTCTCCAGCGGCGGCAGTGTCTTGCCATCCGGGCTCACCGGCTTCTCGGTGATGCCCGTCATCAGGGGCACCGAGGGGCCATAGAAGTCCGCATCCAGCAGGCCCACCTTCGCGCCCTCGCGCGCCAGCGCCGCCGCCAGGTTCACCGCCACCGTGCTCTTGCCCACGCCGCCCTTGCCGGCGCCCACGAGGATCACGTTCTTCACCTGCGGGAGGATCGCCTGGCCCTGCGCCATGCCCTGCGGCGCCGAGCGCACCTGCGCGCCCCACTCGATGTCGAACGTCTTCAGCCCCGGCACCTGCTTGAGCGCCGCCTCGGCGTCCGCCTGGATCTTCCCCTTCATGGGGCAGGCCGGCGTGGTCAGCTCGATCTTGAGCTTCGCCTTGTCCCCGTCCACGCGGACGTCCTTCACCATCCCGGCCTTCACGAGGTCGATGTGCAGCTCGGGATCCATCACCTTCGACATCGCCGCGAGGATGTCGCGCTCGGAAACGCTCATCTGGAGTACCTGAATCCTTTGGAATCCGGGGGGTTGGGGGACCCTCCACGGAAGGGCGCGGAAATAGCCAGCGGACCCCCCGGTGTCAACCTCCTCTAATCTGTCGTTCCCCTGGTTGCACCGCTTCTCATTCGATCGCGGCCACCCGGTACTCGCCTGCCTCCCGGACCAGCCGCACCGCCCGCTCCGTCCCCACCGGGAACTCCGCCCCCGACGCCGTCACCCGCACGTCCCCCTCCAAGGCGAGCCGCGCCCGGCGCACCCGCTCGGCCGACAGGGGCTCGCGCTTGAAGTCCTCGCGCAGACGCTCGGGGGTGTAGCGGGCACGCAGGGGATCGCTCAGCAGCGACCAGGCCTTGTTCCAGTTGCCCGCCTCCACCGCGTCCAGGAATCCCTTCAAGGCCGCCCGCGGTGCGTCCTCGGGCTTCTCCTCGACGACCCGCCAGCCCTCCTTCTCCTGGATCAACGTGAGGGCCGGGGCTCGCGCCTGGAGCCGGGGGAGGGCCTCGCGCACCTCCTTCGCGCGGGCCTGACGGACCGCGGCGTCCCCATAGTGCTCCAGGAACGCGGGCCGGGCCTCCGGGGGGACGCTCGTCAGCGCGGAGGCGTCCGCCAGCCGGTTCTCCTCCAATGCCTGGGCGTAGGACGCCGCCACCTCCGAGGGTCCCGGCGTGTGGGCACAGCCCGTGACCACCCCGGAGACGGCCAGGGACCACATGGACAGCGTTCCCAGGACCCTGCGCAACGGGCCTCCCGGTGTGCCCTTCTTCATCGCCGCCCCCGAGACGGAGCCCGGCGGCCGGCATGCTCCGCAATACACATCCCCATCGTACGCATAGGCCTCCGAGACCTGGAGCCCGACCCCGCAGCGCGAGCACTCCATGGCCGCCGCAGCCGTAGCAGAAGCTCGCGCCTGAGGCACCATCACGTCTCCCAGGGCCTCGAAGGCGCCCGCGTCCAACCAGACTCCTTCGCACGAGGGACACACGTCCACGGGGCTGGCGCTCGTCACCACCCGCCGCAGGCGCCCGGTGCAGACCGGACACCGCACGGGCTCGCTCCGGCACGTGGGGCAGACCGCCTCCGCCCGGCCCACCGGGTGCCCCGACTTCCGGCACCTCGAGAAGGTCTGCCCCTTCATGGCCAGGAAACTCCTCGCCGAGGGTCGAGCCGGGAAGCGCTCCAGCTCGCCCCGATCGAACCACAGGCCGTGACAGCCCGGGCAGGTGTCGATTTCCACATGGGAGACGCGCAAGGGCCGCAGCGGCTGGTTCTCACAGAGGGGACAGGGGCGCGCCATGCGGGCCGGGAGGTTACTCGAAACGCTCCCCTCCCTTGAACCCCAGCAGGCTCCACGCCGTTGGACAGAAGGCATAAACCCCCGCCCACGCGTTCCCCAGCAACAGCTTCAACAGCGAGAAGCCCCGTTCCCCTCCCCCATACAACTGGAGCTCGAAGCGCCCCGCCGGCACCTTCGCCAGGTCCATCGCGTGGCGGCACGCCTCCTCGAAGCCTCCCAGCTTGTCCACCAGCCCCAACCCCAGCGCCCGCGTGCCGCTGTACACCCGCCCCTCGCCCAGCGCGTGGATCTCCTCCTTCGTCCGGCCCCGCGCCTTCGCCACGTGCTCGAGGAAGGCCTGGTACGTCTCCTCCATCTCGAGCTCCATCAAGCCCCGCTCGTGCTCGGTGAAGCCCCGCGCGCTCGAGTACATGCCCGCCGTCTCTCCCCGGGTGATGAGCGTGCGGTGCACCCCCAGCTTCTCCATCAGCTCCGAGGTGTCGAACTTCCCCGCGAACACGCCGATGGAACCCACCACCGCGTGCGGCGTGGCCCAGAGCTCCCGGGCGCCCAGCGCGGCCATGTAGCCGCCGCTCGCCGCCACCTGATCCATGAAGGCGATGACCGGCTTCTTCTTCGCCACCCGCTGCACCGCCTCCAGGATGAGCTCCGAGGCCACCGCCGAGCCTCCCGGGCTCGCCACGTACAGCACCACCGCCTTCACCCTCCGGTTCCGCCCCGCCGCGCGCAGCGCCTTCACCACCGTGTCCGAGCCCGCCGCCCGCCCCGGCGTCCCCTTGCCTGGGACGATCATCCCCGACACGGGCACCACCCCCAGCCGCGGCTTCGGACGCAGCGGACGCCACCGCACCGGAGGCCACGGCAGCCGCGCCCGGTACATCGGCATCGGCTCCACGCCCTCGTCGTCCTCGTCCTCGTCGTCCTTCTTGCCCTCGGGCTTGCCCAAGAGCCGCGCGGGCAGATCCGCCTCGTCACACATCCCGTCGATGAGGCCCGCCGCCGCCGCGCGCTTCGGGCTGTAGGGGCCCGCGTCGATCCACGCCCTCACCTCCTCCGGCGTGCGCCGCCGCCCCCGGGCCACGCTGTCCACCAGGTCCACGTACCGCTCGTCCAGGAATGACTCGAGCGTCTGCCGCTGGATGTCCGAGACGTGCGCGTGCGTGTAGAGCTCCGGCGCCGTCTTGTAGGCGCCCCGCCGGAAGAAGTGCGCCTTGATGCCGAGCCGGCCCAGGCCCTCGCCCAGCGCGGTGGCCTCCGCGGCGAAGCCCATCAGATCCAACCGGCCCGCCGGGGACAGCAGCACCTCGTCCGCCGCGCACATCACCTGGTAGCCCACGTTGCCCACCCCCACCGCCCACGCCACCACCCGCTTGCCCGCCGCCCGGAAGTCCCCGAGCAGCTTCACCAACGCCTCCTGCTTGGCCGGCGGCACCTCCAGGTCCTCCAGTATCAGGAGGATGCCCTTCACCTTCGGGTCCTTCGCCAGCAGCGCCAGGGCCTCTCGGAAGGACTCCAACGAGGTCACCGTGGCCGGCTCGGGACGGCCCTGCCCTCCCAGGCTCGGGGGCAGGCGGGAACGCCGGGTCCGCTCCCGGTAGGAGGGCTCCCCCGCCAGCCGGAAGCGCACATAGGCCGGCCGGCTCCGAGCCCCCAGCAGGCGGAACGGGAGGCCCAGGAGGACCCTCAACAGCACCAGCAGGTTGATCAGGGGGATGACGAGGAAGCGCACGGGTCTGGCGCCTAACGGACCGCCTGGGGGGAAGCAAGCCCTGTTCTATGCACATGTAAGGTCGTGGTAGGCTGCGCCGCCATGCGCCTCCCCCTCTTCTCGCGTCTGCTGGTCGTCCTCGTGCTCGTCACTGGCGGCGCCGCCCTCGCCCAGCGGCGGCAGCTCCAGAGCTTCCAAGGCGATGAAATGACCCAGGAGGAGCGCGATGCCGCCCGCGCCCGTCCCAAGTACAACATCAACTCCTACAACCGGGACATCCAGATCAAGGAAGAGCCCATTCCCTGGAAGGCCATCGGCCTGGGTGTCATCGCGATGCTGGTGACCGCGCCCTTCGCCTATCGCGCGTACAAGGGCACCACCAAGGAGATCGCCGACGCCAACACGTTCGGCGTCGCCAGCTCCCGGGTGGGCGAGGCCTCCGAGGAAGAGCAGTCGTAACACCGGGCAAGGGCCGCGCATGGGCCGAGGCGCACCGCCCTCCACCTGTCACCCTGAAGGCGGAACTCGCTGTCAGGTGTTCGACTCGGCCGGGCCGGAGTGTGCTCTGGAGCGCACGCACCGGCCCTTGGGGGTGGGTGTCCTCCCTGGCAGGAGCTGCTGATCGTGCCGAGCCTTGGTTGGTTGCTCTCTCATGGAGGCACCATGGGCACCCGGTCCGCGATTCTCGCTTCACCCACTCCTGGAGCTCCCGGAGCCCTGGCTCCGAGCACGACGCCCGAGATCATCACCGGGAGGTGGACACCGCCCTTCCTGCTCGCGGGTCTCGTGAGCGCGGGCCTCGGGGTGCTGCGGAACCTGTGGTTGGCCGTGAAGTGCTTCGCGCGGGGGCTGGGTGGGCTCCTCACGGGCAGATTCTCCACGGGCGGTCACGAGCTGCTCCGAGGGGTGTTGAAGCTCGTCCAGATTCCCCTGGACGTCCTGCTGAGCCTGGGGGGCCGGGTGCTGAGCGGCATCCAGACGCTCCTCTTCCTCGAGCCCGCGGGCAGCCGGCTCACGCCGAGACAGATCGCCGAGCTGCGCAAGGTGTTCGGGGACGGCATCGACTACGAGCGGGTCCGCCTCAAGGTGGGCCGTCTCGGGCTGCTCTCGTTGGCCGGCCGCCCCTTCGTGCTCGGCCATACCCTCTACGTGCCCCGGGACATCCCCCGGAAGGACGCCGCCGCGCTCCAGCTCCCCATGCACCTGCTCATCCAGGAGATGGGCCACGTCTGGCAGTACCAGGCGGGGGGGACCGACTACGTCTGCGAGACGCTCTGGGGCCGGTGGTTCGGCGAGGGCTCGGACTGGCGCGCGGCACTGGACGCGGGCCGGAGCTGGGGTGAGCTGGACCCGGAGCAGCAGGTGCGGCTCCTCAAGGTGGCCTACGCCCGCTCCGGCTACTTCGAGGCCCCCCACCAGCGGTTCGTCGACGAGGACACGGGCGTGGACTACACCGGGCAGCTCGCGAGAGCCCTCGAGCAGCTCCGGACGAGGAAGGGAGCGCCCTGACGGCTCGTCTCCCCGCCCGGATTCCGGGCGAACCCATGAGGTTGTTGCTTCAGCTCCGTACCCTGCGATGCTAGGCGTCCCCACCGGGCACGTCGCACCAGGAGCCAGCAGACCTCATGAATACGGCAGTCGCCATGCGCGTGGAGGAACCTCCGCGCTCCGCCTTCCCAGGCCTCGACATCGATGAAGAGGCCTTCGCGCGTGACCTGCAGACCCTTCGCACGGAGATGGAATCCTCCCTCGGGCCCGAGGACCTCGCGCACTTCCGGAAGATCGAGCGCTGGGGCCGGGTGTGCTCGGCGCTCGGCTATGCGACTGCCTGGCTGGCGCCCAATCCCCTCTCGGCGCTGCTCATCGCGCAGGGCAACACGGCGCGCTGGACGATGATGGCGCACCACGTGACGCACCGGGGTTACGACCGGGTGCCCGGCATGCCCGAGCACCGCACCGGTCGCGCGTTCGCCTCGGGGTGGCGCCGCTTCCTGGACTGGCCGGATTGGATCCACCCCGACGCGTGGCGGCACGAGCACAACGCGCTGCACCACGGGCGCACGGGCGAGACGGCGGATCCGGACCTGGTGGAGGAGAACACCGGGTTCCTTCGGGACTCCAGCATGCCGATGCTGGCGAAGTACGCGGTCGTGGCCTTCTTCGCCTGCACGTGGAAGCTGACGTACTACGCGCCCAACACCTTCCTGGAGTGGCGGCGGGCCGAGCGGCGGCGCGCGGGCGAGAAGGACGATGGAAGCAATCTGCGCCTGATCACGGCCTTCAACCCGCTCACCGCGGACGGCCGGGCGTTCTGGTGGACGTGCATCCTGCCTTACGTGGGCCTGCGCTTCGTGCTGCTGCCCGCCCTGTTCGCGCCGCTCGGGATGTGGGCGGTGCTCAGCGTGCTGGCCAACAGCGTGCTCGCCGAGCTGCTCACGAACCTCCAGAGCTTCGTGCTGATCGCGCCCAACCACGCGGGGGATGACCTCTACCGGTTCCACGATCGCGCGAAGAACAACGCGGAGTTCTCCGTGCGGCAGGTGATCGGCTCGGTGAACTACGCCACCGGGAGCGACGTGGTCGACTTCCTCCACGGCTGGCTGAACTACCAGATCGAGCACCACCTCTGGCCCAGCCTGCCCATGAGCAAGTACCAGCAGGTACAGCCCCGGGTGAAGGCGCTCTGCGAGAAGCACGGCGTGCCCTACGTGCAGGAGGGCGTCTTCCGCCGGGTGAAGAAGCTCGTGGACATCATGGTGGGACGCAACTCGATGCGCACGGTGCCGACGCGATAGTGTCTCCGGCATGTCCGGCCCCCGACCGAAGACGTGTGCCGCATGCGGCCGTGGTATCGCCGCCAACGAGGTGTACTACCGCTTCTCGCTCGTGCTGCAGGGTGAGCAGGATGTGCTCGGCCCGTCCGGCGGGGGCAGCTCGGAGGACGAGCTCGCCGCGCTCGTGAAGCAGCTCGAGGAGAGTCAGGAGTCCGCCCAGGAGCTGGAGGAACAGGTGCACTGGGAGCGCAGCGGCGTCGTGTGCTCGGCGTGCCGCTCGGTGGTGGTGCGCACGCTGTCCGCGCCCCCGGAGGCGGCCGGGCCGCATTGAGGCATCGGCTCCGAAAGCCCCCTCACGCCGCCGTCCCGGTCCCCTCCGTCGACACATCGAGCCGATCGAAGGCGTGGCCCAGGCCCACCACACCGAGCGCCACCTCGGCCACGAGTACCGCCGCCGCGGCGGCTCCCGCGAAGGGCAGTGCCCACACGCCCAGGTCCAGGAGCAGGTTCAGGCCGAAGCCCACCAGGGCCGCCAGCAACACCGCGGGCAGCATCCCCACCAGCAGCGCCACCAGGGTGCCCACCAGCGTCAGCAACCGCTGCCCGAGCGCCTCCAGGCCTCGCACCCGCTCGCCCTCGGGCTGCAGCCACGCCGGGAACAGCACCACCGCCGCGTTCTGAACGAACAGCCCCCCGAGCGACACCGCCGGCAGCACGCAGAGCGCCCCCAGTCCCGCCGTGACCCACAGTTCTGTGTACGTGCCTCCCTGCCACACCGCCATCACCATCGCCAACAGGACGAGCCCCACCTGCGTCACCCCGAGCAGCAGCGCTGGCGCGGCGAGCTCCGCCGCCACCACCTGCCTCCCCGTGAGCGGCAACGCCCGGAGCTGCTCCAGCCTCGGCAGGTCCATCCGCAGATCGTACCGCAGGGCGGACGGCCCGAAGACGCACAGCACCCCCGCGAGCCCCGCGCACAGCGGCGCCATGAACAGGCGCACGTTGTCGAGCGCCTCGGACATGCCCCGTCCCGAGGCCACCGCCGCCACCACTCCACCCACCAGCCCCGCGGCGAGCAGCCGCCCCGCCCCGCCCAGCCGCCGCCCGGCGACGAGGTTCTTCCAGAGGATCGCCACCTCCGGCCGGCCCGTGGGCGCGAGCTGGAAGTACGCGGGACGCACACGCAGGAACGTGGCCTGCCCTCCCTCCCGGGAGAGCCGCTCCTGGAGCCGGGCGCGCTCCTCGGCCCGTACCACCGCCGCCTCCTCGAAGGGCACCGCCGCCCTCATCACCCACACGTAGTGCACGGCGAACAGGCCCAGTCCGAGTGGCAGCGTCCTCAGGAAGCTCGCCACGTCCGGCGCGAGCGGCAGGGCCACCAGCAACCGTCCCGGCCACAGGGCTGGCGAGTCCATCAACGAGGCCAGCAACGTCTGGAGCTGCCGGGGGTGGTTCAGCTCCGTGGGCAAGGGGTGCTCGCGCAGCACGGAGAGCGCCGCGATGATCATCAACGTGCTCACGGCGGTGAGCGCACCCCAGCGCAGCGCCGTCCCCGTGCCCCCGTACCGGGCGAGCCGGGTTCGCACGAAGGAGGCCGCCGTCACGTGCAGGTGCACCGTGGACAGCGTCAGCGTGGCGCCCAGGAAGAAGAGGATGGGCTGGCCGGACAGCATGCGGCTTCCGAAGACGGTGGCGACGAAGGCGCCCATGGCCGCGCCCACCAGGCCTCGCGCGAGCTTGTAGTGCAGCAGCCCCCGTCTCGACACGGGCGCGGGGAAGAACTGCTGCACCTCCGTCTCGTTGAAGGACAGCGAGGGCCGGTCCGGACCCAGTGCCCACGCGGAGAGCATGGTGAACAGCATCCCACCCACGAGGAACAACTGGCTCACGAGCTGCGCCCCGGGCGGAGCCACGCCCCCCTGCCCCCGGTAGATCAACGGCCGCACGAACGCGGAGTACAGGTACAGCCCGCCCACCACCGCGCCCACCAGGTACTTCGGCTGGCGCAGGCGCTGCAACTGACGCAGCACCCGGTTGCGCGCCGAGGCCAGCCAGAGGAACGTCACCGCACGCGGAAAGCTCACGGGGCCTCCCGCTCCGGCCGCGGCTCGGGCGGCGCGCTCGTGATCCGGATGAAGAGATCCTCCAGGGACGCCGCCGAGCCGTCCGGCCCGCTGAGCTGCGCGCGGATGTCCGCCAGCGTCCCGAGCGCCACCGCGCGCCCCCCGGCGATGACGAGGATGCGGTGGCACAGCTCCTCCACCAGCGGCAGCAGGTGCGAGGAGAGCACCAGCGCCGTCCCCGCCTCCGCGCGCTGGCGCAGCGAGGCCTTCATGCGGCGGATGGCCAGCGGATCCAGCCCCGTGAGCGGCTCGTCGAGGATGATGAGCCGTGGCGAGTGCAGGAAGCCGCAGGCGATGGACAGCTTCTGCTTCATCCCGCGCGACAGCTCCCCGGGCAGGGCCTTCTCCTTGCCGGCCAGCTCCATCTCGTCCAGCAGCGCCCGCGCCCGCTCCTCCCAGTCCGCCACCCCGTACAGCCGGGCCACGAAGTTCAGGTGCTCCCACACGGTGAGGTACTCGAAGAGGCGCGGCTCGTCCGGGAGGAACGCCAGGGCGTGCTTGGCCCGCACCTGCTCGCTCGCCAGGTCATGCCCGGCCACCCTCACCCGTCCGCGGGTGGGCGGCAGGATGCCCGCCAGGCAGCGCAGCGTGGTCGTCTTCCCCGCCCCGTTGGGTCCCACCAGCCCGAGCACCTCGCCGGGAGCGACCTGGAAGGTCAGCCCCTGCACGGCCCTCACATCGCCGTACGTCTTCTCCAACCCCTCCACATCCAGCACCGGCGCCCACATCCCGGCATCGCTCATGTACGACAAAATACGTGGCTCCCCGGGTGGATTCCAATCCATGGGGCATCCCCTGCCCACGAGCGCTAGGGTAGCCCCTCCTGGAGGATGTGATGCGCTTCCTCGATGACCAGAAGCCCCCCTACGATCTCACCTACAACGACTGCTTCATGGTGCCGGGCCGCTCGGAGGTGGGCTCGCGGCTGGACGTGGACCTGACGCCGGCCGATGGCCTGGGCACCACCCTCCCCCTCGTCGTGTCCAACATGACGGCCGTCTCCGGCAAGCGCATGGCCGAGACGGTGGCGCGCCGCGGGGCCATCGCCGTGCTGCCCCAGGACATCCCGCTCGACATCGTCGAGAGCAACATCGCCTATGTGAAGTCGCGCCACACCGTCTACGAGACGCCCATCACCCTGCGGCCCGGCGACACCATCCAGCAGGCGCTCAACCTCATCCACAAGCGCGCCCACGGCGCCGTCGTCGTCGTCAACGAGCAGGAGGAGCCCGTCGGCATCTTCACCGAGAACGATGCCGCCGGCTTCGACCGCTTCACCCAGTTGCAGCGGGTGATGTCCACCGAGCTCCTCACCATCGACGAGGGCACGCCGCTCGACACCCTCTTCGACCGGCTCTCCAGCCGGCGGCTCACCTCCGCGCCGGTGGTCCGCGGGCGCCGGCTCATCGGCGTGGTGACGCGCAAGGGCGCGCTGCGCTCCACGCTCTACAAGCCGGCGCTGGACGCGAAGGGCAAGCTGCTGATCGCCACGGCCATCGGCATCAACGGCGACGTGAAGGGCAAGGCCGAGGCCCTGCTGCGCGCCGGGACGGATCTGCTCGTCATCGACGTGGCGCACGGCCACCAGCGCCGGATGCTCGAGGCGGTGGAGCTCGTCCGCTCCCTGGCTCCCTCGGTGCCCATCATGGCGGGCAACGTCGTCACCCGCGAGGGGACGCGCGATCTCATCTCGGCCGGCGCGGACCTGGTGAAGGTGGGCGTGGGGCCCGGGGCCATGTGCACCACGCGGATGATGACCGGGGTGGGCCGGCCGCAGTTCTCCGCGGTGCTCGACTGCTCCGAGGAGGCCCGGAAGCTGGGCAAGCAGGCGTGCGCGGACGGCGGGGTGCGGCACCCGCGAGACGTGGCGCTCGCGCTCGCGGCGGGCGCGGCCAACGTGATGATCGGCTCCTGGTTCGCGGGCACCTACGAGAGCCCGGCGGACGTGCTGCGCGACAGCGATGGCCGCTTCTACAAGGAGAACTTCGGCATGGCGTCCCAGCGCGCCGTGAAGGCCCGCACGCGCGGCGAGTCCCTCTTCGAGCGCGCCCGCAAGGAGCTCTTCGAGGAGGGCATCAGCACCTCGCGCATGTACCTGGACCCCGAGCACCCCGGGGTCGAGGACATCATCGATCAGATCATCGCGGGCGTGCGCAGCTCCTGCACCTACGCGGGCGCGCGGACGCTGGAGGAGCTCCACCAGCGGGCCGTGGTGGGCGTCCAGAGCCAGGCCGGCTACGAGGAGGGCCGTCCGGTCCGCACCAGCTGGTAGAATGCCCCTTCCCTTGAGGGGCTCCGCGTTTTCCTATAATTTGATAGGAAGCCGGACGCGGAGTGCGTCCTGAATTCCCTGAATCGGGGCCTGTTGCAGCAGGGGCAACAGGGGGCAACGTGGGGAATCGGTCCACTTGACGTATTTACGGGCAGCGAATGCTCGGGCAGATTCCCGAGCATGCGTGCGTCTCGTGGAAATCCGCACTCGGGCCGGGAGTCAGGACAAGTCGCGGTGGAATCCGCCATTGTCCTACCCCTCTTCGTCTTCCTCATTCTAGGCATCCTGCAGCTGGGGCTGATGCATCAGGCCCGGCTGCTGACGAAGTACGCGGCCTACAAGGCGGTGCGTGCCGGCTCCCTGCACAGCGCGAACATGGAGAAGATGGAGCTCGCGGCCGTGGCCGTGCTGCTGCCCCTCATCAGCAGGGATGTCGGCGGCGGCGAGTACATCCGGAGCATCAACAGCGCCTCGGACTTCGTCACCAAGTGGAACTGGGCCGGGGTGAAGACCAACAAGATGCCGGACGCGAACCTCAAGTTCGCGAAGGTCACCATCTGCGGTCCGACGAAGGACGAGCTGGGCGGCGGCGGCGGCAAGGAAATGGACTTCGACGATCCGGCGAACTCCACGGGCGGCTTCGACGAGTGGGAGCGGGGCCAGCGCACCAAGCTGCGCATCCAGGTGACGTTCAACTACCGGATGCCCATCCCCTTCGCCAACTGGGTCATCCATGGCGCGGCGCGCAACAAGGAAGCGCCCGAGGTGCTGCGCCTGGGCAAGAAGAGCTCGGGCGGCCTGAAGTCACTCGAGAATGGCGGAGCCCCCGGCGGCGGCTCGGATCCCTACGCCTCCGCGGCCTCCCGGGGCCTCTACATCTTTCCCATCCGCGCCACGTACACCATGCGGATGCAGTCCAACTTCTTCCTGAGCAGGAACGCCCTGCCCACGAGCAACCAATGCCAATTCGCCTTCTGAGAAAGTCCCCCCGGCGCCGGCGCGGCCAGGCGCTGGTGCTCGCCGCCCTCTCCTTCCTGGTGCTGGCGCTCATGGTGGCGCTCAGCTTCAACCTCAGCCACGCGCTGCGCGAGAAGGTCAGCCTGCAGCAGCACAGCGACTCCATGGCCTACTCCATGGCCGTGATGGAGGCGCGCGCGCTCAACTACTACGCCGTCAGCAACCGCTCCATCGCCGCCACCTACGTGGCCATGAACAGCATGCACGCCTACATGGCGGCGGCCAGCGTCACCGGCGAGATGATGCGCAAGTCGCAGACCAACTACTACATCATCATGGCCATGGAGTTCGCCCAGTGCGGCTGCTGGTCGTGCTTCAAGCACTGCATCCACGGCCTCCAGGCGCTGAAGATCGCCGGCAAGTACGGCAAGGCCGGCAAGAACTACGACAACAAGGTCAAGAACCTGGACAGGAACTTCACCAATACGATGAAGGGTCTGGACCGGATGGTGGACTTCATCCACGCCTCCCAGGCGATGGTGCACGCGCGCACCATGCAGGCGCTGCGTGACGGCAAGTCCTACGGGCTGAGCAAGCTGACGGAGTACAACGCACCCGGCGCCAGCACGCTGAACGCGTCGGTGGGCGGCATGAACGTCAACGAGTTCAACTGCTCGGTGGACGGCATGCCGGGCTGCACCGGCAGCGTGGGCAACTCGGACGCGAAGACGCGCGCCAAGGTGATGACCGAGGTCGCCATGGCCTCGCGCTCCGACTGGCCCGCCAACCGGGGCCTGATGATGGACTACCCCGCCCACCTCCACCCCAGCTTCCTCAAGGAGCTGGGCAAGGACATCCCCGGCGAGGGCATCAACTCCCCCGTCCCCTTCACCCACAAGGGCACGGCCAAGACGGGCACCGGCTCGGGTTCCGAGGGCAAGTCCATCTCCGCGACCGAGAAGGGCATGATGTACAACCAGTGGAAGCACGGCACGGGTATCCCCCTGAACTACTCGGCGACGGTCACCAGCGAGGGCAACAGTGGCTCGCACTCGCCGGGCGGCGCCCACACCGGCCAGCACCCCTTCGAGGGCGTCAACGCCAAGGCGCTCACCTCGTGCACCGCGGGCGGCAACTGCTTCATGAAGTTCCGCGCCAACGACGACGCCAACCGCGACTTCGGCCAGCCGCGCACCTACAGCTACGTCACCAAGCAGTTCCGCGTGGGCAACAAGCCGAAGGCGCCCTGGGAGCTCAACAGCTCCGGCACCGTCAAGTTCTCCAACGGCGACACGAACGCCACCCTCAAGCTCGCCGCGGACGAGGGCGCGGGGCTCTCCAAGGCCATCGTGTACTACCACCGCCTCGGCGCGGGCGGCTGGCGCGAGCCCCCCAACCTCTTCGCCCCCTACTGGCGTGCCAAGCTCCACCCCTTCACGGCGCAGCAGGCCAGCCAGCTCCTCTCCGCCGCCGGCAACTCCGACGCGGCCCAACTCGTCACCAGTGCCCCGGGGTTGTCGCTATGAGACAGATGATTCCCGCCTACCGCCGCGCGCCCTCCCGCCGCGGCGCCGCCTCCGTGGAGACGGCCATCTGCATGCTGGTCATCATCCCGGTCTTCCTCTACTCGCTCTTCCTGGATGACCTGCTGCGCTACTCCATGGACGTGCAGGAGGCCGCCATCTCCACGGTGTGGGATCTCACCGTGCAGGACTACAGCACCAAGGGTGACCCCGGCACCGTGCAGCGCCACGCGCGTCTGATGTTCTGCGACCACGAGTCCGGCAAGGACCGCTACGATGCCACCACGGGCGGCGGCAAGTACTCGGACTGCGAGGACACGGATCACCACACCGCGGTCGCGGCGCACGTGTGCTGGCTCAACGACGACGCCGAGCAGGTGACGTGCGAGGGCCCCGACAAGTCGGTGGGCGACGTGGGCGCGGATGGCCTCTACAACTCCTACCACAGCGAGTTCACCAACGGCGGCATGTACCGGTGCCGGGCCAGGGCCGTCGTGGAGAACTACCTGCTGCCCAAGAAGTTCCTCCCCGAGTTCTCCGACGACGACGGTGAGGAGCACAACCTCTCCAAGAAGCGCTGGACGGGCGACGTCCACGACAACTCGACCAAGGGCAAGGGCGGCTGGGAGGGGGATGCCTACTACATCAAGGAGCAGCACCTGGCCATCCTCACCGATACCTGGGCCCTCACCGACGCGGTGAACATCCAGCCGGGCGACAAGGACACGGGCAACGCGCTCTACCAGCGTGTGGCCAACGTCTACCAGAACCCCCAGAATCTCGGCTTCACCCAGATGAACGCCCAGGCCTCCAGCTTCTTCTCCACCGCGATGAACAACAACCTGCTCAGCCCGGCGCTGGTCGGCGGACTCGTGGCCCCCTGGCCGGGCAGCCGGGAGATCGGGGGAATTCTCAAGCCGGACGATCCGCGCCAGCCCAACATCTCCATCACGGCGGCCAATGGCGCGCCCACCCAGACGATCGACCAGGGCTCGGATGGCTCGGGCACCTACTTCAACTCCGAGTGGCGCGACTGGGACAAGGATCGCACCCAGAAGACGTACGACAAGCGGGGCGCGTACTACATGGGCTGCAAGAACCCGGAGGAGTGCTGAGGTGGCGGAGCCGCGGTCAGCGGTGCGAGCCCTGGCGCTGCTGTTCTCCGTGGCCATCGCCGGAGGTCTGATCGGCTTCGCCTGGGAACGGTTCTCCTACGTGCGGCCGGTGGATCCCATCGAGGACGTGACGACGGACGACATGCTCAGCGCTCCCGCGCCCGAGCCCGGCCGGCCGTCCCGCTCCCCCTGGGAGGAGGGCGTCCTGCAGCGGGCGCTGTCGCACTTCCCGCCCTACCCTCGCGGCACCCGGCCCGAGGTGCTGGCGGCGGACTACCTGGGCGAGCAGTCGCCCATCGCCGTGGCGTGGTTCACCACCCAGGACTCACCGGATCAGGTGCTCGCGCACTACAGCGGCACCCTGGTGGACGCGGGGCTGCCGGCGCTGGGCCACCGCTACAACGAGAACGCGGGGTACGTGGGCTACTGGAGCCCCGCCTCCAAGGAGGTGCACCTGGTGTCGGCGCTGGCGCAGGGCGGCGAGACGACGGTGTTCGTGTCCTCGGGGCAGATGCAGCCCCTGCTGGAGGGCGGGCCCCAGGTGCCGCAGTGGATTCCCATGCACCCGGAGGCCGAGGACGCCTCGGCGCTCAATTTCCAGCTCGAGGGAGCCACGCAGCACACCGTGTCGGCCCGGGTGCCGGAGAGCACCGTGACGGAGGTGGAGGCGTTCTTCCGCGAGGACTTCCAGAAGCGGGGCTGGAGCGTGACCGAGCTCCATGCCCCGGACGAGGTGGGGGCGGAGTTGGAGGTGCGCCGCGGGGCCGTGTTCGGCCTGGTGATGCTGCGCCGCCAGGTGCCCTCCTCGGAAGTAATGGTTCACTTGTCGCTCACCGAGCGGCTGACGGCTCCCCGGCAGGGGAACACGGAGGAAACACCATGACGAAGACCCCCTGGAACAAGGCCCCCTGGGCCCTGCTGGTCACCCTGCTCCTCACGCTCCCGGTCACCGCACACGCCAACAAGTGCGAGAAGGAGTGCAAGAAGGACGCGAAGCAGTGCCAGGACATCTGCAAGAAGTACGCGGGCTCGGGCGAGCAGAAGTGCACGCAGGCCTGTGTGGACGAGGAGAAGGAGTGCACCAAGGAGTGCAAGTGAGCCTCATGCGAAAGAATCTCCTGGCGCGCGCCCGGCGCGGCCAGTCCATGGTGGAGTACGTGGTCGTCTCCGCGGGCTTCCTCGGCTTCGGAGTGCTCGGCTGGCCCTTCCTCACCGATCTGATCAACGCCCTGCACCGCTACTTCCAGTCCATCTACTACGTCATCCAATCGCCCGTACCCTAGGGACTCCATGCGTTCGACACGCGCAGCCTCCCGCTTCCGGCGGCTCTCCCGCGCCACGCTCCTGTGCGTGGCCTTGTCGCTTCCCGCCTCCGCGGCGGAGCCAGACGATCTGCCCGGCGTCACCACGCCCACCCATCAGAAGCTCCGCAAGAAGGCGCCCGAGCTGCAGCGCAAGGTGATGGGCGTGCTGGACGGAATCAAGCAGACGCCCCAGCTGGCCGATCCTCGCGGTGTCAGCGTGCGCTCCGGCCTCGTCATCAAGTCCCATCCCGAGCTGGGGGTGACCTCGGCCGAGGCGACGATCCTGCTCCTGCCCATCCGCAAGAGTGATCGCGACACCGTGGTGGACAAGAAGACCGGGCGCTACCACGGCGTGGGCGAAGGCAACACGATCGAGATCAAGGTGAATGATCTCGAGCGGCTGAAGATCAACACCACGCAGCCCGACGCCATCTTCTACGAGCCACCCCAGGTGGGCTCGCATCAGGGGCTCCCCCTGTACCAGGTCGGCGGCGCCACCCCCATCCTGGTGCTCACCGCCAAGGACCGGCAGCTCTGGCGCCGCATCACCGCCAAGGAGTACCTGGAGCGGGTGATCCGCGAGGGTGGCCCGGATGGAGAGGCGGCCAAGAAGCAGCTCGGCGAGCTGGCCCCGGGCGCGGGAGACAAGCCCGCGTGCGTGCCCACCCGGCGGGGAGAGAGCGTGGGCTCGTGCCAGGACAGTGATCCCACCTACCTCGTCAAGCTGAACACCGGCTACTTCAACACCAAGAAGCCGGACGCCATCCAGCTGGTCACCGTCCGGTTGGGCGCCGCCTCCCATACGAGGCCCAGCGAGAGCTACTTCAAGGAGCATCCGCGGGATCCGCTCACCCAGGCGGCCAAGGCCTACGAGCAGTACGACTGGAAGCAGCTGGCGGCGCTCGTCGAGTAGCGCGGCCTCGTAGCCCCCGGGGGGGATCTCTTCACCGCGATGGAAAAAGGCCGGCCCGAAGGCCGGTTGATCGTCGGCCCGCCAGCGGATCCGTACCGCTGGAGCGTTTGATCCGTTGCCGAATTCTCGCTGAATAGATAAGGGCAGTTGCAGCTTCCTTCCTTTCCACAAGGAGAAACACGATGGCCGCGAAGACGAAGACCGCTACCGCGAAGAAGGCTGGCTCCTCCGACAGGGGCCCGACGAAGTCCGAGCTGCTGGTGTCGATCGCCGAGCAGACCGGGCTGAGCAAGAAGCAGGTGTCCTCCGTGTTCGACGCGCTCAGCGGCGCGATCCAGAAGAGCATGGGCAGCCGCGGTCCCGGCAAGTTCGTGGTGCCGGGCCTGATGAAGATGAAGGTCGTGAAGAAGCCGGCCACCAAGGCGCGCAAGGGCATCAACCCGTTCACCGGTCAGGAGACGGTGTTCAAGGCCAAGCCGGCTCGCAAGGTCGTGAAGATCCAGGCCCTCAAGGCCCTGAAGGACATGCTCTAAGCCGCTGAATCGCTGAAGAGCTCGACGGGGGCCGGGTCCGAGGACTCGGCCCCCGTTTCATTTGCGGGGCAACCCGGGGACTGGTGAACAGGGCGCGCGGCCCTTCTCACAACCCTTCCCTGGCGGATTGACACTTGAAGTACCTTGCGGGCGCTTTGAGAACGACCACGAAGCCGTACGTCCGTCTCTGTGCGTCCGCCCTCGTCCTCCTGGCGATGGGTTGTGGCCGGCGTCAGCCCTCACCGTCGCCGTCCGAGATGCTTCCCCAGGTTGGCCCCTCCGAGCTGCGCGCCCCCGAGGCGTTCGGCGTCATCACGGACAAGACCGATCGCTCTCGCGCGCTGTTCCTGGAGGCCAGCCGGGTGTTCCTCCACCCGCGGTGCGCGAACTGCCATCCCGATGGAAACTCGCCGTACCAGCGGACCGGGTGGCAGCTGCACGATCCGCCCGTGCAGCGCGGACCCGAGGATCGCGGCATCCCCGGCATGGAGTGCACGAGCTGCCACCAGGATCGCAACGCGGAGCTCGCCCGGGTGCCCGGGGCGCCGAACTGGCACGTGGCTCCCCTGTCGATGGCCTGGGTGGGCCGGACGCCCCGCCAGGTGTGCGAGCAGCTGAAGGACCCGGCCCGCAACGGCGGCAAGACGCTGGCGCAGATCGTCGAGCACAACGCGCACGATGAGCTGGTGGGCTGGGGCTGGAAGCCCGGAGCGGATCGCGAGCCGGCACCGGGAACGCAGGAGCGTTTCGGCGCCATCGTGGCGGCATGGGTGGAAACGGGCGCGGAGTGCCCGAGCGAGGAGGCACGGCCATGAGCATTCGAGTCCGCATCAATGGCGTCGAGAAGGAGCTCGACGTCGATCCCGAGATGCCGCTGCTCTGGGCGCTGCGGGACGTGCTCGGCCTCACGGGCACGAAGTATGGCTGCGGCCAGGCGCTGTGCGGCGCGTGCACCGTGCACCTCGATGGCCAGACGGTGCGAGCCTGTGTGACGCCCATCCGCCGCGCGGACGGACACTCGGTGACCACCATCGAGGGACTGTCGCCGGACGGCAACCACCCGCTGCAGCGCGCCTGGGTGGACCTGGGCGTTCCGCAGTGCGGGTTCTGCCAGGCGGGGCAGCTCATGTGCGCGGCGGCCCTGCTCGAGAAGAAGCCGAAGCCCACCGACGCCGAGATCGATCATTCGCTGGCGGGCAACCTGTGCCGGTGTGGCACGTACACGCGCATCCGCGCGGCCGTGAAGAAGGCCGCGGGAATGTCCGGGGAATAGGGAGGACGCGATGAGCAACCGGCACACGTTGATTGCCCGGCGGACCTTCCTGGCCGGGATGAACCTCGCCGTGGGCGGACTCGCCGTCGGCTTCTTCTCCAGCGACAGCCTCGCGGACGAGCCCACCGGGAAGCGCTCCGGGCCCCGGCCGCCGACGAGCTCCCAGGCCGAGGAGTCCTCCGCCCCGGGGCTGAACCCGAACGTCTTCGTGCACGTGGCGCCCGACGGACTGGTGACGATCGTCTGCCACCGCTCGGAGATGGGCCAGGGCATCCGCAGCTCGCTGCCCGTGCTGATCGCCGACGAGCTCGGCGCGGAGATGGCGCGGGTGAAGATCGTCCAGGCGGACGGAGATCCGGCCTACGGCGATCAGAACACGGACGGCTCCAACAGCGTCCGCGGCATCTACGAGGACATGCGCCGGGTGGGAGCCACCGCGCGCACCATGCTGGTGGCGGCCGCGGCGAAGCGCTGGAAGGTGTCCCCGGACACCTGCGAGGCCAGCGGCCACGTCGTGCTCCACCGCCCGAGCCAGCGCGAGCTGGGCTTCGGAGAGCTGGCGCTCGAGGCGGGCAAGCTGGCGGTGCCCAAGCCGGCGGACGTCAAGCTCCGGCCGAAGAACGAGCTGCGCAACGTGGGCAAGCCGCTGCCGCTGCTCGACGGGCCGGCCTACGTGAACGGGAGCGCGGTGTTCGGCGCCGACATCCGGCTGCCGGGCATGCTGACGGCGGTGATCGCCCGGCCGTCGATCGTCGGGGCCAGGGTGGTGAAGTACGATGCCAGCCGCGCGCTCGCGGTCCCCGGGGTGAAGCGCGTCATCGAGCTTCCGGCGCCGAAGGCCCCGTACGCGTTCCAGACCTGGGGAGGCATCGCCGTCCTCGCGGAGAACACCTGGGCGGCGATGAAGGGCCGCGCCGCGCTGGAGATCATCTGGGACGAGGGCGAGAACGCGACATACGACTCGGAGCAGTACCGCAAGACGCTGAGTGCGTCCGTGGCGTCGCCGGGCACGGTGCTGCGCAGCGTGGGAGACGCCGAGGCGGCGCTGAGCAAGGCGGCGCGGGTGCTCGAGGCCGAGTACCACGTGCCGCACCTGTCGCACGCGCCGATGGAGCCGCCAGTGGCGGTGGCACGGGTCGAGGGAGGCACGTGTGAGATCTGGGCGCCCACGCAGCACCCGCAGGCGGCGCGCGGGACGGCGGCCCAGGTGCTGGGACTGCCCCCCGAGAAGGTCACGGTGCACGTGACGTTCCTGGGCGGCGGCTTCGGGCGCAAGTCCAAGGCGGACTTCATCTCCGAGGTGGTGCTGCTGGCGAAGGAGGCGGGCGTGCCGGTGCGCGTGCAGTGGACGCGCGAGGACGACATCCGCAACGACTACTACCACTCCGTGAGCGCGCAGCGCCTGACGGCGGGCCTGGACGAGAACGGCAAGGTGGTGGCCTGGAGGCACCGCACCGCGTTTCCGCCGATCGGCTCGACCTTCGGGCCCGTGAACCGGCCGTCCCTGGGGGACTTGCAGCAGGGCGTGTTGGACCTGGGAATCGGGGTGCCCAACATCCGCGCGGAGGCGTGCGAGGCCAATGCCCACGTGCGCATCGGCTGGCTGCGGTCCGTGTACAACATCTTCCACGCGTTCTCGGTCAACTCGTTCATCGACGAGATCGCCCACGCCCGGGGCGAGGATCCGCGGGACGTGCTGCTGGAGGTGCTCGGGCCGCCGCGGGTGATGAAGACGGTGCGGGAGCTGGGCATCGAGAAGCTCTCCAACTACGGCCAGCCGCTGGAGAAGCACCCCGTGAACGTGGCCCGCCTGCGGGGCGTCATCGAGCGGGTGACCGAGCTGTCTCGGTGGAGCGACCGGAAGAAGGAAGGCCGGGCGCTGGGCCTGGCGGCGCACCGGAGCTTCCTGTCCTACGTGGCGGTGGTCGCGTCGGTGGTGCGCAATCCGGACGGCAAGATCGCGGTCGACGAGGCGTGGATCGTGGTGGATGCCGGCACGGTGATCAATCCGGACCGGGTGAAGGCCCAGATGGAGGGCTCGATCATCTTCGGCACGAGCATCGCGCTGTACAGCGGCATCACGATGAAGGGAGGCGCGGTCGAGCAGTCGAACTTCCGCGACTACCGGCTGGCGCGCATCGGCGAGGCGCCGCGCAAGATCCACGTGGAGATCGTTCCCAGCGAGGAGGCACCGGGAGGCATTGGCGAGCCGGGTGTGCCGCCTGTGGCGCCGGCCATCGCGAACGCCGTCTTCGCGCTCACGGGAACGCGCGTGCGCGAGCTGCCGATCTCGAAGGCGCTCAAGACCTGAGCGCCGGGCCCCCTGCCCTTCCCTTCCCCGACGGGTTCGAATCCCGTCGGGGACAACATGGGAAGCCCAGCAATCTCAAGCTGGGCCGCTACCCCACCGTGGAGGCCGGACGCCTCAGCTCCTCCTCCTCCACGGGCGGAACCACCGCCACCGGCCCCGCCTTGCGCGCCCGGCGGCGATCCACCCAGCCCGCCAGCGACACGTACGCCACCGGGATGACCAGCAGCGTCAGCAGCGTGGACACCGTCATGCCGCCGATGACTCCGCGGGCCATCGGCGCCCACATCTCCGCGCCGTCTCCCAGCTCGAAGGCCAACGGCACCATGCCCAGCACCGTGGTGAGCGTCGTCATCAGGATGGGCCGCAGCCGGCTCCGCCCCGCCTCCATCGCGGCCAGCACCAGGTCCCGCCCCTCCAGCCGCCGCGTCTTCAGCACGTCGATGAGCACGATGCCGTTGTTCACCACCACGCCCGCCAGCAGGATGATGCCGATGAGCGCCGTCACCTGCATCGTCGTCCCGCTCACCACCAGCGCCAGCACCACGCCCGACACCGCCAGCGGCACCGAGAACAGGATGACGAAGGGCTCCAGCAGCGACTCGAACTGGCTGGCCATCACCATGTAGACGAGCACCACCGCCACCACGAAGGCCAGGCCCAGCGCCAGGAAGGAGTCCATCAGGTCCTCCGCCGTGCCCGCCACCACCGTGGTGATGCCGGGCTCCTCTCCCGCCGCGGCGAGGGTCTCGTTCACCCGCTGGATGAGCGTGCCGAGCGCCACCCCCTTGGCGGACGTCAGATTGATGGTGGCCAGGCGCCGCTGGTTCTCCCGCGCGATGGCCGTGGGCCCCAGCGCCTGCTGGATGTCCGCCACCGTCTGCAGCGGCACCGTCACCCCCAGCGGCGTCGACACCGGCAGCGCCCTCAACCGGCTCAGGTCCTCGCGCACCTCCCGCGGCGCCCGCACGAAGACGCGGTACTCGTCACCGTCCTCGCGGAACATGGTGGCCGTCGTCCCCAGGAAGTACGTGGACACCGTGGACGCCACCTCCGCCGGAGCCAGCCCCAACAGACGGATCTGCTCCCGGTCCAGCTCCACCTTCAGCTCCGGCTGGCCCTGCTCCATCGAGAACGTCACGTTCGCCGTCTCGGGCATCGTCTCCAGCCGGCTCTTCAGCCGCGCGCCGTAGGCCCGCACCTTCAGCAGCTCGTCTCCGAACACCTTCACCACCACGTCGCCCCCCGCTCCCGCCAGGCCCTGCTGCTGCGGCAGCACCTCCAGCCCCGCCAGCCCCTTGAAGTGGGCCTTCAGCGCCTCCTCTATCTCCTGCTGGCCACGCTCGCGCTCGGAGCGCGGCGGCAGGCGCACCTGCACCGTGCCCGAGTACGAGCTCTGCCCGAAGAGCGCCGCGAAGCCCTCGCCCCCGCCGAACTGGGAGACGACCACCTCCGCCTCCGGCACCTGCTCGTGGACGATGGCCTCCACCTGCTTGAACAGCTCGTCCGTGGTCCACAACGACGTGCCGGGGTTGGCCTTCACCGAGAAGCGCAGCTCGCCGTTGTCCGTCTTGGGCATGAAGTCCACGCCCAGCAGCGGCGTGAGCCCCATGGTGGCCAGGAAGACGAGCAGCGTGCCCCCCAGCACCTTGCCCCGGTGCCGCAGCGCCTTGCCCAGCACCAGCGCATAGCGCTCGGAGAGTGGATCCAACCACGTGGTGAGCCGGGCCATCCACCGCTCCAGCCGGTTCTGCCCCGCGTTCATCGCCATCAGGCTGGCCATCAACGGCACCAGCGTGAGCGCCACCAGCAGCGAGGCCAGCAGCGAGATGCAGATGGTGAGGCTCATGTCCCGGAAGAGCTGGCCGGCCAGCCCGGGCACGAAGAGGATGGGCGCGAACACCGCCACCGTCGTCAGCGTCGAGGCGGCGATGGGCATGGCCATCTCCCGCGTCCCGTCGATGGCCGCCTCCTTCGGGCCCTTTCCGCGGCCCAGGTGCGTGAAGATGTTCTCCAGCACCACGATGGAGTTGTCCACCAGCATGCCCACCGCCAGCGCCAGGCCCGCCATGGAGATGATGTTCATCGTCACCCCCTGGAAGTCCATCACCGCGAAGGTGGCCAGCAGCGACAGCGGGATGCTCACCAGCACGATGCTGCTGGTGCGCCAGCTGCGCAGGAAGGCCAGCAGCACCGCCGCCGTCAGCAGGATGGACAGCACCGCGCTGTCCGAGAGGTTGGAGAGCGCCCGGGTGATGGGCAGGCCCTGATCGAACACCCGCACCAGCGTGACGCCCTCGGGCATCCGCTTCTGCAGGACGTCCAGCTCCTTGATGATCCGCCGCGCCACCTGCACCGTGTTGGCGTCCGACTGCTTGCGCACGGCCATCATCACCGCGTGCCGGCCGTCCGCCCGCACCACCGACGTCTCCTCCTCGAACGTGTCCACCACGTCCGCCACGTCGCGCAGGTACACCCGCTGCCCGCCCTTCTGCCCCACCACCACCTCCCGCACCTGCTCCACCTTCTGGAACTCGGCGTTGGTGGAGATGTTCAGCTCCTGCCGCCCCTGCCGCAGCGTGCCGCCCGGAATCATCACGTTGGCGCCTCGCAGCGACGCCACCACCTGCTGCGCTGAAATCCCGTACGCCTCCAGCCACTCGGGCTTGAGCCGCACCTGGATCTCCCGCTTCGTCCCGCCAATCACCTCCGCGGAGGCCACCCCTTCGATGCGCGCCAGGTAGGGCTCCACCATGTCCTCGGCCAGCTTACGCACCGAGTGCGGCGTGCCCGGCGCGTTCACCGTGAGGAACACCACCGGCTGCAGCGCGGGATCGAAAGCGAACGTCAGCGAGCGCGTGATGTCGTCGGGCAGCACGTCCTGCGCGAAGATCTCCAGGTTCTTGCGGACGTCCTGCTCGGCCGTCTGCATGTTGGTGCCCCAGGCGAACTTCACCATCACCAGCGAGGTGCCCTGCTGGCTGGTGGAGTTGACCTCGTCCACGTTCTCCACCGACGCCATCGCCGCCTCGATGGGGCGCGTGACGAGCTGCTCGATGGAGTCCGGGCCCGCCCCCGGGTACTGGGTGATGATGGCCACCAGGGGGAACTCGATGTCCGGCAGCATGTCCAGCTTCAGCCGGCTGAAGGTGAACACCCCGAGGATGGTCAGACAGAGGAACACCATCACCCCGGTGACGGGGCGGCGGACCGACAGTTCGGTGAGGTTCACTTGCCCGGCTCCTTCTTCTGGGCCCCGGCCAGCGTGATGGGATTGCCATCCCGCAGCAGGTGCACTCCCTGCACGATGAGCTGCTCTCCGGCGGCCAGGCCCTCGCGGATCTCCAGCCGGTCCTCCTGACGCACGCCCACGCGCACCTGCCGGCGCGTGGCCTTCTGCCCATCACTCACGAAGGCCGTGGCCAGCCCCGTGCGCTCCGTCTCGCCCTCCAGCAGCACCGCCTCGGCCGGCACCAGCACCACACCCTCGCGGCGGCCCAGCTCGATGGAGGCGCGGATGGCCGAGCCGGCGACGAGCTGGCCCTCCTTGTTGTCCAGGTGCACCTCCACCAGCCCGGTGCGCGTCACCCGGTCCACCACCGGCCCCTTGAGCGACACCTTGCCCTCCACCTCCTGCCCGGGCCGCGCCAGGGGAGACACCCGCACCGGCATGCCCTCGCGCACCTGGAGGAAGTCACGCTCCGGCACGCGCAGCACCGCCTTGAGGCGCTCGGCCTTCACCACCGTCACCACGGGCGAGCCCGCTCCCGCCAGGTCTCCCTCGCGCAGGTGCACCGCGGCCACCACGCCGGAGATGGGGCTGCGGATGGAGGTGCGGCTGCGCTGCGCCGAGGCCTGTCCCACCGCGGCCTCCGCCTGGCGCACCTGCGCATCCACCCCGCGGAACTGCGCCTCGAGCGCCTCCAGCTGGGCCTTGGACACCGAGCCCGCCGCCACCAGCTCCCGGGTGCGCTTGAGGTTGTCCTCCACCGCGTCGCGGTTGGCCCGCGCCGCCTCCAGCCCCGCCTGCGCCTGGTTGAAGCCCTCCGACTGCAAGTCCCCGTGCAGCGTGGCCAGCAGCTCTCCCTGCTTCACCCGCACGCCCTCCTGCACCGCCAGGCGGAGGATGCGCTCGGGCACCACCGGCGACACGCGCACCTCCTCCATGCCCTGCAGCTCGCCCACCAGCGTCACCGCCTCCACCACCCTCCCCTTCTCCACCGGGGCGACGCTCACCGGACGCACCACCAGCTCCACCGCCTTGGCCGCCTCGGGCGCGGGCTTTCCGCACGCCGCCAGCGCCAGCAGCGCCATGCACGCTGTCTTCCTCAGATTGCTCCTCATTGCGTCCTCCACATGTCAGGGGCTCTCGGCGGCCGGGGGCACGGACATCCGGCCCACCAGCTTCTCGAAAATGCGCAGCAGCGCCGTGCGATCCCCGGCGTCCAGCAGCGATAGGAAGTTGCCCAGGCTCTCGTGCGCCTGGTCATGGATGCCGTCCGCGGTCTTCTTCCCCCGCGGCGTCAGCCGCACATGCACGACGCGGCGATCCGCGGGATCTCTCTCGCGCTGGGCGTACCCCTCGCGCTCCAGCCGGTCCACGATGCCGGTGATGGTCTTCTCCGTGACGCCCACCCGCCGCGCCAGCTCCCCCATGGAGAGCGGACCGTCCAGGCCCAGCCACAACACCCCGTGCAGTTGGGGCGGCGTGAGCTCCAGCGTCTCGGTGAGCTGGGCGAGCGGATCCCTCAACGAGTTGCGCCGGCCCACCGCCACCAGCAGCTCCATCATCCGATGCGCCGCGTCATCCAATTCCGAGATATTCCGCATTCGCGAATATCATTTAGCAGGAAGCATTGGCCGCCGACAAACGGACCTGGGGCACGAGGCTTCCCGCCCAGGAAGAGGGCGGGCCGGCTTCTGCCTGCCTACCGCAGATCCGCCACGCGCTCGAGGGCCTCGGGATCTCCGGCGACGAGCAGGGCATCCGAGGGCGTGAGGGGCCGATCCGGATCGGGCACGGGAATCATGCTGTCCTGGAGGACGTCGTGGATGGCGACCACGTGGACGCGGTAACGCTGGGGCAGGGACAGCTCGCGCAGCGTCTTGCCGTGCCAGCGATCCGGCACGGGCATCTCCTGGATGCCGAACTGGTTGCCGAGCTGCACGTACTGCAGGAGCCGACCGCTGGTGAGCCGTGAGGCGAGGCCCAGGGCCGTCTCGCGCTCGGGGAAGACGCTCTCGGTGGCGCCCAGCGCGTCGGCGATGCGTGCGTGGTCATCCGAGCGGACCTTGACGTAGATGCTCTGGATGCCCACGTCGCGCACGGCCAGCAGGGCGAGGATGCTGGCGGCCAGGTTCTCGCCGGTGGAGATCACGGCGGCATCGGCGCCGCGGGCGCCCACCTGCTCGAGCACCTCGCGCTTGGTGGCGTCGGCCACCACGGCCCGGGACACCCGGTGCCCGAAGGCGTCGATGACGTCGGGCCGTGGATCAATGGCGATGACGTCGTGGCCGAGCTTGTGCAGCCGCTCCGCGATGATGGATCCGAAGTTGCCCAGGCCGATCACGATGATGCGCTTCATGGCGTGCGACTCCTATCCAACGATGAGGTCCTCGTGGGCGGGCCGCACGGAGCGCCGGAGGTAGCCGGCGCTGTGCAGCGACAGCGCGGCGAAGAAGGCGAGCGGCCCCAGGCGCCCCACGTACATGAGGACGATGACGAGCAACTTGCCGAACCCGCTCAGCAAGGGGCTCAGGTCCATGGTCAGCCCGACGGTGCAGAAGGCACTCACCACCTCGAAGAAGAGGGGCAGGAAGGCCTGGCGGGCCTCCTGGGGGGTGGCCCCGCGCGTCTCGCTGAGGCTCAGCAGGAAGATGGCGGCCGTCATCACCACGAAGGCCACGAGCGCGAGACTGACGGTGCGCTCGGTGGTGCCCGTGGGCAGCGCGCGCCCGTGCAGCTCGGCGAACCGCCGGCCCCGCATGCGGGCCAGCGCGAGCGTCACCAGAACGGCCAGCGTCGTCGTCTTCAGGCCACCAGCGGTCGAGCCCGGTGAGCCTCCAATCACCATGAGCAGGATGGTGAGGAAGGCGGTCGAGTTGGCCACCTGGGCGTAGGAGACGGTGTTGAAGCCGGCGGTGCGCGCGGTGACGGACAGGAACCAGGCATTGGACAGCTTGTCCACCAGTCCGAGGGGGCCGAGCACCCCCCGCCACTCGAAGAGCGCGAAGAGGAGGGTGCCGCCCACCAGGAGTATCGCCGTCACCCACAGGGCCGCGAAGGTGTGCACGGACATCCGCTGCCGCCCGCGCAGGTGACGGCCGCGCCACCAGCGCAACGTCTCCTCACCGCTGAGGAAGCCCAGGCCGCCCAGGATGATGAGCACGGAGATGATGAGCAGCACGAGGGGCTGGTCCGCCATGCCGATCAGCGAGTCGCTGAAGGTGGAGAAGCCCGCGTTGCAGAAGGCGCTCACCGAGTGGAAGACGGCGTGCCAGGCGGCCTCGCTCGCGCCGAAGCGGGGGAGCCACACCAGCCACAGGGCGAAGGCGCCCAGGGTCTCGGCCAGCAGGGTGAAGCGGGTGACGGCCCACGCCAGGTTCGTCACGTTCTGCCGCTGGGCGTAGTCGATGGGGGCTCCGACGATGACCTCGCTGCGCAGCGACAGCCGCCGCCCGACGGCGCCGATGACCAGGGTGGTGAGGGTGATGAGCCCGATGCCACCCAGTTGGATGAAGAGGAGGATCCATAGCTGGCCCCATCGGGTGAACCAGGTGGCGGTGTCCACCACGGTGAGCCCGGTGACGCACGTGGCGCTCGTCATGGTGAAGAGCGCGTCGAGGAAGCCGAGCGGCTCGCGGCGGTACATGCCGGGCAGCAGCATGAGGCCGGCGGTGCCCAGGGTGATGAGGATCGCGAAGCTCAGGGCGAGCAGCGCCGACGGAGACACCCCGTGCCAGCGGTGGCGCAGGAAGACGAGCAATCTGGTGGGAGCGGTTCGTGGGGGCACCAGGGGGCGAGCATATCCTGATGGTGGCTTCACCGTCCGGGCAACAGCGCGTCCTGCTTGAGTTTTCCTATCGCCCTGCCCACGGGTTCGAATCCCGTCGGGGACCAGGTCCTGAATCGGCTGGAGGACGTATCCATGCGTTTCCGAGCGTGCATCGCCTCAAGGACATCCACCCGAGCACGAGCACGTGGAGCGGTCCCGGGCCCTTGGTGAACGCTTCAGAAGCTCACGCCCGTCTGGATTTGCGGCGAGAAGCTCACCGTGGCGCTGCTCCCGGGTTCCCCGAAGACGAAGAACGGCAGATCCAACTCGGCGAACCACTTGAACTTCCCCAAGGGGAAGAGGCCGACGTTCACGAGGGGAATCAACCCCAGGTTGAAGGGAACACCCTCGCCGATCTGCACGCCGGCGCGAAGGCCGGTCGCGAAGGAGCCGCAGTTGTAGACGACGCCGGGATCCACCAGGAAGGACGTGCTGGCCCTGGCCGAAGTCCCGCCATCGGCGAACTGCCAGGTCGTGTAACCGACGCCCTCGAGATCAATCGCCCAGCGCTCATCCAGCTTGATGGTGACGCCGGACGCGATACCCATCTGGAGGAAGTCCGCGCCAATCGCGGTGGTGCCACCCGTGGCGATCTTCACGATGGGCACGGCGAGCCCCACGTGACCTCCGAGGCGTGGCCAGGTGGACGAGTCCTCCGCGCCTGATGGCGTGGAAGAACCGCCCGTCCCTTCGTCCGCGTGGCCGTACAGCCCGGTCCGTGTCTCGCCTTCCTCGGCCGGTGGGCTCGCGAAGGACAGACCGGGAACGATGGCCGCCACCACGAGCAGCAGGGAACTCCAGTGAGAGACAGAATGGGAACACAGCCCGGAAATGCGCATCGTTCTTCTCCAGGGTCAGAGGTGGAGCTGCATCCTCGACGGAGCTCGGCGTTCGCGATGGGCCCGTGAGTGTCTACCCGGATGCCGGACTCGGGCGAAACATGCGAACACCGAGGTGCTCGTGCCATGCATCCGCCGGGTAGGGCCTTGTGGCGTGTGCGACACTGTGTGATCTCCAAAATCCCTTCAGGATTGGAGGGGACTCGAAGTGCCCGGATTCACTCGCGATTCAGAGAAAGGCGTGTGCCGTCGCGGACTTGGGGCCCCCCTCCTCCACGGGTTCGAATCCCGTCGGGGACCACCTGGAAAGCCCGGCAATCTCAACGGCGTCTTTTGCTATGAACCCACGAGGGGGACGGATGGGCGTCCCGTCGCGATGGGGGTTGCATGAAGAGCATCATCGGCTGGGCGCTGGCCGCCTTCGGCGTCATTGGCTTCGGCGCGGAGATCGACAACCTGCTCAACGGCACGGCGGACCACACGGTCACGGGGTTCATCATCGCCGCCCTCTTCGTGCTCGGAGGCCTGTCCCTCATCCGCTCCGCGCGGCGCGCGAAGCTGCCGCCCGAGCTGAGGGAGGCGCCCGTCGTGGTGCGTCCCGCCCTGGGTGCGCGCGACATCGAGCGGGCCGTGCTCGCCTGCGCGCAGCAGCACGGGGGCCGCGTCACCATCGCCG
Source organism: Archangium violaceum Cb vi76 (assembly GCF_000733295.1). Lineage (GTDB taxonomy): Bacteria > Myxococcota > Myxococcia > Myxococcales > Myxococcaceae > Archangium > Archangium violaceum. The sequence goes on along the minus strand of NZ_JPMI01000035.1, from coordinate 21,937 downwards.
AGGTGGCGGCGGGCAGTCAGCTCTCGTTCACCGAAGCCAAGGAAGTGCTCGAGGAGCTCTCCCGCGCGGGCGCCTGCACCGTGGACGTCACCGAGAACGGTGCGTTCATCTACGAGTTCAACGGCTTGATGCCCCGCGAGCCCGCCCGCACGGCCCTCGACCGCTGAGCTCCATAACACCAACCACATCTACGCTCGCGGCACCGACAACGCCGTCTGGGTCAAGGGCTGGGCCAACAACACCTGGGGTGATTGGGTCTCCATCGGCGGCTCCATGCCGGACTGACGACCCGGCGAACACCGCGCAGCAGGCCCCTCCGCCTCCCGCTCCAGTCAAACCGGGAGGCGGAGTCGTTTTCGGCGGCCGCTACTTCGCGCCCTGGAGACCCAGCCCGCTGACGGGGACGGTCTCTACCCGGTTGTCGAACCCGGCGATGATCGGCCGAGCCTTGGCGATGGCCTCCCGCACCGCGGGCAACGACACGATGATTGCCACGCGCTGTAAACGAATAGGACGCATGGGGGGAGCCGTTGAGGGATAGTACGTATAGGAGGCCTGGTGCCCCGGGTGGCGTCGTACATCAAGGATGAACCTTCAACATCGGCTGGAAGCGCTCACCGACCTGCTCAGACCGTGGTCCGGGATCTGGTCACGTTCCATCCTCCAGAATTGGCCGGAATCCGGAGCCGCTCATCCCGAATCCTGGCTGCCCTACGCTGAATCCCTCGACGAAGAGGGCGAAAGAATGCTGGATGCTGGGGAGCTTCCAGGTGAGCCGCCCCGGTCACTGCAGTCGCTCGTGCTCGAGCTTCGTGAGCTGACAGCGCTGTCCTGGCATGAAGGCATTCAACGCCTGACGACCTCGGACGCGCAGGGACTCAACGCCAAGAAGGTCCATGAGATCGAGCGGGTCCTCGCCCTGCTCGCGCCGAGAACGAGGACGATTCGCCAGGCGGTCGACATCGGTGGCGGCATGGGGCATCTCGCGCGTCTCTGTGTCAGGACCTTCGATTGGACCTTCCACAGCATCGATCGTGATGCGGCCTTGCAGGAGAAAGGCCGGGACTGGCTGCGAAGGGCCCGGACCCTGCCCCAAGAAAAGCTGTGTTTCATCCACGCCTCCGTCGAGGACGGGCCGCAGGACGGGATTGATCCGCTCTTTTCCGGTCAGGACCGGGTCTCGATTGGCCTACACACCTGCGGGTCGCTCGCGCTGACGCAGATTCGCAAGAGCCAGGAGGCAGGGCTCCTCCTGAACTTCGGCTGTTGCTACGACCAGATGGATGCCGCACGGGACTACCCTGCCTCCCGCTTCGGGAAGGCCCATGCGCTTCCCCTCACCCGGCGTGCCCTGTTCCTGGCGACCCGTGGGCGACACCACAAGACCGAGGCCGAGTTCGCGCTGATGAAGCGCGTCAACGAGCAACGGTTCGCGCTCGATCTCCTGCTGAGGCGGAAGTTTCCCGAGCTCGGCTTCGTGCGGGCGGGGGATGCACCCAAGGCGCTCTATGCCGGGAGCTTCGCCGTCTATGCGCGTGATCGCCTGGAGCGCCTGCGACTCGATGTCGGCATGACGGAAGCCGAGCTGAATTCCTTCGAATCGTCCGTTCGCCCCGAGGCGAGGCGCATCTTCCTCTGTCATCTGCTGAGGGATCGCTTCGCGAGGGCGCTGGAGCTCGTGATTCTGCTCGATCGCGCGCTCCTCCTCGAGGAGATGGGCTTTCGGGTCGAGCTCCTGCAGGTCTTCGAACCGCGCCTCTCCCCTCGCAACATCGCCCTCATCGCATCAAGGGTGGACTGACCGGCTGCGGTCCCCCAAGGCGCTTCGTGCGAGCTCAGACTCTCAGCGAGCCACGGAACGCCCTGGCGGCATAGTAGGATTGCGCACCGTTGTGATACACGAAGACATGGTCGTAGCGGCAATCGCAAAAGAGGGCGCCGCCGAGCTTTCTGATATCGGGAGGTGTCTTCACCCAGCTCGACGTCTTCGTATCGAACTCTCCAAGCTCCTGCAGCTCTCGATATTGCTCTTCCGTCAAGAGTTCGATGCCCATGTCAGAGGCCATATCCATGGCGTTGTTCTCTGGCTTATGTTCCTTCCTTGAATCCATCCCTTCACGGTCGTAACAAACACTTCTGCGGCCTTTGGGAGTCTCCTCCGAACAATCATAGAAAAGGTATTCGCCCGTCTTTTTATCGTGACCAACGACGTCCGGTTCGCCGCCAGTTCTTTCCATTTCGTTGAGCGACCACAGCTTTTCAGCACTGGCTTCCAGCCTTGCTTGTACCTTGGCCCACTCAAGCCCCTTGTGGCGGCTCATGTTCTTCTCGAAACGGGCTTTCAATGCCTTGAGCAGCGCTTCACGCTGTTCGCGCGACAACTCTCTTTTATTGTCATTGGCTTTCTTCATGACATCAGCATGGCCTCCGCCGAATGGGAGTGTCAAGCGCATATTCGGCCCAAATGCCTTGCTTTGATTTGCCTGCGATGTCTTGCAATCGATTGCCTCGGCTCCACCCCTCGTCCCGCAGGGGTGGCCGGTGCACACCTTGCCCTGCTGGAAGTCCTCAGGATGACTTGCGCGCGGACTTCTTGCGAGCCGCCGTCTTCTTGCCCGCGGCCTTCTTCTTGCTCAACCTAGGCCCGCGCACCCGCGTGCGAAAGGTGGCAGCCTGCCTGCTGTCGAATATCGCCACTCAGCCCGCTTCCCCTCAACGGGACGTCCATCCTTCCTATACTCCTCCGGGCAGGCGGCGGATGTCGGCCCCCTGCTCGCGTGCCCGGCCATGGAACCCCTTCCTTCTCCCCCGCCCCCCGCCTTTCGCTCCTGGCTCCTGGAACGGCTGGACTCCCTGCTCTCGGAGTCCCTGCGCCAGGGGTCGCCCACGGATCTCGTCCGCTACCGGCTCGTGGTGGGCGCCGCCTGCTTCTTCGTCGTGTTCAACCTGCTCTACACGGTGGCGGCCGTCTCGTCGGGCCTGCCCCCCTACCCCAGCCTCGCCGCCAGCCTGATCTACGCCAGCGTCCTGCTGCTCACGCGCCGCTCGGCCACCATCGAGCCGCCCACGGCTCTGCTGTTGATGGCCTTGTCGCTCGTGCTCATCACCGCCGCCTTCGTGGGCCATGCTCCCTTCGTCAGCACCCACGCCGTCTGCACCTTGGGCCCCATCATCGCCGTGTACCTGTCCGGCGCTCGCGTGGGGCTGTTCATCACCCTGCTCCTGATCGGAGCCCTCTGCCTGGGCTACCCGCTCTACGTCACCTTCTCCCAACCCGCCATCCCGCCTCCCTCCCCCTATCTGATGTGGTTCGGGCACATCTTCGCCGCCCTGGCCCTGGTGGGAGCCTGGGGCGTGGGCTCGCTGCACAACGCCGCGCGCGACTCCGCCCAGGGCTCGCTCGAGCGGGCGCTGAAGGCGCTCCAACTGAGTGAGAACAAGCTCAGCACCCTCGTGGAGAGCACGGAGGATCCGGTGCTCTCCCTGGACAGGAAGGGCCTCCTGCTGACCGCCAACTCCGCGGCGAGGCAGATGCACCTCGAGCGGTTCGGCCAGGAGCCCGTGGTGGGTCGGCCCTTCTGGATGGAGCCGGAGCGCCGGCAGCGCTGGGCCCCTCACGTGGCCAGGGTGCACGCCGGCCAGCGCGAGCGGTTCGAGGAGGAGTTCGAGGTGCGGGGCGCACGCCACCTCATGGACATCAGCCTCAGCCCCCTGCGGGATGGGGACGGAAAAGTCGTGGGGCTGACGCTCTTCGCGCGGGACATCACCCCCCGCCGACAGGCCGAGGCCCGGCTGGGAGAGATGCACCGGACGCTGATGGACGTGTCCCGGCAGGCGGGCATGGCGGAGATCGCCACCGGCGTGCTCCACAACGTGGGCAACACCCTCAACAGCGTGAACGTCTCCACCAGCCTCGTCATGGATCGGCTGCGCCTGTCGCGTGTCTCCAGCCTGACCCGGGCCGCCCAGCTCCTGCGCGAGCACACCGTGGACCTGTCCACCTTCTTCACCCGGGATCCGCGGGGCCAGCAGTTCCCGGCCTTCCTCCTGGCCCTGTCCGAGCAGATGGAGGAGGAGCGCGACACCCTGCTCCAGGAGATGCGCTCCCTGAGCGAGGGCGTGGAGCACATCAAGTCCATTGTCAGCATGCAGCAGCGGCATGCGAGCTCCGCGGGCGTGAGGGAGCAGGTGGCCATGCCCGCCCTCATCGACGAGGCGCTGCGACTGCACGCCGCGTCCTTCGAGCAACAGGGCATCCGCGTCGAGCGCGACTACGCCCCGGTGCCGCTGCTCTCCGTGGATCGGCACAAGCTGCTGCAGATCCTCGTCAACCTGCTGAGCAACGCGCGCCATGCGTTGATGGACAGCCCGCGCGAGGACAAGCGGCTGAGCATCGGCATCCGGCCGGCGCCCGACGGAGAGCGGGTGCTCATCGAGGTGAAGGACAACGGCGTGGGCATCGCCCCGGAGAACCTGTCGCGCCTGTTCACGCAGGGCTTCACCACCAAGAGGACAGGCCATGGCTTCGGCCTGCACATCAGCGCCCTGGCCGCCGGGGAGTTGCACGGGCGGCTCACCTGCGACAGCCCCGGCCCCGGCCAGGGCGCCACCTTCACCCTCGAGCTGCCGCTGGTGGAGGGGCCTGGGCCAGGGCCGGTGAAATGAGCCGCCCGCGCCGTGGCCGGTTCAGCGCGGGGTGAGCTTGAGCAGCTTGCCGTTGGTCGCGTCGGTGAGCAGGTAGAGCGCTCCCTCGGGGCCCTGCACCACCTCGCGGACGCGCACGCCCAGGTCCGTGAGCAGCCGCTCCTCGCCCACCACGCGGTCATTCCTCATCATCAGCCGCACCAGCGCCTGGCTGGACAGGCCTCCGATGAAGACGTTGTCGCGCCACTCGGGGAAGAGCTCCCCGGTGTAGATGGTCATCCCCGAGGGCGAAATGACCGGATCCCAGTAGTACACGGGCTGCTCCATGCCCGGGCCCTGCGTGCTCTCGTGAATGGGCGCGCCCGAGTACTCCTCGCCATAGCCGATGGTGGGCCAGCCGTAGTCCTTGCCCGCCTCGGGGCGGTTGAGCTCGTCTCCTCCGCGCGGCCCCATCTCCACCGTCCACAGCCGGTTCTGGCGATCGAGCGCCGCCGACAGGATGTTGCGGTGCCCCACCGACCAGATCTCCGGCTTTGCGCCCTCGGTGTTCACGTACGGGTTGTCATCGGGCACCGAGCCGTCGGGGTTGATGCGGACGACCTTGCCGAAGTGGCTCTTCACATCGCGCGCCTGCACCCGGCCCTCGAGGATGGAGCGCTCGCCGAGCGTGACGAACAGCTTGCCGTCGGGGGTGAACACCAGCCGTCCCCCCGCGTGCAGGGTCGACTCGAGCGTGGGCATCATGCGGAAGATGACCTGCACGCTCTCCACACGCGGCTGCTCACCCTCCACGAGCTTCGCGCGTGCCACCGCCAGGCCATTGCCGCCCGAGCGCGGCTCGTAATAGGTCCAGTAGATGAGGCCGCTCTGGGCGTAGTCGGGCCCCACCTCCACGTCGAGCAGACCGCCCTGGTTACGGCCATCCACGCGCGGCAGACCCGCGACGGCGGGAGACTTCACGCCCTGGGGCGTGACGATGTAGAGCGAGCCGGTGGGCTTCTCCGTCACCAGCATGCGCTGATCGGGGAGGAAGGCGATGGCCCAGGGATTCCTGAAGCCCGAGGCGATCTCGGTGACCTGAAAGGCCGTCTTCGTCTGGATGGCCGGAACGCGCGTCTGACCGGGGAAGGCCGGTTCGAACTCGGGCACGTTGGGAGGGCCCTGAGTCACGGGCGGGCCGCTGGGAAGGGGTTCCTCGGGGGTCTGGGGTTCCCCGGGAGTCTGCGGCGTATCGACCGGGGGGTTGGGGGTCTTGCCGCTACAGCCCGACAGGACGGCGGCGAGGAGGATGGTCATCGACAAGGTTCGCATGGAACGCTCTCCAGGACAGAAGCGTGGGGGGGTCCTTGGAGGTCAAATAACCAAAGAGGGGAGAGACTCACCATCAAAACGAGCTGGCGGGTATCCGCCAGCGTGCTGACGCTCCTGTCGAGTGTCCATCGCTGCCCGGGGGTGATCCCCCCGGACACGCTCAATGGCATCCAGCCCGCGCGCTCAGCTTCACGCGTTGATGTTGAGGAAGGGGTCGAAGTAGAAGTACTCGACGCTCTTCCCATCCCTCGTCAGCGCGTACACCAACCCGTACTGGAACAGACCGCTCACGAGGCTGCTCCCGTTGAACGTCACGTACGGGACGTAGGTCCGCGTGACGCTCGCCTGGACGTCGTCCGAGATATAGGGATTGTTGGCCCAGTACGGCCAGTTACCGGGGGACTGCGCCCACTGCGGATCCTCGGCGAGGTACTGGATGAAATCAGGCGAGGGACCCGGGTCCATGTCGAAGTTGGGGACGTCGATGGGCCGCTGCGCGGGGTCCTTCATGGTGCTGGGGTTGAGGCTCTCCCCCTTGAACGTATGCGCGATGATGCCGCAGGGCGCGATCTTCACGGTCTGGGAATGATTCGCTTCCTCCGTGTAGATGAGGACCTTCTCCCCGCCCTTGACGGGCACCTGGTACTCCGGGTTCTGCGGGCTACCGTTCAGGATGAACGGGGGATGGCCCACGGCGACCGGAGCGCTGATGGAGGACCCGCCCTTGGGAAGCTTCGTGGAATCGATCAGGAAAGTGATGGTGGCCATGTGCTCACAGCTCCTTCTTGCGAATGCAGGTGGAGTGACTGGGATTCGAGACCGCTGATGCTCGTTTTCGTTGAACCCAGACATCGGGTTCATGGCGAGGAGTTCGTCCCGCCTGGCGTGGCTCAAAGCAACCGATATGCCAGGGGGGCGTCAGTCCGCGCTCCCTCTGGAGCTCGCATTGAAGCCGCGGCGGCGGCACCCGATTGACGCGTCAGCCCCGGTCATTGACGCGTCAGCCACCACCGGGACGCGTCACCTGGGACGAATCCGGGCTCGGCTCACTGCCAGGACCGTGGCCTTCATCTCGGATGACGGTCGACATGGACCCACACGGTGAGTATGATACCCACCCATACTCACTCCCGTCCCCAGAAGGTGGTCCATGGGCATTGATTCCGTCGGCGGTTCGTCTTCTCGCTCTTCCTCGAACTCCGTCTCCTCGACCTCGACCTCCAGCAAGGCGGCAGCGGACGCCGTCACCGCGAATGCCGTCACCGCGAAGGCCGTCTCCACGCAGCCCTCGGTGAACTTCGATCGGAGCACGTTCGAGCCCGCCAGGAACCTCGCGGGGATGCCCAACCTCATGTCGCCCACGTCGATCAACAACGCGGGGCTCACCACGGCGCCCTTCGATGCGGCCAAGGCCTTCACGGAGATGCCCGAGCTGCTCCAGGCCACCCCGCTGAGCCCCACGCCGCAGACCTTCGTCGACGACTTCACCGTCCCGGAGGGGCAACTGACGTTCGATGCCGAGGGGCTCGAGACGCGGGGTGCCTACTTCAGCCGCGAGGCCCACTGGCCGGGAGGCGCCTCTGGAGCCACCATCGGCCGCGGCTACGACATGAAGCATCGCTCGGCGGAGACCGTCATCTCCGACCTGACCGCCGCGGGCGTGCCCCAGGCCGATGCCGAGCTCCTCGCCCAGGGCGCGGGCCTGAGCGGCCAGGAGGCCGCTGACTTCGTCGCCCGCGAGGACGTCAAGGCCATCGAGATCACCCCCCTGGCGCAGAAGAACCTGTTCAGCACGGTGTACGACCATTACGAGTCGGAGGTGCAGCGCATCTCCAACAAGCCCGACACGGTCGCGAAGTACGGCAGCGTCGACTGGGACAACCTGGACCCCGCCATCAAGGACGTCGCCGTGGACCTCATCTACCGGGGCGATTACACGCCCGCCACCCGCAAGGAGATTCAACCCCTCATGGTCGCCAATGATCTCCAGGGGCTGCGCGACCTGCTCGCCGACGAGACCCGGATGACCGGCGACTGGGGCGTCCCGCAGGATCGCTTCGAGCGGCGCAGGGACTACCTGGATGCGGCGCTGAACGCCCAGTAGACCCCCGGAGCCGACCGTGAGAGCGCTGCCCCTTGCCGCCCTGGCGTTGGCCGGGGCCCTGCTCACCCACTGCCGGCATGGCGCCGCGACGGAGGGAGCCCCAGCCGCCTCCCCACCGGTGGAGCCGCTCGAGCTGCCCGCGCCGCGAGGCCTCCAGGACGGCCGGCTGGAGCAGCTCCGGGTCTCCGCCAACGGCACCCTGCTCTTCACCCGGTGGGCGCTACCCGATGCGGTCTTCGACTACCGCGTGGTGCACCTGCCGGAGGGAGCGGAGGTGTGGAGTTGGCGGGGCAGCTTGCGCAATGACCTGTGGCTGCTGGCGCTGAGCCCGGACGGAACGGCGGGCTTCGTCTTCCTGCCACTGGGCCCGGAGGCTCCCTTCGTCATCTTCCGCGTCTCGGGAGCACCCATCGCGATGACGGAGGTGGAGTTCACTGGAGGCGCCTGGGCCAGCGGCAGCGGCTGGTTCGGCGGCTCCTCCGGCGCGTACAACGCCGACGGCTCGCTCCGTGGAGGGCCGGTTCCGGACTGGCAGAAAGTGCGGGACGAGCTGTTCATGGCGGGAACCCGGCCCGGCACCTTGCGGTACGTGCATGCCGGGGACGTGATGGAGTGGGACGGCCGCTCTCCCCCTGGAGTGGCCGGTCCCTGGCGGTGTGCCTCCGGGGTGCAGCAGCACCGGCTGTCATCCAAGGAGCCCGCGCGGTTCTCCCCGGATGGCCGTTACATCGCCTGGGCTCTCTCCTCCTCGGGCGCGCTCACCGTCTGCGATGGGGAGAGTGGCCAGGAGTTCGAGGTGGCCCCCAGCGCATCTCCCGCCGCATGGACGGACGACAAACACCTGTGGTGGCTCGACGACGGAGCGCTCACCGGCATGAACGTGCTCACACGCGAGCGCATGCCGCGCATCCCACTGCCCGATGGCGCCAGGGCCGTCACGCTGGCGGCCTCGACGCAGCCTCCCGCCCTGTTCGCCGGCACCAGCACGGGAAGATTGTTCCGCATCCCCGTGCCGCCAGGCGGGTGACGACCTCCGGCTACTCGACGACGAACGAGGTGCGGTCCACACCGGTGTTGCCGGTGTTCGGATCGTACGCGGTGACGATGATTTCGTAGGCCCCCTTCTCCTGGACGGAAAGCTGGCCCTCATAGGCGCTCGTCTTGCCCGCGTAGGAGAGGAGCACGCTGGTCACGGGCTTGCCGTCGCGCTTCACCACGGCCCGGAGCTCGTACTTGCTGGAGTCCCAGAGCCCCCCCGGCTCGGTGGGGCAGCCGCACATCAATACGAGGTTGGCGCGGATGGGGACGTTGCGAGGCTTGCCCTCGAGCCTGATGAACTCGTGGGCCCTGGGTTCGAGCACGTCCACCACGAATCCCGGCAGCTCCAGGATGATGCCGTCGCCAGTGAGGTGCTTGCCCGGAATCACCCAGACCTGGGTGGAGCTGGTGATGCGGGCCTGCCGCTGGGCTTCGGGGCCGGACACCTCCACCGTGACCAGCCTGGGCTCGTCGAGCGCGAGCGTTGCCTCGAACTTCGCGCTCTTCTCGTCGGCGAGCTGCGTGCCACGGGAGTAGGGCTGCTTCATCAGCCGCTGGGTGTCGCCCGTGGTGCCGGAGGTGACGCCCCGGGCGAGCAGTTGACCGGTTTCGGCATCGCGGAGCACCACCTGGGCGCCCCCCATCGAGGTACCGACGAACTTGCCGTCACGGGCCCGGGCCCGCACCACCACGCGGGTTTCCTCCGCGAGTGCCGGGGTGGAGAGCAGCAGAAGCGTCAACACGGACAGAATGCGCATGATTTTCTCCCTGCGTGTGGATGACCTGGCGGGTCGCGGCCAGCGTCATCCGGTCCCGCATGATTGTTCCCCCATGACCATTGCTGGACGCCACATGAAGATCGATCAGCTGCTGTTGACCCCGGGTAGCGCGGCGCTCCAAAGTGGGTTCCACGCTGTCGACCAGTGGCAAAGCGAGAGGAGATGGCGTGGGAAGTATCCTGGCGATCCTGGCCGCGGTGCCGTACTTCGGGAGCCGACCCCTGGTGGCTTCCTCCGTCGCCGTTCTGCTCATGGCACTCGGCTCATTCGAGGCGGGCGCGGGTGGCCGGGACGCCGCGCCCTATTCCACGTTCCTGGCGAAAGTGGTGATTGCAACCCTCTTCGCCGTCTCGTTGGTGCAGCGTTTCGCGTGGGACCACGTCGAAGCGGTGTGGCCGCGCTCGAGCTCGTGGCGCTGGCGCGCCGCCGTCGCGACAGCCACGGTGTCCGGGATGGTTTTCGCGGGCTACCGGGTGGGGGCTTTCGCCTCCTCGGCCGAGCGTCCCACCTCGGAGCTCATCCTCGGAGGCCTGGTGGTGGGCGCGATGGGCGCGCTGACACTCGCGTTCGCGCGGGCGCGCACGCGGATCCGCCAGGGGCTGGAAGCCATCCCGGGCGCGGATGAACTGGGCGTCCTCCTGGTGCTGGATGCGGGAGAGATGCTCTTCGTCATGGGTGGGATTGCGCTGTGCGCCTTCGCACCGACGGCCGCGACCATCGCCGTGCTGCCGATCATCGGGCTGGTCACCTGGGCCTGGCGCATCCTCCGTGCGCGGGAGGAGTCGGAGCGTATCGCGTGCCCTGCCTGTGCCACGTCGACACATCGCGCGGCGCTGAGCTGCCCAGGTTGTGGTGCGCCGCGCGATCCGAGTGCACTGGATATGATTGGCCGCACCACGCGCGCACCGGCCGCGGACACGCAGGCCCACGTCTTCGCGCTGCTCGCCCGCTGCCGCTGCCGTGCCTGTGCCGAGCCACTCGAAGCGGGCGGGCCCGATGCGTGCTGTGCGCGGTGCGGCGCCAGGGCCTTTCCCGCTCCGGACGACATCCGGATGTTCTTGCGGGCGGCGGATCGCGCGTTGCTGCGGATTCTGCTCCCGCTCGCGCTCATCGGCGCGGTGCCGATCATCGGGCTGGTGGCGGGGTTGTGCGTGCTGCGTCTCTCCAGCGCCAACGCGGTGGCCGCGCACGGGCGATGGAAGCACCGGCTCGTGGCACGCGCCGTTCGCGCCGGCTTGTTGCTGGCCTTCTCGCTGTTGCAGCTGGTTCCCTTCGTGGGCGCCGGGGTGGTGCCACTCATCGCCGTGGCGTCGCACCTGTCGAACCGAAGGCCGCTCCAGCGCGCGGCGGCGTCGGCGGTCGTCGCGGCACCGGTGGAATCCCTCCCTCCTGCCCCGACAGAGGCGCACGCATCTGGGGTTGACACTTCACTCCCGGTGCCAGAGCGGGGCTCGACGTGACGCCAGAGGTCCGGTACGTTGGTACCCGTGGAAGAAACGCACCGCGAGAGCGCCGAGTGGATTCGCTCCCTGCTCTTGAACGCGCAGTCCACCCCGGCCGTGTTCCGCACGGCCTTGATGAGCGTTCCTCCCTCCGAGCGGGATGCCTGGCTCGACCAGGTCCTGGGGCTCGACTCGTTTCCCGATGATGGCCCCGAGCTTCCGCCAGGCTGCGTTCCCTACCTCCCCTGCCCTGTCGATGCGCTCCTTCGAATCGTGGAGTGCGCGGAGGTGCAGGCGTCCGACGTGTTCGTCGACGTGGGCTCGGGCGTGGGGCGGGCCGCCGCGCTGGTGCACCTCCTGACCGGGGCCTCGGCGATTGGCATCGAGATCCAGCCCGAGCTCGTCCACGCCTCACGTGACCTCGCCACGCGCCTGAGCGCGTTGCGCTTCTCGCCGGTCCAGGGCGATGCGGCGGTGCTCACCGGCCGCATCACCATCGGGTCGATCTTCTTCCTGTACTGCCCCTTCAGTGGCGATCGGCTCGAGAAGGTTCTGGACGCCCTCGAGTCCATCGCGCGCACGCGGCCGATTCGCGTCTGTTGCGTGGATCTGCCCCTGCCGCCCCGTTCGTGGCTCACGTTCGTGGCTTCCCCCTCCGGGAACCTCACGGTCTACCGCAGCACCCTGCTCGACACGGGGTGCTGAGAAGAGCGACGGAAGTACCCGTAATGCGGCATTGGTTCGCCCCGTGGCGCACGCTACAGTCGCGGCGGCATGAAGGCGACCTCGCGCTTGCAGTTGTTCTCGCTCTACACCTTCTCGGGCATCGCCGGACTCATCTATGAGGTCGCGCTCCACCGGGAGTTCGCTCGCGTCTTCGGTGTGACGGCGTTCGCGTCCGCCACGGTGCTCGCCGCCTACATGGGCGGCATCGCCTTGGGTGCGCGGCTGTTCGGCGCGCTCGCGGATCGGGTGGCCCGTCCGCTGCGCCTCTATGGTGTGCTCGAGCTCGGCATCGCCGTGTACGCGCTCCTCACCCCGGCGCTGACGGGGGTGCTCTCCAGCGTGTTCGTGCGGATGGCCAGCGGCGCGGACCCTCACGCGACCGGGCTGATCGTGCTCCGCCTCGTCCTGGCGCTGCTGTTCGCACTGCCCCCCACCCTTCTGATGGGCGGCACGCTTCCCGCCATGGCGCGCGCGGTCTCGAAGCTCGTCGGCGCGGCGGAGGTGGCACGGGCGACGACGACGCTCTACACCTTGAACCTCCTGGGCGCGTTTCTCGGCTCGCTGTCGGCGACGTATCTCCTGCTGCCGAACCTCGGGCTGTCGAAGACCTTGTGGCTCGGCGCCGCCTTCAGCGCGCTCGCGGGAGCGCTCGCCGTTCTCTTGCGCGACGGGCCCGAGGCGCCGCCTCAGGCGCAGGAGGCCTCGGAACCACCGATCGCGAACCGGGTGCTCCTGGCGGCGGCGGCCTGGTCGGGGTTCTCGGTGTTCGCGTACGAGGTCGTCTGGACGCAGCTCAACGGCCTGGTCATCGGAAGCAGCGCCTACGCCTTCGGCATGATGCTGTCCCTGTTCCTGCTCGGACTGATGCTGGGGTCGGCGATCATCTCCCGGATGAAGCTGCGCTCGGTCGAGTGGAGTCACATCGGCTACGTGCAGCTCTCGGTGTCGGTGGCCGTCCTGGCGACGCTCCCGGTGTGGGACAAGATTCCAGGGGTCTTCTCGGCGGTGGGCCCCCACGTGACGACCTTCGCCGGACGCGAGCTGGTGCGTTTCCTGGCCGCCGCCCTCGTCCTGCTCCCTCCGGCGTTGCTGTTGGGAATCTTCTTTCCCCTGCTCTTGCGCGTCGCCGCCGCCAATCGGGACCTCGGACATGCGGTGGGTGGGATGACGGCGCTCAACACCGCGGGCGCCGTTCTCGGCTCATTGGTGACGGGGTTCGGCGTGTTGCCGTTCCTCGGGAGCAGGGGCACGCTGCTCCTCCTGATCTCCGCGGGCTGCGTCATCGCGTTGTTCTGCTTCCGTGGCCGTCCGAGACTCATGGCGGCGACGGTGGCGGTGATGGTGGTTGGGTTCGCGCTTCCCGGCTGGGACATGTTGCGGCTCACGTCCGGAGAAAACGTCTACTTCCTCTCGCAGTACTTCCAGGGGGGCAAGCTGCTGTACGCCGCCGAGAGCGTTCAATCGGGAATGACGACCGTGGTGCAATACAGCGAGGCCCCCCCGCGCAAGGTGCTCCTCAGCAACGGCAAGTTCCAGGGCAACAACGGCGGCGAGATGGTGGCGCAGGTCCGGTTCTCGCAGATTCCGTTGCTGTTCGAGGACAGCTTCGAGCGGGCCCTGCTCATTGGCGTGGGCACTGGCACCTCGGTCGCCGTGCTCGCCGCATCACCCTTCCAGCATATCGATGCCGCCGAGCTGTCTCCGGACATCCTGCGCGCCGCCCGTGAGCACTTCCGGGAGGTGAACAAGGGAACCCTCGATTCGCCGCGCGTTCAGGTTCATTACGCCGACGGGCGGAACATGCTGATGCTCAGTCAGCAGCAGTATGACCTGATCACCATCGAGGTCTCCAGCATCTGGATCGCCGGCGAAGCGGACCTCTACAACCGCGAGTTCTACGCGTTGGTGAAGGACCGTCTGAAGCCGAAGGGGTTGCTCCAGCAGTGGGTGCAGCTGCATCACATGACCCCTCGAGACCTGGCGGTCATCCTCCAGACCGTCCGCCAGGAGCTGCCGCACGTCGCGCTCTTCTATGGCGGGCGGCAAGGACAGATCATCGCCTCGCGCGAGCCCATCGTGATCGATTACGCACGCGTTCGCGCGTTGTCGGACAGGCTTCGGGGGACCTTCGCCGCGAACAACATCCCGGCCGGCGATTTCATGATGCTCGCCGGCGAGGCCTTGCTCAGCGAGCAGGGCGTCGAGGCGTACATCCAGCGGTATCTGGACTCGGGGCGGCCCTCGGGGTTCGTCTCGACGGACGACAACCTCTACCTCGAGTACGCCACGCCTCGCGGCAATGTCTTCCCCCTGTCACAGCAGCGAGAGCTGCTGCAGGCGATCCGCTCCGTGGGACAATCGGAGATTCCCGTTCGGGGCGCGGACGGGCCCGGAGAAGCAGCGCATGTCCGCGGCGCCCGCCTGACCGGCCAACGGGATCTCAAAGCGGCGATCTCGGCACTCGCCGAGGCGGTCTCCGCGGGTGCGAGCCACGCCGAGCCGCTTCGCGCCGACCTCGAACGCCTGCTCATCAAGACGGGGCAACTCCAGGGCACCCCGGCGCCTTGAAGCCGTAACTACCTGGTTGGAAGTCCATGGTGGCCGGCCTCGCCGGAGCCTTCGCTCGGCGGGAACGTCACCTTGGGGAGCGCGCGAGTTCAGGCTTCCACCTCGGGCGGTTCGCCCGGAGAGGTGCTGCAATGTCTAGACATACTGTCGATACTCGCCCCGTGGACACACGGTGGCCCCTGCGCGCGGGTGCGCTGGCCCTGGCGGCGCTGATGCTGGTTACAGCGTGCGCCACGGGGGCCCCCATGGGTGGAGGGTTGGCGACTTCCCGCTTCCGTCCACCCGTGCCGCACGACTCGTTCGAATCGTGGGCTCTGGAAGCTGAAGCCGAGGACGGGAGCCAGGAGGTAGAAGCTTTCTTTGCCAAGCTACCCACGGACTTCGTGCCGGTGCAGGTGAGCGACGCCGAGCTTTCGGCAGCCATGACAACGCTTTGGCTCAACATGCCGCTTCGGGTGGCTGCGTCTCGCCCCCCGTTGTATGTCGGCCGTAGGCTGGCGTTGGCTGCCGCGCCCTTGTGTGGCGAAGCATGGCAATCAGACCTGGCCAAATCCTATGGGCATTTTTGCGAGCGGTGCGGCACTCCAGGGGATTGCCTGACGCTGTTTGAAGATGGGCCCCTCATTCAGGATGACGACAAGCGAAGCCTCGCGCTCGCCCTGGCGGTCGTTTGGTGGCTTCAAGTCAGCCATGGGAACGGCGGGCTCCGGAAAGGAATGGCATCACCTCGTAGAACAGACCAAAGGCAACGTGAAGCGGTTCGGGGATAACGCACTTCAAAACACCGAGAACATCATTGCGCTCGACAAGACTCTTCACACCAATGTGAGCCGCCTCTACTCCTCGATTCGATACGATATTGCCGGCTCATCTACATTGACCGTTCGGGGATGGCTGAGCAGTCAGTCTTACGAGGCGCAGCGGGCGTTTGGATTGCTTGCAATCAAGAACGTACAGAGTGGGATATGGTGAAGAGTCTCGAAAAGCTCGTTGAAGAGTTTGCTCATCACGTACAGGCTCAGAATGAGGAGATTTTCAAGGGAGACGCGAGGGCCGGAAACAAACATGCAAAAAAAGCGCTGGCCGCTTTCATGCAGCTCCGCTCTCACGGAGATGTCGGGCGCGATGCGCTCGCGGTGTTGTTCTCACATCCTCGCATGGACGTGCGGGTAATGGCCGCCGTGTTCCTGCTTCGCCATCGGACGGCAGAGGCAAAAGCAGTCTTGGAAAAGGCAGCAAAAGGGCAAGGGTTGGTTCCGTTCGGAGCTTCCGAAGCCTTGAAGCGATGGGAAGAGGGCACTTGGGCCCTGGACCCTGCCGAGGATGGAGCAGGGCCCTCAGAAGAACCCCGCACCGCACCGCCAACCCAGCGCAGCCGGCCACGAACGGAGCGCGCCGCTGTCGATAGACGGAGAGGCAGCAAGCGGGACAAGCCCGGCGGATGAGCTTGAGCCGCACGGGTAACTGCCAGGTGGCGGTGGATCCTGCACCCAATCGGACCAGTTGCTCATCCTCGCGGCCAGAGCCTCCCCGGGAGGGCTCAGGGGTGTCCGGTGTTCGCGCGCAGCTGTGCCTCCAACTGCCGCCTCACCTCGGGCGGGAGCGACTCGAGGCCCTGGAGCTGCCCGCCCCCGGCGAAGTTCGGCTGCGGGTGGCGCTTGAAGAACTCGACGCCCTGGGCCAACCGGTTCCGCACGCCCTCCCCCACGGCGTAGGTGAGCGAGTCGAGCGTCGTCCGGGCGTACAGCTCCTTCGTGCCGTTCGCCGCTCCCGGCGCCTCCCTACCCAGCCGCAGCGTCTGCACGAGCCCGCCGTCCACGGTCACCTCCACGAGCGTGGCCGGTGAAGCGAGCCCCGCCTGTGCGTCCGTGACCTGGCCCTCGACGAGGCGGTTTCCGCGCAGGCTCCGCAGCCAGGCGAGCTGTGCGTCCACCTGCGAGGGTTCGAACTCGAAGCCGTCCGGGAGCTTCGTGGGCTCGGTGAGCTTCCAACTCGCGCCCTCCTTCACCGCCACGGTCGTCCTGCCACCGGCCTGGACCTTCAGCTTCGTCACCTTCAGGGGCTCGAAACCGAAGAGGCTCGTGTCCCGGAAGTCCACCAGGCGCTTGCGCAGCTGCGACGCGGTGTACTGAGGGAGCTGGTACACCTGCGCGTCTCCCTCGACCCGGGCCGCGACGGTGGCCGATCCCTCCTTCGCCTCGGGCTGCCGGCCCAGGTGCACCACCACCTTCTTGCCGTCCTCGAGCTGAGCCTCCACGCTGTCGTGCGCCTCGCCGAGCCCCGTGGCCGCGTCCGCCGCGGCCTCTCCCTCCAGGAAGTCCTGCGCGGTCAGGCTCGCCAGTTGCTGAGCGAGCTGCTCGGCTGCCTGCGAGCTGAACCGGAAACCCGCGGGCGTCTGTGTCCCCTCCGCGAGGCCCCACCCGTCCGGGGTCTTCTTCAGGGTCACGCTCTCCCCGTCCTTCGAGCGGAGGACGAGCTGGGAGAGCTTCTCCGCCTCGAGCGTCACGAGCTGACGCCTGCGCCAGTCCTCGAGCTCCTTGCGCACGGTCCAGTCCAGCCGGCCCCGGTGCGCGAAGACGTCGTTGCTGCCCGCCTCGCGCAGGTACACGCCGCCGTTCCGGGCGCCCTTGCCGAGCACCAGCTCCACGGCCGTACCGCCGCCCTGGCTGACCTCGAGCTTCAGCCCCTTCGCATCATCCAGCTCGTACTCCGCGAGCCGCTCGGCGCGGTCGGTGACGAAGTCCGGGTTCTTCACCTCTCCGAGCGCCTCGACCACGGCGGTCACCAGGCGCTCATCCGCCGGGTACTTCGTGTCCGGCTTGCCCGGGTCCACCACGGTCCAGCCTTCCCCCTCCTTGCGGAGGGTGACATTGCGAGCCCCCGAGAGCTCGAGCGCCGTGACCTGGGCCTTGTCCAGCTTCGGCAGCTCCAGCTTGCGGACTCCCACGCTGACGTTCCGCTCCCGGGTGGCGAGCACCAGCACGAGCAGCACGGCGAACGCGCCAAGGGCGATGAGGGTTCCTTTCTTCATGGCTCTTCCTCAGCTCCGCTTCAAACGGTGACAGTGGCCCGACGCGACTCCCGCATCCGCCAGCGGACGAGCCCGAAGACGGCGAGCGCGAGGGGAATCCCGAAGGCATTGCCAAACTTCACGGTGTTGCGCGTGGTGGCGCTCAGCTCCGGCTGGAGGGGCGCCTCGGCCATGCCGCGGGTGCGCATCGCCAGGAGCGCGGGATCCAGCAGCAGCCAGTCCGCCACGTTCAGGAGCAGCGCCTGGTTGGGCCGGCCCATGAAGTCGTCCCACAGTGCCGCCGAGCCGCCCGCCACGATGACCCGCGGCTCGCCCTTGCTCTCCGCGAGCACGGGCGTCCCGTTGGAGGTGCTCGTCTGAGCCTCCGCCGCGAAGTGGCTCTTGAGCTTCCCGCTCACCTGCACCATGAGCGGGTGCGGACCGTCTGGCGTGATGGTCTCCTCGCGCCAGTCGCGCCGCGGATCGATGTTGTAGGGCTTGTTCTCCAGCCAGCTCTTGCGCGAGGACTTCGCGAGCACCGTGGCCTGGGCGCCCTCGGGCGCGGTGGCGGTGACGGCCGTGCTGAATGGCAGGGAGACGCCGGCGAGGCCCTGGGTGATGGGGCTGTCGCCCTCGAAGCGCTCGATCAACGGGATGAAGGGGTACGGCACCGGCATCGAGACGACCATGAAGGCGCGGCGCTCCTGGACGCTCAGCTGGGCCGACTCGACATCCGCCACCAGCTTGTCCCCGAGCTTGATGCCCCACGTCTCCAGCAGGGGCCCGAGCCCATGCGTGGCCTCGCTCGGCGCGAAGGTCTTCAGGTCCACCTGGAGGGCGTCGAGGAAGAACGCCACGCTCTTGCCCTCCATCACGAACTGGTCGATGGCCTTCAGCTCGTTGTTCTGGAACGCCGTCTTCGGGCCGATGACGAGCAGCGCGTCCACGTCCGCGTCCACGCGCTCCTTGCCGGACAGGTCCACCGGGCGGACCTCGTACAGCTGGCTGAGCAGCGTTTGCAGCCGGGTGAGCTTCTCGTGCAGCGAGGGTGCGTCGTGTCCCTGCACCACCCCGAGCACCGGCGTCTTCGGGCGCGTCAGCTTGCGCACCAGCGTGGTGAGATCGTACTCGAGCGTCCGGATGTCCTGGACGACAGGGATGACCTCCTTCTTCTCCTGATGCTTGATGACGATGCCCATGTAGGCGCGCTTCGTCTGCATCTGGTCATCCTCGATGACGCGGATCTCCACGGGCTGGACGCCGTCCTGCGCCAGCTCGCGCTCCACGGAGGTCGGCTCCCGGAAGACGCGGCCGAAGATGTCACGCTTCGTCTCGCGCTTCGTCTCCTGGTCCTCGGCCGTCTCCTGGCTCATGGGGTCCAGGAACTCGAAGGAGAGCCGGCCCTTGGAGGCGGCGCGGAACTCCTCGAGCAGGTCACGCACGTAGCGCGCGTTGCCCGAGTACGGAGGCGGGAGATCCTCGGTGAAGTACGCCGTGACGGTGACGGGATCCTCGAGCCCCGCCAGGGTGTCCTTGGAGACCTGGGCCAGCGTATAGAGCCCGTCTCGGGTCGCATCGAAGCGGCCGAACGTGCGCACGGCCAGGATGTTGATCAGCACCAGGCAGCCGACGATCGCCGCCAGGAAGATGTTCGCATTGGAGGAACCGGGTTTCATCGTCAACCTCACTGACGGACGTTGCCCAGGGTGCGCGTGGTCAGCGCCAGCCCCACGGCCGTGAGCGACAGGTAGAAGAGGAGATCGCGCGTATCCAGCACGCCCCGCGCGATGTTCGTGAAGTGGTAGTCGGCCGAGAGGTACTGGAGCAGCTCACCGATCGACTCCGGCAACACCATCGCGAACTTGTCGATGAAGTAGAAGGCGAAGCACAGCAACAGCCCGATGATGAAGCCGACGATCTGGTTGCGACTGAGGGCGCTCGCCCAGAGCCCCAGCGCCAGGAAGCTGGAGGCCATGAGCAGCAGCCCCAGGTAGCCCATCACCACGGGCCCCCAGTCGAACCGGGCGCCCTCGGCGGTGAGGCTCGCCACGGTGAGCGGATAGGGCAGCGTCCACAGCAGGCCCACCGCGACCATGCCCAGCGCCGCGACGAACTTGCCCGCCACCAGCTCCCAGTCCCTCATGGGCATGCTGAGGAGCAGCTCCAACGTGCCGCTCTTGCGCTCCTCGGCCAGCAGCCGCATCGTCACCGCCGGAGCGAAGACGACGAACAGCACCGGGGCGATGCCGAAGAACGCCCGCAGCGAGGCCTGCCCGGCGACGAAGACGGTACTGAAATACAACCACCCCGCCACGACCAGGAACACGCCGATGACGATGTACGCGACGGGAGAGTTGAAGAAACTCCTGAACTCACGCCTGGCGACGGCCAGTGTCGTTCCCATTCTCTACCTCGTGATGTCGATTGTCTGGGATGGGGCTCAGGCCGCCAACGGCGGCACCTGAGGCTCCCGAGGGCCACGCGGACCCTCGCCACCCGTGAGCTTGCGGAACGTCTCTTCCAGACTGACGTGCTGCCGCTTCACCTCGAGCAGACAGAGGTCATGGCGCACGGCGGCCTCGAAGAGCGAGCGGCGGATGTCCTCGGCGCCGTAGCGCAGCCGGAAGCCCAGCGTTCCGCTCCCCTCCCCCTCGGTCTGCTCCACGCCCGTGACACCGGCCACGCCCGCCAGCGTCGAGCGGATCGCCTCCGGATGCAGCGAAGCCCCCGTCCGCGACGCGAGCACGACGGTGACCGTGCCACCCTCGCGCTCCCCCAGCCGCTCCGGCGCGTCGTCCGCGACCAGCCGCCCATCGTTGATGATGAGCACCCGGCTGCACGTGCTCTGCACCTCGCTGAGGATGTGCGTGCTGAGGATGACCGTCTTTTCCTTCCCCAGCTCCTTGATGAGGCTCCGGATCTCCACGATCTGGTTGGGATCCAGGCCCGTGGTCGGCTCGTCCAGGATGAGCAGATCCGGGTCGTGCACGATGGCCTGTGCCAGGCCCACGCGCTGCCGGTAACCCTTCGAGAGCTGGTGGATGTCCTTGCCCAGCACCGCGCGAAGACCACAGCGCTCCACGGCACTGCGTATCCGCTCGGCGCGTCTGGCCTTGGGGATGCCCCGCACCTCGGCGACGAAGTCCAGGAAGTCCCGGACCATCATCTCCTCGTAGAGGGGATTGTTCTCCGGCAGGTACCCGATCAATCGCCGGGACGCGACCGGATCGACAGTGACGTCGATGCCATTGACACTCGCCGTGCCGGAGGTCGGCGTGACAAAACCGGCGAGTATCTTCATCGTGGTGGATTTGCCGGCCCCATTGGGCCCGAGGAACCCCACCACCTGTCCTCGGGGGACTTCGAAGCTGACCCCACGCAGCGCCTGCGTGGCTCCGTAGCTCTTGGTCAGTCCTTCGATCCGGATCATTGGTTGAGTCACGGCCTCACCCCATGAAACGAACGGTTTTGTTCCAAACGCCGTCTGCACTTAAGACAGCGAGCGGCCCTGTCAACCCGACCTCGTGCGGATTTATTTCCTCCCTCCGGGTGATCGTGGATTTCACAAAAAGTGAAATCCGGAAGCGACTCGAGGCGCTAGGCTCACGGAGCTGCCCTGGGGTCCCCACCCCGGGGATGAGCCCTGCCCTGGAGCCCTGACATGCCGACGTTCATCCCCACCCCCGCCCAGAACATCAATGGGGTCATCTCCCAGCTCGAGACCATCATCGATGAGTGCGTCGCCACCGGGGATCGCCTCGGCTACTTCGCGGCGCTCTACAACCGCGTGACCCTGGCCGTGCGCGACGGCATCCAGAAGAACCAGTTCGACGACGGGCAGCGCATGGAGCGGCTCGATGTGACCTTCGCCAATCGCTATCTGACGGCCTATGCCCAGTTCCGCACGGGCGAGCTGCCCAGCCGCTCCTGGCTCCACGCCTTCACCGCCGCGTCCAATCCCAATCTCATCGTCCTCCAGCACCTGCTGCTCGGGATGAATGCCCACATCACCCTGGATCTCGGCGTCGCCGCCGCACGCACCTGTCCCGGCTCCGAGCTGGCCCCGCTCAAGGGAGACTTCGACAAGATCAACACCGTGCTCGCCACGCTCACGCCCATCGTGGAGAAGGAGCTGCAGAGCGAGTCATTCGTCTTCGACATCCTCACTCACCTGGCGCCGGAGCTCGAGCTCAAGCTGGTGGGCTTCTCCATGGATGAGGCGCGCGACAACGCGTGGAAGCTCGCGCAGTCCCTCGCGCCCCTGTCTCCGCAGCAGCAGGTGCCCCTCATGGCGACCCGGGATGGGGACGCCACG
>NZ_JPMI01000034.1 GCF_000733295.1 Archangium violaceum Cb vi76 | reverse complement strand
GGCCCACGGGTTGAAGAACGGGCCCGGATACCCTCACCCCGACCCTCTCCCGAGGGGAGAGGGGATGTCCGGTCACATTTCCGCACGGCCCACGGCCAGCCCACCTCACCCCACGGGTGTTGCGGATTCTTTTGCGTCCGATACCTTTAGCCTGGCTAACAATTCGGCCCGGTAGCCCGAGCCCCGGAGCGGAACCATGCCCAGGAACAAGCCTCCGCTCGACCACGCCTTGCGCACCCTCGGGCTCATCCCCCGTCTGTACCGGTGGGCCATGGCGAGCGTGCAAGCCAACCACCTCGGCCGGGAGCTGAGCCTGCGCCAGCTCGGAGTGCTCTACACGCTCCGGGCGGGTCCCTTGTCTCCCGGGCAGCTCGCGCAACGGCAGCGTGTCACCCCCGCCGTCATCACCGGCCTGCTGGATCGCCTGGAGCAGCGCGGCTATGTGCGCCGCGAGGCCGACCCCGAGGACCGGCGGCGCTTGCGCCTCGTGCTGACGGAGAGCGGCCAGGAGGTGAGCCAGGAGGTCCGCCAGGCACTCGCCGGGGAGATGGCGGCCCAGTTCGCCAGCGCCTCCCCCACGGAGCTGAAGGAGCTGGGACGCACCCTGGACCTGCTCGAGCGCGCGTTGGCCGCGCTGGAGGCCCGCACACCGACTCCCCCCGAGACGAACCCGGACGACGACACCGAAGCACCTCCGGCCCGGGCTCCCCGCCGTCGGAGCACGAAACGACAGTGAGCCGTTGAGCAGTGAGCCGTTGAGCAGTGAGCCATTGAAGACCCAGAGAGAGGACGCCATGGCAACCACCCCCCCGAACGAGCCGAAGCAGGAGACCGCCCCCGTCACGCCCCCGCACGAGGCCCCCCGCGCCGACGCCGCGCACCTGTTGGACAGGACGGACCCCGAGTTCTTCGCCCGGGCCCACGGCCTCTATTCCGACCTGCGCGCCCTCGGCCCCGTCGTGCGCGCCCCCATGCGCGGCGACCTCACCGCGGGCGCCCACGCCGAGGGCTCTCCAGAGCGCAAGGCCCGCGAGGCCGGGGACGAGCGCTACTTCATCACCCGCTACGACGAGTCCGTGGCCGCGCTGCTCGATGACCGGCTCTCCTCCGACTTCCGCACCGCGCTGCCTCCGCAGCAGCGCGAGTTCCTCTCCAAGAACATGCCCGAGGAGTTCAAGCCCCTCGCGTTCAGCATCATCATGCTGGACCCCCCGGATCACACCCGGCTGCGCAAGCTGGTGCAGCCCAACTTCACCGCGCGCGCCATGGAGCTGCTCGAGCCGCGCGTCCAGCGCCTCGTGGACGAGCTGCTCGACAAGGCGGAGCAGGCGGCCGCCGCCCGGGGCGAGTCCGCGCCGGAGCGCACCCTGGAGTTCGTCGAGTCCTTCGCCTACCCCCTGCCGGTGCGCGTCATCAGCGACATGCTCGGCATCCCGGAGGAGGACCGGGCCCAGGTGCATGCCTGGGCCGAGCGGCTCCTGCATGCCGAGACTCCGGCCGCGCGGGGGGATCCGGAGGTGCGCGCCGGGCTGAAGTCCTTCGCCAGCTACCTGGAGGGCCTGTTCGAGCGCAAGCGGCGCGCGCCCGGCGAGGACATGATCAGCCAGATGGTGCACGCCCAGGAGGATGGAGACCGGCTCAACCACCAGGAGCTGCTGTCCATGGTGTTCATCCTCTTCTTCGCCGGGCACCTGACGACGGTGAACCTGCTCGGCAACGGCGTCGTCGCGCTGCTGGAGCACCCCGAGCAGCACGCGCGCTTCCTCGCGGACCCGGCCGGGATGAGCAAGGGCATGGTCGAGGAGACGCTGCGCTACTGGGGCCCCGTCGACTACCTGAGCACTCCGCGTATCGCCAAGGAGGAGCTCGCGCTGGGAGACACCCACGTGCCCCAGGGGGCGAGGGTGTCGGTGGGCCTGGCCTCGGCCAACAGGGATCCGGAGCGCTTCGCGAATCCCGACGCGTATGACATTTCACGCCCGGACGCGCACCGGAACATCGCCTTCGGCAAGGGCATCCACGTGTGCATCGGAGCGCCGCTGGCCCGGCTCGAGGCGCGCATCGCCTTCGAGACGCTCTTCCGGCGCTTCCCGAAGCTGCGGCTGGCCGTGCCCTCCAGCGAGCTGCGCTGGGGCGCCGGCGCGGCCATGCGCGGCTTCCACCGCATCCCGCTGTTCTTCTAGCGGGCTTCAGGAAGTCAGGTGAACAAGGAGGCGTTGAAACCAGAGGAGGGCATCTCCCATGGCTTGGTGGCCCAAGAGGTTGGCGACGGAGCAGCGCGAAGAGCGAAGGATGGTGGCAGCACGCCTACTTCGCTCTGGCTGATCGCAGGCCGAGATCGCACGAGAACTGGGAGTAAGCCCTGCGGCGGTATGTAAGTGAGCAGGCTTGTTGAAGACCCATGGGCGAAGTGGTCTGACGGCCCGTCCGCATCCTGGGCGCCATGCGCGCCTGTGCCCGGAGCAGTGGCAGCAACTGGGAGACCTGCTCCAAGTACTGCGCCAGGTGAGCAAACTGATGCCCAGGCCGTCCTTGCTTGAGGCGAGTTCTTCCTCCAAGGTCGTACTCTTGCGCAGGTTGCCACACCAAACAGGCGCGTTCTCCGCGCATTAGGCATTGACGGAGGTCGACCAAGTCCCTATTTTGGTCCGCGTTGTTGTTCGTCGCGGATTAGGCACCCGCTGGTGTCCCCGAACGGGGAAGCAGTGGCGAAGCTTGGCTCATGCCAACGGGTTGGAGCGGCTGAGCTTCCAGCCTTCCTGTGGTCCGGGGCGACGAATGTCGGAAACAAAAAACCCCGGGGTCATCACCAGCGCATGAGCACTGGGAGAGGACGACCCGGGGACGGTGCATGGAACTTATGTCGAACCCTCCGGGTGTGCAATCCATTTCCGCCGTGGCCCTGACGAGGGTCTTGTCGCCCCCTCGCCTGGCGGCTTATCGCTTGAGCCCGAGCGACACGCCCCGCGTCCTCATCGGGCGCTACCGGTGGAACGTGGCGCTGTGCATGTCGCTGTACGGGCCGCTGGGGTATCTGGAGGTGGCCTTTCGTAACAGCCTCCACGAGGCCCTCACGGCATTCAAGGGGACGCCTACCTGGTACGACCTCACCCCTGCGTGGTTGTCGTTACGCGAGCAGGGGGCGATCGCGGCCGCGACGACGGAGCTGGGAAATCGTGGCATGCCGCTGGAGCCCGGCCGTCTGGTGGCCGAACTCAGCTTTGGTTTCTGGACCAGCTTGCTGAGCCGCTCCTACGAGCAGGTCATCTGGCCCTGGCTGCTGAAGCCCGTCTTCCCCCACATGCTCCGGCGGGAGCGGACGCGCCAGCGCGTGGCGGAGCGCATGCATCAGGTTCGCAAGCTTCGCAACCGGGTCTTCCACCACGAGCCCATCTGGCGCTGGCCGGACCTCCCCCAGCGGTATGCGATGCTGGGAGAAACTATCGGCTGGTTCGAACCGGAGTTGAGCCGCATCCTTCCGGATGCGCACACCTTCAACGAGGTTCATGCTAGGGGCTCGACGGCGTTCGAGGTGGACGTTCGATGAGGGCCGCGCGCACATGTGGCGGCCACGGGAGGACCCATGAGCCGCTCTGAAACACGGTGGCCGGCCCTGCCATTGCGCTCCGTGGTGGAGACGCTCTTCGTCGGGCTGCCGGTGTCCAGGCATCAGGCGAAGGAAGGTGAGAAAGCCATCCACGAGCCGGTGCTCAGCGTGGGAGACATCGAGGCGGGCCGAGTCGCTCCTCGCGAGGCGTTGGTCTCGGTGGGGCTGCGCCCGGGGTCGCTGGATCGGTTTCGCATCCAGGTGGATGACCTGCTCGTCTCCTGCCGGGGCACCCTCCAGAAGGTGGCGCGCGTTCCGGAGAGCGCGGCCTCGCTCCTCGTCAGCTCCAATCTCATCGTGGTACGGCCTGGAGAGAAGCTCCTGCCCGCCGTGCTCCTGGCCTTGTTCCGGAGCGCCGCGTGGCAGGGTCGATTGAAGCTTCGCGCCCGGTCCTCATCGGGACTCGTCCAGCTCACCGTCAAGGACCTGGAGGACCTGCCCGTTCCTCTGCCGCCTCGGGAGCTGCAACGAGAGCTCGCGGAACTCATCGAGGCGGAGCAGGCGCACCATCAGGCCGCGCTCCGGGCTGCGGACCTGCGGCGCGCGTTGGTGGATGGAATGGTCTCGGAAATCCTGCTGCCACCCGGAAGGGAGGAACTGCCACATGAACCCGGCAATGACTGAGTTGGTGGGTTTGTTGTGGAAGGCCACGGATGTCCTCCATTCGAATGGGGCGGTTACGCGTGACTCGGCGGCGGGCTACGTCTTCCGCCTGCTGGTGCTGAAGTTCCTGAGCGACGTGACGGACGGGCCTCCAACCTCCGGCGTGCCTCGATTCGTGGTGTCCACCTTGGCCCGCTGGTCCTCGCTGCGAAGTCACGCCTCTTCTGGGCTGGGCGAGCGCGTCAACGATGCCTGCGCAGTATTGGAATCGGCGAATCCATTGCTCAGGGGACTCCTGACGCAGGCGAATTTCAGTTCCATCAGGTTGGGCGACCCGCTGTTGGCCAACCTGATTCAGACGCTCTCGGAGCTTCCTCGTCTGAGTGGAGCGCTGTTATCGGATGGGAGGCTGGGCGAGGTCTCTGACGGCTTCCTCCTCCGGCTGGCAGAGACGAGCGGTCGCACGGGGGGCGAATTCTTCACGCCGCCATCCGTGGCCCTCCTCCTGGCAGAACTCCTGGAACTGCGGGCTGGCATGCGCCTCTATGACCCGGTCTGCGGCGTGGGTGGATTCCTCGTGGAGTGTGCACGCCAGGTCTCGTCCCGGTCCGCGATGAACTTGCCCCACGCGGCGGCCTCGCTCGTGCTGCACGGACAGGAGAAGAACGCGGAGCTGTGGGCCCTGTGCCGGATGAACCTCCTGTTGCACGGCATTGTCGATGCGCGCATTGAGCTTGGCAACGCACTCTGGTCACCCCTGATGACGGAGCAGGGACGATTGAACGAGTACGACGGGATTCTGGCGGATCCGCCGTGGAATCTTGACAACTGGGGTGCCGAGCGGGCCGGGGAGGATGCCTTTGGCCGGTTCAATCCGGTACCACCCGCGCACAACGCGAATTACGCATTCGTGCAGCACTGCCTCGCTGGCCTCGCGGAAGGGGGAAGAGCGGCGCTCCTCCTGCCGCGCGGAGTGCTCTTCCGCAGTAGTGTCGAAGAGGACATCCGCCGCAAACTGCTGGAAGAGGATCGGTTCGAAGCCATCATCGGTCTACCTGGAAACCTGCTCTACGACGTCTCCATCGCGCCTGTCGTGCTGGTCCTGAGGAAGGGAAAGCCCGCCGGCCGGCGCAACCGCGTTTTGTTCATCGATGCTTCCGATGCCGGCGTGAAGAAGGGCAGACGGCGCGCACTGTCTCAAGAGGACATCGGCACTATCGTCAAGGCGTTCCAGGACTTTAGAGGTGACGAGCGCCAGGTGCGTGCGGTTCACCTCGATGAGATAGCCAGGCTCAACTGGAACCTGACCGTCGAGCGATATGTGAAGCGCGAGGACAAACGCGAGCACCTTGATTTGGACGAGCAGCTTGCCTCGCTCGCGGATGCCGAGCAGCAGCGCGACGAGGCCGCACGGCGCATGGATGCTGTTATCAGCAGGCTGAGGCGCTAGCAAACGGTGCGAGGTCACCAGCGTGGTAGCTTCCAAGGAAGTTGCAGACTTTGTGGCGACCCACCCCGACGACTTTCTCATCGAGTGGTTGCCCAGTTACGCCCCGGACACCAACCCAGAGGAGCAATGCAACGCCGTGGTCAAGCGCGAAATGCTCAACGCACTGCCCGGGAGCGTCGAGGAACCGCGCTGAATGGCTCGCAGGAGCTTCGAGCGCCTCCAGCATCGCCCTCAATTCCCACGCTCCTTCTTCCACCACTGCCTCCTCTCTCTTCACTGAACTACCTGAAGATCATTAGCGGTCCCCGGAAACCACAACACCCGGGCGGCCACGGGGCCCCCGGGTGGCAGCGCGAGGATGCCGTTGCGGGTGAGCTCCTGGAAGGCGCGGTCGAGTGCGTCGTTCACCGTGGGCTCGGTCCAGCTGGACTCCTCCACGCGGTGCTCCTCGAGCCGGCGCCGGGCCAGCGCTAGGAGCCGCTCCACTTCGGCGTCGTCACGCAGCTCGTGCCTCGCGAGCTCCTCGAGGGAGGTGAGCACCTGCTTCTCGTTCTGGTAGCCCCCCACCACCGCCGCCTCCAACTGCTCGTGGAGATAGGCGCGGAGATCCTCGTCTGTCGCCATGGACGACCCTCACCCCAGCCCTCTCCCAGACTGGTGTTTCGCCCTTTTTGGGGAGGGGCAGGCAAGCAAGCAACGGGAGAAGTGGCCAGCGACGGCCTTACCTTCGGCGTTGGTAGGTAGGTAACGCGCCAGAAGGAGGGGCCGCCGTGGCCGAGGAAAGTCTGCACGCGCTCATGGGAGTATGGGAGGGGTTGAGGACGGCATTCACCGCGCCGTCCTTCCGATTGTTCATTACCCTGGCGTTCGGGTGGGTGAGTACGCAGGGGCGGCATGCGGTGACGCAGGCGCTGGTGGAGGCGGGGGTAGCGGCGCACAAGCACCATGAAGCCTTCCACCGCTTCTTCTCCCGAGGCACCTGGCAGCCGGACCTGCTGGGGCGTCTACTCTTTGGACTGGTGGTGGGGCTGGTGCCCGTGGGGCAGCTCGTCTTCAGTCTGGACGATACGCTGTGCCCCAAGCGCGGCCCCAAGGTGTTCGGCATTGGCTGCCACCGCGACGCGGTGCTCTCCAGCGGGCGTTACAAGGTGCTGCGTTTCGGCCATGTGTGGGTAGTGCTGGCCGCGGTGGTGCACCTGCCCTTCTGTCCTCGTCCCTTTGCCCTCCCGCTGCTCTTCCGCCTCTACCGCACCAGCAAGGAGTGCCGGCGCCGCGGCCACGTCTACCGCACCAAGAATCAGCTCGCCCGACAGATGGTGGAGGTGCTGCTGCGCTGGGTGCCGGAGGGGACGCTGCGGGTGTGCATGGACGGGGCCTACTGCAACTCCACCGTGGTGCGCGGCCTGCCCGAGCGCCTGGTATTCTTCGGCGTGGCTCGGCCCGATGCCTGCCTCACCGCCGCGCCCCCACCTCGCAAACAGGGCCAACGCGGGCGCACGCCCCTGCGCGGCCAGCGCCTGCCCTCGCCTGAGCAAATGGCCCGCCGACGCTCCGACTGGCGGACACTCCAGCTGCAGCTCTATGGCCAACGTCGCACCCTGCAGGTGCAGTCGCTGGTGGCTCAGTGGTATGGCACCGCCGGGGCTCGCCTGCTGCATCTGGTGGTAGTGCGCCAGCAGGGGGGGAATCGGCGCTGCCGCGTCTTCTTCTGCACCCAACCGGACGTGGACGTCGCTCAACTGCTGCGAACCTATGCCCTGCGCTGGCCCCTGGAAGTCACCTTCCGCGACCTCAAGCAACTGCTGGGCTTCTCCCAGTCCTCGGCACGCCTGCGCACGGCCGTGGAGCGCACCGCTCCCTTCG
This sequence comes from Archangium violaceum Cb vi76, assembly GCF_000733295.1. Classification (GTDB taxonomy): domain Bacteria; phylum Myxococcota; class Myxococcia; order Myxococcales; family Myxococcaceae; genus Archangium; species Archangium violaceum. The sequence goes on along the minus strand of NZ_JPMI01000034.1, from coordinate 283 downwards.
TCGGCCTGCTCTACACCTCGCTGCTGTTATGGGCCGCCCGGGGAGGCTCGTCGGTGGCTCAGCTGCTGATGCCCGAGCGTTCCTGGTACCACCAGAAAGTGCACCTGAGCTTCGCCGACATCCTTCATGCCGCCCAGCGCGTGCTGGGCCAGCATCAGTCTCTGCTCCCCATCATTCTGGAGTCCTTGTGTCCGACCCCGAAGCGGCGAGAATTTCCTCCCCAGGCCCCTCTTCCCTCTGACGAACTCGCCCTTGCTGCTCCTTAAAAAGGGCGAAACACCAG
>NZ_JPMI01000033.1 GCF_000733295.1 Archangium violaceum Cb vi76 | reverse complement strand
TCTGGGAGAGGGACGGGGTGAGGGTTTAGAGCCCCGTTCTCCCGTCCTGGAAAAAAACCGTGGTGACGCCGCGAGAGACGGAAACAGCGGTCGCCCGGTAGCCCGTCTGGCCTCGCGTGACGCGGAAGAGACGAGCGAACGTGGGCGTATTTGTTTTGGACATAAACAAGTAATACCGAGACCGGTTTACGCCAGCCCCTGGGGCGGTACACCTCTTGAGAGAACCGCACCATGCACGGACATCCACTGCGCGACGACACCTTCGAGCCCTACACCCATGCCGGGAGCCGTGGACCGCCGCGCGTCTCTTCCCGCCATGGCGCGAGCGCCATGAGCTGAGCCGGGGAGACGACATGCTCGAACAGAACTCGCAGGTGCTCCTGGAACTGGTGGACGCGCGGGACGATCAAGCCCAGTACCTCATCGACAGTCTCCAGGATTACGCCATCTTCATGCTCGACCTGTCGGGGCGGGTGAGGAGCTGGAACAACGGAGCGGAGCGCATTATCGGTTACACCCGGGAGGAGATCCTCGGGAAGCACCTCTCCCTCTTCTATCCGCCCGAGGAGAGCAACACCGGCAAGAGCGAGTACGAGCTGCGGCTCGCCACGACGGAAGGCCGCTTCGAGGAGGAGGGGTGGCGGGTGCGCAAGAACGGGGAGCGCTTCTGGGCGAGCGTGATCCTCACCGCGATGCGCGACGCGAAGGGCCGGCTCACCGGGTTCGCGAAGGTGACGAGGGACCTGACCGAGCGCCGGAAGGCCGAGGAGGAGCTGCGGCGGAGCGAGGAGCGCTTCCGGGCGCTGGTCACGAGCGTGAAGGACTACGCCATCTTCATGGTGGGGCCGGACGGGCGCGTGGAGAGCTGGAACCTGGGAGCGCAGCGCATCAAGGGTTACGAGGCGAAGGAGATCATCGGCCAGCCCATCACGCGCTTCTACCCGGAGGAGGCGGTGGCGCAGGGCAGGCCGTGGGCGCTCCTGAACGAGGCGGCGGTAGCGGGCCGCGTGGAGGACGAGGGCTGGCGGGTGCGCAAGGACGGGACGCTCTTCTGGGCGGACGTGGTCATCACCGCCGTGCGCGACGAGAACGGGCAGTTGAGGGGCTTCGCGAAGGTGACGAGGGACCTGACGGAGCGCAAGCGCTCGGAGGAGGAGCGGCTGCGGCTCGCGCAGGCGCAGGCGGCCATCCGGCTGCGTGACGAGTTCCTCGCCATCGCCTCGCACGAGTTGAAGACGCCGCTCACGGCGCTCCAGCTCCAGCTGCATGGCCTGAGGGGGAAGGGAGGCTCGCTGGAGCCGGGGGGTTCCTCGAAGCTGGACCGAGCGGTCCGCAGCACGGAGCGCCTGGCGGGCCTCATCGAGACGCTGCTCGACGTGTCCCGGCTCAGCACGGGCCAGCTCACGCTCAGGCCGGAGCGGATGGAGTTGCTGGCCACGGTGCACGAGGTGACGGAGCGGTTGAGCGAGGCGGCGGCCCAGGCGGAGTGTCCGGTGCGGGTGCGGGAAGGGCCTCCCGTGGAGGGGACGTGGGATCGCCTGCGCATCGAGCAGGTCATCTCCAACCTGCTGTCCAACGCATTCAAGTACGCGGCGGGGAGTCCGGTGGAGCTCTCGGTGACGCGGGAGGGCTCGGAGGCGGTGCTCGTCGTCCAGGACCGGGGGCCGGGCATCCCGGAGAAGGACGTGGAGAGGTTGTTCAACCGGTTCGAGCGGGCCGCGTCGATGAAGCACTACGGTGGGCTGGGCCTGGGGTTGTACGTGGCCCGGGAGATCGTCCAGGCCCACGGCGGGAGCATCTCGGTGGAGAACCCGCCGGAGGGTGGGGCGCGCTTCACGGTGCGCCTGCCCGTGTGAGCGCCAGGCAGGCTCAATCCCAACCCTGGAGCCGCTGCAGCCTGGGGCTCGCGGGCCAGTACTCCGGGACGCTCAGGCGCTCGAGCAGGAAGGGTGAGCCCACGCCCGCTTCGCTCGCTAGCGCCCGCAGCTTCGCGGCTGGATTGCCAAGCTGCGCCCAGGCCCGGTCCAGGATGGGGGTGGGAGGCACGGGCTCGCCATGGGTGAGGTGCTCGAACCGCTGAAGGTCGCGCCGGGTCAGGGTGAGGTACTTCTGGAGGTAGAGAGGATCCAGGAGGTGGAAGTACTGCTCCACGGCTTGCAGCCGATGCAGGAGCTTCTGCCTCTTTCGTTCCACGGCCTGGTGGGAGCCATGTTGCCGGTGCACCCAATCCGGCTCTCCTTTGAGCCAGATGCCGTAGCGGGCGACATGCCCCGCCAGCTCGGAGCCCAGCCACCGCTCGCCCAGGAGGTCCTCGGGTGCGATGAAGACAAGGTCGAGCGCGCGGCTCAGCCGACTGGCCCCAGGGCCTACGCACAGCAGGTCGAAGTCCGAGTCCTCGTTGGGCACCCCCGCCGCGCGTGAGCCAAAGATGACGAGCTGCTCGCACGCCCCAGACAACCTGTCCCAGGAGGAGCCCCCTCGCTCCAGACGAGGTTCCAGGGATGCAATCCACTCTTCACGCGTCTTCGGCATCGTCGTCATCGTCGGGCATGTCCGAGAGTTCGTCCTGGAGGCTCCTCAACCCGTCCAGGAGCGCCTCCTTGTCATTCTCGTCCACTTCGTCAGGCCCTGCATCCCAGGCATAACCTTCGACGCTGGCTGCTTCGAGCAACCGGCTGGCTGCCCTGGCCGTGGTTGGCTCGAGGCCTCCCTCCCTGACCAGCCAGGCGAGCAGCTCGTCCAACGCGACGGCCCTGCGGGCGAGTTGGTCGGGGAGCTCCAGGAGGGGCTTGAGGGCCGCGGCGATGGCGTCCAGCGTGGGCTCGACCTTGCGCGGCTGCCGGAGCCCTTCGAGCGAATCGATTGCCTCCTGCAATACGTCGAGCGCCTCAGCTCTGTTCGTCATGTCCCGTCCTTCTCATTCTCACGAGACGGTGAGGTATCCAGGGCGAACTGGATGAATTCTGGTGTCTCGAGCACCGCTTGCAGGAGCGCCACCTTCCAGTTGTGGGGCCCCAGGACTCTTCTGTCCTCCGCGAGTTGCTCCCGAAGCACACGGAGGCATCCCTTCCGGCCGGAGTATTGGCCTAGTACATGAATCGTTCGATGGTGCTCGTTCAGCCTCGCGAAGGAAGCATCCTGATAACGCTTCAGCAGGCCCAGTTGAGTGAAGTGTCGACGAAGCAACTGGTAGAAGGGATGCGTGTGGACCGCTCCCAACTCCAGGCGAAACGTCGCGAGTGGTGTCTCGGCGACGCTGATTTCCGCGAAGAGCACCTGCACGCCCTGGTCGATGACATCGCTATAGAGGTGCACATGCCTGCGCTCCCCCTGCGAGTTGCGCCATGCGGTGCTTCGCTTCTGGTTGCAGTCCCCGCAGCAGGGCATGAGGTTCAGTGCGTAGACCGAGAACTGCGGGTACAGGCTTTCGGGAAGGTAGTGGTCGAACGTCCCGGGTGCGTTCAGGGCACAGTACTGGCAGACCGCGATCTGCTCGGGTGCCTGCATGGCCCGGATCAATGCCTTCAGGTGCTCCAGCGGCTGGGTCTCCCCCTGATAGCAGTGGAGCAGATCTCCTCGCGCCTGTGCATCCAGCGGAAGCAAGGGCATCGGCGCCAGATCAGGGCATGCGTTCTGGTAGGCGGCATATTCGCTAGCGACGAGTTCCTTGAACTCGAGCAACCGCTCGCGCCGGGGCGACTCTTTCGCTGTCGCGATGGCGTCGAAGCGGGTGAGAGGGGGATCCGCGCAGACCCTAAGGCTCATCATCGTCTTGAGCCTCGGAGTCCGTCGTCAGCGCGTGAAGCGCCATGCGCACGTTCAGGTTGAGCCGCCGGTCGAACAATGCGGCGACGTCGTCGCGGTTTGATTTCTCGTTCACGAGCTGGCGTAGGATGTGGAAGTAGTTCTTGCTCTTCTCGTCGACCCGGAACGCGGTGTTGACGATCTCAGTGAGGTTCTCGCCAAAGGACTCGCCAGGGTAGCGGGTGACGAAGGGGATGTTGCCTTCACGCTCGATGATGCGAATGTCCCGGGCCGGTAGCTCCTGGAGCACGATGGGGGAGTGCGTCGCCACGATGGCGTACGAGTCGTACTCATGCAGCAGCAGGTGCAGCAGCCGCATCAAGGCCGAGAGCAGGTGCGGGTGCAGATGCGTCTCCGGCTCATCGAACAACAGGACCGAGCGCCGCTGGATGCTCGCGAACACCCTGGCGAGGATGAGCAGGACGACCTTGTGACCGGAACTCTGCTGCTGAATCCACGCGGAAAGCCTTCCGGGATACTCGGCGACGTTCGTGGAGGAGGGAAGCTCCTCGAGGATGCCGGACTTCTCCAGCAGCCGCCGCCATACCTCCCAACGCCCCTGCTCGTGGAGGCTCTCCATCGCATCGTCGAAGGCCGAGAGGGCCCATTTCAGGTCGACCTTGTCTCCGGGGTCGCGCAGGCCACAGTAGACGTAGCTGACTCCCGGTTGATGGCGGGGACGAATGAAGGTGTCGAAGGGGCTGTACGAGATGGTGATGACCTGGCTGACCGGCGGTTTCGCCGGGCTCAAGCCCGTGTCCTCTTCGGACAAGAACCCGCTCAGGGCATGTGCCAGCTTCGCCATCAGGACGGTCTTTCCGGTTCCATTGCGACCCACGAGCGCAACCATCCGTCCGAGCCACTCGTCCCGGACCTGGAAGCCGATCTCCAACTCGTGCATGAGGTCGAAGCCATCCAGCCGAACCCTGTAGGAGAAGCTCGGGGGTTGCGGCGCCCCGGCGCTGGACGGGACGAACCCCTCAGCAGGCGCTCCGAAAATCGAGTGGGCCTCGCGCAACGCCAGGAGTGCCGACGATGACCGCAGCAGCGAGAGACCGTACCCGCGCTCGTTCTCGAATGCTTCCCGATGCGAAGGGCTGAGGGCCACATCTCGGAGCCCTTCGAGAATTTCCCTGGCAAGCGCAGGGCCCAGCTCACGGACACGGTCATAGAACCCCATGTCCTGCCCCAGGCTGCAGAAGTCCTCATCCAGCCGTGTGAACACTCGGGGAAGTTCGGTCCGCATCTGACCCCGCTGGAGGATCTTCACGAAGCCCAGCCGGATGTCGCGGCCGGGCTCCGGACAGAACCATGCCGTGAAGCGAGTCACATGGCCGAAGTCATTCCACGGCGTGCCCCGCTCCAGGACGACACACGGGTACTGCTGGAATGGCGCGAGGTACCGCCACTGCTCACTTTCGAAGTGCATCCGATTCCTGGTCCAGGGCCGTTGCCGAAGATAGTGACACAGGATCGGCGGCAGAAGCTCTTTGGCTCTGCCCTTGCTTCAGGGCGTGTCCGCCTGGAGTGCCAGCGATCGCATCACGTCGAGCAGACACGCGCACAGCACCGGCGGCAGCTCCCCGAGCGTGGGCTGGCCCTCCTGTGCGAGGCCGTGGCGCTGCCGGTACCGCGGTTCGAGCGTGTACTCAAGCTGCCCCAGTTCCACCCGCTCCTCCAGCTCGAACTGCCGCTGGATGGGGGAGTGGAGCACGCGGAAGGCCACCCCGTGGTTCGGCAGGGCGCGCGCGTGCTCGTGAAGCATGCCGCTCTCCCCCACCGGGGCTCGGCACCCGAGCCGTTCCAGGGTGTTTCTCAGCCGGCTGGCCCACAGGGACAGGCCCTGGAAGCGGGTGATGGCCGTGGCCCCGCGCTCCGCGTCGGTGGGCCGGAGGGCCTCGCGCTGGAGCTGGCGGAAGGGCTGCACGAGCCGGTAGTCCGCCAGGTGCTCCCCCCACAGCGAGTGCGTGCGTGCATCCTCCAGCACCGGATGCCAGAGGCCAACGCGCTCGGAGGGGTGCAGTCGCACTTCCGCGTTCTGCGCGTCCACCAGCGTCCCGTCCTCCGCGACGCGGAAAGAGCCCACGACCTCGCTCATGGGCGTGAGCCGCGACCAGAGCACGGGCTGGATACCGAGCCGCAGCACCGGGTGGAGCAGGAAGAGCCGTTGCCAGCGCTCCTGCGTGTAGTCGTCCTGGACGAAGAGCGCCTCCTCGAGCCGCGCGAGCTGCGCCTTCAGCACCGGCTGGAGGTTCTTGCGGAGCACGTCGAAGCGCTGCTTGCCCTCGGCGTGCTTCACCGGGTCCTCGTCCTTGCGGAGGGCCGGGAAGGACTGCGTCACCCTGCCGCTCTCGTGGTGCACCTCCAGCGAGAGGTCCGCCCGCACCTTCACCCGGAGCCTGCGGGGGCCCATGTCCACCACCAGACCCTCCGGAGTGAGGCCCAGGTCCGGCACCAGCTCCTCGCGCAGCTGCTCGGGTGTCAGGCCACGCGCGGCCGCGGCCTCCGCGAGCCCCTCGCGTGCGTTCTGCACGAGTGACTCGCTGTACCGCCCGCCCGCGGAGGCGATGCGCTCTAGCTGCGAGAGAGCGAAGATGGTTCCCATCCTGCCGAGGGCGCGGATGGCGGTGTTGGCCTTGGGCTTCTGGTGGCGGCGCCACTCATCAATCCGGCGGCAGATGGTCGTCACCGCCTCGTCCCCGCCGTACTCCGCGATCAGCGAGAGCATCCAGGCGGCGCCCGTCTTGCCCTTCACCGAGAGCCAGCTCTCCAGCGCGTGCCGCCCGAGCGCCGGGAGCGCCTGAGGGGGGAGGTGTTGCTCGAGCAGGTGCCGGAACGGGCGGGGCAGCCGCTCCTCCCCCAGCTCCCTGGTCCGCGTGAGCAGCCACCGCACCGGTAACTCCCCGAGCGGCGCGAGCGCGGTGACGAATGGGAGCCCGCGAAGGTCCTTGGGCACTGCGTCCGCGCCCTCGGCCCGGGCGAGCTCCACCCATGCCTTGAGCGGAAGCGTGCTCTCCCGGTCCAGCAGGGAGACGTCCTCGCCGAGCGTCTCCAGCCGGTCCAGGAGGAGGCCTCGGTCCACGGCCGTCAGTTCCGGCCGCGTGCAGAGCTGCCGGAGCACTTCCACGGCTCCGTCCATGCGCGAGCGGCAGAGCGCCTGGAGCACCGCGCGGCGGACGCGGGGGTGCGCATCCGTGGCGAGCCCCGTCTCCACCACATGGCGCGGCGTGGCCCGGGCCAGGAACGTCTGCACGGTGCGGACGGGCTCGAGCGCCTGCGTCGTCGCGAGGAGCGCGCGGACCGCCGGCGCCAGGGCCGGCAAGGATTCCACGGGCAGCGCGGCGAGCGGGGAGCCGTCGCGGACATACGTCGAGGTCGTCTGCGCGAGCAGTTCCGGGTGTCGCGTGAGCGCCTCCAGCGCCAGGGGGCGCAGGCGCTCACGCTCCGCGTCTGCCTCCTCCCGGGATTCCGGCACCCAGGCCGTGCGCGCGGCCAGCGCCGCGTCCTCCACCCCCATCAGGACGGCGTGGACGGCTTCGAGCCGTCCGAGCAGGGTGCGAGCCGCCACGCGCGAAACCGCCGCCTCCCCCCGCAGCTGCTCCCCTAGCTGTGCCGAGGAGAGCCGAGAGAGGCCGGTGCACTCGGCCTCGGGGGAAGGCGCGTCGGGGATGGGAGCGGGGGGGAGCATGGGGGACCTCCGCGCTTATACCAACTGGGCGGGGCCCTCCGGCTCAGACGCGCAGCTTCTCGCGCAGCGCCTTGGCCCGGCTCTGCATGTCGGGATCCAGGCTGGTGAGCTCGATGCCCTTGAGGCGCTGATCCAGGCTCTTGGGCACCTTCGTCTTCACCAGCTTGCCCTCGGCCTCCAGCTCCTCCAGCCTGCCCAGCGCCTTGTCCACGATCCGCTCGCGCGGGTGGCCCAGCAGGCTGTCCAGGAAGTACGGGTCCTCGGGCAGCTCGGGGTACTTCTCCAGGTAGTCCAGCACCCCCTGCGCCCATGCCCGCGGGTCCTCGGCGGACTCCATCAGCTTCTGCATCGCCTGCTTCTGCGCCTTGCGCTTGCCCTCGGGATCGAAGGTCTTCGCCAGACCCTCGGGCAGCTCGCCGCCCGTGAAGAGCGCATCCGCCGCCGCCTTGTACTTCTGGTACGACGCGCTGCGCTCGATGCGCTGCTGCGCCGGATCATCCTGCCGCGAGGTGTGCCCCCGGCCCTTGCCGCGCGAAGCGTCGATCTCCCGCCAGCTCTTCGTCCGTTTGCCGGAGAAGCCTCCACCACCCCGATCGTCGTCCTTGTCACGTGCCATTCTTCATTTTCCCTTCCGAGCACTCCACAGCGCCGCCAATCCGCGCTTCACCAGGGTGCGTGCCGTCGCCAGCTCCTCGGGTGACAGGGGGTGCTCCTCGTCCTGCTCCGCCTCGAACAACGCCTCGTCCGCGTATGCGGTCAGGGCCGTGGGCACTGGCGAAGTCTCCATGCCCGGTGTCTCCAGTGCCGCGGGAGCCACGCTCGCCAGTCCCTGCGGCCAGCCAAGCTCCAGCATGGCGTGCAGCTCGAAGAGCAGGTGACGGGCGACTCCGTATCCTTCGTCCGACAGCCCCGCGGCGTCAAGCACACCCAGCAGCGCGTCCTGCTTGTTTTCGAACGCATCGTTCAGCCGGGTGCGCGCCTTCTCGTCGTCTTCCAGATAACGCCAGGCCCCCTCCACGAATGCCGTGTCCGGCTCGCCCGGAGCGAAGGGCTGGGGCGGCTCCGTCTTCTGCTTCTTCGGCCGGGGCGGGCGCGGGCCGTCCTCCAGCCGCACCTGCTTGCCTTCCTGCACCAGGTCCCACAACCCCAGCAGGTTCTGGAAGAGGCGGCGCGCCAGCTCGGGGGACTCGAAGCGGGGCTCCTGCCCGAAGAGGCTGGGAATCACTTCCTGAGAGGGGCGTCCCTCGGCGTGGGCCTGGCGCATGTGCGCCAGCACCGTGAGGCTGTCATGCGAGGTGCCCGCGAGCTCCAGCAGCCCGTCGAGCACCTGTGCGCCCTCGAACTGGCGCACGAACTCCATCTTCTTGGATCGGGAACGGCTCATGGGGTGCGCACCGTAGCGCCCGGACGGCGGAGAGGCACGTGGCTCGTCACGTGCCTCGATGTTGGGGGGACTCCCATTCGCCCATCAGGTCGTCCTGGTGCTGCTTGGGGTTGGTGGGCCATTCGTAGTCCTCGGGCATGTGGCCTCCCCCCTGCTCGGCCGTGCCAATCCAGCTCACGTCCGGGAAACGCGGGTCATGGCGGGGGTAGCTCGGCTCCGGCTCGTCCGTCACCTCGGTGCGGTTGGGGGGCACCACGAAGGGGGACTCGATGGGCTTGTCGGGGTAGATGATCGCCATATACGGCTCCTCCGGCCCCAACCATGGGGATGACTCCACCCGGAGGCCCGGCCCGCCCCGGGGAGACCGGCCAGGGAGCCAGCGGCATGCCCGACCCTTCCTGTTCTGGACGAGACCCGTGGCCACCCTTTGTGCCTTCCGTTTCCTTCCCTCCGACCCTAGTCTGACGCCCCGTCCATGAGTGATCCGTCGTCGGAGAGATTGAAGGCCGCGGTGATGGCGCTGTACCAGGCGCGCCCGGTGGAAGGGCCTCCCGGTGACGACGGCCAGCGCTCCGTCTGGCACCTGTCCACCCAGGGGGCGGAGCTGCTGTCCTTCGTGGACCCGGAGGGCCGCGTGCAGCGCCAGGAGCTCACACTTCTGGACGAGCACTGCGTGTGGTCCAGTGGCGTGGGCCTGCGCACCGGACGGGTGGAGCAGGATGGGGCCGTGCGCACCGAGACGAGTGTCGTCCACCCGGATGCCCAGCCCGTCCCCGCCCGGCTGCTGCGCGCCGCGCTCGCCCTCGAGCACTACCAGGGGGAGGACCGTTACATTCAACACATCCAGCGCGTGCTCGCGCTAGCGCGCCAGGGGCTCGTGCTCTCTGGAGGCACCGGGGCCGTGGCCATGGCGCCCGCCGCTCCCGCGCCCGTGAGCGCCACTCCTCCGGTTTCCGCTTCCGCCGCGCCCGCGTCCACGCCTCCTGCTGCTTCGGCCGGGGCGCGGACTCCACTGCCCCTCCAGCTTCCCGCCGTGGACCCCGTCATGCTCCAGCGGCAGAAGACGGAGGGCCTGACCATGCTCATCGTCCTCGGGCTGGGGCTCCTGTTCAGCGTGTGGCTGCTGTTCTGGCTCCTGTGAGATGTCCCCTCACCCCTTGGGAGAGGGCTAGGGTGAGGGTCTGCGCGCGGGATTGCTCTCGGAGATACATGGGTGACGACCCTCACCCCCCGCCCTCTCCCAGAGGGAGAGGGAGCATGCGGAACTCAAGCGGCGACGGCGCCCTCTCCGAGCAGCTGGGCGTAGCGTCCACCCCGCGCCGACAGCTCCGCGTGCGTGCCCGCCTCCACCACTCGCCCCGCATCCAGCACGACGATGAGGTCCGCGTCGCGCACCGTGGACAGCCGGTGCGCGATGACGAGCACCGTCCTCCCCTTCATCAACGCCGCCAGGCCCGCGCCCACCGCCGCCTCGCTCTGTGCATCCAGCGCGCTCGTGGGCTCGTCCAGCAGCAGCACCGAGGGCCGGCACAGGAAGGCCCTCGCCAGGGCCAGCCGCTGCCGCTGTCCACCTGACAGTCGCGCGCCACGCTCACCCACCGGCTCGTCCAGGCCCCCCGGCAGGGCGCCCACGAAGTCCTCCGCGTGCGCCAGCCGCAGCGCCTCCCAGAGCTCCGTGTCGGTGGCCTCGGGCCGCCCCAGCAGCAGGTTGTGCCGCACGCTGCCCGAGAAGAGCACCGGCTCCTGCGGCACCCATGCCATTCGCGCCCGCACACTGGAGGGCTTCAACTGGGACAGCGGGGTCCCATCCCAGCCCACCGTGCCGCCGCTCGGGGGCAGGAAGCCCAGCAGCACGGAGAAGAGCGTCGTCTTGCCCGCGCCCGAGGCCCCCACCAGCGCCACCCGGGCTCCCGCCGGCACCGTGAGGTCCACCCCGCGCAGCGCCTCGCGGCCGTCCGCGTAGGTGGCGCGCAGGCCCTCGAGCGTCAATGCCCGGGTGAGCGGCCCGGCCTCCGCTCCCTCGTCTGGCGGCACCGGAGCATCCACCACCGCGAAGAGGCGCTCGGCCGCCACCAGCCCGATGAGCACCTGGGACAGCGTGCCACTGAGCGACTTCACCGGCTGGTACAGCAGCAGCACCGCGGCGAGGAAGGACAGCAGCCGCCCGGAGAGCGACGGGTCCGCGGAGATGGCCCGCGCGCCCCAGGCCACCGCCAGCGCCACGCCGACAATCCCCATCACCTCCACCGTGGGGCTGTACGCCCCGCGCAGGAAGAGCGAGCGGCGCATCTGCCCCAGGTAGTGCTTCGACTCGGCCTCGAAGGCCTTCAGCGCCCGGGGCGTGCCCCCATAGGCCTGCACCACGGGCAGGGCCTGCAGTTGCTCCGCGGTGAGCGCGGTGAGGGCGCCCAGGCTCGTCTGCGAGCGGTTGGCCACCTTCTTCAGCGAGCGCGCGAAGCTGCGCACTGGCAGCACCGTGAGCGGCATCACCACGAAGGTGACGAGGAAGAGCTTCGCGTCGATGAGCAGACACGTGACGAGCAGCGCCAGGATCTGCAGCCCGTCCCTCACATACGAGGAGAGCGCCTGCGTCACGGAGAACTCCACCAGCGGCACGTCCGCGGTGAAGCGGGTGAGCAGCTCACCCGAGTGCTGCCGCTCGAAGAAGGCCGGTGGCTGGGCGAGCAGCCGGGCGTACAGGAAGCCGCGCAGGTCCGCCATCACCCGCTGCCCCAACCGCTGCATCCACCCGCCCTGGAGGAAGGCCGCCGTGGCCTTCACTGTCGCCATGGCCACCACGAGCAGGGGCAGCACACCGAGCAGTTGCTCGCCCGGCAGCGTGAATCCCGCCAGCACCACGGGTGTTCCCGTAAGGACAGCGTGTAACAGCGGCCCCACCAGCCAGGCGTACCCCGAGGTAGCGGCGGCGGCGGCCAGGGAGGCGCTCACACCGCACACCAGCAGCCTCCGATAGGGACGGAGGTATCCCAGCAGGCGGCGATAGACGTGTGGAGCAGGACGGGGGGCCACGGCGGAGCGCGCACTCTCTCACTGAGAAGCCTCCCCGGCAAAGGCCCGCGCTCGCCCGCTCGTCCCGCGGCCGGGTATTCGATCCATGTGGGAGCTTTCATTGCCCCTGCGGGAAGCGGCGGACAGCTTTCCGCTAGCCATGGACAACACCAACACTGGGAAAGAGGCGCTGTTCAGTCCGGGCTGTGAGCCCGTGGTCGAGGATGAAGAGCGCCGTCGGCTCTTGTGGCTGATGGCGGAGTACTTCCGCACCATCGGCTGCACGGATCTCAAGGCCCGACTGCCCGGCTTCATGCCACCGCCCATTCTTTCGGGCACCATCGAGGACCATCGGCCAGACTTCACCTGCCGACAGTCCGATTCGGCTCGCACCCCCATCATCCTGGAGATCGTCACTCCGGGCATGGTGGAAGACCCCACCACGGAGAACCGCTGGAGCCTCCTGTCCAGCGCCGCCAAGCTCTACAACGCGGAGCTGCACTTCGTGGTCCCCAAGTGGGCGTCCAGGGGAGCCGTTGATCCGGTGCTCAAACGGCGGCTCGCTCGCATGGAGCTGACGGCCAACCGGGTCTGGACGGTCTGAGGCCCCCGTTTCGAGCGTTCATCCCGAAGTGCCCGCCCCTCTCAAAGAGGGGCGGGCGCGGATTGCCGGACCTTCTGCCTGCGTTATAGTGATTTCGAAGAGTACGCGGGCTTGGAAAGTCCAATAAATCCAGGGGTTTGAACGCAATGCCAGCGGCGGCGGGCCAGAAGCGCGACTACTACGAGGTACTGGGGGTCCAGAAGAACGTCTCGGGGCAAGAGCTCAAGAGCGCGTTCCGCAAGGTGGCGTTGCAGTACCACCCGGACCGGAACCCCGGAAACAAGGACGCCGAGGAGAAGTTCAAGGAGGCCTCGGAAGCCTATGAGGTGTTGAGCGACCCCGAGCGCCGGGCCCGGTATGACCGGTTCGGCCATGCGGGCGTGGGTGGCGCGGCCGGGGGAGACCCGTTCGGCGGCGGCTTCCAGGGCGTCAACATCAACGACATCTTCGGGGAGATTTTCGGAGACATCTTCGGGGGGCGGGGGGCCGGGGCCGGGTGAGCAACCGCGGCGCGGACCTGCGCTTCAACCTGGAGATTTCCTTCGAGGAGGCGGCGTTCGGCTGCCGTCCGAAGGTGCCGATTCCGCGCCCGAAGAAGTGCGACACGTGCAGTGGCTCGGGCAGCAAGAGCGGCTCGGCGCCCAAGGCGTGCGGTACGTGCGGCGGCACGGGCGAGCTGCGCTTCACCCAGGGCTTCTTCGCGGTGAGCCGGCCGTGCACGGACTGCGGCGGCACGGGCGCGGTGGTGCCGGACCCGTGCGGCAAGTGCCGGGGCTCGGGCAAGGTGCCGGCCGAGGAGGTCATCGAGGTCAACATCCCCGCGGGCGTGGACAACGGCACGCGGGTGCGGCTCGGTGGCATGGGCGAGCCAGGTGACCGGGGCGGGCCTTCGGGTGACCTGTACGTGACGGTCATCGTCCGGGAGCACTCGCTCTTCCAGCGCGAGGACTACGACGTCTTCTGCGAGGTGCCCATCTCCTTCACGCAGGCGGCGCTGGGCGCGAAGATCGACGTGCCCACGCTGGACGGGAAGGTGAAGATGACCATTCCCGAGGGCACGCAGTCGGGCAAGGTGTTCCGGCTCAAGGGCAAGGGCATTCCGCACCTGCACAGCGGCCAGCGGGGAGATCAGCACGTGCGCGTGATGGTGGAGACGCCCACGGGGCTGACGCAGAAGCAGCGCGAGCTGCTCGAGAAGTTCGCCGACGCCAGCGGGGAAGAGGTGCACCCGCAGTCGAAGAACTTCTTCGAGAAGGTGCGCGAGCTGTTCGGCTGAGCTGAATCACCCCTCTCCCACCGGGAGAGGGACGGGGTGAGGGTGCCGCGGACCACGGAGTCCGGGCACCCTTTTCCATTTCTGGAGGTCCCTACTGCACGGTGATGATCTCTGACAGGGACAGCACGCCCGAGATGGGGATGGGGAGGTTGAACACCTGCTGGAGGATGTCGTTGTCCGGGGTGGTGTTCACGTCGAAGGTGAAGACATACGAGCGGCCCGAGGACAGCAGCCCGGGCGGCAGCCGCGTGCGGGTGTCATTCGTCCGGATCGAGCCCACGTACTGGCTCACCGTCGCGGAGCCCTCCACCGAGAGCTCGTGAATGAAGACGATGTAGTGGTAGCGCTCGCCCGGAACGGGAGGAGGCGCCACCCAGCTCAGCTCGGGCGTGGTGGTGGTGAGGGTGACGGGCTGCTGCGCGTCCATGCCCTCGATGCGCGGCTGCTGCACGGTACTGAACTCGGGGGCGATCTTCCCGGAGAAGAACCCGGGGAACTGCTCCGAGTGGGAGGCGCTGCCGGCGATGATGGCCGGCGTCTCCGTCCCGGGCAGCTGGTAGGTCACCGCGAAAGCGGTCTCCGTGGTGCCCACGGGCATCCAGCTCGCGGGATAGGGATTGGCGTAGGTGAGGGTGGTGCGCAGCTCGTCCACGAGGGGCGGCAGGCCAATCTCCACGAGCAGGGGAATGGGGCTGATGGTGCCGTAGGTGTGCGGCATGGGCTGGACGTCGACGATCATCACCTGCGCGGCCACGCTGGCGCGCGGATGGATGGCGGGGGCCAGGTTCCTGAACGCGGCCATGTCCCAGTGCAGGGGCGCCGTGAGCGCGGGAGGCTCGGCCATGGTGCCGGAGATCGTCTGGGTCTCCCCCGGCTTGGACTGGAACTCGGGAGCCTCGAAGGAGCGGCTGACGGAGCGGTAGCTCAACGTCCCGCCACCCTCGATCGGGGCGGTGCGGCTGGTGAGCTGGGTGAGCAGGACACGGTCCCCCTGCGCCGGGTCGATGAGCGGCTGGCCCGTGCGGACCGTATAGGTGAAGGTGCCCGAGGTGTCCCCGGGGGTGGTGGAAGGCGCGAGCCGGTAGCGCGCCACATTGAGGTTGGTGGAGTAGAGGGTGAGGCCGTCCGTGCTCTGGTACGGGTGGAGGTTGTCGAGGTCGAAGACGATCGTCGCGCCGCTGATGTCCGCGGGCTGGGTCGCGGCGTCGGGCCGGCCGATGCTCGTGTTCGTGGAGAGCTTCACCTCCCGGGAGTCCGTCACCACGAAGGTGGTGGGATCGAAGCTCAGGTAGTACGGGCCGGCGGGGACGTTGGGGATGACGAAGGTGCCGTCCGCCTTGCCCACCCCTTCATGGGTGACGAAGGTGCCACCCTCCTCGACGAGCGCCTTGGGGGCGGTGGTGGTGAGGTCCACCGGGCGGCGGACTTCCCCGGCGGTCGTCAGGGAGAGCATGTCCAACTGCCCGGTGACGTCGGGAGGTACCCCCGCGTCGGTGCCCGCGTCCGTCCCCCCATCTGGAGGGGGCTCCGTGGGGGACGAGGGACAGCCGGTCGACGCCAGGGTGAGCGCCAGACAGGACACGAGGGAGAGCAGAGAAGGAGTCGATCGCATCCTTCTCAAATACCGCGAAACCAAGAGGTTTGACTACGAAGCAACCCGCTGCCCGTCCGCCTCCGGCTCCACGAGGCGGCCCGAGTCCAGCCGGACGAGCCGGTCGGCCACGTGGAAGTAGCGATCGTCGTGGCTGATGACGAGCACGGCCTTGCCCGCGCGCTTCATCTCGGGGAGCAGCTCCTCGTAGAAGATCTGCTTGAAGACGGGGTCCTGGTCCGCGGCCCACTCGTCGAAGACGTAGATGGGGCGGTCCTCCAGCCACGAGGCGAGCAGCGCCAGGCGCTTGCGCTGGCCCAGGGACAGCTCGGTGGTGGAGAGCTTCCCGTCGGTGACGCGCACCTTCTGGTCCAGGTTCAGCCGCTTCAGGTAGTGCGCCACCTTGTCGGAGCGCTCGGGCGGAGCCAGGCCGAGCAGGCTCTCGAAGAGGTGGAAGTCCGAGAAGACGGTGGAGAAGAGCTGGCGGTAGGTGTCGCGCGTCTCGTCGGTGACGGGCTGGCCGTCCAGCCGCACCTCGCCGGACTCGGGGGTGTAGAGGCCGGTGAAGAGCTTGGCGAGGCTCGTCTTGCCGCTGCCGTTGCCACCCACCAGGAAGAGCAGCTCGCCCGGCGCCAGGCTCAGGTTGATGGGCCCGAGGGTGAAGCGGCTGTCGTCGTTCTCGCGGTGGTAGGTATGGGTGACGTCCACCAGCTCCAGCTTCTGGAAGGCGCGCGAGGCCGTGTTCGCGGCGAGGGCCCGGGACGGCTCGGCGGCGGTCTCCAGGGACAGGCCCATCTCCTCCACCTTCTTCATGGCCACGTCGGCGCGCGCCAGGAAGGGGACGAACTCGGTGAGCGTCTGCAGCGGCTGCTGCAGGTAGAGCACGGTGAGCGTGTAGCCCGTCAGCTCGGCCAGGCTCAGCGGGCTGAAGGCGGGCATGGCGAAGATGAGCAGGCCGATGACGACGAAGAACAGGAACATGCCCCAGCTGCTGCTGGCCGAGTAGATGTTGAGGCTGCGCGTGTAGATGTCGCGCAGCGAGCCGGCCGTGCCCTCGAGCTGCTCGCCGAGGAAGACCTCGCGGCGGTTGCCGTTGAGCTTGAGCTCCTTGATGCCCTCGGTGAGCGAGCGGAAGTGCTTGAAGAGCACGTCCTGGGTGTTGCGGGCCTTGGCGAGCCCGCCCGTGGCGAGGCCCGTGAGCAGGGTGAACGACAGCACGCCCAGCGTCATGAAGACGATCATCCCCAGGAAGAGCTTCCAGGAGAGCCACGCCATCCACCCCAGGCAGCCGATGAGGATGGCGGCGTTCACCACGATGAGGGGCAGCAACATCATGCCGTTGCTGACCGTGACGATGTCGTCCGTCAGGGTGGCGATCATCCGGTGCGCGCCCAGCTCCTCGAAGCGGCGCAGGGGCGCCGAGAGGATGCTGCGGCTGAGCCGCAGGCGCATGTTGTAGAGCGCGCCCTGCTGCATCCCGTTGAGCAGCACCTGCGAGCAGATGCGGGTCGACAGGGACAGCAGCATCAGACCGATGAAGCTGCCCACCAGCACGCTGTCCGGCGTGTCGGTGCCGGTCAGCTTGCGGTTGATGAGGGCGATGAGCGCGGCGCTGCTGCCACCCGACAGCAGGCCGCACAGGGCCGACAGGAAGACGCTGCCTCGCGAGGCGCGCAGCAGGAGGGCAAGGAGTTTCATGGGGTTTTGGTCGTCACAGAGGCCCGCTCGTGGGCGCGTTCGAGGTACTCGCGCAGTCGCTCGGCCACGGCCTGCACGGCGGGAGGCTGCAACAGCTCGAAGTGTGCGCCGGGCACCTCATGGATGTCCAGCTTGCCCGGAGGCGCCAGGGCCCCCCAGCCGCGATCCTCCGCCTGGCCGGGTACCGGCTTGCTGGCGCGCAGCAGGGTGAGCGGCCCGCCCGCGTGGGCCGCGGGCTGGTAGCGCCAACTCGCTCGCAGGTTGGCCTCGAAGACGTTCCGCAGGGCGCGCACCTGCTCCACCCCCACCTCGGGCAGGGCGAGCTGGGCCTTGCGCGCTCCCTCCATCAGGACGTGGAGCAGCTCCTCCCGTCTCAGCGTCTTCACCTGCTCCTCGGGCACCTTGAAGCCGTTGCCGATGAGGTCCTCCACCAGGCCCACGAAGGCCTGCTGCAGGGCCTCGTCCTCGTTCTGGATGTTGGCGGGCCGTCCGGAGGGCACCTGCGAGTCGATGAGCATCAACAGCTCCACCTGCTCGCCCTGACGCTGGAGCTGCTGCGCCATCTCGTAGGCCACCACGCCACCCATGGACCAGCCACCGAGCAGGTAGGGCCCGGAGGGCTGGACGGTGCGCATGGCGTCCACGTAGAGGGCCGCCATCTCCTCGACCGTCTGGCACGGAGGCAGCGAGCCGTCGAGCCCGCGCGACTCGAGAGCGTAGAACGGCTGCTGGGGGCCGAGCTGACGGGCCAGCTCGGAGTAGCCGAGCACGGTGCCGCCCACCGGGTGGACGACGAAGAGCGGACGGCGGGGGTTGCCCGGCTGCACCGGCACGAGCGGCACCAGGGGAGACCAGGCCTGCGGCACCCCGCGCAAGAGCTGCGCGAGCTGCTCCACCGTGGGCGCCTGGAAGAGCGCGGCCAGCGGCAGGGTGCGGCCCGTCACCTCGCGCAGCCGGCCCATGAGGCGCACGGCGAGCAGCGAGTGGCCACCCAGCTCGAAGAAGTGGCTGGTCGCGCCCACGGGCCGCACGTCCAGCACCTCCTCCCAGATGCGCGCCACCTGGAGCTCCAGGGCATCGCGCGGCGGCACGTAGGCCCCCGCCGCCTCGATGCGGCCCTGCTCCGGGGCGGGCAGCGCCTTGCGGTCCACCTTGCCGCTGGAGTTGAGCGGCAGCTTCTCCAGCGCCACGAAGGCCGAGGGCACCATGTACTCCGGCAGCTTCTGGCGCAGGGCACCGCGCAGCTCGGCCAGGTCGAACGGCTGACCGTCCCGCGCCACGAGGTACGCCACCAGCCGCTTGTCTCCCGGCGTGTCCTCGCGCGCCACCACCGTGGCCTGCTGCACACCCGGGTGGCTGGAGAGCACCGCTTCGATTTCCTCCAGCTCGATGCGGAAGCCACGCACCTTCACCTGGAAGTCCACGCGGCCCAGGTAGTCGATGGTGCCGTCCGGCAGCCAGCGCACCAGGTCGCCGGTCCGGTACAGGCGGGCACCCGGCTGCGAGCTGAACGGATCCGCGACGAACTTCTGCGACGTCAGCTCGGGCCGGCGCAGGTAGCCGCGGGCCACGCCGGAGCCACCGACATACAGCTCGCCGGGGACACCCACGGGCACGGGCTGCATGCGCTCGTCGAGCACGTAGCCACGCACGTTGGGCAGCAGCTTTCCGAGCGTGGGCTTCGGCCAGTCACGCACCTCGCACGCCGTGGTGTCCACCGTGCACTCGGTGGGGCCGTAGACGTTGAAGAAGCGGGTGCGCGGGTGCTGGGACAGCGTGGTCCACAGCGCCTCGTCCAGCGCCTCGCCACCCACGAGCACGCGCGTGGGCACGTTCTCCGTCCGGGTGGCCAGGCCCGCGCCGAGCAACAGGCGCAGGTGCGAGGGCGAGCAGTCCAGCACGTCCACCTGGTCGCGCGCCAGCAGCGCCAGCAGCGCGTCCACGTCGCCACGGGCGGTCTCGGGAACCATGCAGAGCGCGTGGCCATCGAGGATCCGCACGAGCTGCTTCACCGACGCATCGAAGGACAGCGGCGCGTTGAGGGTGACGCGCTGCGGGGCCTTGACGTCGGCGTACACGGTGCTGGCCAGGGCGTGGCGCAGATTGAGCACGGAGCCCTGCTGGATCATCACGCCCTTGGGCACGCCGGTGGAGCCCGAGGTGTAGATGACGTAGGCTAGGTCACCGGGGCCGTTGACGAGGGGCGGGTTCTCCACGCTCTGGCGGGCGAGCAGCCCGTCCTCGGCGTCCAGGCAGATGACCTGGGCGGTGGGGGACTGGAGCCTCGGGAGCAGGTGGCGCTGGGTGAGCAGCACCGGGGCCTGCGAGTCCGTGAGCACCAGGTTCAGACGCTCCTGCGGGTAGGCGGGGTCGAGCGGCACGTAGGCGCCGCCGGCCTTGAGGATGCCGAACACGGCCACCACCTGCTCCAGCGAGCGCTCCAGGCACATGGCCACCAGGACATTGGGACCGATGCCCCGTGCACGCAGCAGGTGCGCGAGCTGGTTGGCGCGCTGGTTGAGCTCGCGGAAGGTGAGCTGGCTGCCCTCGAACATGAGCGCCAGCGCCTCCGGGGTGCGAGCCACCTGGGCCTCGAACGCGGCGGGCAGCGACGGCTCGACGGTGAAGTCCCGCCGGATGTCGTTCCACTCCACCAGCAACTGGCGCCGCTCCTCGCTGGTGAGCAGCGGCAGCCGTCCCAGGCTCTGCTCGGGGTCCGCGACGGCTCCCTCCAGCAGGACGCTCAGGTGTCCGGCCATGCGCGCGGCCGTGCTGGCGTCGAACAGGTCCGCGTTGTAGCGGAGCTGGCCGGAGAGCGCCCCGGCGTCCTCGGCGAAGGTGAGCGACAGCTCGAAGCGGGCCGTCTCGGCCTCCACCTCCAGCGGACGCAGCGTCAGCCCGGGGGACTCCAGGGCCTCCGTGGGCGTGTTCTGGAAGGTGAGCATCACCTGGAAGAGCGCCGAGCGGCTCAGGTCGCGCTCGGGCTGGAGCTCCTCGACGAGCTTCTCGAAGGGCACCTCCTGGTGGGCGTACGCCCCCAGCGTCGTCTCACGGACCTGGGCCAACAGGGCGCGGAAGCTCTGTTGCGGCGACAGGCGCGTGCGCAGGACCAGGGTGTTGACGAAGAAGCCGATGAGGCTCTCCACCTCGCCCCGGTTGCGGCCGGCGATGGGCGAGCCGACGCTGATGTCGTCCTGCCCGGAGTACCGCGAGAGCAGCACCTGGAAGGCCGCCAGCAGCAGCATGAAGGGCGTGACACCCTCCCGCTGGCAGAGCTTCATCAGGGCCCGCGAGAGCTCCGCGGACAGCACCACGGGCTGGCTGCCGCCCCGGTGGGTCATCACGGGAGGCCGAGGCCTGTCCGTGGGCAGCTCCAGCGCGCGCGGCGCACCGGCGAGCTGCTGACGCCACCAGCCGAGCTGCTGCTCCAGGACTTCACCCTGGAGCCAGCCGCGCTGCCAGGCCGCGAAGTCCGCGTACTGCACGGGCAGCTCGGGCAGCGGCGACGCCTTGCCCTCGCTGAAGGCCTGATAGAGCGCCGCCACCTCGCGCACCAACACGCCCAGGGACCAGCCGTCCGAGACGATGTGATGCATGGTGACCACGAGCACGTGCTGCTTCGCGTCCAGCCGCAGCAGCAGGGCGCGCAGCAGGGGCCCGCTGCCGAGGTCGAAGGGCTTCAGCGCGCTCTCGGTGCTGAGCCGCCGCACCTCGGCCTCCAGCCCGGAGGCGGGCTGGGCGCTCAGGTCCACCACTTCCAAGGGCAGCGTTCCGTGCTCGGCGATGACCTGCACGGGCTCGCCCCGCGCAATGGCGAACGTGGTGCGCAGCGACTCGTGGCGGCGCACCAGCTCGGACAGCGCGCGCTCGAGGGCCGCGACATCCAGCGTGCCTTCCAGCCGCACCGCCGTGGGCATGTTGTAGAACGAGCCGCCCGGCTGGAGCTGATCCAGGAACCACAGGCGCTGCTGCGCGAACGAGAGCGGCAACTGCCCGTCACGCGACACGCGCACGAGGGCGGGCGCCTGGACTCCCTGGCCGGCCCGGACGGCCGCGTCGAGCCTCGTCGCCAGTGCGGCGATGGTGGGAGCCTCGAAGAGATCGCGCAGGGGCAGCTCCACCCGGAAGGCCGTGCGGATGCGCGAGAGCACCTGCGTGGCCAGCAGCGAGTGGCCACCCAGCTCGAAGAAGTTCTCGTGGACGCCGATGCGGGGCGCCTTGAGGACCTCGGACCAGAGCTGGGCGAGCAATTGCTCCGTCTCGTTGCGCGGGGCCACGTACTCCTGGCTCGTCTGCGCCTGGTCCGGCACGGGCAGGGCCTTGCGGTCCACCTTGCCGTTGGGCGAGAGCGGCAGCTTGTCGAGCACCATGAGCGCCGAGGGCACCATGTACTCGGGCAGGCTCTGCTTGAGGAAGGTGCGCAGCTCGGCGGCCGCGAGCGTGTGCTCCGGCTTCGCCACGAGGTACGCCACCAGGCGCTTGTCGCCCGGCGAGTCCTCGCGCGCCACCACCACCACGTCGCGCACGCCCGGGTGTCCCCGGAGCGCCGTCTCGATCTCCCCCAGCTCGATGCGGAAGCCGCGCACCTTCACCTGGTTGTCGATGCGGCCCAGGTACTCGAGCTCACCGTCCGGCAGGTAGCGGACCCGGTCGCCGGTGCGGTACAGGCGCTCACCGGGCGTGGTGGAGAACGGGTTGGGCACGAACCGCTCGGCGGCCAGCTCCGGACGGTGCAGGTAGCCGCGGGCCAGTCCCGCTCCGCCCAGGTAGAGCTCGCCCGGCACGCCCACCGGCACCAGCTGCATGTGGGCGTCCAGCACGTGGCCCTGCGTCCCCGCCAGCGGCCTACCGATGGTCGGCTCCTTCTGGGCGTCGCGGGGCACGCGCACGTACGTGGAGTACGTGGTGTCCTCCGTGGGTCCGTAGAGGTTGTAGAGGCCCTCCACGTGGGGCAGCTCGTGGAGGAGCTTCGCGAGGGCACCGGTGAGCGGCTCGCCCGCGAGGTTGATGGTGCGCACCGAGGTGGGCACCCCCTGGCTCCTCACCAGCTCCGCCATGGCCGAGGGCACGGTGTTGACGAGGGTGACCTCGTTCCGGGCCTCGAGCGAGGGCAGCGCCAGGGCGTTCTCCGCCACGATGACCGCGCCACCGGAGCTCAACGGGGCGAAGAGCTCGAAGACGGAGAGGTCGAAGTTGAGCGAGGTGGCCGCGAGCACGCCGGCGAGCTGCTGGGACGAGAAGACGCGCAGCGCCCAGTGGATGAAGGCCACGGCGTTGTGGTGCTCCAGCGAGACACCCTTGGGCCGGCCGGTGGAGCCGGAGGTGTAGAGCACGTAGGCCAGGTTGCTGGGGTGCACCGGGGCCCGGAGCCGCTC
The DNA here is from genome assembly GCF_000733295.1 of Archangium violaceum Cb vi76. Classification (GTDB taxonomy): domain Bacteria; phylum Myxococcota; class Myxococcia; order Myxococcales; family Myxococcaceae; genus Archangium; species Archangium violaceum. The sequence continues at coordinate 46,166 of NZ_JPMI01000033.1, read as the reverse complement.
GGCGGGCAGGGCGTCGAGCTCCGCCTGGGCCTCATCCAGCAGCACCACGTGGGCCGAGTGCGCGGGCAGCGAGCGCGACGGACGCCGCTGGGTGAGCAGCACGGGCACGCGCGTCTCCTGGAGCATGTAGCCCAGGCGGTCCTGTGGGTAGGCGGGATCCAACGGCACGTAGGTGCCACCGGCCTTGAGTACGCCCAGCACGGCGAGCACCAGGTGCTCGGTGCGCTCCAGGCACACGCCGACCTTGGCCTCGGGGCCCACGCCCAACTGACGCAGACGGTGGGCGAGTTGGTTGGAGCGGCGCTCCAGCTCCCGGTAGGTGAGGCGCCGGGTGCCGGAGATGACGGCGATGGCGTCCGGCGTGCGCTCCACCTGCGCCTCCACGAGGTGGTGGAGGCAGGTGTCGCCCACCGGCTGGGGCAGCGGCTCGCTCCAGTCCACGAGGAGCTGGCGGCGCTCCGCCTCGTCCAGCGGAGACAGCTCCCAGAGCTTGCGCTCGGGGGCGGCGACGATGCCCTCCAGCAGCACGCGCAGGTGCCCCAGCATGCGCTGGATGGTGGAGGCCTCGTACAGGTCGGTGTTGTACTCGAGCTCTCCGGCGAAGCCCTGCTCCGTGTCCATGAAGCCCAGGGTCAGGTCGAACTTGGCCGTGTTGCCATCGAGCGCCAGCGGACGCAGCGTCAGGCCGGGCAGGGACTGCTCCGGCATGGGCGCGTTCTGCACGGTGAACAGCACCTGGAAGAGCGGCGAGCGGCTCAGGTCGCGCTCGGGCTGGAGCTCCTCGACGAGCTTCTCGAAGGGCACTTCCTGGTGGGCGTAGGCGCCGAGCGTGGTGTCGCGCACCTGGGCCAGCAGCTCGCGGAAGCTGTGCTGGTGCGACACGCGGGAGCGCAGCACGAGGGTGTTGACGAAGAAGCCGATGAGCCCCTCCACCTCGCCGCGGTTGCGGCCGGCGATGGGCGAGCCCACGGAGATGTCGTCCTGCCCGGAGTAGCGCGAGAGCAGCACCTGGAAGGCGGCCAGCAGCACCATGAAGGGCGTGGCGCCCTCCTTCTGGGCCAGTGCCTTGAGGCCCTGGGACAGCGCGAGCGGCAGCTGCACGCTGGACGTGGCACCGTTGTGCGTCTGCACGGGCGGACGGGGCTTGTCCGTGGGCAGCTCCAGCGCACGCGGTGCATCCGCGAGCTGCTGGCGCCACCAGCCGAGCTGCTGCTCGAGCACGTCACCCTGGAGCCAGCCGCGCTGCCAGGCCGCGTAGTCCGCGTACTGCACGGGCAGCTCGGGCAGGGGCGACGGCTTGCCCTGCGTGAAGGCCGCGTAGAGCGTGGCCACCTCGCGCACCAGCACGCCCATGGACCAGCCATCGGAGAGGATGTGGTGCTGGGTGATGACGAGCACGTGCTGTTGCGCGTCCAGCCGCAGCAGCAGGGTGCGCAGCAGGGGCCCATTCTGGAGGTCGAAGGGCTTCAGCGCGCTCTCGGTGCTGAGCCGCCGCACCTCGTCCTCCCGCTCGGAGGCGGGCAGGGTGCTCAGGTCCACCACCGGCAGGGACTGCGCGCCGTGAGGGGCGATGACCTGCACGGGCTGTCCCTCGTGGGTGCCGAACGTGGTGCGCAGCGACTCGTGGCGGCGCACCAGCTCGGACAGCGCGCGCTCGAGGGCCGCGACGTCCAGCGAGCCCTCCAGCTTCACCGCCGTGGGCATGTTGTAGAACGAGCTGCCCGGCTCGAGCTGATCCAGGAACCACAGGCGCTGCTGAGCGAAGGACAGGGGCAGGAGCCCGTCACGCGAGGCGCGCGTGATGGGGGGAGCCTGGACGCCCTGGCCGGCCCGGACGGCCTCCTCGACCTTGAGCGCCAGCATGGCGACGGTCGTGGCCTCGAAGAGCACGCGCAGCGGCAGCTCCACCTGGAAGGCCTCGCGGATGCGCGAGAGCACTTGCGTGGCCAGCAGCGAGTGGCCGCCCAGGTCGAAGAAGTTCTCGTGCACGCCGACGCGGGACACGTGGAGCACCTCGGCCCAGAGCTGGGCGAGCCGCTCCTCGGTGGCGTTGCGCGGGGCCACGTACTCCTGGCTCGTCTCCTCGCGCTCCGGCATGGGCAGGGCCTTGCGGTCCACCTTGCCGTTGGGGGTGAGCGGCAGCTTGTCGAGCTTCACCAGCGCGGCCGGCACCATGTAGTCCGGCAGCTTCTCCTTGAGGTCGGCCTTCAGCGTGCCCACCTCCAGCTCCTGGCCCTCGCGCGGCGCCACGTAGCCGACCAGGCGCTTGTCGCCCGGGGAGTCCTCGCGCACGAGCACCACGGCCTCGCCCACGCTCGGATGCGCGAGCAGCGCCGCTTCCACCTCGCCCAGCTCGATGCGGTAGCCGCGCACCTTCACCTGCGCGTCCACTCGGCCGAAGAACTCGAGTCCGCCCCACGGCAGCCACCGCACGATGTCTCCGGTGCGGTAGAGCCGCTCACCGGGCTCGCTGGAGAAGGGATTGGGGACAAACCGCTCCGCCGTCAGCTCCGGGCGGTGCAGGTAGCCCCAGGCGAGGCCCTCGCCGCCGATGTAGAGCTCACCCGGCACGCCCACGGGCACCGGCTGCCCGTTGCGGTCGAGCACGTACAGCGTCGTGTTGGACACCACCACGCCGATGGGCACGTGCGTCGCGCCCGGGGGGACCTGCTCCACGCGGTGCCACGAGGCCATGACGGTGCTCTCGGTGGGGCCGTACGCGTTCACGAGCGTGCCCGGGGCGCCCTTGCTCAGCACCTCGCGGGCCGTCTTGGGGTCCATGGCCTCGCCACCGGCGATGAGGTAGCGCAGCCCCGAGAAGATCCCCGGCCGCTCCATGCCCATCTGGTTGAAGACGGCGGTGGGGAGGATCATCGCGTTGATGCGCGTGCGCTCCAGGTGCTCGCCCAGGGCCTTGGAGGACAGGAGGACCTCCTTGGGGACGCCCACGAGCCGGGCGCCATTGAGCAGCGCACCCCAGATCTCCAGCGTGGCCGGGTCGAACGAGGAGCTGATGCCCTGTGCCACCCGGTCCGTGTCCTTGTACTGGACGTGGTTGGTGTCGCGGACCAGCCGGGCCACGCCCAGGTGGGGCACGCACACGCCCTTGGGCTTGCCGGTGGAGCCGGAGGTGTAGATGACGTACGCGGCCTGCGCGGCGTCGATGGGCCGGGCGAGCGGCTCGGACGGCTGCTGGCGGATGAGGGACAGATCCTCGTCCAGGCACACCACCGTGCGGTCGCCGAGCGGCAGGGCCTGCACGAGGTGACGCTGCGTCACCACGACGCGGGCCCGCGTGTCCTCGAGCATGAAGGCCAGGCGCTGCTGCGGGTAGGCGGCGTCGAGCGGCACGTAGGCGGCGCCGGCCTTGAGGATGCCGAGCATGCCGACGACGAGATCCGCGGAGCGCTCGGCGCAGATGCAGACGAGGTCGCCCGAGCGGACGCCCCTGGCCGCCAGGTAGTGGGCGAGCTGGTGGGTGCGCGTGTCGAGCTCACCGTAGGTCAGCTGCGTCTCGCCGAACTCGAGGGCGACGGCCTCGGGGTGCAGGCGGACGCGCTCCGCGAAGAGCTGGGGAATGCTGTGCTGACGCGGGAAGTCCGTGCGGGTCTGGTTCCAGTCCACCAGCACCTGCTGGCGCTCCTCGGCGCCGAGCAGGGAGATGTCCTGGAGCTTGCGATCCGGCGCGGCGACGATGCCCTCGAGCAGCACGCGCAGGTGCCCCAGCAGGCGCTGGATGGTGGGGGCCTCGTACAGGTCGGTGTTGTAGTCCAGCGCTCCGGAGAAACCCTCGTCGGTCTCCGTGAGGCCCAGGGACAGGTCGTACTTGGCCGTATCTCCCTCGAGCATCAGCGGGCTGAGCTTCAGCCCCTGCGTGGCCAGCTCGGGCATGGGCGCGTTGAGCATGGCGAACGAGACCTGGAAGAGCGGCGTGCGGCTCAGGTCACGCTCGGGCTGGAGCTCCTCCACCAGCTTCTCGAAGGGCACGTCCTGGTGGGCGTAGGCGCCGAGCGTGGTGTCACGCACCTGGGCGAGCAGCTCGCGGAAGCTTTTCCGCCCGGAGATGCGCGAGCGCAGCACCAGGGTGTTGACGAAGAAGCCGATGAGGCCGTCCACACCACCGCGGTGACGGCCGGCGATGGCCGAGCCGACGCTGATGTCATCCTGTCCTGAGTAGCGGGAGAGCAGCACCTGGAAGGCGGCCAGGAGCACCATGAAGGGCGTGGCGCCCGCCTCGTGCCCCAGGGCCTTGAGCGACTGGGACAGGGGGAGCGGCAGCTGCACGGTGGCGGTGGCGCCGCGGTCGGTCTGCACGGGAGGCCGGGGCTTGTCCGTGGGCAGCGCGAGCGCACGGGGCGCGTCCGCGAGCTGCTGGCGCCAGTAGCCGAGCTGCTGCTCGAGCACCTCGCCCTGGAGCCAGCCGCGCTGCCAGGCCGCGTAGTCGGCGTACTGCACGGGCAGCGCGGGCAGGGGCGAGGCCTTGCCCTGGGTGAACGCCTCGTAGAGCGCGGCGATCTCCCGCACCAGAACGCCCATGGACCAGCCGTCCGAGACGATGTGGTGCATGGTCAGCAGCAGCACATGGGACTGCTCCTCCTGCCGCATCAGCAGGACGCGCAGCAGGGGCCCGCGGCCGAGGTCGAACGGCTTCAGCGACTCCTCCATCGCCAGCCGGCGGATCTCGGCCTCACGCTGGGAGGAGGGCTGGGACAGGAGATCCACCACCCGCAGGGGCAGCGAGCCCTGGGGGGAGATGAGCTGTACCGGCTGGCCGTGGGCCTGGCCGAAGGTGGTGCGCAGCGACTCGTGGCGCTGGACCAGCTCCTCGAAGCTGCGCCGCAGGGCGTCGACGTCGAGCTGCCCGTCCAGCCGAACCAGGATGGGGATGTTGTAGAAGGCGCTGCCCGGCTGGAGCTGATCCAGGAACCACAGGCGCTGCTGGGCGAACGAGAGCGGCAGGTGCCCCTCGCGAGACACCCGATCGAGCGCCGGAGCCTGGGGCGCGGAGCTCGTTCCGCTCGTGGCGTCGATGCGCCCGGCGAGCCCCGACAGCGTGGGCGAGTCGAACAGCTCGCGCAGGGCGATCTCCACCTGGAGGACCTCGCGGACGCGCACCACGACCTGCGTGGCCAGCAGCGAGTGGCCACCCAGCTCGAAGAAGTCATCGTTGAGACCCACCCGCTCCACGCCGAGCAGCGAACGCCAGATCTCCGCGAGCTTCACCTCGGTGTCGGTGCGCGGCGCCTCGAAGGAGGCCTCATCCGAGCGCGCGCCGTCCGGAGTGGGCAGGGCCTTGCGGTCCACCTTGCCGTTGGGCGAGAGGGGCAGGGTCTCCAGCACGACGTAGGCCGGAGGCACCATGTACTCGGGCAGCCGCTCCTTCATCCAGGCGCGCAGGGCCGTGGTGTCCGGAGCGTCGTCCCTGGCGGTGACGTAGGCCACCAGGCGCTTGTCGCCCGGGACGTCCTCGCGCACCACCACGACGGCCTCACGCACCTGGGAGTGCTGGGTGAGCACGGTCTCGATTTCACCCAGCTCGATGCGGAAGCCGCGCACCTTCACCTGGGCATCGCGGCGGCCGAAGAACTCGATGCGGCCGTCCGGCAGGTAACGGGCGAGGTCGCCCGTGCGGTACAGGCGGGCGCCGGGCTCGGTGCTGAACGGATGGGGCACGAACTTCTCGGCCGTCAGCTCGGGCCGGTTGAGGTAGCCGACCGCGAGGCCGTCGCCACCCGTGTACAACTCGCCAGCGACACCGACGGGCACCGGCTGCATGGACGCATCCAGCAGATAAACCTGGGTGCTGGCGATGGGCTTGCCGATGGACACCGAGTGGCCCACCTGTGACAGCTCCCGCATGGAGTAGCAGCAGGTGAAGGTGGTGTTCTCGGTGGGGCCGTAGCCGTTGACGAGCATGCTGCCCTGGGCGAGCCGCTCCTTCACACGGCCCACGGGCAGCACGTCACCACCGGCGAGCAGCTGACGCACATGGCGCAGGGACTGGGCCTGGGTGGCCTGCATCTGCTCGAAGAGCGCCGCCGTCAGCCACAGGGTGGTGATGCCGTTGCGAACCAGCGAGGCGCCCAGCTCATCGAGCGAAGGCGTACCGGCCGGGTACACGACGAGCTTGGCGCCATGCAGCAGCGCGCCCCAGAGCTCCAGCGTCGAGGCGTCGAAGGAGATGGGAGCCAGCTGGAGGAAGACCTCCTGGGGGCCCAGGTCGATGAAGGAGCTGCCCTTCACCAGGCGCACCACACCCCGGTGCGGCACGCACACGCCCTTGGGGCGGCCCGTGGAGCCGGAGGTGTACATGATGTACGCGACGTTCTCGGCGGTGACACCGGAGGCAACGTTGTCCTCGGGCTGCGCCGCGACCTGGTCCCAGTCGGCATCCAGGCAGACGAAGAGTGCGCCCTGGGCGGGCAGCTCATCGGCCAGGCTCTCCTGGGTGACGATGACCATCACGCCCGTGTCCTGGAGCATGAAGGACAGGCGATCGGCCGGGTAGGACGGATCCAGGGGCACGTAGGCGCCACCGGCCTTGAGGATGCCGAGGATGCCGACGACGAGCTCCAGCGAGCGCTCCAGGCACAGGCCCACGCGCGACTCGGGACCGACACCGAAGGCACGCAGGTGGTGGGCGAGCTGGTTGGAGCGCTGGTTGAGCTCCCGGTAGGTGAGCGTCTGGCCCTGGTACTCGATGGCGATGGAGTCCGGGGTGCGCTCGACCTGGGCCTCGAAGAGGGCGGGAATGCTGGCGTCGCGCGGGTAGTCCACGCGCGTGGCGTTCCAGTCCACGAGGAGCTGGCGGCGCTCGGACTCGGTGAGCAGCGGCAGGTGACGCAGCTGCTGCTCCGGGTGGGCCACGACTCCCTCGAGCAGCACCTGCAACTGCGCGAGCATGCGCTGGGCGGTGGAGGCCTCGAAGAGGTCGACGTTGTACGCCAGCTCACCGGCGAAGCCATCGGCCATCTCCTGGAAGCCCAGGGACAGGTCGAACTTGGCCGTGTTGTTGTCGAGCATCACCGGCCGCAGCGTCAGACCGGGCAGCGCCAGCTCGGCCTGGGGCGTGTTCTCGAAGGTGAACGAGACCTGGAACAGCGGCGAGCGGCTCAGGTCACGCTCGGGCTGGAGCTCCTCGACGAGCTTCTCGAAGGGCACTTCCTGGTGGGCATAGGCGCCGAGCGTGGTGTCGCGCACCTGGGCGAGCAGCTCGCGGAAGCTCTGCTGGGGCGAGAGCCTGGAGCGCAGGACCAGGGTGTTGACGAAGAAGCCGATGAGCCCCTCCACATCGCCCTGGTTGCGGCCGGCGATGGGCGAGCCCACGCAGATGTCCTGCTGTCCCGAGCTGCGCGAGAGCAGCACCTGGAAGGCGGCCAGGATGACCATGAAGGGCGTGGCGCCCTCCTTCTGGGCCAACGTCTTGATGCCCTGGGTCAGGGGGAGCGGCAGCTGCGTGAGGCAGGTGGCGCCGCGGTGGGTCTGCACGGGCGGACGAGGCTTGTCCGTGGGCAGCTCCAGCACGCGAGGCGCATCCGCCAGTTGCTGACGCCACCAGCTGAGCTGCTGCTCGAGCACCTCTCCCTGGAGCCAGCCGCGCTGCCAGGCCGCGTAGTCCGCGTACTGCACGGGCATCTCGGGCAGCGGCGAGGGCTTGCCCTGGGTGAAGACCTCGTAGAGCGCGGCCACCTCGCGCACCAGCACTCCCAGGGACCAGCCGTCGGAGATGATGTGGTGCAGGGTGATCATCAGCACATGCTGCTGTGCCTCCAGCCGCAGCAGCAGCGCGCGCACCAGGGGCCCGCGGTGCAGGTCGAAGGGCCGCATCGCGTGCTCGGTGGTGAGCCGGTGCATCTCGGCCTCACGCTCGGCGGAGGGCCGCGAGCCCAGGTCCACCACCTCCAGTGGCATCACGCCGTCGGGGGCGATGATCTGCGCGGGCTGGCCCTGTGCCTTGCTGAAGGTGGTGCGCAACGACTCGTGGCGCCGCACCAGCTCGGACAGCGCGCGCTCGATGGCCGCGGCGTCCAGCGTGCCTTCCAGCTTCACGGCCGTGGGCACGTTGTAGAAGGCGCTGCCCGGCTCGAGCTGATCCAGGAACCACAGACGCTGCTGCGCGAAGGACAGGGGCAGGTGCCCGTCACGCGAGACGCGCGTGAGCGCGGGCGCCTGGACACCCTGGCCCGCCCGGATGGCCTCGTCGAGCTTCAACGCCAGCGCGGCGAGCGTGCTGGCCTCGAAGAGCGAACGCAGGGGCAGCTCGACCTGGAAGGTAGAGCGGATGCGCGACAGCACCTGCGTGGCCAGCAGCGAGTGGCCGCCCAGGTCGAAGAAGTTGTCGTGGATGCCGACGCGTGGCACCCGGAGCACCTCGGCCCAGAGCTGCGCGAGGAGCCGCTCGGTCTCGTTGCGAGGAGCCACGTACTCCTGGCCCGTCTGCGCCTGATCCGGCACGGGCAGGGCCTTGCGGTCCACCTTGCCGTTGGGGTTGAGCGGCAGCTTGTCGAGCTTCACCAGGGCGGCCGGGACCATGTAGTCCGGCAGCTTGTCCTTGAGGTAGCCCTTGAGCTCGCTCACCTCGAAGCCCTGGCCCTCGCGAGCCACCACGTAGCCCACCAGGCGCCTGTCGCCCGGGGAGTCCTCGCGGACCATGACCACGGCCTCGCCCACGCCGGGGTAGCCCACGAGCGCGGACTCGACCTCGCCCAGCTCGATGCGGAAGCCACGGACCTTCACCTGCGAGTCCACGCGGCCCACGAACTCGAGGCTTCCCTCGGGAAGCCAGCGCACGACGTCGCCGGTGCGGTAGAGCCGCTCTCCAGGCTGGGTGGAGAAGGGATGGGGGACGAACTTCTCGGCCGTGAGTTCGGGACGGTGCAGGTAGCCCCAGGCGAGGCCCTCGCCGCCGATGAACAGCTCACCGGGCACGCCTACGGGCGCGGGCAGGCCGTTGCGGTCGAGCACATACAGCGTCGTGTTGGACAGCGCGCCACCGATGGGCACGGTCGTCACGTTCTGCCCCACCTGCTCCACGAGGTACCAGGTGGCGAAGGTGGTGCTCTCGGTAGGGCCGTACACGTGCAGCAGCTTGCCCGGCGCGCCCTTCTGGAGGACCTCGCGCACCCACTTGGGATCGGAGGCCTCACCGCCGAAGTGCAGCTGGCGCAGACCCGAGAAGGACTGGGGCCGCTCGCGAGCCACCTGATTGAAGAGGGCGGTGGTGACGAACAGCACGTTGATGCGCGTGCGCTCCAGGTGCTCGCCCAGGGCGCGGGCCTCGAGGGCCACTTCCTTGGGCACACCCACCACGCGGGCGCCGTTGAGCAGCGCGCCCCACAGCTCGAAGGTGGCCGCGTCGAACGAGGCGTTGGAGGCCTGTCCCACGCGGTCCGTCTCGTTCAGCTCGATGAAGTTGGTGTTGCGCACCAGCCTCACGACGGCCTGATGAGGGACGCACACGCCCTTGGGCCTGCCGGTGGAGCCCGAGGTGTAGATGACGTACGCGGCCTGCATCGAGTCCACGGACAGCGGGAGCGGCTGGGCGGACTGCTGGCCGATGAGGTGCAACTCCTCATCGAGGCACACCACGGCGTGGTCGCCGAGCGGCAGGGACGACACGAGGTGGCGCTGGGCCACGACGACGCGGGCCTGGGTGTCCTCCAGCATGAACGCCAGGCGCTGCTGGGGATAGGACGGGTCGAGGGGGACGTAGGCGGCACCGGCCTTGAGGATGCCGAGCAGGCCGACGACGAGGTCGGCGGAGCGCTCGACGCAGATGCCCACGAGGTCTCCGGAGCGCACGCCCTTGGCGGCCAGGAAGTGGGCGAGCTGGTTGGCGCGCGTGTCGAGCTGCGCGTAGGACAACTGCGTCTCACCGAACTCGAGGGCAATGGCCTCGGGGTGGAGGCGGACGCGGTCCTCGAAGAGCTTGTGGATGCTGTGCTGACGCGGGAAGTCCGTGTGGGTCTGGTTCCAACCGGTCAGCACCTGCTGCCGCTCGGTGGTGCCGAGCAGGGACAGCTCGCGGAGCTTACGGTCCGGAGCGGAGACGATGCCCTCCAGCAGCACCTGGAGCTGCTCGAGCATGCGCCGGGCCGTGGAGGCCTCGAACAGGTCGGTGTTGTACTCCAGGTCTCCGGCGAAGCCCTCGGCGGTCTCCTGGAGACCGAGCGAGAGGTCGTACTTGGCCGTGTCGCCATCGAGCGCCAGCGCGCTCAGCTTCAGCCCGTTCGACGCCAGCTCCGGCATGGGAGCGTTCTGCACGGCGAACATCACCTGGAAGAGCGGCGAGCGGCTCGGGTCCCGCTCGGGCTGGATCTCCTCGACGAGCTTCTCGAAGGGGATCTCCTGGTGCGCGTAGGCGCCCAGCGTCATCTCCTTCACCTGGGCGAGCAGCTCGCGGAAGCTCTGCTGCCCGGAGATGCGCGAGCGCAGCACCAGCGTGTTGACGAAGAAGCCGATGAGGCCCTCCACCTCGCCGCGATTGCGGCCGGCGATGGGCGAGCCCACGGAGATGTCGTCCTGTCCCGAGTAGCGGGACATCAGCACCTGGAAGGCGGCCAGCAGCACCATGAAGGGCGTGGCGCCTTCCTTCTGGGCCAGCGTCTTGAGGGACTGGGACAGGGCGAGCGGTAACTGCGTGCGGCAGATGGCGCCGCGGTACGTCTGCACGGCGGGCCGCGGCTTGTCGGTGGGCAGCTCCAGGGCGCGCGGTGCATCCGCGAGCCGCTGACGCCACCAGCCGAGCTGCTGCTCCAGGACCTCGCCCTGGAACCAGCCACGCTGCCAGGCCGCGTAATCCGCGTATTGCACGGGCAGCTCGGGCAGGGGCGAGGGCTTGCCCTGGGTGGAAGCCTCGTAGAGCGCGGCGAGCTCGCGCACCAGCACGCCCATGGACCAGCCGTCCGAGACGATGTGGTGCATCGTGAGCATGAGCACGTGCTGCCGCTCCTCCAGCCGCAGCAGCAGGGCGCGCAGCACGGGCCCACGTCCGAGGTCGAAGGGCTTCAGCGCCTCCTGGGTGGTGAGGCGGCGGACTTCGGCCTCACGCTCGGCGGAGGGCACCACGCTCAGGTCCACCACCTGCAGCGGCAGCGAGCCGTGCGGAGCGATGAGCTGCACGGGCTGGTCTTGCTGGGTGGCGAACGTGGTGCGCAGCGACTCGTGGCGCTGGACCAGCCCGTTGAGGCCGTTCTCGAGGGCCGCGACGTCCAGCGAGCCCTCCAGCTTCACGGCCATGGGCACGTTGTAGAAGGAGCTGCCCGGCTGGAGCTGATCCAGGAACCACAGGCGCTGCTGCGCGAAGGACAGCGGGAGGGTGCCCTCGCGAGAGACGCGCGTGATGGCGGGAGCCTGGGCTCCCCGCCCGGTCCCGAGGGCCGCGTCGATGCGCTCGGCCAGTCCGGCCAGCGTGGGCGCATCGAAGAGGTTGCGCAGGGGCACATCCACCTGGAAGGCCTCGCGGGCACGCACCACGACCTGCGTGGCGAGCAGCGAGTGGCCACCGAGCTCGAAGAAATCGTCGCCGAGGCCCACGCGCTCCACGCCGAGCAGCGCGCGCCAGATCTCCGCCAGCTTCACCTCGGTCTCGGTGCGCGGCGCCTCGAAGACCTTGTCCGAGCGCGCGCCATCCGGAGCGGGCAGGGCCTTGCGGTCCACCTTGCCGTTGGGCGAGAGCGGCAGCGACTCCAGCACCACGTAGGCCGGAGGCACCATGTACTCGGGCAGCCGCTCCTTCATCCAGGCGCGCAGCGCGCCGCTCTCGGGCGCGGTGTCCTTGGCGACGACGTACGCCACCAGGCGCTTGTCGCCCGGCACGTCCTCGCGCACCACCACCACCGTCTCGCGGACCTGCGGGTGCTGCGCGAGCACGGACTCGATTTCGCCCAGCTCGATGCGGAAGCCACGCACCTTCACCTGCGCGTCGCGGCGGCCGAGGAACTCGATGCGGCCGTCCGGCAGGTAACGGGCGAGGTCGCCCGTGCGGTACAGGCGGGCACCGGGCTCGGTGCTGAACGGATGGGGCACGAACTTCTCGGCCGTCAGCTCCGGACGGTTGAGGTAGCCGACCGCGAGGCCGTCACCACCGGTGTACAGCTCACCCGCGACACCGACGGGCACCGGCTGCATGGACGCATCCAGCAGGTACACCTGGGTGCTGGCGATGGGCTTGCCGATGGACACCGAGTGGCCCACCTGCGCGACTTCCCGCATGGGGTAGCAGCAGGTGAAGGTGGTGTTCTCCGTGGGGCCATAGCCGTTGACGAGCATGCCGCCCTGGGAGAGCCGCTCCTTCACACGGCCCACGGGCAGCACGTCACCACCGGCGAGCAGCTGACGCACATGGCGCAGGGACTGGGGCTGGGTGGCCTGCATCTGCTCGAAGAGCGCCGCCGTCAGCCACAGAGTAGTGATGCCGTTGCGAACCAGCGAGGCGCCCAGCTCATCGAGCGAAGGCGTACCGGCGGGATAAACGACGAGCTTCGCGCCATGCAGCAGCGCACCCCACAGCTCCAGGGTGGAGGCGTCGAAGGAGATGGGCGCCAGCTGGAGGAAGACCTCCTGGGGGCCCAGGTCGATGAAGGAGCTGCCCTTCACCAGACGCACTACGCCCTTGTGGGGTACGCAGACACCCTTGGGCCGGCCCGTGGAGCCGGAGGTGTACATGATGTACGCCACGTTGCCGGCGCTGACACCGGAGGAGACATTGCTCTCGGGCCGCACCGCGACCTGGTCCCAATCGGTATCCAGGCAGAGGAAGAGCGCGTCCTGGGCGGGCAACTGACTGGCCAGGCTCTTCTGGGTGACGATGACCTTCACGCCCGTGTCCTGGAGCATGAAGGTCAGGCGGTCCGCCGGATAGGACGGATCCAGGGGCACGTAGGCGCCGCCGGCCTTGAGGATGCCGAGGATGCCGACGATGAGTTCCAGCGAGCGTTCCAGGCACAGACCGACGCGCACCTCGGGCCCCACGCCGGAGGCGCGCAGGTGGTGGGCGAGCTGATTGGCCCTCTTGTTCAGCTCACGATAGGTGAGCGTCTGGCCCTGGTACTCGATGGCGATGGAGTCCGGGGTGCGCTCGACCTGGGCCTCGAAGAGCGAGGGGATGCTGGCGTCGCGCGGGTAGTCCACGCGCGTGGCGTTCCAGTCCACCAGCACCTGCTGCCGCTCCGCCGCGCTCTGGATGGGCAGCTCGCGGACCTTGCGGTTGGGCTCGGAGACGATGCCCTCGAGCAGCAACTGCATCTGCTCGAGCATGCGCTGGACCGTGCCCGGCCCGTACAGGTCGGTGCTGTACTCGACCTCCCCGATGAAGCCTTCCTCCTGCTCCGTGAAGGTGACCGTCAGATCGAACTTGGACGTGTCGCCCTCGATCGCCAGCGGCTTCATCTTCAGCCCCGGCAGTGCCAGCTCCGGCACCGGCGCGTTCTGCACGGCGAACATGACCTGGAAGAGCGGCGTGCGGCTCTGGTCGCGCTCGGGCTTCAGCTCCTCGACGATCTGCTCGAAGGGGATGTCCTGGTTGGCATACGCCCCCAGCGTCATCTCCTTCACCTGGGCCAGCAGCTCGCGGAAGCTCTGCTGGGGTGAGACGCGGGCGCGCAGCACCAGGGTGTTGACGAAGAAGCCGATGAGCCCCTCCACATCGCCCCGGTGGCGGCCGGCGATGGGCGAGCCCAGCAGGAAGTCGTTCTGCCCCGAGTTGCGGGCCATCAACACCTGGAAGGCCGCCAGCAGCACCATGAAGGGCGTGACACCTTCCTTCTGGGCCAGTGCCTTGATGGACTCGGAGAGCCCCTTGGGCAGCATCCGCGTCATCCCGGCGCCCTTGAAGGAGATCCGGGGCGGGCGGGGCTTGTCCGTGGGCAGCTCCAGCACCTGCGGAACGCCCTCGAGCTGCTTGCGCCAGTAGTCGAGCTGCTTCGTCAGCACGTCGCCCCGCAGCCACTCGCGCTGCCAGGCCGCGTAGTCCACGTACTGCACCGCCAGCTCCATCAGCGGCGACGGCTTGCCCTGCACGAAGGACGCGTAGATCGCGCCCATCTCCCGTACGAGCACGCCCATGGACCAGCCGTCCGAGACGACGTGATGCATGGTCAGCAGCAGCACGAAGTCCTGCTCGGCCAGCCGCAGCAGGCTGGCGCGCAGCAGCGGACCCCGCTGGAGATCGAAGGGCTTGCTCGCCTCCTCGATGGCCAGCCGCCGCACCTCGGCGTCGTGCTGGGCGGTGGGCAGGTTCCTCAGGTCCACCGTCTCCAGGGTGAGCTCCGCCTGGGGCGCGATGACCTGCACCGGCTGGCCCTGCTCCGTGCGCAGCGTGGTGCGCAGCGACTCGTGACGGCGCAGCAGCTCGTTGAAGCACCGCTGCAGCGTGGGGACGTCCAGTGCTCCCGTGAGCTGGATGGCCACGGGGATGTTGTAGAAGGCGTTGTTCGGATCCAGCTGGTCCAGCAGCCACAGCCGCTGCTGGGCGAAGGACATCGGGTGCAGATCCGTGTCGCGAGTCCGCCGGGGAATGATCGCCCTGACGACGTTGGTGGCGGCCTGCTTCTGACGAAGTTGACGCAGCAGCAGCTCCCGCTTCTCGGGGGGGAGCGATGCGAGGCGGTCGTAGACGTCACTCATTTTTCAGGAGACCTTCTTGTTTGAATCGTCGGGCTGGGCGTTCGAGAGGAGGGCTTCCGCCTCTTCGCCAGAGAGCTGCTCGAGCTCGGCCATCATGCGTTCCAGCTCCGCGGTATCCACCTGCGAAGCCTGTTCGTTGAGGATCTTCACCGCGATGTTGGCGACGGTGGGCTCCCCGAAGAAGTCCCGCAGGGGCAGCTCGACCTGGAAGGTGGAGCGGATGCGGGAAAGGGCCTGCGTGGCCAGCAGCGAGTGGCCACCCAGGTCGAAGAAGTTGTCGTGGATGCCCACGCGCGGCACGCCGAGCACCTCGGCCCACAGCTCCGTGAGCATGCGCTCGGTGTCGTTGCGCGGGGCCACGTACTCCTGGCTCGACTGCGCCTGGTCCGGCACGGGCAGGGCCTTGCGGTCCACCTTGCCGTTGGGGTTGAGCGGAAGCTTGTCGAGCTTCACCAGGGCGGCCGGGACCATGTAGTCCGGCAGCTTGTCCTTGAGGTAGCCCTTGAGCTCGGCCACCTCGAGGCCCTGGCCCTCGCGAGCCACCACGTAGCCCACCAGGCGCTTGTCGCCCGGAGTGTCCTCACGGACCATGACCACGGCCTCGCCCACGCCGGGGTGACCCACGAGCGTGGACTCGACCTCGCCCAGCTCGATGCGGAAGCCGCGCACCTTCACCTGTGCGTCCACACGGCCCACGAACTCGAGGCTCCCCTCGGGCAGCCACCGGACGACGTCGCCCGTACGGTAGAGCCGCTCTCCGGGCTGGGTGGAGAAGGGGTTGGGGACGAACTTCTCGGCCGTCAGCTCGGGGCGGTGCAGGTAGCCCCAGGCGAGGCCCTCGCCGCCGATGTACAGCTCACCGGGCACGCCCACGGGCACCGGCTGCCCATGGCGGTCGAGCACGTAGAGCGTCGTGTTGGACAGCGCGCCACCGATGGGAATGGTGGTGGAGCCTTCCGGGGCCTGTTTCACGAGGTGCCAGGTGGCGAAGGTGGTGCTCTCGGTGGGGCCGTACACGTGCAGCAGCTTGCCCGGGGCGCCCTTCTGGAGGACCTCGCGCACCCACTTGGGATCGGAGGCCTCGCCACCGAAGTGCAGCTGACGGAGGACGGAGAAGGACTGGGGGCGCTCGCGGGCCACCTGGTTGAAGAGGGCGGTGGTGACGAACAGCACGTTGATGCGCGTGCGCTCCAGGTGCTCGCCCAGGGCCTTGGCCTCGAGGGCGATGTCCTTGGGAACACCGACCACGCGGGCGCCATTGAGCAGCGCGCCCCACAGCTCGAAGGTGGCCGCGTCGAACGAGGCGTTGGAGGCCTGACCCACGCGGTCCGTCTCCTTCAGCTCGATGAAGTTGGTGTTGCGCACCAGCCTCACGACGGCCTGATGGGGGACGCACACGCCCTTGGGCTTGCCAGTGGAGCCCGAGGTGTAGATGACGTACGCGGCCTGCATCGAGTCGATGGTCAGGGAGAGCGGCTGCGGGGGCTGCTGCTGGATGAGGTGCAGATCCTCATCGAGGCGGACCACGGAGCGCTCGCCCAGGGGCAGGGACGGCACGAGGTGGCGCTGGGCCACGACGACGCGGGCCTGCGTGTCCTCCAGCATGAACGTCAGACGCTGCTGGGGATAGGACGGGTCGAGCGGGACGTAGGCGGCACCGGCCTTGAGGATGCCGAGCAGGCCGACGACGAGGTCGGCGGATCGCTCGACGCAGATGCCCACGAGGTCACCGGAGCGAACGCCCTTGGAGGCCAGGACGTGGGCGAGCTGGTTGGCGCGCGTGTCCAGCTCCCGGTAGCTGAGCTGGGTGTCGCCGAACTCGAGGGCAATGGCCTCGGGGTGGAGGCGGGCGCGGTCCTCGAAGAGCGAGTGGATGTTGTGCTGGCGCGGGAAGTCCGTGTGGGTCTGGTTCCAATCGACCAGCACGCGCTGGCGCTCCGCCCCACTGAGCAGGGGCAGATCGCGGAGCTGGAGGTCCGGAGCGGCGACGATGCCCTCCAGCAGCACCCGCAGGTGCTCAAGCATGCGCCGGGCCGTGGAGGCCTCGTACAGGTCGGTGTTGTACTCCAGCCACAGCGAGAACCCGGAGGGCGTTTCACCGGCGGACAGCGTCAGGTCGAACTTCGAGGTCTGGCTCTCGGGCTCGATGGCCTGAAGCTTCAGGCCGGGGAGCTTCAGCTCCGGCAGGGGCGCGTTCTGCAGGCCGAACATCACCTGGAAGAGCGGCGAGCGGCTCTGGTCGCGCTCGGGCTTCAGCTCCTCGACGAGCTTCTCGAACGGCACGTCCTGGTGCGCGTAGGCGCCCAGCGTCGTCTCCTTCACCTGGGCGAGCAGCTCCCGGAAGCTCCGCTGGGGCGAGATGCGCGAGCGCAGCACCAGCGTGTTGACGAAGAAGCCGATGAGGCCCTCCACCTCGCTCCGGGCGCGGCCGGCGATGGGCGAGCCAACGCTGATGTCGTCCTGCCCCGAGTAGCGGGAGAGCAGCACCTGGAAGGCCGCCAGGAGCACCATGAAGGGCGTGGCCCCCTCATCGTGCCCCAGGGCCTCGAGGGCCTTGGAGAGCTCGAAGGGCAACTGCGCCGTCAGGCTGGCGCCGTTGGAGGTCATCACCGTGGGCCGGGGCTTGTCGGTGGGCAACGTCAGGGCCTGCGGAGCCCCGGTGAGCTGCTGGCGCCAGTGGTCGAGCTGCTGGGTCAGCACCTCACCCTGGAGCCAGTCGCGCTGCCAGGCCGCGTAGTCCGCGTACTGCACGGGCAGCTCGGGCAGCGGCGAGGGCTTGCCCTGGACATGGGCCTCGTAGAGCGCCGCCATCTCGCGCACCAGCACACCCATGGACCAGCCGTCCGAGACGACGTGGTGCATGGTCAGCATCAGCACGTGGAGCTGCTCGTCCTGCCGCAGCAGCAGGGGCCGCAGCAGCGGGCCCGTCTTCAGGTCGAACGGGCGGCGGACCTCGGCTTCCACCTGGCGGCGGACCTCGGCCTCGCGCTCCCCGGCGGGCAGCTCCCGCAGGTCCACCACCGACAGCGGCAGCCGGGCCTCGGGGGCGATCACCTGCACGGGCTGGCCCTGCTCCTCACGGAACACGGTGCGCAGCGACTCGTGACGCTGGACCAGCTCCTCGAAGCTCCGCTCCAGGGCCGCGACGTCGAGCTGCCCCTCCATCCGCACCGTCACGGGGATGTTGTAGAAGGCGCTGCCCGGCTGGAGCTGCTCGAGGAACCACATGCGCTGCTGGGCGAACGAGAGCGGCAACTGCCCCTCGCGCGACACCCGTTGCAGCGCCGGGGTCTGGGACATGGGGCTCGTGCCGCGCGACGCGTCGATGCGCGAGGACAGTCCGGCCAGCGTGGGCGTGTCGAACAGCTCGCGCAGGGCCAGCTCCGTCTGGAAGGCCTCGCGGATGCGCACCACCACCTGCGTGGCGAGCAGCGAGTGGCCACCCAACTCGAAGAAGTCGTCGTTGAGGCCCACGCGCTCCAGGCCCAGCAACGAGCGCCAGATGTCGGCCAGCTTCACCTCGGTGTCGGTGCGCGGCGGCTCGAAGGTGGCCTCGTCCGAGCGCGCGCCGTCCGGGGCGGGCAGGGCCTTGCGGTCCACCTTGCCGTTGGGCGAGAGCGGCAGGGTCTCCAGCACCACGTAGGCCGGAGGCACCATGTACTCGGGCAGCCGCTCCTTCATCCAGGCACGGAGGGCCGTGGTGTCCGGAGCGTCGTCCCTGGCGGTGACGTAGGCCACCAGGCGCTTGTCGCCCGGGACGTCCTCGCGCACCACCACGACGGCCTCACGCACCTGGGAGTGCTGGGTGAGCACGGTCTCGATTTCACCCAGCTCGATGCGGAAGCCACGCACCTTCACCTGGGCATCGCGGCGGCCGAAGAACTCGATGCGGCCGTCCGGCAGGTAACGAGCGAGATCGCCCGTGCGGTACAGGCGGGCACCGGGCTCGGTGCTGAACGGATGCGGGACGAACTTCTCGGCCGTCAGCTCGGGCTGGTTGAGGTAGCCGACGGCGAGGCCGTCACCACCGGTGTACAGCTCACCCATGACGCCCACGGGCACCGGCTGCATGGACGCATCCAGCAGGTACACCTGGGTGTTGGCGATGGGCTTGCCGATGGAGACGGAGTGGCCGACCTGCCCGAGCTCCCGCATGGGGTAGCAGCAGGTGAAGGTGGTGTTCTCCGTGGGGCCGTAGCCGTTGACCACGATTCCACCCTGGGCGAGCCGCTCCTTCACGCGCACCACGGGCAACACATCGCCGCCCGCCAGGAGCTGACGCACGCTGCGCAGCGACTGGGCCTGGGTGGCCTGCATCTGCTCGAAGAGCGCCGCGGTCAGCCAGAGCGTGCTGATGCTGGAGCTCGCCAACGTGGCGCCCAGCTCCTCGAGCGAGGGCGTGCCAGCGGGGTAGACCACGAGCTTCGCGCCGTGCAGCAGCGAGCCCCACAGCTCCAGGGTGGAGGCGTCGAAGGAGATGGGCGCCAACTGGAGGAAGACCTCCTGGGGCCCCATGTCGATGAAGGTGCTGCCCTTCACCAGGCGCACCACGGCGCGGTGGGGCACGCAGACACCCTTGGGCCGGCCCGTGGAGCCGGAGGTGTACATGACGTAGGCCACGTTCTCCGCGGTGACACCGGAGGCGACGTTGTCCTCGGGCTGCACCGCGACCTGGTCCCAATCGGTATCCAGGCAGACGAAGAGAGCACCCTGGGCGGGCAGCTCGTCGGCCAGGCTCTCCTGGGTGACGATGACCATCACGCCCGTGTCCTGGAGCATGAAGGTCAGGCGATCGGCCGGATAGGACGGGTCGATCGGGACGTAGGCGGCGCCGGCCTTGAGGATGCCGAGGATGCCGACGACGAGCTCCAGCGAGCGTTCCAGGCACAGGCCCACGCGCGACTCGGGCCCCACGCCGAAGGCACGCAGGTGGTGGGCGAGCTGGTTGGCGCGCTGGTTGAGCTCCCGGTAGGTGAGCGTCTGGCCCTGGTACTCGATGGCGATGGAGTCCGGGGTGCGCTCGGCCTGGGCCTCGAAGAGGGCGGGAATGGTGGCGTCGCGCGGGTAGTCCACGCGGGTGGCGTTCCAGTCCACGAGGAGCTGGCGGCGCTCGGCCTCGGTGAGCAGCGGCAGGTGACGCAGCTGCTGCTCCGGGTGGGCCACGATTCCCTCGAGCAGCGTGCGCATCTGCTGGAGGATCCGCGTGGCGGTGCCGTGGTCGAACAGGTCGGTGTTGTACTCGAGCAGGGTGTGCAGGCCCTGTGGCGTCTCGGTGAAGGTGAGCGTCAGGTCGAACTTGGCCGTGGGGGCGAACGTGCCCTCCAGCGGGCTCATCGCCAGGCCCGGCAGCGCCAGCTCCGCCATGGGGACGTTCTGCAGCACGAACATCACCTGGAAGAGCGGAGAGCGGCTCGGATCGCGCTCCGGACGCAGCTCCTCCACGAGCCGCTCGAAGGGCACGTCCTGGTGGGCCAGGCCCTCCAGCACCACCTCACGCACCTGTCCCAGCAGCTCGCGGAACGTCTGCTCCGGCTTCAGGCGGGTGCGCAGCACCAGCGTGTTGACGAAGCAACCCACCAGCCGCTCCACCTCGGCGTGATTGCGGCCGGCGATGGGGCTTCCCACGCTCAGGTCCAACTGCCCGGACAGCCGGTGCAGCAGCGTCTGGTACGCCGAGAGCAGCACCATGTACGGCGTGGCGCCCTCGCGCTGGCTCAGCGCCTGAACGCCCTCCATCAGCGCACGGGGCATCACCACCGTCTGGTGTGCTCCGCGCGAGGTCTGCACGGCGGGCCGAGGCCTGTCCGTGGGCAGCTCCAACGAGCGCGGCGCGCCCTGGAGCTGCTCGCGCCACCAGGCCAGTTGCTGCTCGAGCACCTCGCCCTGGAGCCAGCCGCGCTGCCAGGCCGCGAAGTCCACGTACTGCACCGCTGGCTCGGGCAGGGGCGAGGGCCGGCCCGCGAGGAAGGCCTCGTAGATGACCGCCGCCTCCTGGATGAGCACCGCCATGGACCAGTCGTCCGAGACGATGTGGTGCATGGTCAGCAGCAGCACGTGCTCGCGCTCGCCCAGGGCCAGCAGCGTGGCGCGCAGCAGGGGCCCCTGGCCCAGGTCGAACGGCCGCTGGGCCTCTTCCAGCGCTTGCCGCCGCGCCTCGTCCATGCGTCCGGCTTCCGGCAGGTGCTTCAGGTCCACGCGGCGCAGCGGCATGGCCGGCGCGCCGGTGATGACCTGCATCGGCTGGCCACCCTTCGCGGGGAAGACGGTGCGCAGCGCCTCGTGACGGCGCAGCAGCTCCACCAGGCTCCGCTCGAGCGTGGGGACGTCGACCGTGCCCTCCATGCGCACGGCCATGGCGATGTTGTAGAGCGGGCTGCCCGGCTCCAGCTGATCCAGGAACCACAGGCGCTGCTGGGCGAAGGAGAGCGGTGGCTCCTCGCCGCGCGGCAGGGCGCGCAGGGGCGGAGGCAGGGCCCGGCGTCCGGAGCGCAGGGCCAGCTCCAGCCGCTCGGCCAGGTCCGCCAGCGTGGGGGCGAGGAACAGCTCGCGCAGCGGCAGCTCCACGCCGAACTGCGCGGCGATGCGCGAGCTGACCTGCGTGGCCAGCAGCGAGTGCCCACCCAGCTCGAAGAAGTCGTCGTGGATGCCCACGGGCTCCACGTGCAGCACCTCGGACCAGATGGCGGCCAGCTTCTCCTCCACCGGCGTGCGGGGCGCCACGTGCTCGCGCTCGTCCGCGAGCGGCTCCGGGGCCGGCAGGGCCTTGCGGTCCACCTTGCCGTTGGCGTTGAGCGGCAGGGCCTCCAGCGCGACGAACGCCGAGGGCACCATGTACTCGGGCAGCCGCCCCGAGAGCGCCTCGCGCAGCGTCTCCACCGAGGGCGCCGCCGCACCCGTCGCGGGTACCAGGTACGCCACCAGCCGCTTGTGGCCGGGCGCGTCCTCGCGCACCACCACCGCCGCCTCGCGTACGCCGGGCTGCTGCCGCAGCACGGACTCGATTTCTCCCAGCTCGATGCGCAGGCCGCGCAGCTTCACCTGCGTGTCCAGGCGGTCGATGAACTCGAGCACGCCCTCGGGACGCCAGCGCACCCGGTCACCCGTGGCGTACATGCGCGCGCCGGGCACGTCGGGCTGGAAGGCATCCGGGAGGAACCGCTCCGCGCTCAGCGCCGGCTGTCCCAGGTAGCCGCGTGCCAGGGCCACACCGGCGATGAACAGCTCGCCGGGCACGCCCACCGGCACCGGCTGCCACAGCCCGTCCAGCACGTACGCCCGCTGGTTGTTCAACGGCCGGCCAATGGGCAGCGCCCGCTCCGGCGCGTCCTTCAGGCACTTCCAGTGCAGCGTGTCCACCGTGGTCTCGGTGGGCCCGTAGCAGTTGTGCAGCGTGGTGCCGTTCATCCGCGCATAGAAGCGGGCCGCCGTCTGCCACGGCAGTACCTCGCCGCCGGAGAAGACGTGCTTCAGGTGCGAGCTCGCGAGGAAGTCCGGCTGCTCCAGCAGCGCCTCGAGCATGGTGGGAACCGTCTCGAGGTGGGTGATGCGCTGCTCGCGCATGAGCTGCGCCAGCCGCCGCGCGTCCTGGTGCTCGCCGGGCGCGGGGATGACGAGCCGCGCGCCAGCGCTGAGCGCGCCGAAGAACTCCCACACGGACACGTCGAAGGCGAACGAGGTGAACTGGAGGACGGCGTCACCCACGCCAATGCCGTGGTGGTGCTCCATCCACGCCAGGTAGTTCGTCACACCCCGGTGCGTCATGAGCACGCCCTTGGGCTGGCCCGTGGAGCCGGAGGTGTAGATGACGTAGGCCAGCGAGGCCGGGGTGAGGGTGAGCGGCAGCGGCTCGAGCGTCTCCTGCGGCGGCGTCCAGCCCGCGGGCAGTGAGACGGCGGGCACGCTCGTCCAGGTGGGCGTCAGGTGCGGCTGCACCACCACCGCGCACACGCCCGAGTTCTCCACGATGAAGGCGAGGCGCTCGGGGGGCAGGCGCGGATCCAACGGCACGTAGGCGCCGCCCGCCTCCAGGATGGCCATGAGCGCCAGCGGCATCTCCAGCGAGCGCTCCATGCAGATGCCCACGCGCTGCTCCGGCCCCACGCCGAGGCGGCGCAGTTGGTGCGCGAGCGCGCGGGTGCGCCGTCCCAGCTCACGGTAGGTGACGGAGTGGCCCTCGAAGTACAGGGCCTCGGCGTCCGGGCTGCGCTCCACCTGGGCGCGGAAGAGCCCGGGGAGCGTCGCCTCGCGGGAGGCGAAGGGGATGCGGTTGTCGTTCCACTCCACCAGGAGCTGCTGGCGCTCCTGGGCGGTGAGCAGGGGCAGCTCGGCGATGCGCTGCTCGGGCCGGGAGATGGCCTCCTCCAGCAGCGTGCGCAGGTGTCCCAGCAGCCGCTTCACCGTCTCCTGCTCGTACAGGTCGGTGTTGTACATGAGCAGCAGGCTCAGGCCCTGGGACGTCTCGTAGACCTCCAGGTGCAGGTCGAACTGGCACGTCTGGTTCGCCACCTCCAGGTTGCGCAGCACCAGGCCCGGCGTGTGCAGCTCGGGCATGGGCGTGTTCTGCACGGCGAACAGCACCTGGAAGAGCGGGGGACGGCTCAGGTCACGCTCGGGGCGCAGCGCCTCCACCAGCTTGTCGGAGGGCAGGTCCTGGTGGGCGAAGGCCCCCAGGGTGGACTCGCGCACCTGGGCCAGCAGCTCGCGGAAGCTCAGGTGGGCCGCCGGCTTCGCGCGCAGCACCAGCGTGTTGACGAACAGGCCGATGAGGCCCTCGCTTTCGGGACGGGTGCGGCCCGCGATGGGCGAACCCACGGCGAAGTCCTCCTGCCCCGAGTAGCGGTGCAGCAGCGCCTGGAAGGCCGCCAGCAGCACCATGAAGGTCGTGGCACCCTCCTTCTGCCCGAGCGTCCGGACGGCCTCGGCCAGCTCACGCGGCATCAGGTGCGTGACGTGGGAGCCCCGGTAGCTCTGCGCCGGGGGACGGGGCTTGTCCGTGGGCAGCTCCAGGATGTGCGGCACGCCCTCGAGCTGCTGGCACCACCACGCCAGTTGCTGCTCGAGCGCCGGGCCCTGGAGGTGCTCGCGCTGCCAGGCCGCGAAGTCCAGGTACTGCACCGCCAGTTCCGGCAGCGGCGAGGGCTTGCCCTGGGAGAAGGCCTCGTAGAGCGCGGCCACCTCTTGCACCAGCACACCCAGGGACCAGCCGTCCGAGACGATGTGGTGCATGACGAGCACGAGCACGTGCTCCCGCTCCGCCAGCCGCAACAGCTTCGCGCGCAGCAGCGGGCCCCTGGACAGGTCGAAGGGCCGCAGCGCCTCCTGCTGAATCTGACGGCGCGTCTCCGCCCCACGCTCCTGCTCTGGCAGCGCGCTCAGGTCCACCTGCTCGAGCGGCAGCTCCAGCGAGGGGACGATGGCCGCGCCCGGCTCACCGTTGCGCGACACGAAGGTGGTGCGCAGCGACTCGTGACGGCGCACCAGCTCGGCCATGGCGCGCTCGAGCGCGGCCACGTCCAGCGCGCCCTCGAGCTGCATCGCCGAGGGGATGTTGTACAGGGGGCTGCCGGGCTCGAGCTGGTCGAGGAACCACAGCCGCTGCTGGGCGAACGAGACGGGCAGCTCGCCCTCGCGCGAGATGCGCGCCATGACATCGGCCGGACGCGCCTGGGCCGTGCCACGGGCGGCGTCGACCTTCGCGGCCAGTCCCGCGACGGTGGGGTGCTCGAGCAGCTCGCGCAGCGGCACGTCCGCCTGGAAGAGGGTGCGCAGGCGCGAGGCGATCTGCGTGGCCAGCAGCGAGTGGCCACCCAGCTCGAAGAAGTTGTCGTGGATGCCGATGCCCTCGATGCCGAGCATCTCCTCCCACAGCGTGGCCAGGGCCCGCTCGGTGTCACCGCGCGGTGCCTCGTAGGCGTTGGCCAGGTCCGGCCGCTGGTGGCGGTTGGACGTCTTCGCCACGGGCGCGGACGGCTGTACCTGCGCGTCCTCCTGGCCCCGCTCACGTGCGGGCTCGGTCCAGGTGCCGCCCTGCATCCGACGCTGCTCGATGAAGTAGCGCTGGCGCTGGAAGGGGTAGGTGGGCAGCGGCAACCGCTGCCGGCGCTCGGGCGCGTGGAGCTTCGTCCAGTCCACCTGGACACCCGCGAGCCACAGGCGGCCCAGCGTCTCCAGGAAGGCGGCGTTGTCCGTCTGCTCGTCCTTCGCGCGCGGCAGCGTGGAGAGCACCGTGCGGCCCACCGCGGCCGGTCCGGCCTGGCGCACCAGCATGCCCAGCGCCTGTCCGGGCCCCACCTCGAGCAGCAGTGCCTCCTTCGAGGCCAGCAGCGTGGTGACGCCCTCGCCGAAGCGTACCGCCCGGCGCAGGTGCTCGGTCCAGTAGCGCGGATCCGTCGCCTGCTCGGCCGTAATCCACGTGCCGGTGAGGTTGGAGATGAAGGGAATCTTCGGCGCGGACAGCTTCACCTGCTTCACGCGCTCGGTGAAGGGGGCGAGGATGGGGTCCATCATCGCCGAGTGGAAGGCATGCGAGGTGCGCAGCCGGCGGTGCTCCACGCCCAGGGGCGCGAGGCGGGCCTCCAGGGCCTCGATGGCGTCCGTGGGGCCGGAGACGACGCACAGCGAGGGCGCGTTGACGGCGGCCAGCGACAGACGCTCGCCGAGCAGCGGCAGCACCTGCTGCTCGGGCAGGGCCACGGAGAGCATGGTGCCGCCGGGCAGCGACTGCATGAGCTTGCCGCGCGCCGCCACCAGCGCGAGCGCATCGTCCAGAGAGAGCACACCCGCGATGCAGGCCGCGACGTACTCGCCGAGGCTGTGGCCGATGAGGGCCTGCGGCTTGACGCCGAGGGCCATCCACTGCCGGGCCAGCGCGTACTCGATGGCGAAGAGGGCGGGCTGGGCGAAACCGGTCTGCTGGAGGCGCTCGGTGGCCTCGGCCGCGCGCTCCTCGGGCGCATGGAGGAGCTCCAGCAGATCCATGCCGAGCAGGGGCTGGAGCTTCTTGCAGCAGGCGTCCAGGTTCTGGCGGAACACGGACTCGGTGGCGTACAGGCCACGCGCCATGCCCACGTGCTGCGAGCCCTGGCCCGGGAAGAGGAAGGTGACGGGGCGCTCGGTGGCCTCCTGCACCTGGGTGAGCAGGCGCTGGGGGTGCTGGCCGGAGAGCACGGCCCGGGCGTCGTCGAGGCCGCGGCACACCACGGCGCGGCGGTGGGTGAAGCGCTGACGTCCCGCCTGGAGGGTGAAGGCCACATCGGCCAGCTCCAGCTCCGGGTGGCGCGACAGGTGCTCCGCGAGCCGGCCGGTGGCCTGCTCCAGCGCGTTGGCCGAGCGGGCCGAGAGCACCAGCAACTGCCAGGGCCGGGCGCTCGGGGTGCGCGCCACCTGGGGCGCCTCCTCGAGGATGGCGTGGGCGTTGGTGCCGCCGATGCCGAAGGAGCTCACACCGGCGCGCCGGGGCTCCTCGCTGGCGGGCCACTCGCGCAGGGCGGTGTTGACGTAGAAGGGCGAGCGCTCCAGGCCGAGCCCGGGGTTGGGCTCGCGGAAGTGGAGGCTGGGCGGCATCTGCCGGTGCTGCAGGGCGAGCGCCGCCTTGATGAGGCCCGTCACGCCGGCCGCCGCGTCCAGGTGGCCGATGTTCGTCTTCACCGAGCCGATGGCGCAGGAGGCCGGGCCGGCGTCCTGATCCTTGAAGGCCTGGGTGAGGCCGGCGATCTCGATGGGGTCACCCAGACGGGTGCCGGTGCCATGGGCCTCGACGTACTGGATGCTGCTGGCGCTCACGTTGGCGACGGCGAGCGCCTCGGAGATGGCGGCGGCCTGTCCGTCCACGCTGGGCGCGGTGTAGCCCACCTTGCCCGAGCCGTCGTTGTTGAGGGCCGAGCCGCGGATGACGGCGTGGATGAAGTCTCCGTCCTTGAGCGCGTCGGACATGCGCTTGAGGACGACGATGCCCACGCCCGAGCCCGCCACGGTGCCCTGGCCCTGGGCGTCGAAGGCGCGGCAGTGCCCATCGGGCGAGAGGATGGAGCCCTCCTGGAACATGTAGCCGGCGCGCTGGGGGAAGCCGATGGAGACACCCCCGGCCATGGCCATGTCCGACTCGCCGGACAGCAGGCTCTGGCAGGCCAGGTGCACGGCCACGAGCGAGCTGGAGCAGGCCGTCTGCACGCTGATGCTGGGCCCGCGCAGGTTGAGCTTGTGCGAGACGCGCGTGGCCAGGAAGTCCTTGTCGTTGGCGAGCAGCAGGGCATACGGCCCGGCGGAGCGCACCACGTCCGGCTGCGACATCAGGTTGTAGAGCAGGTAGCTGCTGATGCTGGAGCTGGCGAAGACGGCGATGGAGCCACGGTGGCGCTCGGCGTCATAACCGGCGCGCTCCAGCGCCTCCCACGCGCACTCCAGGAAGAGGCGGTGCTGCGGGTCGAGCAGCTCGGCCTC
Source organism: Archangium violaceum Cb vi76 (assembly GCF_000733295.1). GTDB lineage: Bacteria > Myxococcota > Myxococcia > Myxococcales > Myxococcaceae > Archangium > Archangium violaceum. Next base: position 19,103 of record NZ_JPMI01000033.1, on the reverse strand, counting down.
GCGCGGGTTGAAGCCGAAGAAGCCCGCGTCGAAGAGCTCGGGGCTCTCGAGCGGGAAGCCAGCTCGCACGTAGCCGGGCCGGGCACGCAGGGCCGGGTCCACGCCAGCGGCCTCCAGCTCCTCGTCGGAGAAGGAGGCGCGGGCCTCCACGCCCTCACAGAGATTGCGCCAGAAGGTCTCCAGGTCGCGGGCCCCGGGGAAGCGGCCCGTCATGCCAACGATGGCAATGGTTTCGAACTGCTCGGACACGGCGTCGTCACTCATCCGGCGTTTCCTCGGTAGCCTGCTCGGCGCGGCCTGCTCTACGTACACGCCGTCTCTGCTCGAGCAGCGTCCTGCGATTATCAGCGCGCTCCTGACTCCCCTGTCGCAAGTCTGGCTCGGTCGTGCGTCCGGCGAGGTACGCCGCGAGCGCGCTGATGGACGGGTATTTGAAGAGTTCGGTCAGGGTGATTTCAAGGCCCAGCTCGGCTCGCAGCCGACCATGCGCCCGGACGAGCAGGAGCGAGTTGCCACCGACGTCGAAGAATCGGTCGTCGACCCCGACCTTCGCCACGCCGAGCACCTCCTGCCACAGACGCGCGAGGTTGCGCTCCAGCTCGGTCCGGGGCTCCACGAAGGGCGTATCGGACTGGAGGCGCAGTCCCTCCGGGGCAGGCAGCGCCTTGCGGTCCAGCTTGCCGTTGGGGGAGAGCGGCATGACCTCCAAGGGCACGAAGGCCGCGGGCACCATGTGCTCGGGGAGCCGCTGGCCCAGGTGGGCGCGCAGTTCCTCCAGCGAGGGCGCCTGCCCGGTTGCCACGTAGTAGGCGACCAGCCGCTTGTCACCCGGGACATCCTCCCGGGCGACGACCACGGTTTCCTTGAGGGCGGGGTGTTGCAGCAGGGCCGATTCGATCTCTCCCAGCTCGATGCGGAAGCCGCGGATCTTCACCTGGTTGTCGATGCGGCCCAGGTAATCGATCTCCCCGTCCGGCAGGAACCGGGCGAGGTCTCCGGTGCGGTACAGGCGCGCGCCGGGCTGGCTGGAGTACGGGTCTGGGATGAACTTCTCGGCCGTCAGCTCGGGCCGGTTCCAGTAGCCACGGGCCGGCTGCACGCCGCCGATGAAGAGCTCGCCCGCGACACCCACGGGCACCGGATGCATGTTGCCGTCCAGCACGTACATCTGCGTATTGGAGACAGGCCGGCCGATGGGGATGGAGCGGCGCTTGTCGCCCGGCTTGCACTGGAAGAACGTCACGTCCACGGCGGCCTCGGTGGGGCCGTAGAGGTTGTGCAGCTCCGCGCCCAGCTTGCCGTGGAAGCGCTCCACCAGCTCGGCTCCGAGCGCCTCGCCGCTGCAGATGACGCGCTTCAGACCACGGCACTGCTCCACGCCCGACTGCTCCATGAAGACCTGGAGCATGGAGGGCACGAAGTGCAGCGTGGTGATGCGCTCACGCTGGATGAGGTCCACCAGGTAGCCCGGGTCCTGATGCCCACCGGGCTTCGCCACCACGAGGCGGGCGCCGGTCATCAGGGTCCAGAAGAACTCCCAGACGGACACGTCGAAGCTGAACGGCGTCTTCTGAAGGACGGAGTCCTGCGTCCCCAGGCCGTAGGCCTCCTGCATCCAGAGCAGGCGGTTGCAGATGGCCTGATGGAAGTTCATCGCGCCCTTGGGACGGCCCGTGGAGCCCGAGGTGTAGATGATGTACGCGAGGCCCTGGGCCTCGACCGGGACCTGGGGCCGGGCGCTGCTGTGCGCCGCGATCTGGTTCCACTGCGAGTCGAGGCACACGCGCGTGGCGGCGGAGGCGGGCAGCCGCTCCACGAGGTGCTGCTGGGTGAGCAGCACGCGCACGCTCGAGTCCTGGAGCATGTACGCGAGGCGGTCCTGCGGGTAGCCCGGGTCGAGCGGCACGTAGGCGCCACCGGCCTTGAGGATGCCGAGCAGGGCCACGACCATCTCGATGGAGCGGTCAGTGCAGACGCCCACCGGAACCTCGGGCCCGACACCCAGCGAGAGCAGGTGGTGGGCGAGCTGGTTGGCGCGCTGATCGAGCTCCCGGTAGGTGAGGCTCTGGCCCTCGTACGTGACGGCGAGGGCATCCGGTGTGCGGTCCACCTGCTGCTCGACCATCAGGTGCAGGCGGGCCTCGGCGGGACGAGGCAGGGCCGTCTGGTTCCACTCCACCAGCACGCGCTTGCGCTCGGCTTCCGGCAGGAGCGGCTGGGCGTCGTGGCGGACCGAGGGGTCGCGGGCGAGCTGCTCGAGCGCCGCGGCGTAGTGGCCCGCGAGCGCCTCCATCTGCGCATCCGGCAGGTCGCTCGGGTCGTAGTAGAGCTGCACCCGCACGTCCGAGGTGACGAAGTCGAGGCCCGCCTCCACCGCGAGGGCGAAGTTGGTGCGAGCGAACTCACTCGAGCCGAGCAGCTCCAGCCCGCCCCGGTCCATGACCTTGCGGTACATGTGGAAGTGGGTGAAGTCGAACATCGTCTCGAAGAGCTGCACGCCGGGCGCGGCGCGCTGCACCTCGCTGAGCGGGAAGCGGCGGTGCGGGAGCAGGTCGCGCTCGTGGCGGAAGGTCTCCTGGACGAGCTCCATCCAGCTGCGGCCCGGCTCCAACTGCATCCGGAAGGGCAGGGTGTTGAGGAACAGGCCCTTCACCTGATCTCCGTCCGCCGTCTCCGGGCGCCCGTTGCACACGAGGCCGGTGACGACGTCCCGCTGGGCGGCGAGCTGGCCCATCACCCGGACGTGCGCGGCGAGCAGCACCGTCTTGATGGGGACCCCCGCGCGGCGGGCCACCTGCTTGAGCGATTCGGAGAGCTCGGAGGAGATGCGGACGCGCTGCTGGTGGAAGGCGGACGCCGGACGGTTCTCGGCGGGGTGCGGCCAGCGCGTGAGCGCGCCGGGGACGAGCCCCTTCACCTGGCCGGCCCAGAAGGCCCGGGTGGCCTCACCGCGCATGGCCTCGCGCTCCATGACGATGAAGTCGCGGAAGGACTGCTCCGGCAGCGGCGCCACGGCGGGCGGCTTGCCCTCCAGGTGCGCCAGGTAGTGCTCGAAGAGCTCGGCGATGAGGGAGTTGATGCTCCAGCCGTCGCCGATGACGTGGTGCTCGGTCCACCCGAACTCGAAGGTGTCCTCGGAGAGCAGGTGCGCCGTGCAGCGCAGCAGCGGAGGCCGCGTCAGGTCGAAGCGCTGCTGGTGCTCGGCGGCGTAGTGGGCCGAGAGCACGGACTCCTGCTGCTCCGCGCCCTGGCCGCGCAGATCCTTCACGGTGAGCGGGAGCCAGGCGGCGCGGTGGATGAGCTGGAACGGCTCGGAGTAGCCGGTCAGCGCGTAGCTGGTGCGGAGGATGGCGTGCCGGGCGGTGATGTCCGCCAGCGCCTGCTCCATGGCTCCGCGCTCGAAGCGGCCCTTGAGCCGGACGTAGTTGACGTTGAGGTAGACGGCCTTCTCCGGGTTCAGCTCGGCGTGGAACACCATGCCGAGCTGGAGCGAGCTCATGGGAAAGGCGTCCTCGAGGCCCTCGGGCAGCAGGCGCCGGTCCTGCTCGGACACCAGGCTGAAGGGCGAGGTGCGCGGGGTCTGCTCGTGACGCGCGGTCTCCTGGCCCAGCGCGCGAGCCAGTGCCCGCGGCGTGGGGTTCTGGAAGAGCTGCGCCACGCTGAAGCGCAGCCCCTGCTGACCGGCGCGGGCGACGACGGGGATGCTGCGGATGGAGTCACCGCCCAGCTCGAAGAAGTTGTCCTCGGCGCCCACCTGCTCCAGGCCGAGCACCTGGGCGAAGAGGGTGGCGAGCACCTTCTCCTCGTGCGTCTCCGGCGCGACGTAGGCGCGCTCCGGGCGGGCGAACTGGGGCGCGGGGAGCAGCTTGCGGTCGAGCTTGCCGTTGGGAGACAGGGGCATGGCCGCCAGGGGCACGAAGGCCATCGGCACCATGTACTCGGGGAGCAGCTTCCCGAGGTGCGCACGCAGCTCGTCGCGCGTGGGCTCCTGGCCGGCCGCCACGAAGTACGCCACGAGGCGCTTGTCGCCCGGAGAGTCCTCGCGGGCCACCACCACGGCCTCCTTGAGGGCCGGGTGCTGGAGCAGGGCGGATTCGATCTCCCCCAGCTCGATGCGGAAGCCGCGCACCTTCACCTGGTTGTCGATGCGGCCCAGGTACTCGATCTCACCGCTGGACAGGAACCGGGCGAGGTCTCCGGTGCGGTACAGGCGCGCGCCGGGCTCGGAGGTGTACGGGTCCGGGACGAATTTCTCGGCCGTCAGCTCGGGCCGGTTCCAGTAGCCGCGGGCCGGCTGCACGCCGCCGATGTACAGCTCACCGGCCACGCCCACCGGCACCGGGTTCATCTGGCCATCCAGCACGTACATCTGTGTGTTGGAGACAGGGCGGCCGATGGGAATGGAGCGGCGCTTGTCGCCCGGCTTGCACTCCCAGAACGTCACGTCGACGGCGGCCTCGGTGGGGCCGTAGAGGTTGTGCAGCCCGGCCTTCAGCTTGGAGTGGAAGCGCTCCACGTGCTCCACGGCGAGGGCCTCACCGCTGCAGATGACGCGCTTCAGGCCACGGCACTGCTCCACGCCCGGCTGCTCCAGGAACACCTGGAGCATGGAGGGCACGAAGTGCAGCGTGGTGATGCGCTCGCGCTGGATGAGGTCCACCAGGTAGGCGGCATCCTGGTGGCCACCGGGCTTCGCGACCACGAGCCGCGCACCCGTCATGAGGGTCCAGAAGAACTCCCAGACGGACACGTCGAAGCTGAACGGGGTCTTCTGCAGGACGGAGTCCTGGGCACCGAGGCCATAGGCCTCCTGCATCCAGAGCAGGCGGTTGCAGATGGCCTGGTGGAAGTTCATGGCGCCCTTGGGGCGGCCGGTGGAGCCGGACGTATAGATGATGTACGCGAGGCCCTGGGCGTGGACCGGAACCTGGGGCCGCGCGTCGCCGTGCGCGGCGATCTGGCTCCACTGGGAATCCAGGCACATGCGCGTCGCCGAAGAGGCGGGCAGCCGCTCCACGAGATGCTGCTGGGTGAGCAGCACGCGCACGTTGGAGTCCTGGAGCATGTACGCGAGGCGATCCTGGGGATAGCTGGGATCGATGGGCACGTACGCGCTACCGGCCTTGAGGATGCCGAGCAGGGCCACGACCATCTCGATGGAGCGGTCGGTGCAGACGCCGACGGGAATCTCCGGCCCCACGCCCAGCGAGAGCAGGTGGTGGGCGAGCTGGTTGGCGCGCTGATCGAGCTGACGGTAGGTGAGGCTCTGGCCCTCGTAGGTGACGGCCACGGCATCGGGCGTGCGGTCCACCTGCTGCTCGACCATCAGGTGCAGGCGGGCCTCGGGGGGACGCGGGAGCGCCGTCTGGTTCCAGTCCACCAGGACGCGCTTGCGCTCCTCCTCGGGCAGCATCGGCAGACGGGAGATGCGCTGGCCGGGGTCGGCGACGATGCCCTTCAGCAGGTTCGTCAGGTACATCCCGAGCCGGGTGATGGTGGAGGCGTCGAAGAGATCGGTGTTGTACTCGAACGCGCCAACCAGCCCCTGTTCCTCGCGGGACAGGGACAGGTGCAGGTCGAACATCGCCGTGCCCGTGTGCGTGTCCTCGGTGCTCAGGCGCAGGCCGGGCATCGCCGGGAGCGCGCCCTGGGCGTTCTGCAGCACGAACATCGCCTGGAACAGCGGCGTGCGGCTCAGGTCTCGCACCGGCTGGAGCTCGTCCACGAGCTTCTCGAAGGGGACGTCCTGGTGGGCATAGGCCCCGAGCGCTCCCTCGCGCACGCGCTGGAGCAGCTCGCGGAAGGTGGGCTCGGCCTCCAGGTTCGTGCGCAGCACCAGCGTGTTGACGAACAGGCCGATGAGCCCGTGCGTCTCCGGGCGCTCGCGGCCCGCGATGGGCGTGCCCACCGTCAGGTCACTCTGTCCCGAGCAGCGGTGCAGCAGCACCTTGAAGGCCGCCAGCAGCGCCATGAAGGGCGTCACGCCCTCGCGCAGGCTCAGCGCCTCGAGGCCCTCGGCCAGCTCTCGCGGCAGGTGCACCGGCAGCTTCGCGCCCCGGTACGTCTGCACCGCCGCGCGCGGCCTGTCCGTGGGCAGCTCCAGCACCGGCGGCGCCCCCGCGAGGTACTTCCGCCACCAGGACAGCTGCGACTCGAGCACCTCGCCCTGCATCCACCCGCGCAGCCACAGCGCGTAGTCGGCGTACTGGATGGGCAGCTCCGGCAGCGCCGGGGCCCTACCCGCCTGGAGGGCCTCGTAGACCTGGGCCAGCTCGCGCACGAGCACGCCCATGGACCAGCCATCCGAGAGGATGTGGTGCATCGTCGCCAGCAGCAGGTGCTCGCGCTCGCCCAGCTTCAGCAGCGTCACGCGCAGCAGCGGCCCTCGCGCCAGGTCGAACGGCTTGCGCGCCTCCTCGGCGATGAGCCGGTGCGCCTCCTCCCGGCGAGCGGACTCCGGCAGCGCGGACAGGTCCACCACCGGCAGGGGCAGGCTCGCCTCCGGGGCGATGACCTGGGACGCCCGGCCATCGACGGTGCTCACCGTGGTCCGCAGCGACTCGTGGCGCTTCAGGAGCGCGGCGAAGCTCCGCTCCAGGGCCCCCACGTCCAGCGTGCCCTCGAGCCGCAGCGCCGTGGGGATGTTGTAGAAGGCGTTGCCCGGCTCGAGCTGGTCCAGGAACCACAGCCGCTGCTGGGCGAACGACAGCGGCAGCTCCACGCCCGAGGCCCGGCGGGCAATGGTGATGCGCGGCGCCGAGGACTCCTCGCGCCGGGCGACGATGAGGCGCGCCAGCTCGGCCGTGCTCGGGCCCTGGAGCAGGGCCTCCATGGGCAGGCTCACGCCGAACACCCGCTCGATCTCCCCCGTCATCTCCACCGAGGCCATCGAGTCCAGGCCCATGCGGGTGAGGGGCACCGAGGCGTCCACCTCCTCACGGCGCACCCGCAGCAGCGCGGGCAGCCGCTCCAGCAGCCAGGCCTCCACGTTCTCGTCCGCCACCGGGCCCGGGTCCGCCACCACGGGCGCCGCCGCGGCCTGGGCCACCACGGGCTCCTGCGCCGACTCCTCCCACGACAGCACCGGACGCAGCTCGCCCGCGAGCAGGCTCGCGCGGCAGGCGCGGCGTTGAATCTTCCCGCTGGACGTCTTCGGAATGGAGCCCGGCTCGATGAGCACCACCGAGTGCAGTTGCAGCTCGTGCAGCTCCGCCACGCGCTGGCGGATGATGCCCACCAGGGACTCGGGCGGGTCCGGCAGCTTGCGCGGATCCACCTCCTGCACCATCACCAGCCGCTCCTCGCCCTCCACGTCCAGGGCGAAGGCCGCGCCGCACCCCGGACGCAGCGCCGGGTGGCTCTGCTCCACCGTCATCTCGATGTCCTGCGGGTAGTGGTTGCGCCCGCGGATGATGATGAGGTCCTTGAGCCGGCCGGTGACGAACAACTCCCCATCCTCGCGCAGGAAGCCCAGGTCTCCCGTGCGCAGCCAGGGGCCCTCGCCGCTGTCGCTCAACTGGCCGTGGAAGGTGTGCCGCGTCTCCTCGTCCCGCTGCCAGTAGCCCAGCGCGACGCTCGGGCCGCGCACCCAGATTTCACCCACCCGGCCCGGTGCGCACCGCCGCGAGTTCTCCAGGTCCGCGATGAGCAGCTCCTGGTCCGGCATCGTCTGGCCGCAGCCCACCATCAGCCGCGCGTCCGAGTCCGCCGTGTCCGCCGTCACCACCTCGTTGCGCGCCAGCGCCGAGGCCCGCAGCGACATCACCAGCGGCGGCTTCGCGGCGTCTCCACCCGAGGCGATGAGCGTGCCCTCGGCCAGGCCGTAGCAGGGGTAGATGGCCTCGCGCTTGAAGCCCTGGGGCCCGAAGGCCTCCATGAAGCGCTCCAGCGTCTCGGTGCGCACCGGCTCGGCGCCACTGAAGGCCACCTTCCAGCGGCTCAGGTCCAGCTCCGCGCGCTCCTGCGGCGTCATCTTCCGCACGGCCAGGTCGTAGGCGAAGTTGGGCCCACCACTCACCGTGGCGCCGAAGCGCGAGACGGCCTGCAGCCAGCGGCGCGGCTGCTTGAGGAACGTCAGCGGCGACAACAGCGCCACCGGGAAGCCCCGGTACAGCGGCTGGAGGATGCCGCCGATCAGCCCCATGTCGTGGTACGGCGGCAGCCAGATGACGCCCACCGAGTCCTTCGTCGTCCCGAAGGCGCGGCTGATGCACTCGAGGTTATGCAACAGGTTGCCATGGCTGAGCATGACCCCCTTGGGCGTGCCCGTGGAGCCCGAGGTGTACTGGAGGAAGGCCAGCGACTCGCGCCGCAGCGGATCCGGCCGCTTCCACGCCGGCTGCCCCTCCGTGGGCAGGTCGTCCGTGGCCATCCAGTGCAGAGCGCGCAGATCCGGCGCCTGCTCGAAGAGGAACTCGCCCATGCCGTGGATGAAGGCCACGGTGAGCACCACCGAGGCCTGCGCGTCCTGGATGATCGCGCGCAGCCGGGGCAGCGTCCGCTCCAGCCGCATCGGATCCGGCGGGTAGGCCGGCACCGCCACCATGCCCGCGTAGAGGCACCCGAAGAATCCGGCGATGTACTCGAGACCCGGTGGGTAGAGCATCATCACCCGGTCCCCCGGCTTCGCCACCTTCTGGAGCTCCGCCGCGATGAGCCGCGCACGGTAATCCAGTTGCGCGTACGTCATCGTGGACTCGTCGCCCTCGGAGTCCTCCAGGAAGGTGTACAGCCGCTGATCCGGCGCTACGGAGGCGCGCGCCTCCACCAAATCCACGAGGGTCGCAGGCTCACTCTGGGGGGGGCGCATCGCGATGTCTCCGCCGGGCTCGTCCGGCGTGGGCAAAACATCCCAACAGGTAGTGCTACCTGTTGTGACGTTCCTGTTTCGATACTGGACAGAAGCTATTCTGCCGTCGAATACTGACGCAAGTTTCCAGGGGTGTGGTGGCGGAGGCGGCTAGAGGCAGTGGCGGCAGGTCCCCGCACGTCCGGAATCCGCTCAGGAGCAAGCCCCCGACATGAAGCAGAACTGGATGAAGTGGATGGCGGCCTGCGTGGCGCTGCTGGCCCCGCCCGCGCTGGCCGAGTCCCCCGAGAAGAAGTCTCCGGCGCATGAGCTTTCGCTCGGGGCGACCAGCATCGCCTATGCCTCGTTCTACAGCCTCTCGCCCACCGTCTACACGGCGGATCTGGCCTACAGCCGTGCCCTGGCGTCCGAGGGATTCTGGAGCCGGGTGTGGGTTGGCGGTGGTGTGCGTGGCGGCCTGCCCACCAGGCTGAGGAGCATGCCCCTGGAGGTCTATGCGCAGGCCAGGCTGTCGGCCCGGCTCGGCATCTGGGAGGGCCTGGTGGGTCCCGAGTTCGGCGTGGGCGGCATGGCGAGCCTCTACCCGCTGCTGGCGGACAACGACGGCGGCAACCTGGAGAAGGACATGGTGGGCCCCTGGTACTTCGGCTTCGGCGCGGCGCCGCTCCGCTTCCACCTGGGCCGTGTGATGCTGAGCGGCCTGGAGTTCAACTTCGGTGCGAGCGGGCCGGCCCTGGGCGCCTCTGCCGTCATCCGCGTCACCCTGCTTCGCGTGGGAGTCTCCCTGTGAACCGCTCTTTTCCCCGTCCGATGTTGCTCGCGGCGGCCCTGCTGGGCGCCTCCGCCTGTACGCCCGTCACCCCGCTGGATGAGTCCAAGCTCCCCGTCCTCGAGGAGATCGCCAGTCAGATCGACCAGGACCGGCTGATGGGCACCGTGGCCGACCTGGTGGCGGAGCACAAGTCCGAGAAGCCGTTTGACTGCGAGCTGCTGGGCCCCAACACCTCCGTCTACCCGGAGCTGTGCAACCTCACCCACGAGAAGGCGGGTGAGTACATGCAGCGGCGGCTCGAGCAGTTGGACCTTCCGGTGCGCCGCGAGGTGGTGGCCAAGGATCTGCTGACCGTCTCCAACGTCATCGCCGAGTACAAGGGCGTGAAGTACCCGGAGGAGGTCATCCTCATCTCCGCCCACTTCGACGTCTACTACGCGGCGGCGGATGACAACAGCACGGGCGTGGCCGCGGTGCTGGAGCTGGCGCGCGTCCTGTCCCAGTACAAGTTCGACCGCACGCTGCGCTTCGTGGGCTTCGACCTCGAGGAGCTGGGCTACGTGGGCAGCCACCGCTACGTGGAGTCGCTCGGGAGCAGCAAGGAAGTGGTGCTGACGGTGAACTTCGACAGCCTGGGCTACTACAACGATACCCCGGGCTCGCAGCAGACCTCCCTCGGGTTGCCCGCTCCCTCCGAGGCCAACTTCCTGGCGGTGATCGGCAACGACAACTCCCTGGAGCGCGTCAACGAGTTCATGGCGCTCAACGAGTCGTTCGACACCATGCGCACGTTCGGCGTGGTGGCCAGTGGCCTGGGCAACAACCCCGGCAACGCCCCGCTGCTGCGCAGTGACCACGGCCCCTTCTGGCTGCGCGGCCACGAGGCCGTCTTCATCAGTGACACGGCCTACTTCCGCAACCCCGGCTACCACAACGAGAAGGACACCATGGACTTGCTGAATCCCCCCATGTTCCGCAAGGCGGTGCAGCTCTCCGCCGCGGCCATCGCCTACTGGGCGGGAGTCCAGCCATGAAGCGCGCCCTCCTGCCCGTGCTGGCGCCGGCCCTCGTGGCGCTCGGGCTCGTCCCGGCGGTGTCCCGCGCCGAAGACGCGCAGCCCGCCGCCGCGTCCACGCCCGTCCACCAGTTCTCCGTCTACAGCCGCGGCGGCGTCCAGGCGTACCTCGCGCCCAACCGCTCCACCGGTTTGTTCGGCGGCTCGGTGGGCGTGCGCGACATCATCCAGGACCGCTTCATCCTCCAGGCGGATGTGGGCTACCTGATGAACTTCGGCAATGTCGTGCCCGTGCAGGTGGCGGCCGGCATGCAGCACCGCATCGGCTTCTACACCCCGGCCGCCCTGGCGACGCTCACCGGCTTCTTCGGCGAGCGGTTGTCGTTCCTCTCCTCGGATCATCCCTCCGTCAACCGCATCCCGCCCGTCGCCCTGGGCCTGCTGCTGGCGCCGGCGCGATTCACCGTGGAGGGCGCTCAGCTGTCCATCCTCGAGTTCGGCGTGGGCGTCAGCCCGGAGTTCCCCGGGGTCGGCGTGGCCTACCAGCTCAACCTCATCGACGTGGGCGTCTCGTTCTAGCCGTCCGCTTCGAATTTTCTGATCCAACCGGATACGGGCCTGGCGGAGTGGAGGCACATGTGCCGCCACCTGCCCCCGTGCCGTAGAGGGGCCCACCGGGACCGGGGGCCCATCGGGTTGACCACCTGTGAACGCCCCGGGTGCGCGGTGCGTCAACCGAGTGCCGCCGGGTGGACGTTCATCACGTCCCGGGGCGAAGGGCACTCACCAACCCCCTCTTCCGTGCGCATACCGAGCACGGAACCAAGGGAGATGGGGGAGGTGCCGGCATGGCCACATACCGACTCATCCGCAAGCTCGCGGCAGGCGGCATGGCGGAGGTGTTCCTGGCCAAGGTGGTCGGGGCCGAGGGCTTCGAGAAGCCGGTGGCGGTCAAGCGCATCCTCCCGTCGCTGGCGCAGGACCGGGAGTTCGTGGAGCTGTTCCTGCGCGAGGCCAAGCTGACGGTGTGCCTGCAGCACGCCAACGTGGTGCAGGTGTTCGACCTGGGCTCCATCACCGGCCAGTACTACATGGTGATGGAGTTCGTGGACGGGGAGAACCTGCGCGCGGTGCAGCGCGGGGCCGCGGGCCACCAGGTGCCACTGGGCCTGCGCGAGGTGTGCTTCATCGTCCAGCAGGTGACGGAGGGCCTGGCGTACGCGCACGGACGCGTGGACGCGATGGGCCGGCCGCTCAACATCATCCACCGCGACGTCAACCCGTCCAACGTGATGGTGGCCAGCAGCGGCGAGGTGAAGCTGGCGGACTTCGGCATCGCCAAGGCGGCCAACGCGCAGAGCGGCACCCAGGCGGGCGTGGTGAAGGGCAAGGCGGGTTACCTCGCGCCGGAGCAGGTGAAGGGCGCGGAGGTGGATCAGCGCGCGGACCTCTTCCTCATCGGCCTGATGCTGTACGAGCTGCTCGCGGGCAGGCAGCTCTTCAGCGGGCCGGACTACTTCCTGACGCTGCGCAACATCGCCCAGTTCGACGTGAAGAGCCTGGCGCCGGTGCCGGGAGTGCCTCCGGCGCTCTGGAGCATCGTCACCCGGGCGCTGGCGCCGGAGCCGTCCGCGCGCTTCCAGCGGGCGCGGGACATCTCGGACGCGCTGCAGAACTTCCTCTTCGATCACCGGCTGCGCGTGGGGCCGCAGGACGTGGCGGCGCTCTTCTCGCGCTGCTTCCCCGACCGCCGCTCGCCGCTGGACGGGGCCACCGAGGTCCGGGGCGAGGAGATCCGCCTCGGCTCGGACGCGGGGTTGCAGCGCCCGCAGACGCTCACCTCGGTGCGCTCGCGCCCGCCCTTCCCGGGGGGACCGCGTCCGGGCACCTCGTCGCTTCCCTCGATGCGGGCGGTGACGGACCCGGCCCGGTTGACGCCGCCGCCTCCGCCGCTCGAGGCGCGCGCGGGCACCTCCCTCACCATGCAGGTGCCTCCGCAGCCCGCCGCGCGGAACACCTCCCTCACCATGCAGGTGGGCCCTCCCGCCGGTGTGCGCACGGGGGCGCAGCCCGGCCTCAACACCTCCCTCTCGCTGCCGACGCAGACGCGCGTGATGCGCCCGGCGCGCCGCAAGCTGGGGGAGATGCTGGTGGCCTCGGGCCGGCTGTCGGAGACGCAGCTCAAGGGCGCGCTGGAGCGGCAGAAGCGCACCGGCGGCCGCATCGGCGAGCTGCTCGTGGCCGAGGGGCTCGTCACCGAGGAGGACGTGGTCCGCGCCCTCGGCGAGCAGGGCGGCATCTCCTTCGTCTCGGACAAGGTGCTGCGCACCATGCCGGTGCCCAAGGCGCTGTTGTCGCTGCTGCCGGTGGAGAAGGCCGAGCGGCTCGAGGCGGTGCCGGTGGCCCAGCAGTCCAAGGAGCTGGTGTGCGCCATGCGCGAGCCGCGCGACCTGGCCCGCCTGGACGAGCTGAAGTTCATCACCGGTTGCTCCGTGCGCGGCATCTACGCCACCGAGGGCGCCATCCGCCGCGCCATCGGCCGCTTCTACCGGGGCTACGACCCGGACCAGATGGACGACTGGTCCAACATCATGCCGCTGGCGGGCTCGGAGTCGGACAAGGGGGTCACCCCCTACGCCGACAAGCACACCCGCACGCGCGAGCGTCTGCTGGACGAGTCCGCCTTCGAGGAGATCTCCTCGGCGCCCACGCCGCCGCCCGCGGCCCCGCCGCCGGTGCTCGAGCCCGTGCCCGCGCCCCCGCCGCCGGTGCTGCGTGCGACGCCCGCCTCGATGGCGCGCACCATGCTGGTGGTGTCGGACGACCCGGAGCTGCGCGACGCGGCGGTGCGGTTGCTGACGCGCCAGGGTGTGGCGGCCTCGGGCAGCGGCGCCGCGGACGTGGAGAAGGCCGTGGCGCTGGGCGGCACCGAGGTGGCGCTGGTGGCCTCGGACACGGTGCCGGACGCGCCCTTGGTGGTGGCGCGGTTGATGACGGTGGCGCCCTCCATGGAGGTGCGTGTGCTGCCCTCGCTGGCCGAGGCGCTCGGAGGCGAGGCCGGTCCGTTGAGCCGCGCGGCGCGGTTGCATGCGCGCGTGGTGGACGCGGCGCTCGCGGCGCTCGGTGGGGTGGGCGTGCAGGGCGCGGCGTTGGCCAAGCTGGCCCGGCGCGTGGCCCGGCGGCTCGGCGCGGGGCGTGCGGAGGCCGAGCGGGCTTCCGCCGTGGCCTACGCGCTGGCGCTCGCGGCCTTCCAGGAGATGGGCGGGGGCGAGCGCTTCACCCGGCCGTCGTGCGAGGCGATGCGCGCCATCCTCGGCCGGGACGCGGGCGAGCTGGCCGGGCTCATCGGGGCGTGCACCCGGGACGCGGCTCCACTGACGGAGAAGGCGGACAAGGCCACCCAGGCGCTGGCCGCGGCGGTGTCGCTGTTGGAGGTGGCGGGCACGGCCATGCTGGGGGCCTCGGCCGCGTCGCAGTCGCTCGTCAAGCTGCGCGCCGAGGCGAAGCTGCCCGCGGCGGCCCTGGAGGCGCTCTCCGCGGAGGTGATGGAGTTGGTGCTGGGCGAGAAGGCCACGCACACGGTGGTGCTCGCCGAGCCCAACGCGGCACGGGCCTCGGCGCTCCAGGCCCGTTTCCTCGCGGATGGGGTGCGGGTGGTGCTCGCCGGCTCCGCCGCCCGGGCCCGTGTGCTGCTGTCCGAGGGCAGCCAGGCCCTGGTGGTGGCCTCACGGCTCCCGGACGGGGATGGTGCCGAGCTCACGCGCTCGTTGCGCTCCACGTCGGAGACGGCCGCGCTGCCCATCTTCGTGCTGGCGCCCCCGGAGGACCCGGGACTGGTGGAGGCCGGCCTGGATGCCGGTGCGGACGACGTCCTCACGTACCCCGTCAATCCGGAGGTGCTGGTGGCCAAGCTGCGGCGCGCGTTGCAGCCTCGCCGGGCGTCGGTGGCTCCGGCTCCGGCTCCCGTGACGGCGGCGATGACCCCGGCCTCCGCTTCCGCGAGCGCCTGAGCCGCGTGAGCCCAGGCAGCCTCCCGGGCGCGCTCTTCACGAACTTGTCCGACAGTTGGACAAGTTTCGGAAGACCGCGCCCGGCGGACCTCCTGGCCGCGTGCTTCACCCACTGGTCCGACTGTTGGACCAGTTGCTCGTCATCGGGTCCGGAGGGGCTGCTCCGTCGATGGTGGCTCACTCAATGGTGGCTCACTTCCTCCCTCTGCCCGCCTTGATGAGAAGGGCCTGCTGTTGCAGGGCCTGACGCTGTTTCTGGGCCCGGTCCTCGAGCCGTTGCTGGCTCTGGGTGGGGGCCGCCGCTCCACCCTGGGCCTGGCCGATGTGCCGGGCGAGCGCGGCGACGGTGGGGTGTTGGAAGAGCTCCACCATGGAGAAGCGCCGGCCAAAGGCCGCGGCGAGCTTCTCGTGCACCTGGACCATCAGGAGCGAGTGTCCGCCCAGGTCGAAGAAGTTGCTGTGCAGGCCCACCTTGTCGACCTCGAGCGCCTCCTGCCAGATGGCCGCGATGGTCTGCTCGAGCGGGTGGGTGGGGGCCTCGTAGGGGACGTGGGTCTCACGCGAGGCGGCGCGCGGGTCGGGTAGCGCGGCGCGGTCCACCTTGCCGTTGCGCGTGAGCGGCAGGCGCGCGAGCGGCACCAGGGCCCATGGCACCATGAACTCGGGCAGCGTCTGCCGCATCAGACTCCGGAGCTGGTGGGCCAGCTCGCGCCCTTCCGCCCCGGCACCCGGAGGCAGGCCCCGTCGCGGGACGAAGTAGCCCACGAGGTGCTGCTCTCCCGGCTGCGTCTCGCGCAGCACCACGATGACCTCGCCGACCTCGGGGTGGGTGCGCATCACGGCTTCGATTTCGCCCAGCTCGATGCGCAGGCCACGCAGCTTCACCTGATGGTCGGCGCGGCCGAGGAACTCGATGCGGCCATCCTCGCGCCAGCGGCCCATGTCCCCCGTGCGGTAGAGGCGTGAGCCCGGCGCGCCGGATGGGTCGGGGATGAAGCGCTCGGCGGTGAGCTCGGGACGGCCGATATAGCCACGGCCCACGCCCGCGCCACCGATATAGAGCTCGCCCGGGTGACCGGGGGGCACGGGGCGCAGGTACGCGTCCAGCAGGTGCACGCGCACGTTGCCGAGCGGCCCGCCGAGGGTGGGCTCGGGAGAATCGGCCACGGGACAGGTGGTGGCGTTCACCGTGCACTCGGTGGGGCCGTACATGTTCACGAAGCGCGTGCGCGGGCGTGCGCGCAGCTCCGTCCAGGTGCTTGGAGTGATGGCCTCTCCGCCCACCAGGACGAGCGCGGGGGAGAAGTCCGGCTCACGGCCCAGGCCTTGCTCCAACAGGGGCGTCAGCAGCGAGGGTGTGGTGTCCAGCACATCGAGCGCCTGCCGCCGCACGAAACCCCGCATCCGCGAGGCGTCCAGGCGGGCCTCCTCGGGGACGAGGTGCAGCGAGTGGCCGTTGAGCCACTGCACCCACTGTTTGACGGAGGTGTCGAAGACGAGCGGCCCGTTGAGGCTGACGCGCAGTCCGGGGCCTCGGCCCTCGTAGACGGTGTCGTGCAGGGTGGCCGCGAGGTTGAGCAGCGAGCGGTGCTGGATCATCACCCCCTTGGGCCTGCCCGTGGAGCCCGAGGTGAAGAGCACGTAGGCGAGCTGCTCGGGTGTGATGGGAACCTCCGGGGCGCTGTCCGGCGCGCTGGAGATCCGCTCGGCGTCGGCGTCCAGGAGGACGGTGCTGGCCACGCCCTCGGGGAGCAGGGACTGGAGGTGGGAGCGGGTGACGACGAGCCAGGCCTCGGCCTGCTGGAGCATGGCGCCGAGGCGCTCGCGGGGGTAGAGCGGATCGAGCGGCACGAAGGCGCCGCCGGCCTGGAGGATGGCGAGCAGGGCGACGAGCTGCTCCACCGAGCGTTCCAGGAAGAGGCCCACGCGCGTCTCGGGCCCCACGCCCAGCGAGCGCAGGTGCCACGCGAGCTGGTGGGCGCGGGAGGCCAGCTCGGAGAACGTGAGCCGCTCGTCCTCGAAGGCGACGGCGAGCGCGCCCGGGGTGCTCCGGACCACGGCGGCGAAGCGCTCGGGGAAGCTGCCCGCGGTGTCATGGGGGCGCTCGGTGCGATTGAGGGACTCCAGCCATTGCAGCTCGTTCCGGTGCATCACCGGCAGCGACTCCAGCGTGCGCTCCGGATTCGCGGCCGCCGTCTGCAGTAGCGTCAGCAGCCGCTCCCCCATCATTTCAGTGGAGTGGTGTGCGCTGTCCGCCTGGATTTCCAGGTCGAGCATCCCCTGGCGCTGCCCGCAGCTCAGCTTGAGCTCGAAGCGGCTGGTGCAGGCGCTCAGCCGCAGGGTCGTGAAGGTGAGGCCGTGGTGGTGGCGCTCCTCGGGCCAGGTGACGTCCTCGAAGGCGAAGGGGAAGGGGGGCGCCTTGGCCACGTCGAAGTATTCCTGCCATGCCCCGGTGTCCTGCGTGGCCCGGGCCACCTCGCGGGCGAAGTCGGCGAAGCGGGCGCGGGCACGCACCTCGCACCGCAGCGGCAGGTAGCGCTCGAAGAGGCCGATCGCCTCGTCCAGTCCCTCGTAGGTGCGGCCATCGAAGCGCACCGCCACGGACCATTCGAGGCGCTCGGAGCGGCGGGCCAGCAGGAGCTGCCAGCACGCCAGGACGAAGGTCGTCACCGGCACGCCGATGCGGCTGGCCGCGGCCTTCACGGAGGCGGTGAAGCCGGGGGGCAGCTCCCTCGGCCGCCATGAGCTGGGGCTGAAGGTCCGCTCGGGTGCGCGGGTGTCCGGGTCGGGGAGCGCGAGGCCTTCCCAGTGACGCTGGCCCTCACGGGCGTCCTCGGACTCCAGGAGCTGCTGGAACACCTCCGACACGTCCGCGTACTGCATGGCGGGCTCGGGCAGGGGCTCACCGCCTCCCTGCGCGGCCCACGCCCCGGCCAGCTCGCGCACGAGACAGGCCAGTCCCTGCCGGTCCGCCGAGAGCGCTGGGAGGTCCACCACGAGCAGATGCCGCTCGGGACCGAGCGTGGCCAGCCACAGGCCGCCCGGCTCCTCGGGTGCGCGCTCCTCGGGGGTGTAGCTCCACGGGTCCTCGGAGGGGCCGAGCAATAGATCCTCCAGCAGGTGGCTCCACCACTGCGCGCGGGGGCCCGTCCAGTCGAGCTCCCGCAGCACGGTGGCGGGCACGTCTCCGGGCACCTGGATGGCGGTCTCCGTGCCCGGGAGCCGGCGGTACGTGGTGCGGAGGATTTCGTTCCGGGAGACGACCTCCCGCACGGCGCGCTCGAGGCGCTGCTTGTCCAGTGGGCCCCGGAGCTCCACCACGCACTGCGCGCGGTAGGGCGTGTCTGGGCTCGGGACGAGCTGCGCCCAGAGGTGGGCCTGTTGCGGAGACAGACGGAAGCCGTTGGAGGAGGACAAGGCGGAGTCTCCTAGGAGAGGGCGGGGACGGGGCGCACGTCGTCCCAGGGGAAGAGGCGGGCCATGCCGACGAGCACCTCGCGCGGGCCGGAGAAGGGCGTGCGCGCGTGCGCGGCGAGCATGTTGTCGACGACGAGCAGGTCTCCCCGCTCCCAGGGGAAGGAGACCGTCTCGGCGTGGTAGGCGGCGCGCAGCGTCTCCAGCACCTCGGGCTCGATGGGCGAGCCGTCGCCGTACCAGGTGTTGTTGGGCAGCTCCTCCTCGCCGAACTCCGCGAGCAGCGCCGAGGCCACGGCGGGAGGCAGCGTGGAGACGTGGAAGAACGTGGCGTGGTTGAACCACACCGGCTCGCCCGTGACGGGGTGGAGCCCGGCGGCGCGGCGCACCTGACGTGTCCTCAGCCGCTGGCCCTCGCGCCACTCGAACTGGATGTGGTTGCGGCGGCAGTACGCCTCGACCTCGGCGGGAGACTCCGTCTGGAAGGCCGTCCGCCAGCTCAGGCCGAACTGGCCGCCGAAGTTGCGCACGTACGTGTAGCCCTGCTCCAGGAAGCGGGCGCGCAGCGAGGGCGGGAGGCGCTGGAACACGCGGCGCGAGTCCACCAGCGGGGTGCGGCCTCCCTCCTGGGCGGGCGTCACGCAGCAGAAGAACAGGCGCAGGGGGAAGGCCTGGTTATAGGACTGCTCGTTGTGCGGGAAGATGTGCTCGGCGGGCGGGTGGTCCGTGGAGGTGTAGACGTTGCCGCTCACCTGCGAGCGTGGCGAGGAGCGTTCCTCATAGGGGAGGGACTCGTCGGCCACGGCGCGGATGCAGCGCTCCAGGGCCTCGGCGGAGGCGATGTCGAAGCCACGGAAGAGCACGGCGCCGTGGCGGTGCAGGTGTTCGTCCACGCGAGCGCGGTGCTTGCTGGCCCAGTCGGCGAGGTCCACACCCGGGAGCGTGGGCCGGGCGAGCACGGGCAGGGAGGGCCCGGACGGGAGGGGCTCGAAGCGGACCCAATCCTCGCCGGACTCCGCGATTTCGCGGCGCTTCACCTGGGGCAGTGCCTTCTTCATGGTGTGCCTTCCCTGGTTTCGCATG
>NZ_JPMI01000032.1 GCF_000733295.1 Archangium violaceum Cb vi76 | reverse complement strand
CCAGAGGGAGAGGGGACATCCACGGACCCTCGGACCATGTCCAGGGTCTTCGTGGTCTATTCCCCGCCCGCTCCCGTGAGTCCTGGCGCGTCCGGAGTGGGAGCGTCCGCGGGGGGCGGGGACTTGCTGGGATCGAAGCGGGCCTCGCACTCGCGGATGCGCTCGTCCGTCAGCGGCGTCTTCCGCGTGCCCGTTCGGAGCTGCCGGCGCTTGATCTGCACGTTGGGCTCGAAGCACTCGAGGTAGCCAGCGGGCGGCGTCCGGTCGTGGGCCATGATGCGCTCCTTCAGCTTCTGCTCCTTCACCGGCGTGCGTGCCACCACCCGATCGTTGAGGCCGTGGTAGTCGATGACGATCACGTCCGGCAGCACCCAACCCGGGACGCCCACCGAGCGGGTCACCAACATGGGCCGCTCCGGCAGCGCGAGCTTCTGGCCCTCCTCGCGCGTGGGGTACTCCTGGCTCCAGTGCTCGAAGAAGACCTTGTGCTCCTGGTGCCGCATCCCCACGAAGTGGGAGATGAGCCAGTCCTGCTGGGTGTCGAACAACGCCACCAGCGGACGCACCGGCGCCGGGAAGGCCTCCGCGATGGGTTGGCGGAGGCGGTACGTCTGCTTGCGCGTCGTGAGCTCCCGCGTCTTCGCGTAGTGCACCCATTGCACCGGCAGGCTCAGCAGCAGGAACGTCCCCATCAGCGCGAGCGCGCCGGTACGCCCCACGCGCAGCCACCCGAGGAAGGCGACGAAGGCCACCATCAGCGGCAGCACCAGGTGCGCGTAGACGCGGTACTCGAAGTGATCTCCGCCGATGTTCAGCGTGTAGTAGGCGAAGTGGGCGAGGAGCACCCCCACCACCGCCACATGCCCCGGCTGCCGCCACAACCGCTCCGCCACCTCGCGCCACCCCATGCCCCTCAGCAGCCGGACGGCGGCGACGAGCCCCACCACCAGCCACACCCACAGCCCGTACTCGATGAGGAAGCACAGCGCGTAGCGCAGGCCGCTCTCCGGCCAGGACTGCACGTGTTTGGCGTAGTACGTGTTGGGGAGCCACTCTCCGTAGTACAGCCGCCGCCAGACGATGTGCAGGGGCACGGCCAGCAACGGCAGGGCCGTGAGGACCCACCTCCCACGCGGTGGCGCCTGCACGAGCTTCATCAGGACGAGCACCCCACTGGCGGCCACCAGCAGCATCCCATCCGGCCGGGTGAGCGCCGAGAGCGCCGCGGCCGTGCACGCCACCGCGACCGCCCTGGGGCTGTGCTCCCGGTCCTGCTCCAGCATGGCCACGCACCACAGCGTGGTGCAGAAGATGAAGAGCGCCGTCTCCAGCCCGGAGCTCATCCACGCGAGGAAGGTGCGATTGGAGAGGACTCCGGCCAGCACCGCCACGGCGAGCGCGAAGCGGTAGCGCGTCAGCTCCGGCGGCAGCGCCATGCGCCACACCCAGAAGAAGCCGAGCGCCAGCGTGCCGTAGCTGAAGATGAGCGACACCCCGTTGGCCGCGTCCGGTGGCTCCACGCCGAACACCCGCCACACGCCCTCCAGCAACACCATCCACAGGAAGTTGGAGTAGCCCTCCACCGGCTGGAAGGGCGGCGGATTCCACGTGTGTCCGTACCCGCGGAGGCTGTTGCTGATGTAGCGGAAGGTGATGAACGCGTCGTCGGTGAGGAACCAGAACTCGCGCCAGCCCACATAGGCCGCCACGGCGAGCAGGAGCAGGACTCCCCAGCGCAGGGGACCGGTTGCACGCGAGGTGGGGTGCATGGATGGAGAGGAGGCCATCGGGAGCCGGCGACCTTATCACCCCCGGCTCCAGGCCGATGGGCTTCGTCGGCCAGCGAGTAGCCGGGCTCGCGCGCCCATGCGCCTTGCTTCCGCCCGCACGGCCGCTCTTTGCTAGGCTCGCGCGCGATGAGACTCCTGGCCCCCCTGCTCCTCGTCTCCCTGCTGCTGTCGTTGGATGCCCATGCCTACGTGGACCCCGGCACCGGCAGCGTGCTGCTGCAAATCCTGCTCGGCGGCTTCGCGGGTCTGGCCCTCTTCGGCAAGCTCTTCTGGCGCCGCGTCACCGAGCTGTTCGGCCGCAAGCCCCTGCCTCCTCCGGCCGCCGCTCCGGCTCCCTCCGACTCGCGTGACGTGAAGAACGACCGGTGAGGATGGGCGGTTCCCCTACCGCAGGTGCGCGAGCTCGAAGCCCCGCTCGCGCAGGTGCGAGAGGAACCGTTGCCGGAGGTCCTCGGCCTTGGGGAGCGACTCCTCCGCGCACGGCGCCGTGTGCCCGGACACCCGGCCCGTCTGCAACTCCCCGGTCTTGAGCTGAAGGGTCCACCACCGGTCGCAGACGATCGCGGAGACGGTGGTCATGCCATAGAGCGGTGGCCCCGCGTTGCGCAGCCGGGAGATGTATTCCCAGTCCGCGTTGGCGAGTATCGCCTTGACCTCGCCCGTGCCGAGGATGGGCTCGGTGGGAGGGCGTCGCGCCGAGAGCAGCGAGCGGCCCTCCATCCATCCCGGGATGGGCAGCCCCACGGTTTCGAGCACCGTGGGCGCCACGTCCAGGAGCTGGGCGTTCTCCTTCACCACCCCGTGGTGCCGTCCGCCGGGGAAGTGGATCATCAACGGCACCCGGTCGAGCGTGTTCCACTCGTGGTTGTGGTCCGAGCTGAGGACCACCATCGTGTTCTCCAGCAGCCCGCGCTCCTCGAGCCGGGTGATGAAGCGCTCGAGGAGGCGATCCGCGTCGAGAATGGCGTCATCCAGCTGGTTCTCCCGCGAACGGGTGGTGCGCGCGAAGACCGGGTTGGCGCTCGGCGGGTAGCTACAGCAGTGCGTGCCCATCAGGTGGATGTGCATGAAGAAGGGCCGCTGGGCCTTCTCGGCCGCGGAGAGCGCTCCCTGGATGCGATCCTCGTCCGTGTCCCAGCCGGCGATGCGCGTGGGCAACTGCACGAGCTTGAAGTGATTCACCATCGGCTGGATGCCGAGCACGTAGAGCACGCGCTCGGTGAGGCGCTCCGCGATGCGCTCGGCCACGTAGCGCTCCTGCATGAGGGTCCGCCAGGGCCCCGTGGGCACCTCCACGGAGACGTGCCGGCCGTTGGCGTGCTCGAAGCCTCCCAGCATGTTCAGATCGGGCCCATCCGCGTAGTAGCGGACGGTGAACTGGTGCGTCTCGTAGCCGGCGCGCCGCAGCAGCCCGGGCAGGTGCAGGAACGACGCCTCGCCGGAGAGGATGTGCGGCGGGAAGATGACCTTCGTGCTCGTGGGGAAGCGCGAGGTGAGCATCGACGTGGTCGAGCCCGTGGTCCGCCCGGCGTTGGGAAAGGCGTTCTCGAAGAAGAGGGTGCGCTCCTTGAAGCGCTCCAGGAAGGGCGTGTTCGGACGCTCGTAGCCGTAGGCGGACATCCGCCGCGCCTCCAGCCCGTCCGTGGCGACGAAGATGACGTTGGGGGACCCGGCCGCGGCCCTGGCGATGGCGGCTTCCTGGGGCTCCGTCCCGCTCCCACCCGCGAGCCGGAGGGCCAGCACACCGAGCGAAAGGGTGATGAGCCCGCCGGCCGTCGCGAGCCGCCAGCGCCACCCACCCGAGGCCAGCACCTCCTGGCGCGCGAGGGCGACCTTCCTCACCAGGACGACGAAGAGCACGGCCAGCAGCAGCACGTACAGGAACAGCAGGGACTTCGGGACGCTCACCACGCCGAAGCCGAAGAGGGTGTAGGTGAAGTTGTCGATGAGCAGGAAGGACAGGCCCGTCAGCACCAGGGCCGGGACGGCGGAGGCGACGGCCAGCGTGCGCGCCCTGGAGCCCTCGGGAAGGCGCGCGAGCAGGGCTTCGGCTCCGAGCAGTGGCAGGAGCGCGGCGAGCGCCGGGAGCACCAGCACCAGGGGAATGCACGCGAGGGCACTGGCCCACACCGTGTATGGCAACGAGACCATGAAGCCCTGTTGGGTGACGAGGAAGAGCCACTCCAGCAGGACGAACCCGTAACAGGCCGAGACGACCTGCCACACCGCGACAGCCGCACCGCGCACCATCTCCTCCTCTTCGTTCAGCCGGGGATCGCGGCGCGAGCCTAGCAAAGTCGCACGCCCGCTTGTCCTCCGGATGGAGCATCAGGGCCCGCTGGCCGGCCTCGACGGCAGGCGGGCAGGTTGGACGAGCGGTGTCCGGCAAAGCACGAAGCCCCCGGGAGGCATGCCTCCCAGGGGCCCGTTCAGCTCATCCTCGCTTCAGCGAACCCAGGCTCAGTACGTGCCCTTGAGCGACACGCTCGAGAAGGTGCTGTAGGCGCGGACCATCACGTACATGCGGGTGGCCGCCGTCTTCGCGCCGATGCTGCACGTCTCGGCGTTGCCGGACAGGTACGGGCGGCAGTCGTACACGGACGTGGTCGGCGTGGCGCCCGCCTTCACGTACAGGTCCGCGTCACCCGAGCCGCCGCTGAGGACGAACGAGGACGCCTTGCTGGCCGGAACGTCCAGGTAGTAGTACAGCGCGTTGCCCGTGGAGGCGGACAGGCCCGTCTTCGCCACGCCGTTGGTCAGCGGGCTGGACGTCGGGGGCGGCGTCACCACGCCCACGCCCACCGCGGTCCACGTCGCCGTCACCGCGGCGAGCTCGGCGGAACCCGCACCGTAGAGGGCCGTGGCGGCCTGCTCCGTGTACGTCTT
This sequence comes from Archangium violaceum Cb vi76, assembly GCF_000733295.1. GTDB lineage: Bacteria > Myxococcota > Myxococcia > Myxococcales > Myxococcaceae > Archangium > Archangium violaceum. Next base: position 10,610 of record NZ_JPMI01000032.1, on the reverse strand, counting down.
CGCCTGGGCGTAGTTGGTGGAGGCCGTCATGTAGTCCGTGTTGGCCTTGTAGAAGATGGCGCCCGCCTTCTGCACGCCGATCGCCGGGACGACCGTGGTGCTCTTGCCGCGCGGGTGCGTGCCGCCCTTGGAGAGCAGCGTGAAGGCCAGGTTGGCGATGCCCGAGCTGTAGTGCACGTCCACGCTGCCCGCGCTGCTCGTCCAGTAGTCGAGCGAGGCGCCGTCCTTGGCGGGGTCGTACATGTAGCGGAGCGCGTCGTTCGGGGTGGCCGGGGTCCAGATGTCGTCGCCCACCATGAACACCGCGTTGGTGGTGGCCCAGGTGCCCGAGGCGTAGCTCTCGCAGTAGGCGCCGAAGATGTCGCTCATCGCCTCGTTGAGGCCGCCGGACTCACCCGAGTAGGTGAGGTTGGACTCGTACTCGGTCACCGCGTGGGTGAGCTCGTGCGTGGTCACGTCCGCGGACAGGCCGAGCATCGTCGAGTTCACGCCGTCACCGTCGCCGTACACCATCTGGGTGCCGTCCCAGTAGGCGTTCACGTAGTTGCGGCTGTAGTGCACGGTGCTGATGAGCGTGGCGCCCGCGTTGTTGAGCGAGTCGCGGTTGAAGTTGTTCTTGTAGCAGTTGTACGTGCCACCCAGCTTGTCGTAGTTCACGTCGACGTGGGTGTCGCCCGTGGCCGCGCCGCCCTCGGAGCGCTTGAGGGTACCCGGGGTGGAGGTGCCGTTGTTGGCGCTGTACACCTTGCGGTTGAGCGCGGTGTGGACCTTCGAGTTGCGCTGCACCAGCGAGCCATCCCTGGCGCTCACGTAGACGAGATCGCGGATGGGCAGGTCCGCGCCCTCGCCCGTCACCAGCACCTCGTAGGACAGCTTCAGCTTGCCGTCCTGGGTGGAGCGCACGTACACCAGACGCGCGTCACCGGAGGCCAGGTGGCGGCCGATGGTGCCGTCGAGCGCGGCGATCCGGGCGGCCTCGGGGGAGATGGTCGCCTTGGCGGGGACGAGCTCACCGTCGCGCGCGGAGCCGTTGACGGCGGTGATGGTGCCGTTGGCGTCCACGTGGAGGACGAGCTCCTCGTTCACCACCGGCAGGCCGTTCTTCATCTGGCCATAGCGGATGTGGGTGACGCCCTGCTCGTCCACGCGGGTGCGCCTGGCGACGAGATCGCTGGCCTGCAGGCGGAACGCGGCGGCGATGCCGGGCAGCGCCTGGCTCACGCGGCTGTGCATGTCACCGGTGAGGCTCGCGCTGGCCGAGCCCAGGTTGCCGCTGAGCATGTAGGGGAAGTTGTTCTCGTCCGCGCCCACCACCCTGGCGGACGGCAGCGCGGCGAGCGCCGCCTGGACATCGCCGAGCGAGTCGGCGGCCTCGTCGAACTTCTGGGCACCCTCGGGAAGCTGGGTGTTGTCGACCTCGCACGCGGCGAGGGGAAGGGCGAGCAGCGCAACAGCAAGGAAACGCGTACGCAAGGGGGCACTCCTTCGAGTCTGCGACGAGATGTCGCCGGACGCGGAGTCCCTAGAGCAGGGATCGGGCCAACTCATGAACCCGATGGAATCCCTGTGAGCCCGCCCAGCCCTCGAGACCCGGGTGGAGCATGAATGTCACAGCCCGTGCGGCCCCGAACGTAGTCTGGCTTTACATCCGCTCCGTGCAACCGGTTGATCTCCGGCGGATTCGACCCGCGACGGGCCGCGGCCCTTTTTGCCCCATCCCCTCGGGTGCATGGATGAATTGCCCCGAGGGTTCTCGCTTGGCGTTGCAAGTGTTTGGGCCGAAAACATGGGTTACCGGATGAATCGCGAAAGCGGCTTCAGCCACACGACGGCGGCCGCCGCTCCGGCGTCGGGAACACCGAGGGCGCGATCGCCGAGATAGCTGGCCCGTCCCAGGCGCGGCTTCATCCGCGTGGTGGCCTCCGCGCCGCGCTCCGCCGCCTGGACACAGGCCTCCCAGGCCCCGGCGGGCGGCCGGCCTTCCTTCAGTGCCCGCGCGAAGGTGTCCGCGGCCGGATGCAGGGCGTCGAGCATCGTGCGGTCTCCAGGACGGGCACCCCCGAGCTCCGCCACGGCCTCGACACCGGCCCGGAAGGCCTCGGCCCAGGCCAGCGCGTCCGGACGCTCGTGCGTCAGGTGACGGGCGGCGCGCAGCAACGCGGTGGCGTAGAAGGGCCCCGAGCTCCCGCCGATGCTGCGGCGCAGGGCCTCGCCCATCGCCGTCAGCGCCCGGGCGGGGCTCGACCAGGAGGACGCGGGCAGGGCGCGCAGGGCCGCCGCGCCTCGTGCCAGGCTGATGCCGAGATCACCATCTCCCGCGGCGCTGTCGAGCTCGGTCAGGCGCGGCTCGGCCGCGTCGAGCGCATCGGCGATGGCCAGCACCGCCTCCTTGAACCGAGCCATTCCCGGCTGCTCCGCGTTGGAAGACACGGGGGAGGGCGGCACGGGCGCCACGGGACGGATGCGGCGGAGTGGGGCGAGCCTGCCGCTTCCCGGCCAGGCCGGTGCGGTGGTGGCCGCGTCCAGCCGGCGCAGCCGCTCGTCGTCCACCTTCAATACGGTCAGCGAGCAGCCCGGCATCTCCAGGGCGGTCAGGAACGAGCCGCACCAGGCCCGCTCCACGACGATGCCTTGTTCGCGCAGCACGGCCAGGGCCCGGCGGGCGACGATCGCCAGCTCCATGGGCGGAGTCCCGCCCAGTCCATTGATCAGCAGGGCCACGCGCTCACCCGCGACGATGCGCCGATCCTCGAGAATGGTGGCCAGCAGGGTGTCCACCAATGCGTCGGCCGGCTGCATCGGCACGCGCCGCACGCCCTGTTCACCATGGATGCCCAGCCCGAGCTCCATCTCGTCCTCGCCGAGCGTGAAGCCAGGCCGGCCCGCGGCGGGCACGGTACAGGGGCCCAGTGCGACGCCCATGGTGCCGAGCGCGGCGGCGGTGGCGGCGGCTTCCCGTGCGACCTCCGCGAGCGGGGCGCCCGAGGCCGCGGCGGCACCCGCCACCTTGTGCACCAGCACGGTGCCGGCGATGCCCCGGCGGCGCTCGGGCTCGACGGTGTCGTGCAGGGAGACGTCGTCGGCGACGATGACGACCTCCGTGGGGATGCCCTCGGCGCGCGCCAGCTCGGCGGCGAGGCCGAAGTTCAGCCGGTCCCCGGTGTAGTTCTTCACGATCAGGAGCGCGCCCGCCGGACCCGCCACCGCGCGGATCGCCGCCAGGACGGCGTCGGTGCTGGGCGAGGTGAACACGTCACCCGCGACCGCCGCGTGCAGCATGCCGGTGCCCACATAGCCGGCATGCGCCGGTTCGTGCCCGCTGCCACCGCCGGAGAGCACCGCGACCTCGCGTTGCCGGGGCTCGGCGGGAAGGCCGGCACGGACCACCACGGACTCGCCCTCCAGCAGCGCCTGCTCCGGAGACAGCGAGACCAGACCCTCGAGCATCTCCCCCACGACGGAGCGCGGGGCATTGACGAGTTTCTTCATCCGCGCACGGTGGCCGCACGAGCCTGGATCCGTCAAGTTCGAGACCGCTACACTGGCCTCCATGCAGAGCAAAGCCACCACCGTCGACCAATACCTCGCCTCGCTTCCGGAGGACCGCCGCGCGGCGATCTCCGCCGTACGCGACGTCATCCTCGAGAACCTCGACAAGGACTACGAGGAGGGCATCCAGTACGGGATGATCGGCTACTACGTCCCGCACAAGGTGTTCCCCTCGGGCTACCACGTGGATCCGAAGCAGCCGCTGCCCTTCGCCGCGCTGGCCTCGCAGAAGAACCACATGGCCGTCTACCTGATGGGCGTCTACGGATCGCCGCAGCACGAGAAGTGGTTCCGCGAGGCGTGGGCGAAGACGGGCAAGAAGCTCGACATGGGCAAGTCGTGCGTGCGCTTCAAGAAGCTCCAGGACGTCGCGCTCGATGTGCTCGGCGAGGTCATCCGCCGGGCGCCCGCCAAGGCGTACATCCAGCAGTACGAGTCCGTGCTCCAGTCGACGGAGAAGAAGAAGGCGCCCGCCGCCGCGAAGGGCAAGCCCGCTGCCAAGAGCAAGCCGGCCGCGAAGAAGACGGTGGCCAGCAAGGCAGCGGCCAAGAAGACGGCGGCGAAAAAGACGGCGGCCAAGAAGCCCGCGGTGAAGAAGACGGCGGCGAAGAAGCGCGCCTGAGCAGAGGACGGGGCACCTTCCGCGGTGTCTCTCGCACTTCGAGAGGCGTGGACGGCCTTCTCAACACTCGCCACACGACAACCCCGAGCAAGTCGCTCGCCGACGTGCTAGGAATGCTCCCGGTGCTCCGCGTCTTCTTCCTGCTCAGCCTGTTGCTGTGTACCCCGGCCGGCAGTGGCCTGTTGTCGGCTGCCAGCTCGGGTGACGTGTGCATGCAGAGCTGCCCGGATGATGACGAGCATGGGCAGTGTGCCCCGGATTGCACCGACTGCGTCTGCTGCTCCCACGTGCGCCTGGTGGTCGTGGCCCCCGTCCCCTCCATGGTACCCCGGGCTCCGAGGCCTCCTCCGGTCGCCGGGTACGAAGAGGACGAGCCCGCTTCGGCCGATGTGGGGGACATCCTGCACGTCCCAATAGTCCTCCTCGCGTAGGCACCTGTTCGTCCATTGCCTCGAGCGTCATCGGGAGGGGTGTGCCCCGGCTGTCCGGGGGAGCACCTCGCTCCTGGCGCCCGTCCACCTTCGCGAGGTCTCTCGTGTTCCACCGTCTGGCGGTGGCGGCCTTCGGGCTCGTCACCGTGTTGCTCTGGCCGCGCCCCGGTGCGGCCCAGCCCTCTGAGCTCACCCTGGAAGAGGCCCTGTCCCTGGCCCGCCAGCGTGCCCCGGCCTTGCTGGAGGCCGCGGGCCGCGTGGCCGAAGCGAGGGGGCCCGTGGCTGGCACCTCTCCGCTGTTGCACAACAACCCCACGCTGTCGCTCGAAGCGGGCCCGCGCACCCTGGCCACCGGTGAGCAGGCCCCGAATGTCGTCGTGGGGCTCTCCCAACCCGTCGAGCTGGGTGGCAAGCGGGGTTCCCGCCTCGAGGCGGCCCGCGCCGGGCTCGCCCGGGAGACGGCCCTCCAGCGGGACACGGAGCGCCGGGTGCTCGGGGAGGTGGCGGCCACCTTCCTGCGGGCGCTGCATGCCCGGGAGCGGCTCCGTCTGGCGCGAGCCGCGGAAGAGGCCGCCCGGGACTTCGCCCGGTCCACCCAGCGGCGATTCGAGGCCGGGGACGTGCCCGTGGTGGACGTCAACGTGGCGCGGGTGGCCCTGGCGCGGGCCCGGGCCGAGGTGGCGAGCGCCGAGGGGGCGGAGGCGGCCCAGCTCGGGGCGCTTCGTGAATGGCTCGGCCTGCCGGTGGATGCGCAGCTCTCGCCGCGAGGTGACTTGAGTGCCCTGGCCGCCGGGCCCGTGGAGCTTCCGCCCTCGCTGCCCGAGCGCCCGGATGTCACCGCCCTGACGGCGGAACTGGAGGAGGCCCGGGCGGATCAGCGCCTGGGCGAGGGCTCCGAGTGGCCCGATCTCAACGTGGGGGTCCGCTACGAGAACGAGGGCGATGAGCGTGCCCTCGTCGGAACCCTGGGCGTCACGTTGCCACTCTTCGCCCGGGGGCAGTCCGCCCGGGTGTCGGGCGAGGCCCGGGTGCGGCGTCTCCAGGTGGCGCTGGAGGCCACACGCCGGGCCCAGGCCGTCCAGGTGCAGGCCGCCCTCGTCCAGTACCGCAAGGATCGCGAGGCGGTGGAGCTGCTCGAGGGCGAGGCCCTCCCGTTGCTCGCGGACAACGAGCTGCTGGCGCGCAAATCCTACGAGGCCGGGGAGATGGGCCTCGCCGCGTTCCTCCTCGTGCGCCGGGACGTGCTCGACGCGCGCGCGGAGTACCTCGCCCGGCTCCTGCAGGCCGCGCTTTCCCGGGTCCAACTCACCGTGCAGTCCGGAGCCCTTCGATGAAGCCCTACCATTTCCTCATGGCCTTCCTCCTCGGGCTCTCCGCCTGCAAGCGGGAGGCGCCTCCTCATGAAGAGGAGCATGCCCACGAGCAGGAAACCGGGAATCATGCCCACGGAGAGGACGAGGACGAGACCGTCGTCCACATCGATCCGGAGATGCTGCGAGACCTGCGCGTCACCACGGCCCCGGTGCAGCAGCGCCCCGGTGGAGAAGGGGTGACGGTGCTCGGTGAGCTGGGCGTGAACGAGGACGCCTACGCCGAGGTGGCTTCACCCATTCCGGCGCGGGTGCTCGCCCTCCGGGCCACGCCGGGCCAGCAGGTGAAGAAGGGCCAGCCGCTGGTGGAGTTGCAGAGCCCCGAGCTGGGCAAGGCCCGCGCGGCCCTCCAGTCCGCGCAGGCCCGTGCCAATGCCGCCCGGCAGGCGGCGGAGCGCAAGCGGACCCTGGGGGCCGAGCGCATCGTGGCCCAGAAGGACGTGCAGGCCGCCGACGCCGAAGCGGCCACGGCCGAGGCCGAGCTGGCGGCGGCACGCTCGGAGCTCCAGGCGCTCGGAGTGGACGCGCAGGAGGCGGCGGGTGCGCGAGGGACCGCGGGCTTCACGCTGCGCTCGCCGGTGGACGGCACGGTCATCGAGCGCCACGCGGTGATGGGGCAGATGGCCGATCCATCCCAGAGCCTCTTCCACGTGGGGGACCTGTCGCGCTTGTGGCTCACCGTCCATGCCTTCGAGCGGGACGCGGTGCGCATCCAATCCGGAGCCCCGGCGCGCATCACCTTCGCCGCGATTCCCGGCAAGGACTTCACCGCGAAGGTGGGCTTCGTGGGCCAGCGGGTGGATCCGGCCTCGCGCACCATCCCCGTGCGGTTGGAGTTGGACAACCCGGACGGCGTGCTGAGGCCGGGCATGTCCGCCTCGGCCTTCATTCCGCTGGGCGAGAAAGGAGCCACCGTCACCACCGTACCGGCGGCGGCCCTCCAGCGGCTGGAGAATGGCTGGTACGCCTTCCTTCCCAGGGGAGAGGGCGCCTTCGAGCGGCGGCAGGTGGGGCGTGGCCGCACGCTCGCGGGAGACGTGGAGGTGCTCTCGGGTCTCGCGCCCGGCGAGCAGGTGGTGGTGGACGGGGCCTTCCTCCTCCGGGCCGAGGTGGAGAAGTCCCGGGGCGGGGGCGAGCACCATGAGCACTGAGCGGAGCCGGGCATGATCGCGCGCATTCTCGAGGCGTCCTTCTCGCGTCCTGGCCTCACGGTGGTGCTGGCCCTGGCGCTCTCCGCGTTCGGCGTGGTGGCCTTCCAGGGCCTGCGCCGGGATGTCTTCCCGGACCTGTCCGCGCCCATCTTCAACGTGATCGTTCAGAACCCGGCCATGGGGGCGGAGGAGCTCGAGACGGCGGTGGCCATTCCCATGGAGGTGGCGCTCGCGGGCCTGCCGGACGTGCGCCGCATCCGCTCCACCTCGCAACTGGGCGTCACCCAGGTGACGGTGGAGTTCGAGCCGGACGCGGACTACTACCGCAGCCGCCAGTTCGTCGCCGAGCGCGTGGCGGCGGCCACCAGCGAGCTGCCCCCCGGGACGGATGCACCACTCATCTCCAGCCTCACCGGGCGGCTCAACGAGGTGTTCGAGTTCACCCTGGAAGCGGAGCCGGGGACGGTGGACCTGATGGCGCTGCGCGACCTGGCCGAGTTCGAGGTGAAGAACCGGCTGCTCGCCGTACCCGGGGTGGCGGGCGTGGAGCGGCTGGGCGGCTACCTGCGTCAGTTCCAGGTGCAGCTCGACGCGGAGCAGATGGTGGGCCGGGGCATCTCCCTGGACGAGGTGTCCCACGCCCTGGAGGGGGCCAACCTCAACGCCTCGGGAGGCTTCGTGGTGCAGGGGCCGCTGGAGTGGACGGTGCGGGCGGTGGGACGGGCCGAGACGCTGGAGGACTTGCGCGGCACGGTGGTGGCGCTGCGGGGGGGAACGCCGGTGCTGCTCGGGGACGTGGCCGACGTGCGGGAGGCGCCGGCCATCCGCCGAGGCATGGCCCACCGGCTCGAGGGCGAGGTGGTGAGCTGCCGCATCAGCAAGCAGTTCGGCGCGGACACGATGAAGGTGGCGGAGGGGGTGCGCCGGGCCATTACCGATCTGCGGGCGAGCCTCCCGCCGGGAGTCAGCCTGCGCGTCGTGTATGACCAGTCGGAGCTGGTGTCCTCGTCGCTGGGCGGGGTCAGCCGGGCCATCCTCATCGGTGCCTTCCTGGTGGTGCTCGTCCTCTTCGGGCTGCTGGGGGACATTCGCGCCGCGGCCATCGTCACGCTCACGCTGCCGCTCTCGCTCGCGCTGGCGGGCCTGCTGCTGAAGGTGGCCGGTGTGGGCATCAACACCATGACGCTCGGCGGACTGGCGATCGCCGTGGGCCTGCTGGTGGACGCGGCCATCATCGTCACCGAGAACATCATCCACCGGCTCCGGGCCGGGAGCGACAAGGCAGCCCGGAAGGCCCAGGCACTGAAGGCGGCGCGCGAGGTGGGCCGGCCCATCACCTTCGCGACCCTGATCGTCGTCTCCGTCTTCATTCCACTCTTCGCCATGTCGGGCATCGAGGGGCGCATGTACCAGCCGCTCGCGGCGGCGGTGGTGGCGTGTCTCGCCGCTTCGTTGCTGCTCGCCCTGACACTGGTGCCGGTGGCCTCGGCGCTCTTCCTGCGGCCCCACGAGGAGGGACAGTCGGAAGACGTGGGGCTCATCCGCCGGGTGAAGGCCGTGTATGCCCCGCTGCTCGACGCCTGCATGCGGAGGGCGGGCCTCGTGCGCGTGGTGGCACTGGCCATCACGGTGCCGGCCCTGGGGCTCGCCTTCGCGGTGGGCAGCGACTTCATGCCCAAGCTGGATGAGGGCGCGCTGCTCCTCCAGACGATGCTGCCGCCCGAGGCGTCGCTGGAAGAGGTGGATCGGCTCAACCACCGCGTGGAGGACGTGCTGCGCCAGTTCCCCGAGGTGGAGGACGTGGTGCGCCGCACGGGACGGGCCGAGCGGACCGAGGATCCCATGCCGCACACCGTCTCGGATGTGCTGGTGGTGTTGAAGAAGGAGAGGGGACGGAGCCCGGAAGTCCTGGAGGCGGAGATGCGCCGGGCGGTGGCCAAGGTGCCGGGCGTGTCCGTGCTCTTCACCACGCCCCTGGGCATGCGCATCGACGAGGGCCTGGGCGGCAGCCCCGCGGACATCTCGGTGCGCATCTTCGGCCCGGATCTGGAGCGGCTCGCGGATCTCGGGGAGCGGGCGCGTGCCGTCATGGCGCGGGTGAAGGGAGTGGAGGATCTGCGGGTGGAGAAGCTCAGTGGGCTGCCACAGTTGCGCATCGACGTGAACCGCGCCGCGGTGGCCCGGGTGGGGCTCACGCCGGGCGACGTCATCCGGGCGGTGCGGGTGGGGCTGGTGGGTGAGGAGGAGTCCCAGGTGTGGCAGGGCCAGCGCCGGTTCGATCTCGTGTTGCGCCTGGCGGATCACCACCGGGGGGACATCAACGCCATCCGGGAGCTGCTGGTGGACGGACATGATGGCTCGCGGATTCCGCTCAACCAGCTGGCCACGATCGAGGAGACGACGGGGGCGGGGAGCGTGCGCCGCGAGGCGGGGAGCCGGCGCATCGCGGTGGAGGCGAGCGTGGTGGGGCGCGACCTGGGGAGCACGGCGGCGGAGATCCGCGAGCGGCTGGCGGCCGAGCTGAAGTTGCCCACGGGTTACTTCCTGGACGTGGGAGGCCGGGTGGAGAGCCAGGAGCGGGCGCAGCAGTCCCTCCTGGTGGCCATCGCGGTGGCGCTGCTCGCCGTCTTCTTGTTGCTGTACCTGGCGCTGGGCTCATTGGCCGAGGCGCTCGTCATCCTCGCCACGCTGCCGGACGCCTTCGTGGGAGGCATCCTCGCGCTGCTGCTGGCCGGGGAGACGTGGAACGTGTCGAGCCTGGTGGGCCTCATCGGCCTGTTCGGCATCGCGGTGCAGAATGGCCTGGTGCTGGTGGCACAGACGAAGGGGCTCATGGCGGAAGGCAAGCCCTTCGCCGAGGCCGTGCGCGAGGCCAGCATCGGCCGCGTACGGCCGAAGTTGATGACGGCGGGAACGGCCATCCTCGGATTGCTGCCCCTGCTGGTGCTTCCGCTCCATGGGACGGAGATCGAGCGTCCGCTGGCGGTGGTCATGGTGGGAGGCCTGCTGACCTCGACGCTCTTCACACTGCTGGCGCTGCCCACCTTCTATGCGCTCGTCCATGGAGTCCAGGAGCGCGTGGGCCAACGCATCGCGGCCCGGAGGGCTCCGTCAGCGTGAGACGGACAGGCCACTCAGGCCGCCGAGGTGGTGGCGGCGGCGGGGAGCTTGATTTGGAACTCCCCGCTGGCCAGGGTGCGGATGTTGGCGGCCACGTCCTTGCTCTCCGTCTCGAGGATGGGCCAGGTGATCAACTTCTCGTTGGCGAGTATCCGCTCGGCGGAGCGGTGCAGCGTGGAGACGGAGATGTGGTAGGGGGCGCGCCGCTTGATTCGATCGGGAGGAGCGGCGCTCAGGTCGTCGCGGGCGAGGCAGAGGGAGCCTGCGCGGAGGCTTCGCGCAACGCCTTCCACATGGGCGGCAGCAGTTCCTCGAGCCGGCGCTGTGGCCAGCCCCCAGCGAGCTTCTCCAGCACGTCGGTCAGGTA
>NZ_JPMI01000031.1 GCF_000733295.1 Archangium violaceum Cb vi76 | reverse complement strand
CACTGTGTCCTACGGTTTCTTAAGAGCTCCTAACAAAAGTCAGGTTTGGGGGTCCGTCCCCTCGGGGAGATCGCTCCAATCCTTACTTTTGTTAGGAGCTCTAACGCGAGGAGCGTCTTACCTGCTCCAGTGACAACTTTGACTGTCCCTCGTCCTCCAGCAGCAAACCATTTATCAATACACTCGCGCTGCCAGGGGTAGAGGGATACTCCCTGCGCCAATACCCACCGGGATGAGCCCTGCTCCTGTTCTCTGGCTTTCTCTCCAGTCGCCTCGGGCTGCTGCTTTGCCCTAGACGTCCAACTCTCTAGCCAATCCAGGGTTTCGAGTTGAAGGAGTTCAAGCCGTTCCTTCGAGGTAAGCACCGCAGGCGCCTCCATACGTAGAACTCGAACAGCGAGCGGCTACTCCAACCGCTCGATGACCAACGGCCTGGGAGCGGGAGCCTGGGGCCCGAACTGGTACGCCCTGGTCAGGCGCGCCTTCACCTCCTCCAGCGGGGCCGGGTCGTTGTAGTGCACCCGCACCACCGGCTCCCCCGCCTTCACGGGCTCGCCCTCCTTGCGCAGCAGCGTGAAGCCCACGGCGGGGTCGATGATGCTGTCCACCCGCTGCCGCCCGGCCCCCAGTGCCACCGCCGCCAGGCCCACCGCCTCCGTGTCGATGACGGTGACGAAGCCATCCTGGGGCGCCAGCACCACGTCCACCGTGGAGCGAGCCTGGGGCAGCCGCGTGTAGTCGTCGATGGCGCGCGGGTCTCCTCCCTGTGCCTGGACGATCTCCTTCAGCTTGCGCACCGCGCTCCCGTCCGCGATGACCTTCTCCAGCATCGACCGCGCCTCGGGGATGGAGGACGCCTTGCGGCCCAGCACCAGCATCTCGGCGGTGAGGGCCATCGTCGCCTCGGTGTAGTCCGCTGGCGCCCGGCCATGCAGCATCTCCACCGCCTCGACGATCTCCAGCGCGTTGCCCACCGCCCGGCCCAGCGGCTGATTCATGTCCGTGAGCAGCGCCGTCACCTTGCGGCCCATCTCCGCGCCGATGCCAATCATCGTCCGGGCCAGCGTGCGCGCGTCCTCCACCTTCTTCATGAAGGCCCCGTTGCCCACCTTCACGTCCAGCACCAGGGCATCAATCCCCTCCGCCAGCTTCTTGCTCATGATGGAGCTGGCGATGAGCGGAATGCAGTCCACCGTGGCCGTCACGTCCCGCAGCGCGTAGAGCTTCTTGTCCGCCGGCGCGATCGCCTCCGTCTGGCTGATGAGGCAACACCCCACCTCGCGCACCAGCCGACGGTACTCGGGCACCGGAATGTCCATCCGGAAGCCGGGAATGGACAGCAGCTTGTCCACCGTCCCACCGGTGTGCCCCAGGCCCCGGCCCGAAATCATCGGCACCGGCACCCCACAGGCCGCCGCCAGGGGCGCCAGGCTCACCGACACCTTGTCCCCCACCCCTCCCGTGGAGTGCTTGTCCACCTTCACGCCCGGTGTATCCGACAGGTCCACCACCTCGCCGGACCGGAGCATGGCCTGGGCCCATGCGCCCAGTTCCACCGAGTCCAGCCCCCGGAAGAAGACCGCCATGCACAGAGCGGACATCTGATAGTCCGGCACCTGCCCCGACGTGTACGCCTCGATGAACGCGCGGATGTCCTCGGGCGCCAGCCGCTGACCATCCCGCTTGGCCTTGATGAGCTCGTAGGGTCTCACGGGAACAGCCCATAGCAGGAAGCAGGGCGGGCGTGTACGCCATCCCGCCATCCATTTGATAGGTGACGGGGTCCGGGTCCACCCGGCTCAGTGAATCGAGTGGACCGGCTCCACCGGCTCGTTGGTGGACGGAACACCCGGGGCGCGCAGGGCCTCGTCGAAGGCGCCCTGGTCGAAGGGCAGCTCGTCGAAGGACACCACCTTGCCGTTCTCGATGCGGTACACGTGCAGCAGCCGCACCTCGTAGGACTCCCCGCTGTCCTGGCGGGTGAGGGTATCGCGCAGGAACACCACGCCGCGCGTGTCATCGGCGAGCACCCCCTCGATGTTCATCTGGAGCGACGTGCCGGCGACCTGCCCGAGCTTCATGGCGATCCGCTCCAGGCCCGCGCCGTCGTATTCGCCCGAGAGCACGTTGTCGCCGCGGAAGCGCAACCGGACGTCCGGCGAGCAGAGCGCGAGGACTCCGGCGAGGTTGCCCCGGCCGAACTCGGTGTAGACGGCGCGAATGAGCTGCTCATGTGGATGGGCCATGACACTCCTCCCTGCAGGTGGCGCGGAGCACCACCGGTTCTCGCGATGGAGTCGCCTCGCGGCCTTTGTGAGCGGACCCCGGGCGGGCAGCCCCTCGAGGGTCCGCTCCGGCGCACGGAACCGTCACAAGCACTCCGGCAAAACCTGTTTTAAATTGAAGGCATGAAAATCGCGGTCATTGGTATCGGACCCCATGCCAGGCGCGTGTATGTGCCCGCCCTGCAGCGGCTGAGGGAGCGGTTCGGCGTGGAGGTGGCGCTGGTGGTGGAGCTCGAGGCCAAGGAATCCGAGGTCCGCGCCTTCCTCGCCGCGCGGGAGCTGCGTCCGGAGCTGCTCTTCGTGAAGCCCTTCCAGCAGCACATGCCCGAGGACGTGAGGGCCGCGCTCAGCCGTGCCGCCCGGCGGGAGCCGCTCGACGGCGTCATCATCGCCACCGAGCCCCTGTCGCACAGGGCCTATGCCGAGTGGGCCCTGGAGGAGCGGCTGCACATCCTCATGGACAAGCCCGTCACCACCCGGGAGAACGCCGCCACGGAGCTGCCTCAGGCCGTGGGCATCTACGGCGACTACGAGGCCCTGCTCTCCGCCCATGGCCGACTCCAGAAGGAGAAGCAGACCCTCTTCAGCATCAATGTGCAGCGGCGCTTCCACCCTGGCTTCCAGCGGGTGATGGAGCTGCTGAAGGAGATCGCCGAACGGACGAACTGCCCCATCACCTCCCTCCAATCCTCGCATGCCGACGGGCAGTGGCGGCTGCCCTCGGAGATGATCACCCTCGGCTACCACGGCTACAACGAGGGTTACGGCAAGGTCTCCCACAGCGGGTACCACTTCTTCGATCTGGCCTGGTGGCTCTACCAGACGGTGGCGAGCCTCACCGGAAAGCAGGCGGACTTCGCGGAGGTGTTCTCCTCGTTCCAGGGTCCGGGCGGCTATCTGCGCCAGCTGGACACGGGGGACCACGAGCGGCTCTTCGGGCCGGAGTACCGAAACTCCCAGGCCCATGACGAGGAGTCCCTGAAGCAGCGCCTGCGCGACTACGGGGAGCTCGATGCCTTCTCCACCATCCGGCTGCTCGAGGAGGGCGAGAGCGTGTGCCACCTGTCCATCAACCTGCTGCACAACAGCTTCAGCCGGCGCGACAGGCTTCAGCCCGGGAAGAACCTGTACAAGGGCAATGGCCGCGTCAAACACGAACACCACAGCATCCAACAGGGCCCTTTCCAGAACATCCAGGTGCACTCCTACCAGAGCCGGGCCGAGCACGATGAGCGCTCGGGAGACGAGCACGCCGTGGGAGGGAACAACCACTTCGACATCCACGTCTTCCGCAACAGCGGTCTCACCGGCGATGCACGGCCCCTGGAGATCATCCGCATGGGCGAGCTGGAGGAGCAGGCCGGGTATGACTCGGAGCGGCTGGCCACCGAGCAGGCCAAGGAGGCCGTGGTGGTGGAGTTCCTCCAGTTCATCCGGGGCGAGCTGCCCAGGGAGCGGGTGCGCTCCAGCATCGAGGAGCACCGCGTTCCCGTGCGGCTGATGAGCTCCGTCTACGCCTCCCACGTGCTGCAACGCAGCGGTGGCAATCCCATCGTCGGCTTCGCGCTGCGCTGAGCTCCACCACGAGCGTCAGCGCTCCGTGTCGCAGCCCGCCTCCTCCTGGACTGGGTATGCCGACTTCTTGTCCTCGCGCACGTACTCCCGGTTCCCGGAGAAGAGATCGGCGCTGTTCAAGCGCACCAGGCCCCTGGACGCATCCACCTCCGTCCACGTCACCGTCTCGGTGTTGCCGCTCGCGTACGTCAGCGTCAGCGAGGAGCTCCCCGCCGCCGCGCCGGCCTTGAGCCCGGTGACCTTCGTGAGCGCCGTCTCCTGGCCGAGCTGGACCTCCAACTCACCCCTGGCGGGGCGGACGGTGAAGCTCCGGGTGTGGGCATCGCAGGGCTTCTCGATGACGAGCTCCTTGCCCTTCCGCGTCAGGGCGATCCACGTCCCCGCGAAGGGTTGGAGCTGCTCCGCTTTGACTGGCTGGAGGCCCGCGGGGGTGGCGCGCTCACGCGGACACTCCAGGTGCTTGCGCTCGAGCAGACCCACCGTCGTCTTGCGCGAGCCCTGGAAGCGAGCGGGGACCCGGGCCGGCTCGGAGCCAGGAACAAACGCCTCCACCTTGTCCCCGGCCACCACGTAGGCCTTGCGCGGGGTGGGAGCCGCTTCCGAGTCGAAGAAGTACGCCCTGGGCGCCTTGAGCTCGCATGCGAGGGGGCTCCGCACCCCGCTTCGCTCGAAGGAGTCCTTGCCGGGCCATCCCGCCCCACAGCAATCCGAGGTCTTCCCCTGAAGGGTGAGCCGCGTGGGCTCGAGATTCAGGGTCCACTTGTCCGAAGGCTCGGCGCCCTGGAGCGTCCAACGGTTCCCGGACTTCTGCTTCACCACGAGCGAGCACTCGCAGGTGCCCACGCTGGCGCCCTGCGGGAACACCGCCTCGTAATACACGCGTGTCTCATTATCGCCTTCCAAGACAATGAGAGTTCCCCCCTCCTTCTCGTAGCGGCCCGTCAACGGCGCCGCCGCCTGGGCCATCGCGAGCGCACCAGGAAACAGGGAGAGCAACACCAACGCTGTGATTCTACCATGCAAATGCAACTGGGTGACCATTTGCTCGGACGCTCCTCGAACGGGCCTGGGAAAGATTCCGGATCTGGCCGGGGGGAGGAAACCCGGGGACGCTCATCCGAGATAATCCAGACGATGCCCTCATGACGCCTGTACGCCCCGGCGTGCGCGGCGCGGATGACGACGAGACCATGACCTCTTCCTATCGGATTCGTTCAGGCGACACCTTGTCGGGGATCGCCCGGCAACACAACACCACCGTCGACGCGCTGGCTCGCGCCAACAATATCGAGGATCCGAACAAGATTCGTGAAGGGCAGACCCTCCAGATTCCGGACGGCTTCGATCGCCCCGCCGCGAGGACTGCTGGACGTCGCCCTCGTGGGCGCTCCGAGGACAGCTTCTCCGCCGCACCGCGTCCCCGCTCCCGGCCCGGCGGTCAGGAGCCGGCGTCCCGGCGGACCACCCCCCAGACTCCGGGAGCCCGGCGGCCCGGCGCGCAGGCTCCGGCGTCCCGGCCCGACACCCAGGCTCGGGCCCAGACGCTCCGGCGCGGAAACGCGACTCCGGCGCTCCGGCCCGACGTTCAGGCACAGGCGGCCCAGCGGCCCGTCGCCGCGGATCAGGCCCAGGCGCTCCGGCCCGCGGCCCAGCCCCAGGCGGCGCTGGGAGGACTCAGCCGTCAGTACGAGGCCCGGGGTGGTCCTGGAACCGTGTCCTCGGGCCAGGGGGATCACGGCGGCGTGTCCTACGGCTCGTACCAGTTCGCGACCAACAACGGCTCGGCGCAGGAGTTCGTGAACTCGCTGAGGACCAGCCATCCGGACTACCACGCGGCGCTGTCGGGCCACGCGCCCGGCACCGAGGCGTTCAGCACGGCCTGGCGGGACCTGGCGGCGAGAGATCCGCAGGGGTTCGACCAGGCCCAGCACGACTACATCCAGGCCACGCACTACGACGTGGCGGCCGCGGGCATCCAGCGGAACACGGGGATCGATCTGAGCACGCGCTCGGCCGCGCTGCGCGACGTGGCCTGGTCCACCGCCGTGCAGCACGGTCCGGGCCGCGCGGATGACATCTTCGCGACCGCACTCGCGGGGCGTGACCCGGCCACCGTCACCGACGAGCAGCTCATCCAGGGCATCTACGCCGAGCGGGGCCGCCGCAACGGCGACGGTGAGCTGGCGTACTTCTCGAGCAGCTCCGCCGACGTCCAGGCGGGCGTGGCGCAGCGCTTCGTGGACGAGCAGGCCACGGCCCTCGGGATGCTGCGGCAGGAGCAGGCGGGGGGCGCCGCGGCCCAGGCTCCCGTCACGGCGCCGATTCCCCGGCCGCGCCCCGAGCACCTCACGCCGCCGGCTTCCCAGCCGCTCCCCGAAAACCTCACGCCGCCGCTGCCCCGGCCGCGTCCCGAGAACCTCACGCCGCCGATTCCCCAGCCGCGTCCCGACGACCTCACTCCGCTGACGTCCCGGCAGGTGGCGGCACCTGACCCGGCGAGCGCGCGGCAGGTGCAGGTGCCGTACTACAGTCAGTTCGAGGGGGGCCATGGCTTCACCCCAGGGAACACGGCGTGCTTCGATGCGGCCAAGGCGATGATCGGCACCCTGGGCGTGACGGTGCAGGGCTCGGACCGCCGCATCCAGGTCGGAACGAGCGAGGACACGCGGGGCCGCCTCACGGTGGACTCCGCGCGCGCCCAGGAGGGCCGCAACTACATCGACTCGCAGCTCGATGCGGGCCGCCCGGTGATGGTGGGCGTGAGCCACAGGGACGACGACTACAACGCGGATCAACTGACGGACCACTTCGTGGTCATCACGGGCCGGGGTGTCGACGAGCAGGGCCGCACCTACTACTCGTTCCACGATCCGGGCACGCGCCATACGCAGATCGGCGCGGATACCAACCCGAACAATCGCTTCTACGTCGATGACAGCACGGGGATGATGTACCGGCCCGCCCAGGATGGAACCTCCATCGATCGGCGCGCCTACGATGTCTCGATGGTGCGCATCAACGGGTAGCCCTCGCGCCATGGGCCCTGGCTCCAGTGAGCCAGGGCCGCACGGGCTCCACCTCGCCGAAGCACTGTTGCGCGCTGGGACAGGCGGGTTTCATGGCAGCATCGCCGCCCCATGTCTCCGCTTCCCGATACGAAGAAGAAGGTGGACGTCTCCAAGCTGATGAAGAAGGTGGATGGCCTTCTCGACGAGACGCCGCCCCAGTTGGACGAAGCCATTCCGCTGCTGCGTCAGGTGTTGGAGGCCGAGCCGGACCGGCTGATGGCGCTGCACTCCCTCAACTGGGCGATGGATGCCACGAGACGCGTGGACCCCGACCGCTGGTCGCGGGAGCTCAAGGCGGAGCACTGGCGGATTCGCGACCGGGTCCTCGCACTGACCCGGGGCACTCGCCCGGGAGGAAAGCTGAGCGACGCCCAGCGTGCGCGCGCCCTGGCCCTGAGCCAATGGGCCGAAGAGGTGGTGCGCGGACGGCCCACCGACGCGCAATTGGACGAAGTAGAGGCCGCACTGGAGGAGGCGCAAGGCCTGCGTGACATTCCAGACCATGCGCTCGCACGCCGGGGGCTCGAGGCCTGGCGCGCACTGCGCCAGGACAACCCGGAGGACGGCTACGAGGCACTGCTCGCCCAGGTCAAGGAGACGCCCGGGTTCCAGGTCATCAACGTCGATGACGATGACGCGAGCTGTTTCAACGGCTTGCAGGGCGCGTTCTCCGATGAAGGCTTCCTCTCCTGGCTGCGAGCGCGCGAACCCGCCAGCCGTCCCAAAGGCAAACAGGCCAGGAGCCTGGACGCGGGTCTCCTGCTCGCGGCGGGGATGGATACCGCTCCCCACTTTGGCCCCGATGGCGGAGGGGGTGGCCGGGTCGGCCGCGTGCTGGCCCTGCGCGCACTGGGCGCGAACCTCCAGGCCTTGAACGAGGACAAACGGGGCGTGCTGCACCTGGCGGCCATGGTGGACGCCGCGGCGCTGGTGAAGGAACTGCTCGCCCTGGGCCTGTCCGCGTCGGCCGTCGACGAGGCGAAGGCCACGGCCCTGCACCTCGCCGCCGAGCATGGGTGCGTGGCCTGCATTCCCGTACTGGTCAAGGGAGGGGTACCGGTGGACGCACTCGACCAGGATGGCCGGACCGCGCTCTTCGATGCGCAGCGGCCCGAGGTGGCCCGGGCGCTCCTCGATGCCGGCGCCAACCCCAATGCCGGCAAGGGTTGGACGCCCCTGCACCAGCAGGCGCGCATCAAGGAGCGGGCGCCCGTCATCGAGGTCCTGCTTGAGGCGGGGGCGGACGCCACCCGGAAGGACCGGGAGGGACTCACACCCGCCGAGGAGGCCCTGGCCCACGAGAACCCCCACCTCGCCAGCCTCCTGGGCGCGAGAGGTCGCGCGTAACCGGGCGCGGCCGCGGGGCTGCCTGTATCGGTGTCTCCGGGGGCCCTCCTCGACCCCCACCCCGCCCGTGGAGTGCTCGTGCACCTGCACGCCCGGTGTATCCGGCATGCACGCCATCCCTCCATCCATCTGATAAAGGTGGACTGTCTTGATCTCCCTCCGGCACATCCACAAGCGCTTCGGCGCCGTGACCGCCCTGGACGACGTGTCGCTGGACATCGGCACCGGGGAAGTCATCGCCCTCGTGGGCGAGAACGGCGCCGGTAAGTCCACCTTGATGAACGTCCTCTACGGGCTCTACCAGGCCGATTCCGGCGAGGTGCTCGTGAAGGGCCAGCCCGTGCGCCTGCGCAGCCCTCGCGACGCCATCGCCCAGGGCATCGGCATGGTGCACCAGCACTTCATGCTCGTCCCCACCCTCACCGTGGCGGAGAACGTGGTGCTCGGCCGCGAGCCCTCGCGTTGGGGCCGCATGGACATGGACCGGGCCTGCCAGGAGGTGGCCGCCACCTGCGAGCGCTTCGGCTTCAAGCTGGACCCGCGCGCCCGGGTGGACACCCTCTCCGTGGGCTCGCAGCAGAAGGTGGAGATCGTCAAGGCGCTGCACCGGGGCGCCCAGGTGCTCATCCTCGACGAGCCCACCGCGGTGCTCACCCCCCAGGAGTCGGATGACCTCTTCCGGGTGGCGCGGGGGCTGGCGGCCGGTGGACGCACCGTCGTCTTCATCAGCCACAAGCTGCGCGAGGTGCTCAGCGTGGCCGAGCGGGTGGCGGTGATGCGCCGGGGCCGGCTGGTGGCCGAGGTGCGCGCCGCCAACACCCGGCCCGAGGAGCTGGCCGCGCTCATGGTGGGCGAGTCCCGCGTCCCGCTCGCCGAGGCCCAGACGTACCACCCCCCCGGGGGCGAGAAGCTGCTGGAGGCGAAGGAGCTCCGGGCCCGGGGCGAGGACGGCCGGCCCGCGCTCCAGGGCATCTCCCTGGAGGTGCACGCGGGAGAGATCGTCGGCATCGCCGGAGTGGACGGCAACGGTCAGCGCGAGCTCGCCGAGGTGCTCACGGGCCTGCGGACGCTGGAGGGAGGCGGAGGCAATCTGCTGGGCGGGCCGCTCACGGGGCTGACGCCCGCCGAGGCCCGGCGCCGGGGCGTGGGGCACGTGCCCGAGGACCGGCTGTGGCGCGCGGTGGTGAAGGCCATGACGGTGGAGGAGAACGTGGCGCTGGGGCGGCAGACGCAGGCGCCCTTCGCCCGGGGGCTCCAGGTGGACTTCGCGGGCCGGCGCGAGCGCACCGCGGCACTGCTGAAGGCCTACGAGGTACGGCCGCCGGACCCCGAGGTGCCCCTGCAGGCGCTCTCCGGCGGCAACCAGCAGAAGGTGGTGGTGGCGCGCGAGCTGGACGCGGGGCCGAAGCTGCTGGTGGTGGTGCAGCCCACGCGCGGCCTGGACATCGGCGCGGTGGCGCAGGTGCAGGCGAAGCTGCGCGAGGCGCGCGACAAGGGAGCCGGTGTGTTGCTCGTCTCGTTGGACCTGGAGGAAGTCCTGGCCCTGGCCGATCGCATCTACGTCTTCTTCGAGGGCCGCGTCACCGGCACCTTCACCCGGCCCGAGTTCGACGAGCGGGAGATCGGCCGCCGGATGCTCGGCACCCACGGGGAGGAGGTGGCCCATGGGTGAGCGGCTGCGCGCGGTACTCCCCTCCGTCTTCTCCGTGTTCCTGGCGCTCGCCGTGTGCTGGGTGTTCATCGCCCTCACGCGCGACGCGGAGACGGCCACCGGGGCCTATCTCCAGATGCTCCGCGGCGGCCTGGGCGACTGGGCCCAGTATTTCGAGAGCGAGCGCCTCACCGTGCTCACCCGGCCCCTCGGCGAGGCCGCCATCAAGGCCGCCCTGCTGCTGCTCACCGGGCTGTCGGTGACGGTGGCCTTCAAGGTGGGCCTCTTCAACATCGGCGCCCAGGGGCAGATGCTGGTGGGGGCGCTCGCCGCCGCCGTGGCGGGAGCCCAGCTTCAACTGCCCGCCGTGCTGCACATCCCGGTGGCCATCCTCGCCGCCTGCGTGACCGGAGGCCTGTGGGCGCTCATCGCCGCGGGCCTCAAGCTCGCCCGGGGCGTCCACGAGGTCATCTCCACCATCATGCTCAACTGGGTGGCGGTGAGCCTGGTGGACAACTGGCTGTCGGTGGGCCCACTGAGGGCCGGTGCCGGCACCCACCTCTCCATCACGGGCACCGCGGAGATCGCCACCAGCGCGCAACTGCCCCGGCTGCTCGGGGAGATGTCCCGCCTGCACCTCGGCTTCCCGCTGGCGCTCGCGGTGGCGCTGGCCATCTGGGTGTGGCTCTCTCGGCTGCGCTCGGGCTTCGAGACGCGCGCGGTGGGCCTGGGCTCCGAGGCCGCCCGGGCCGCGGGCATTCCGGTGGTGCGGCGCACCGCCCAGGCCATGGGACTCGCCGGAGCGCTCGCGGGCATGGCCGGCGCCGTGCTCGTGCTGGGCACCGAGTACCGGTACCCGGGTGGACTGGGCGCGCCCTACGGCTTCGACGGCATCGCCATCTCGCTCATCGGCGGCAACCACCCGTTGGGCGTGGCGCTGTCCGCCCTCTTCTTCGGAGCGCTGCGCGCGGGCGGCACGCGCATGCAGCTGCTCGGCGTGCACAAGAGCTACCCGGAGCTCATCCAGGGCCTCGCCCTGCTCTTCGTGGCGGGCCGGCTGGTGTGGCTCGCGCTGCTGCGCCCGAGGAAGGTGGCCCCCGTGGTACCCACCCGGCAGCCGGAAACCAGCCCGGAGGTGCCCCGTGCTTGAAATCATCGAGGCCCTCCTGTCCTCCACGCTGGAGTACTTCCCCGCGCTGCTCTTCGCCGCGCTGGGGGCCACGCTGTCCGAGCGCTCCGGCGTGGTGAACGTGGGCGTGGAAGGGATGATGCGCGCGGGCGCCTTCTGCGCGGCCGTGGCGGCCATCACCTTCCCCACGCCCGTGGGCGTGCTGGTGGGCATGCTCGCCGGTGCCGGCATGGCCGCCATCCATGGCTACCTGTGCATCCGCTGGCGCTCGGACCAGGTGGTGTCCGGCATGGCCATCAACCTCGTGGCGCTCGCCGGGGGCACCTACCTCCTCGAGTCCCTCTACGGGCCCAACGGCACGCCCCCCATCCACCAGCTCACCCGCTGGCACCTGCCCGGCCTGTCCGAGGTGCCCCTGCTGCGCGTCCTCTCCGGGCACTCGGCCCTCACGTGGCTCGCCCTGGTGCTGCCCTTCGCCTTCCACGGGCTGCTCTACCGCACGCCCCTGGGCCTGCGGCTGCGCGCGGTGGGCGAGAAGCCCCACGCCGTGGCCACCCTGGGCCTGTCCGTGACGGGGCTGCGCTGGCTCGCCGTGCTGGGCAGCGGCATGCTCGCGGGCCTGGGCGGGGCCACCCTCTCCACCGCCGTGTT
The DNA here is from genome assembly GCF_000733295.1 of Archangium violaceum Cb vi76. Lineage (GTDB taxonomy): Bacteria > Myxococcota > Myxococcia > Myxococcales > Myxococcaceae > Archangium > Archangium violaceum. Next base: position 53,998 of record NZ_JPMI01000031.1, on the reverse strand, counting down.
GGACCGCTTCGAGCAGCACACCCCGGCCGGCCTCGGCTTCATGGCCCTGGCCGCCATGGTGTTCGGCCGCTGGACGCCGCTGGGGGCCTTCCTCGCCGCCCTCTTCTTCGCCTTCGGCGGCGCGCTGCGCATCGGCCTGGCCTCCAGCGCCCCCGGCCTCCTGGAAGTGGTGCCCCAGGGCTTCCTCCTCGCCCTGCCCTACGTCCTGACGCTCGCGGTGCTCGCCTTCCAGGGCCAGCGCACCCACGCGCCCGCCGCCCTCGGCACCCCCTACGAGCAGGAATCGCGCTGACGCGGCGCGCCACCGGGGCCCGGGTCCTCCTGAACCCGGGTCACGGCCGACCGGGAATCACTCTTGACCCACGTATTCTCATGTACTCCAAGCAAGGCATGAGTGGGCCATCATCCGCGCAACCAAGCAAAGCTCTGTAACTCAAGGAAGAAAGGATAGACTGTTCCGTACCGTACACTGGCGGACGGAGCGGCGCGCAATCGGCATGCGCATCGCATGGAATGGGTGGCACGCGAGCGGGCCGCGAGGCAGTGGAGAAGTGAGCTGACGGTGCGGGCCGCGGGGTGGGGGACGGGAGGAGGGAGGTCGGCGTCCGGAACATGTCGTGGGGGGGGAGCCGACGTGAAATCAGACACATCCAAGGCACGAGGTGACGCGATGAGCGCGGTGGCGATGGCTTACTGGCCGAGGCAGACGGCGGTGGCGAGCGGGGAGAGCCGCGGCCACCTGAGCGCCGTGGGCGCGCTGGACGGCACCGACGTGCAGAACCTGGACCTGTGTGCGCTGGCGAAGCACGCACTGGCCCTGCTCCACGCCACGGGGCACGTGGAGAACGGCGAGGTGGGGCTGGAGCTGCCGGACGAGCCGGTGTTCGCGCGGGTGAGCCGGCGGCGGATGGAGCAGGTGATGCTGCACCTGCTCAGCGACGCGGTGCAGGCCCACCGGAACGCGGAGCTGCCGGCGCGCACCGTGCGGTTGGCGGTGGAGCCCCAGGACGACTTCGGGGATTACGGCCCGCGCTTCCAGGTGCGCTACGCGGCGCGCGAGAGCGCTCCCCAGACGGGCCTGGCGGCGGCGCGCGAGCTGGTGGAGTCGCTGGGCGGAAGCCTCGCGGTGAAGAACCACGGGCTGACGAGCAGCACCATCACCGTCTCCGTGGAGCTGGAGGACCAGGGCACCGCGAGCTGGTAGTGCTCGCGGGCCCGGTGGCCGCTCCGGTCAGAACTTGTAGGCGATGCCCAGCAGCGCCTCGAGCGTGAAGCGGGCGCGGGTCCGGTCCTCGAAGAAGCCCGAGTAGGAGCCCACGGACGGACCCATCCGCACGTTGAAGTTCACGGCGAGGTTGCGGTCGAGGAAGTACTCCAGCCCGCCGCCCAGCAGGACGGGCACCACCACGCCGCCGCCCGTGCCGAAGACGACGTAGAAGGGGATGTCCAGGCCCACGTTGAGCATGAGGGCGCTGCCCACGGGAATGCCCACGGTGAGGGCGATGGGCAGCGTCAGGCCCACCTCGGTGTAGCGCTCGTAGAAGTAGAAGAAGGGCCCGGGGGCGAACGTCAGCCCGACGTTCACCCGCGACGTCTGCAGCAGCATCAGCCGCATCCACCCCTGCAGCTTCAGCCCCGGCACCACGCTGGTGATGATGCCCTCGTGGCCGTAGTTGAAGGTGAACTTGCCGCCGATGTCGAAGCGCGACGTGGCCCCGTGCAGCAGGCCCAGCGACAGGCCCGGCCAGCCCACCTGGCCCGTCACCGCGGTCCCCGAACCCAGCGTCTGGCCCGACAGCACGGACCAGCCCTGGCCGCGGCTGTACGTCGCCCCCTCCTCCTGCGCCAGGGCGGCGCCCGAGACGAGGAGGACTCCCATCAGTACCCAACTCGAGACACAGCGCTTCACGCACCCACCTCCGGTTGCCCCCGCTCGCGCGCCAGCGCGATGAAGGCGTCGATGAGCTTCTGGAGCCGGGCCTCTCCCCGGGCGCGCGCGGCTTGCACCGGCTCGCCGGCGGCCAGCGTCTCCTTCAGCTCGAAGTAGTATTTGATTTTCGGCTCCGTGCCGGACGGCCGCGCCGTCACCCGCCCTCCGCCCTCCAGCTCGTAGGCGAGGACGTTGGAGGGAGGCAGCCGCTCTCCCTTCTTGTAGTCCAGCACGTTGCGCACGGGCAGCTCGCCCACGCGCGAGGGGCCCGAGCGGCGGAAGCCGTCCATGATGCGGGCAATCACCTGAGCGCCCTCGGCGCCCGGGAAGGTGAAGTTGCGCTGCGCGCTCACGTAGAGGCCGAAGCGGCGCTGGATCTCCTCCAGGTAGCCGAGCACCGTCTGGCCGCGCGACTCGCACCAGGCGGCGAGGTCCGCGAACACCAGCGCCGCGCCCACGCCGTCCTTGTCCCGCGTCACGGAGCCCACGCAGTAGCCGAGCGCCTCCTCGTAACCGAAGACGAACTGGGTGCCCTCCTGCTTCTCACGCTCGACGGCGCGGTTGGCGATCCACTTGAAGCCGGTGAGCACCTCGTCATAGGCGACGCCCAGCTCGCGGGCGATGTCGCCCAGCTGCGTGGAGGACACGATGGTGGTGACGACGTGCGGCTTCCCGCGCCGGGTGGGCCCCTGCACCAGCACGTAGTGGCCCAGCAGCACGCCCACCTCGTTGCCGGTGAGCATGCGCAGCTTGCCGGAGCCATCGCGCACCATGGCGGCCAGCCGGTCCGCGTCCGGATCGTTCGCGAGCACCAGGTCCGCCTTCACGCGCTCGGCGGTGGCGAGCGACAGGTCCATGGCCCCGGGCTCCTCGGGGTTGGGGAAGCGCACGGTGGGGAAGGTGCCGTCTGGCTGGTGCTGCTCGGCCACGGGGTGGACGTTGCGGAAGCCCGCGCGCTCCAGGGCCCGCTCCATCCACACGCCGCCCACGCCGTGCATGGCGGTATAGACGATGGAGAGCGACTCCGAGCCACGCCCGTGCACGCGCAGCTTGAGGATGGCATCCAGGTACGCCTCGCCGAGCGAGTCCGGCACGTCGCGCCACAGGCCGCGGGCGTGCGCCTCGGTGGGGGTGAGCAGCTCCACCTGGTTGGCGGGCTCCACGCGGGAGATGAAGTCGGCGATGCCCTTGTCATGGGGCGGGATGATTTGAGCGCCGTTGCCCCAGTAGACCTTGTAGCCGTTGTACTCGGGCGGGTTGTGGCTGGCCGTCACCATCACGCCCGCGGCGGCGTTGAGGTGCAGGGTGGCGAAGGCGGCGAGCGGCGTGGGCGCCAGCGAGGGGAAGACGTGCGCCGGAATGCCCTCGGCGGCGAACACGCAGGCGGTGTCCTCGGCGAGCTCGGCGCTGAGCCGGCGGCCATCGCGGCACACCACCACGCCGCGGGTGGTGACGTCCGGGACGGTGGCCTTGAGGTAGCGCGCCAGGCCGGCGGTGGTCCGGCGCACCACGGCGCGGTTCATCCGGTTGGGCCCCGCGCCCAGCACGCCCCGCAGGCCCGCGGTGCCGAACTCCAGGTCCCCCGCGAAACGGTCCGCCAGGTCCGCCAGGTCTCCCCGCGCGAGCACGTCCCGCAGCTCCTCCACGGTGGCCGCGTCCGGGTCCGCCTGGAGCCACGCCTCCGCCTTCTGCTTCAATCCAGTCGCGTCCATGTGCTTCCCCTCTCCTTAAGGCCGGTGCGGCGGTGGGGCCGCGTCCGTCCTCCCCGTCTGTTCAGCGATGATCAGACCCGAGCCGGGGCTCAGGTGTAGTCGGTGAGTTTGCGCCGGGTCGGGCCGCCCTTGGGAGCGTCCTTCTGACCCTGGCAGTTCACGCAGTAGCCCACGTAGGGCATGGCCTCGAGCCGGCCGGGCGCAATCTCGTCGCCGCACTCCTCGCACTCGCCGAAGGAGTCCGGGTCGTCGCGCAGCTTGCCCAGCGCCTTCACCACGAGCTGGAGCACGCCGTCCGTGTTCCGGTTCCGCTTGGAGGCGATGGCCTGCATCATCTCGTTGAGCGGCTGCTCGTCCTCGTCGCCGCCCACGCGCGCCTCATCGGTGCGGTTGGGCTCGATCTTCAAGGGGGCCTTGCCGGTCAGCTCCGCGTGGAGCGCCAGCAACTTCTGCCTGTACTTCTCGCGCTGTGCCTCGGTCACGGGCCTCTCCCCACCGGGTGGCTAGTACTTCGCGGTGGACCTCTGGCCGGTGACGATGGCCACCGACGCCGAGGCTCCCAGGCGGTTGGCGCCCGCCTGAATCATCTTCAGGGCGTCCTCGGCCGAGCGGATGCCTCCCGAGGCCTTCACGCCCACGTCCTCGCCCACCACCCGGCGCATGAGCGAGATGTCCTCCACGGTGGCGCCGCCGGTGCTGAAGCCGGTGGACGTCTTCACGAACGCCGCCCCCGCCGCCTTGGACAACACACAGCCGGCGATCTTCTCGTCCTGGGAGAGCAGGCTCGTCTCGAGGATGACCTTCACCGGCCAGGGCCGGCTGGCCTCCACCACCTGGGCGATGTCGGAGAGCACCAGCGCGTAGTCGCGCGCCTTGAGGGCCCCGACATGGATGACCATGTCGATCTCCCGGGCACCGGCGTGGATGGCCTCGCGGGCCTCGAAGGCCTTGGCGCTCGTGAGGGCCGCGCCCAGGGGGAAGCCCACCACGGCGATGGGCACCGAGCGGGAGCCCGCCAGGATGCCCGCCACGGTGGCCACGTGGCTCGAGTTCACGCACACGGTGGCGAAGCCGTGCTCCACGGCCTCGCGGGCCACCCGGGCGACGTCCTCGCGCGTGGCCTCGGGCTTGAGCAGGGTGTGGTCGATGTAGGGCGCCAGGTCCGCGTTGTCGCGGATGGACCCGGGCGCGATGGACGCGGTCCGCACGGGAGACGGGGGCAGTGGGTTGCCCGCCCGGAGACCGGGCATGCTGCGGCGGACGTGGTCGGCGATCTCCTCGACGACCCTCTGGATGTCTTGGGCCTCGGACATAGGGAGCGGGATGTAGCCCACTCCAGCCCGCTCGGGAAGCACCGAGACGGCCCCTTGCCCGACACGCAACGGACCCCGGCCCGTGCTGTAGAGTCCCCCCGCTCATGGCTCTCGCGCGGCTCTTCCTCGTCCTCTTCGCCCTGCTCACCGCCCTTCCGGGCCGCGCGGCCCCGGCCCCCACGCCTCCGGCCAGGCCGCTCACCGTCTACTTCTTCGACGTGGGCCAGGGAGACGCGGCGCTCATCGTCTCGCCCACGGGCAAGACGGTGCTCATCGACGGCGGCCCTCCCGAGGCCGACGAGGCCCTGGTGCCCCGCCTGCGCCAACTGCTCCGGGAGCCCATCGATCTGGTCATCATGACCCACCCACACCTGGACCACCTGGGCGGCCTGGCGAAGATCATCCAGGGAGTGGGCGCGAAACGCTTCATGGACCCGGGCTTCGAGCACCCGAGCGAGGCCTACCGCAAGCTGCTGGAGGTGGTGGGCCAGAAGGTGGGCCAGGTGATGACGCCCACGCCCAACCCGAGTTCGCCGGAGACGCTGCTCACCGTGGGCCTGGGCGAGGGCGTGACGCTCACCGTCCTCTGGCCGCGCCCCCCGCGCGATGCGTTCCTCGACGACACGCGCTCGGACGTCAACGCCAACTCCATCGTGGCCAAGCTGACGTACGGCAAGACGGCGTTCCTCTTCACGGGAGACGCCGAGCCACAGACCGAGGCGTTCCTGCTGACCCGGCCCATCGACTTCACCTCCACGGTGCTGAAGGTGGCGCACCACGGGGGCAAGCACTCGTCCACCGCGCCCTTCCTCGCGGCGGTGAAGCCCCAGGCGGCCGTCATCTCCTGCGGCGCGGGCAACGACTACGGGCACCCCACCCCCGAGGCCCTCGAGCGGCTCGGCAAGACGGGCGCGCGCATCTTCCGCACCGACCGCCAGGGCGAGGTGCTCGCGGTGAGCAACGGCACCACCGTCACGCTCACCCCCCAGAAGGGCCGGAGCGCCCCCGTCGTCTTCACCGGACAGACGGCCGGCCCGGTGGCCAAGGGGCCCATGCCGTCGGGGACCTCGGGCTCGGTGGGCGCCACCGGCGGCAAGGTCGTGCCCGCCAGCGGAAAGCTCCCGGCGTCCAGCACCCAGGGGATGCGCTACGTGAGCCTCAAGGGCACCGAGGTGTTCCACAGCGAGGACTGCCGCGCGCTCGAGCGGGCGAAGACGAAGGAGCGCACCGTGTACAAGGACCGCGCCTCCGCCATGCGGGAGCGCCGCCCCGCCAAGGACTGCGACCCATGACGAAGAAGAAGCCGCGGAAACCGCAGCGCCCCCGGACGCTGGCCAGCGTGGACCGGTTCGAGGACGGGCTCGCCGTGCTCATCGTGGAGGGCCGCGAGCAGACGCGGCGCCGCGAGGAGTTGCCGCCCGGCGTGCGCGAGGGCGACGTGCTGGACCTGGAGACGCTGACGGTGGACGCGGAGGCCACCGAGCGCCTGCGCACCGAAGTGCGTGAGGCCCGGGAGCGGGCCATGAAGGACAAGACGCCGCCGCCCGGGGACTTCGACCTGTAGCCGCGGCCCCGGGCGGGACCTGGCGCTCCGCTACTGGCAGGTGTACTCCCGGAGGACGCTGGCGCTCGCCACCTGCCAGCAGGAGGCCCCCACGCTCGGGCAGGACTTGCCGGCCGGACTCGTCGGGCAGCTCGGCGTCCAGGAGCGCGTGTAGCAGGACGCCATGATCAGGTCGTAGCAGTTCTCGGCGCCCGTGAGCACCCAGACGCCTCCGGGGCAGGCCTGGGAGACGCTCTGCGAGGCCGTGTTGGGAGAAGCCCAGCAGGTGCTGCGGTTCCCATTGCTGTCGATGACCATGGGATAGGCCTTCACCTGGAAGCTGTACGTGCCGCACGAGAAGCCCGCGTAGCTGAAGTACCAGGTGCCCGAGGTGCCGGTACGCTCCTCGGAGGTGTAGAGCGTGTTGTTGACGTAGTACTCGAGCCGCACGGCGTTGGCGCCCGTGGACACCGTCCAGGAGCCGCTCCCGGCCAGCTCGCCCTGATAGAGGCTGGCGCCCGAGATGGAGGCGGAGACGCTCACGCCGGAGCACAGCGCCGCCTCCTGGGTGCCCAGGGCTTCCTCGGCGGGGGTGGAGGCGACGTCGGTGCCACCACAGGCCACCAGCAGCAGGGCGGACAGCAGAGAACAGAGGGGGGCGCGAAACGAACGGTGTTGCATGGTGAACTCCCTGGGGAGGAAATCCCTGGAAAAAGCGCCCTGCACTGTAAACGAGAATTCATGGAAATGCACGTTCGGCATCCCGCGCTGGAGGCGCTCAGAGGTCGGCCGGAGGACGCGCGCGAGGCAACCCGGGCACGGCGGCGACGAAGAACACCTGCTCCACGCGCAGGCCCACGGCCACCAACGCCATCGCGGCGAGCGAGCCCACGGCGGCGCCCGCGTGGTCCATGCCCCGGTGGAAGCCGAAGGCCTGGCCACGGGCGTCCGGGGAGACGGAGTGGGCGATGAGCGCGTCGCGCGGACTGGAGCGCAGGCCCTTGCCCACCCTATCCAACGCGCGGATGACGACGGGATGCCACGCCAGGGTGACGAAGGCCATCAGCGGGCGCATGAGGCTGGACAGCCCGTAGCCCAGCAGCACCATCGGCTTGAGGCGGCGTGCCCGGTCCGCCCACACGCCGGACTGGTACTTGATGAGGGCGGAGATCAGGTCCGCCACGCCCTCCATGAGGCCCAACAGGACGGGCGCCTGCGCCGGCAGCCTCGCGGCGAGGAAGGCCGGCAGCAGCGGGAAGCTCATGTCGCTGCTGATGTCCGTCAGCAGGCTCACCACGCCGAGCACCACCACGGTGCTCGGCAGGCGGCCCGTCTCCCCGCGAGGAGTGGCCACTCGCGCTACATGGACTTGCTGAGGACGAGCGGAATCTCGACCTCGACGTCATCCCCCTCGAAGGAGGGGAACACCATGCGGCGGGCGCGGGCCTTGATGCAGTTGCCCATGGCCGAGCCGTTGATGTCGTCGCGGTCGAAGGACACCTTCTTCACCGTGCCGGAGCTGCCCACGGTGGCGGTGAGCAGCAGCTTGCCGTCGCGCAGCTTCGGGTTCTTGCGCAGCGCCTGGTCGATGCAGGACTTGAAGGCCGTCTGCGACTGCTTCACCACGCGGTCGAGCGCCTCCGGGGGCGGGCCGGACTGCGCGGCCGAGTCGGTGGGAGCCACCTCGGTGTTCTCGCGCACCTCGGGGCCCACGTCCTTCTTCTCGCCCTCGCCGTAGAGGGCGGCCACGGCCTTCTGCTCCTCGCCCTCGGGCGGCTGGGCGGCCGGGTCCTGCGGCGTCTCCGCCGGCTTCGCGGCCTCCTCGGTGGGAGCCGGCTTCGCCTCGGCCTTCTTCTCCGGCTTCGCCTCGGTCTTCGGGGCGGGCGGAGGCGCGGGCGGCGGCGGCCTGGTGCGGCCGAGCATCAGGTCCCTCAGCTCGCCGATGCCCTCGGGCGAGAAGACGGACACGGGTTGCTGCACCACCTGCCCCTTGGAATCCACGCGGGTGACGCGCAGCGGCACCACCTGCATCTCCGTGAGCGCGTACAGCACGCCCACCGGCAGCGCCACCAACAGCACGACGAAGAGGGCGATCTTCCAGGCCGGATTGCGCCGGTGCATCCCCGCCTTCTTCACGAAGTACTGGGTGTTCTCCGCCGGCTTGCGCGGCTGCTCCGGCTCCTTGCCCAGGGCGGCGAGGGGGTCCTCCCGCGAGGAGCCCGCCAGCGAGTCCATGCCCAGCTCACCCCCATCGCCCTGCTCGGACTGGGGGAGGTCCAGGTCGGAGAACAGCTCGCCCAGGGGCGCGCCGTTCATGTCGGAGCCGACGGAGCCCGTGTCGGGACCGGCGGCGACGGCGGCGTCCGGGTCCTGCTCCCACGGGGTGGAGTCCTGCCGGGCGGAGGCCGCGCGGCGCGGCGCGGGTTCGGCGTTCCAGGTCGTCTGCGAGGGCGCGGGCGGGTCCGGCTGCCACGAGGTGGCCGACTGCTCGACCGGAAAGGGATCGGGCTCCGGCGCCATGACAGGAGGAGGCGGCGCGGCCCGCGCGGGGGGCGGCGGCGGCGCGGGCGGCGGGGCCGCGGGCGCGAAGAAGCCGGCCAGCTCGGGGATGTCCTGCCCCCGCTTCCAGTCCGGCATGCCCTGCTGCCAGAAGTAGCTGCGCGCCGTGACGGCGCCCGAGGCCACGAGCTCACTCAGGGCGCCCTCGTCCAGGGGGCCCTCCTGCTTGCTCTTCACCATCACGAACCAGGGAGAGCTCGCGTCGCGCAGCGGCATGGTCCGGGTGGGCTCGTCCTCCCAGGACATGTTCGCCGCCGCGGGGGCCGGCTGGGCCACGGCCGCGGCCGACTCTTCCTCGGCGAGGGAGCGGTCCTGCTCCCGCAGGCGCTCCACGTCCGCCAGGGACACGACGCGCGTGCTCTCCTCGGTCTCGGCGGGAGGGCCCTCCACGGAGATGACGTTCTGGCAGTTCTTACAGCGGACCTTGACGGTCTTGCCGCGGACCTTGTCGTCCGCGATGGAGTACCGCCGCTGACACTTGTTGCAGGAGAAGTTCAAGGGGGCTGTCCGGCGCGCGCACACAAGGGCGAGCATCTGCGATGCTAGCGCCTATGCCGTAGAGTGCAAACCATCGGGTTGACTCTGCCTGCCGGCCCAACTAAGAGCCGCCTCCCCCTACCCTCTTGACACAGAAGGTGGCGCATGCCCGCGAAGGACCTCGGGAACAAGTACGTCTGCTTCAAATGCAGCACGAAGTTCTATGACATGAAGAAGCCGGACCCCCTGTGCCCGAAGTGCGGCGCGGATCAACGGGAGAGCCCGGCGCTCAAGCCCGCCTCCGAGGGGCGGCGCGGCCGTCTGTCCTCCATCCCCAAGGTCATCGAGCCCATCGAGCCCGAGGAGCCGGCGGCGGAGAGCGAGGAGGAAGAGCTGGCCGAATTCGAAGACGAGGACGCCGAAGCGGCTCCCGGCGAGGAGGACGAGGAGATCTGAGCCCGGTACGAGGGGGGCTCCGCCACCCGGCGGTGCCCCCTTCGGCTTTTCAGGCTCAGCGCGACTTCGCTGTTCCGCTCGGACGGGTGGAGAGTTGGTGGAGCACCTGGCGCAGCTGCTCGTAGCGCACCGGGCCCAGCGCCTGCACGCCTACCGGCCGCCGGGGTGCCTGCCCCTTGTCCCACAGGGTAGGGGCTGCTCCCGTCCTCGGGCTCGGTCGTTTCTTCGGCTGCATGGGTCGTCCCCCTGATTTCATCGACCAGACATGTAGCAGGTTTCCACCGGGACGGAAACTTTTCGCCACATTCCCTCCACCGACGGAGGAGGAAGGTGGAGGGAAGGCCCCTTGGAGCGGCCATACGGGCGTGCGCCCGGCCACCGGGAGCGGCGGCGGCATGTACCCGGCCTGCTTGGTCGCAACACGAGGGATGACACTGAGACGATTTGTGCGTTGGACCGTGCAGATCCTTGTTGGTAGAAGGACGCGGGCCCCGCGGTAGGGCCCCCCATGGAGGCAGCGATTTTGCGGGAGAAACTGAAGGCGCTGGCGGAGCTGCAGAAGGTGGACCTCGAGGTCGCCTCGCTCCGGAAGGCCGCGGACGTGCATCCCCGGCAGTTGGCGGAGCTGGAGCGCGAGCTGGGCGCGGCGCGCAGCGCCATCGAGGCGGAGCGCACCCGGGTGGCCGACATCGAGCGGCAGAAGACGACGCTCGAGCAGAACATCTCGGACGAGAAGGACAAGGTGAAGAAGTGGGAGGCGCGGCTCGCCGAGCAGCGCTCCACCCGCGAATACTCCGCCCTGGCCCGGGAGATCGACATCGCCAAGAAGGCGAACCAGACGATGTCCGACGAGCTGGTGGAGCTCACCAAGACGCTCGGCGCGGCGCGCGAGGCGGTGAAGGCCAAGGAGGCCGAGTTCGCCACCCGCCAGGAGCAGTTGTCCTCGCGGATGAACGAGCTGCGCGGCAAGCAGAGCCAGGCCGAGGGTCAAGTGAAGACGCTCGAGGGCAAGCGCTCCACGGTGGCCGCGGGCGTGGACGCCACGCTGCTGCGCCGCTACGAGACCATCCGCAAGAAGAAGCTTCCAGCGATGGTGGGCGTGGTGGCCGGGACCTGCCAGGGCTGCAACATGAACGTGCCCCCGCAGCTCTACAACAACCTGCGCGTGTCGCTGGGCACGGACATCTGCCCGTCCTGCAACCGCATCATCTACGCCGTCGAGGCGCTCGAAACGCCGGCGGCGAAGTAGCCCCGCGCGATGGCCCCACCGGACCTGGCCGACATCCTCCGCCACATCGGACGTGAGGAGCCGCTCTCGGGAACGGTGCGGGCTTTTCCCGGCCTCACCCGCGAGGATCTGGGCCGCCTCCTGGAAGCAGCGGCCACCCAGCTCGCGACGCGTGCGCCCGAACCTCCGGCCACCGAGCCGCGTCGCCCCTCCCGTACGGTCCCGCCCCTGCCCCAGGAGTCACCCGCTCCAGGAGCCGTCCCCTCGAGCCTGAAGCTCTTCTCGGACGGGGCCGCGCGGGGCAACCCGGGTCCCGCCGGAGCTGGCGCGGTGCTCATGGACGCCGAGGGACGGGTGGTGGCCCGGCTCGGCAGGTTCCTGGGCACCCAGACGAACAACTACGCCGAGTACATGGGCCTGCTGCTCGGCCTGAAGCACGCCCGGAGCCTGGGCGTGAAGGAGCTGGAGGTGCTCGCCGACAGCGAGCTGCTCATCCGCCAGCTCCAGGGGCGCTACCAGGTGAAGAGTCCCACGCTCCGCCCCCTCTATGAGGAGGCCTCGGAGCTGCTCGAGCAGTTCTCCCGGGTGAAGCTCACCCACGTGCCGCGCGAGAAGAACAAGGCGGCCGACGAGATGAGCAACCGGGCCATCGACGAGCGGATGTGAGCCGGGAGCCTCCTGCCGGAGTGACCTCGGGCCCCCCTGTGTTGTATGAGGCGTGTGCCGGAGTGGTCCGGGTGAACGCTGGTCACCGCGGGAACGGGTGACGGGAGGAAAGTCCGAGCTCCAGAGGGCAGGGTGCTGGCTAACGGCCAGTCGAGGCGACTCGCAGGACAGTGCCACAGAAAACAAACCGCCGGTTCCGCGAGGGGCCGGTAAGGGTGAAACGGTGCGGTAAGAGCGCACCGCGCTCGGGGTGACTCGAGCGGCACGGAAAACCCCACCTGGAGCAAGAGCCAATAGGAGCGCGTCCCCGCGAGGGGACAGGGGTTGCCCGCCCCATGCGTTCGGGTTGCTCGCTGATGAGGCCCCTGGGCAACCAGGGCCCTAGATGAATGTTCACCGCCCATCCCGAAAGGGGTGGGGACAAGACTCGGCTTACAGGGCCACTCCGGTTTTTTTCCCTGTACCTACGGCTGCGCCACGGGCACCTGCGCGAGCAGGATGCGGCTGCGCCCGTCGTTGCGCACCGCGTCCGGATTCTTGAGCTGCAGGCGCGCGTCCGTCTTCGGGTCCCAGAAGCCCAGCCAGATGTTGAGGGCGCGGGCGGCGGAGCCGGGAGGGAGCACGAGGTTGAACTCGTCCTTCACCGTCTCACCGGGCTTCCACTGGGTGGTGGGGTAGAGGCCACCGGCCGGCTTGTGGTCGATGTTGAGACGCTCCGCGCGGCCCTCGGCGTCCTCCACGTGGACGAAGATCATGTAGTCCTCCTCCAGGGGCTTGAGGACCTTGAAGTAGGCGGTGACGCGGGCGCCCTCGCCGGGAGCGAGGCGGCCGGGCTGCACGGTGGCGGCCACCAATTCCACCTTGTCCTCGAAGTTGGCGCCGTTGCGCACCGAGAGCGGCGGCACCTGCGACACCACGGCCTGGCGCCGCTCGTTGGGGCTGGCGCCGCCAGGGGCCTCGACGATGCAGGCGCTGAGGAGGGTGGCGGAACCGAGGAGGGCGAGGAGAGTGGGACGGCGCATGGCCCCCTGTTTCTAGCGGCTTCCCGGCACGGCATCCACCGGCCCGTGGTCCGGGGACGTGTTGGCCGTGTGGCGGGGGCTGAAGATGGGGGGGACTCGCGGAGGCATCTTGAGGTATGCGGAGCGCGCCATGAAGACGCCCACCGCCCTACCCTTCCTCCTCGCGCAGGCGCCGTCTCCGCAGCCCGCTCCGCTGCCCCAGGACCCCCCTCCGATGCAGCCCGGGGTACCGGAGACGGGCACGCCCCCGCCGCCCCAGGGCGGCACCGTGGACACGGTGGTGGGCGTGGGCATCACCGTGCTGCTCGTGGCCCTGATGGTGGCCGCGGCGCGCAAGCTCTTCTTCAAGAAGCGCCCCGAGGAGCCCGGCCGCAAGCCGGTGCCGCCGTCCGCGGAGGAGAAGCCCGAGCTCCCCGCGGAGACTCCGCAACTGCGCGTGGAGCTGCCGCCTGGCGAGGCGGAGCTCGCGAGGCTGCGTGAGGCGGAGGAGATCCACGCCCGTGCCGAGACCCTCGCCCGTCAGCGCGAGGAGGCCACGCGCGCCGCGAAGGCCGCCACGGATGCCACCGAGCGCGCCCGCCTGGAGGCCGAGGTCCGGGCCCTCAAGGAGCGTGAGGAGGAGGAGAAGCGCGCCGAGTACCGCGCGAAGAAGGCGGCGGAGGACGAGGCGAAGGAGCGGCGCAAGCGCGAGCGCGAGGAGGCCGAGCGCCTGGTGGCCGAGCAGAAGGCCCGGGAGGAGGCGGCGGCCGAGGAGGCACGGCGCGCGGCGGAGGCGGCGGCACGGGCGAAGATCGAGGCCGAGGCGGGCCAGACGCTGGCGCAGGGCCTGGACAAGACGCGCAACCAGGGCTTCATGGCGCGGCTCAACGGCCTGTTCGGCTCCAACCGCAAGGTGGACGAGTCGGTGCTGGCGGAGATGGAGGAGATCCTCTTCACGGCGGACATCGGCGTGCGCACCGCGTCCAGCCTGGTGGAGGTGGCGCGAGACAAGCTCAAGCGCAACGAGCTGAGCGACGCCAACCGCATCAAGGACCTCATCCGCGAGGAGGTGACGCGCATCGTGGACCTGCCGGTGCCGCGCACGCTGGAGGGTGGAGGCCCGCCGCACGTGGTGATGGTGGTGGGCGTCAACGGCGCGGGGAAGACGACGACGATCGGCAAGCTGTCGGCGAAGCTGACGGGCCAGGGCAAGAAGGTGCTGCTGGCGGCGGGCGACACGTTCCGCGCGGCGGCCACCGAGCAGCTCGACGTGTGGGCGGACCGGGCCAAGGCGGAGCTGGTGAAGGGGGTGGAGGGCGCGGATCCCAGCTCGGTGGTGTTCGAGGCCATCAAGAAGGGGCGGGAGACGGGCGCCGACGTGGTCATCGCGGACACGGCGGGCCGGCTCCACACCAAGGTGAGCCTGATGGACGAGCTGAAGAAGGTGAAGCGCGTCATCGACAAGGCGCTTCCCGGGGCTCCCCACGAGGTGCTGCTGGTGCTGGACTCCACCAACGGGCAGAACGCCATTCAGCAGGCCAGGCAGTTCCACGAGGCGGTGGGTGTGACGGCCATCGCGCTGACGAAGCTGGACGGCACGGCCAAGGGCGGCGTCATCATCGGCATCGCCGACGAGCTGAAGCTGCCCGTGGTGTGGGTGGGCGTCGGCGAGAAGGTCGCCGACCTGCGCCGCTTCGAGCCCAAGGAGTTCGTCCAGGCGCTGTTCGACTAACGCCTACTCCTCCTGTCCCTTCATCAGGCCCGGAAGCAGCTCCTCCATGAGCTTGAGCGTCTCCGGGTCCAGCGCCTCCCCATTCATGCCGGCGCCGAGCATGGCGCCCATGTTGGGATTGCCGAGGTCCTCGTCTCCGTGGGCCTCCTGCCACCAGCGCACGCGCAACTGCTCGAGCGCCTGGGCCTTCGAGGGGCTCGCCTTGGCCAGCTCGCGGGTGAAGCAGTCGCCGCACGTCCACTTGAAGCGGTACGCGTCCACGTAGGAGCGCAGGGCCTTGAAGAAGGCCTCGTCCCCCACGAGCTTGCGTGAGGCGTGGTGCAGCAGGGGCGCCTTGCCGTACACCAGCGCGCCGTACTGCATGGAGTCGTCGAACTCGGAGGTGGGCCGGTCCGCCGGGCCGTCCTTGCCGCCCGAGAGCCGGTACAGGTGGTAGGAGCCCACGAGCGTCTCCTCGCGCATCCGCTCCGCCACCGCGCGCCCGTGCTTCCACTCCATGTAGAGCAGCGCCGCGTACTGGGCGAGCGTCTCATCCACCACCGGCATGTGGATGGGATCCGAGCCCACCAGCGCGGCGAAGTACTGGTGCGCCACCTCGTGGGCCACGGTGAACTCGAGCGTGCGCTCCAGCGACTGGCCCAGCTGCGCGAGCGGTGCCGTGTCCCCGCCCATGGCCTCCAGCAGCTGCTGCATCTGCCCCATGCCCGGCACGCCCTGGAGCACGCTGTTCGGATCCGCCGCCCCCCGGTAGAGGGCCGTGCCCACGGTGACGAGGCCGGGGAACTCCATGCCGCCCGCGCCACCGGCCAGCGGGGCCTCCACCACGCGGAAGTACTTGAACGGCAGCGGCCCGAGGCGGCGCTCGAACTCGGTGAGCACGTCACGGGTGTACTTCAGCACGCGCTTGCCCACCGCGGCGTCACGGGCGGCGAAGTGGCTCTCCACGGTGACCCCATTCACCGTGGTGGTGGCGCTCTGATAGCCGCGCGAGGCGAACACGGGGAAGTCCCGCACCGCGCCCGCCGCGAAGGTGTAGCGGATGCGGCCATCCTTCTGGGGCAGCTCGCCCATGGGGACGCCCGTGGCGAACACCTTCCAGCCCGAGGGAACGGTGACGTTGGCGAGCACGTTCGAGGGTTCGTACAGCGCGAGGTCGCCCACGCCCGAGGGACCGGCCCAGGGATTGCCGCTCGTGTCGAGGGGAGGCACCAGGGGCACCACGCCCACCAGGCTCATGAAGTCGTCCATGGCGGCGAAGGCGCCGTAGTCCCCTCCCCCCTCCGACGAGCCGAGCGAACCCAGCAGAGACGTGGAGCCGGGCTGAGCACGCGGCACGCGTGCCTCCAGGTCCAGGTCCACCACCACCGAGCCGCCCGGAGCCACGGGGCTGGCCAGAGGCAGGCGGTAGAGACCGTCCTCGGGACGCTCCGGCATCACCGGCTTCCCGTCCACCTTCACCTCGGAGAGCTCCACGCGCGGCTCGAAGGCATTGGGGGTGACGCGCAGGTGGACGGCGTCCAGCGGACGGTTGCGCACGAACAACTCCACGCGCAGATGTCCCTTCACCTTGCGCGTCTTGGGATCCACCTCGAGCTGGACCTGGTAGCGGGGCAGGTTCTCCAGGGGTCCGAGCGCCTGTGCGGCGCGGGCCTTCTCCTCGGACTTGAGGTGCTGGAGGGAGAACTGCACCTCGGGCGGGACGAAGCCCTCGGCGGGAGCAACCCCGGGCACGAGCAGCAGAGCCAGCAGCGGCCAGCGACGCAGGTAGGCGAGCATGAAACGGATGTTACACCGCCCAGCCCTCCCTCTCCCCTCGGGAGAGGGCCGGGGTGAGGGTGCCTGTCACAGTGCTCCACCCGTGAACACTCCGGGCCCCTGTTTCTCACCCGTGGCCCTCACGGCTTCACGCGCTTCAACTTCCCCCGGCGCTTGCGCCGCTCCAGCCGGCTCGAGTCCGAGGGGGACTCCATCCGCGGCAACCCCAGCGCCCGGCGGCCGTCTTCCTCGAGCCGCTCCCGCAGCAGGGAGAACGCCTCGGGCTCCCAGAGATGCCCGTCCTGTCCGGAAATCCATCGAGCTGCACATGGTAGAAAGTGAGCACGTGACGAGCCTATCCCGGTGCTCCCCGGGGTGCGTTCCTCCCCCGCGTCAGCGCGGCCACGCCGTGCACGTCCTGGAGTCACCATGACAAACCTCTCGACCCGTGCCCGGGCGCTGATGGAGGCACTGTCCGCGTGGGGACCCCACCACGAGCCCCTGCTGCCAACACTCGGCGCCCAGAACGAGCCGACCCTGGTGCTCCCCTCTTCCGGAAGCTGTTCTCCGCTTCGGAAGACAAGGCCCGCTCGCTCGCCATCGCGCTGCACCACCTCCTCTCCCACCTGGGCCCGGAGGACGTGCGCGGCCTGGACGAGGCGCTGCGCCAGGTCAGCTTCTACGAGACGGACTACCCGGACGACCTGGCGCGGGCGCGGGTCCGAGCGCGCCTCAGGAGCTGGCTGGACGCGTCCTTCCGGAGCTTCTCCGCCAGTCCCTCGGCCGCGCAGGTCCGCGCGCTGCGGGAAGCCGTGCGCACGGCCCGGAACCTCGACCCCGAGCTGGCGCGGCAACTGGACCACCAGCTGCGCGCCTACGAGCCCTGAGCTGCTTCAGCGGCTCACGGGCAGCCGGAGCTGACCTCTCGAGCACCCTGGTAGCCCGTCCCGGCCGCGATGACGTAGCCTTGGATGACATGGGTGAAGAACGCGGCGTCCTCGTAGCCTCCGAAGCGGGCCTCTCCATCCGTTCCGTCCGGGACGTGGCCGATGCCATCGGCGCATGCTTCGGGGCGGAGGGAATCCTCTTCACCGAGGAGGAGCTCGCTCCGGAGTTCTTCAACCTTCGCACCGGGTTGGCGGGCGAGTTCCTACAGAAGTTCGTGAACTACCGGCTGCGCGTGGCGCTCGTCGTGCCCCACCCGGAAGCCCACGGAGAGCGCTTCAAGAAGGCGAAGCCTGGCTCCGCGCCTGACGCGTGAACCTCAGAACTGGAACAACCCGCCCCCAGAGGGGCGGTTGATGACGCCATCGCAGGTGGTACCGCAGACCTTGTTGGGGTCCAGGGGCTGCTGCGAGGTGGCCATCACCGTGCCGACGGCGGCGGCGGTGACCACGGCGCCCACGCCGGCCCAGAAGTACCAGCGGCTGGTGAGCGGGCTCGCCGAGGCGACGGCCGGAGTCGGCTGCGGGGTGAGCGGCGAGGGGTCCGAGAGGGACGGCGTGAGATTCGCGGCCTTCGGCTTGTCGGACTGCGCGAGGGCCTCGGGACGCAGGTTGACGGAGACGGTGTACTCCTTGCCGGCGCGAACGGCGATGCGCTGCGACTCGGAACGGAAGCCTTCACGCTGGACGACGATCTCGTAGGAGCCGGCCGGGAGCATGAGGCTGTCGAGCGGGGCCACGCCCTTGTCATCGCCGTTGATGAGGACGCGGGCGCCCTCGACATCGGCCTTCACGGAGACGAAGCCCGAGGTGGGCTCGAGCAGCGCGGTCACCTCGGTGAGCTCACCCTCCTTGGCGGTGATACGGCGGGAGAAGTCGCGGTAGCCGGACTTGCGCACGGCGACGACATGGTCACCGGGGTCCACCTCGATGGGGCCCTTGGGCATCGCCCCCAGTTCCTGCTCATTCAGGAAGAAGCGCGCCCCGCGGGCGGAGGTGCCGCCCAGCTTCACGAGCAGCTCGGTCTTCTTGACGAGGGGCGCGAGGAGATCGGACCCCTCGGCCTGCGCGTCCGCCTGCTCCTCCGGCTCCACGGCCTTGGCGCCCTTGCCCTTCTTGCCCTTGGCCCCCTTGGCGGCCTTCGGGGCCTTCTTCTTCGTGTCCTTGGGTGTGCGGCGCTGGGTCGTCTTCCCCTTGCCCTTCTTCGCGGACGAGGAGGGCGCCAGGGGCGCGAGGAGATCATCCATCCCCTGCGCGTAGGAGGACGGCGCGGCGAGGCACAGGAGCAACGCGATCAGGGAGGCGCGGCGCAGGAGCATGGCGGGTACAAAGGTTAGAGAGTCACGAGAAAGGGGTCAAACAGGAGCCCACCTCGGAGGCGGGTTGAGGGAAGATCCCCTCCCATGTCCCGAAAGATCATGTGGATCGCAGCGGGTGGCCTCGCGGCCGCCCTCACGGCCTGCCCGGCCCGGACCCCTGGCCAGCCCCCGGCGCCGCCCCCCATCCAGGTGCCCCCCGGGTGCGAGAAGAACCAGGCAGGCGAGTACCACCACACGGAGAACCCCGCGTTCCGCTACGTGGGCGAGGATGACGGGGGCACGCTGACGTTGACGCTGGCGCGCACCCGGCAGGGCCTGGAAGCCCAGGCGGATGGGGGCTCCACGGTGAGCATCGTGCTGAACCGCACGTCGGACGGCTTCGTGGGCGAGACGCGCTCCACCACGTTCACCACCGGGGGCGCGGCCTGCCCGATGCGCTTCCCGACGCGGGCGGTGGTGTGTGACGACAAGGGCCTGACGCTGCGTTCGATCGCCTCCACGGCCATCGACGAGGACTGCCGCCCGGCGCCCAGCGGTCCGCAGCCGGTGTGGAAGGACCAGCGGCTGCTGAGGGCCACACCCGACGCGGGGACTCCGGACGCGGGCGTCCCGGATGCGGGGACCACGCCCACGGCCGGAGACGGCGGCACCTGAAACTCCCTCTCCCCCTGGGAGAGGGTCGGGGTGAGGGTCTTCCCCACCCCGGTTCCCACTACGCGGCGCGGCGGGTCTGCTCCTCGGACACCGGCATGGGAGCGGGAGCGGACTCGGAGACCTTCAGGCGGCCCTCCAGGAGGCTGGAGAGGCCGACGTAGGCGAAGCCGGCGAGGAACAGGAAGATGAAGGGCACCGAGCCCCAGATGCGCTTGTCGATGGCGAACCAGAGCGCGCCCAGGAAGTAGGTGGCGAAGCCGAGCTCGATGAGGGGCAGCAGGGTCTTGCTGCCGCGGTAGCTCTTCTTGATGGCGGTGATCTTCTTGCCCTCGGCACCGGTCTTCGGGGTGCGGGCGAAGGCGGACTGCTGGCCCAGCAGCGCCTCGATGACGGCCTTGGCGTTGCTGATGGCCATGCCGATGCCCAGGCTCATGAGGAAGGGCAGGTACTTGAAGCGATCCCAACCCTTGGCGCCCTGCTCGCGCTGGGCGGCCACGTAGAAGACGCAGACGCTGGCGGTGGCGCTGATGAAGAAGGGCAGGTCCAGGAAGAGCGTGCCGTACAGGCCGTGCTGGAAGCGCACCACCATGGACAGCGGCATGAGCGCGCTGAGCAGCACCATCAACAGGTAGGCCATGTTGTTGGTGAGGTGGAAGAAGGCCTCGCGCTTGACGGCGAAGGGCAGGTCGCTCTTGAGGATCATCGGCAGCAGCTTGCGCGCCGTCTGGATGGAGCCCTTGGCCCAGCGGTGCTGCTGGCTCTTGAAGGCGTTCATGTCCACCGGCAGCTCGGCCGGGGAGATGACCTCGGGCAGGAAGATGAACTGCCAGCCCTTCACCTGGGCGCGGTAGCTCAGGTCCAGGTCCTCGGTGAGCGTGTCGTGCTGCCAGCCGCCCGCGTCGGAGATGGTGATGCGGCGCCAGATGCCGGCGGTGCCGTTGAAGTTGAAGAAGCAGCCGGCGCGGTTGCGCGCGGTGTGCTCGATGATGAAGTGGCCGTCCAGGAAGATGCTCTGGGCCTCGGTGAGGATGGAGAACTCACGGTTGAGGTGGCCCCAGCGCACCTGCACCATGCCCACCTTGGAGTCGGCGAAGAAGGGCACCGTGCGCAGCAGGAAGTCCGGGCTGGGCACGAAGTCCGCGTCGAACACGGCGATGTACTCGCCGGTGGCCGTCTTCAGGCCGTTCTCCAGCGCGCCCGCCTTGAAGCCCGAGCGGTTCTCGCGGTGGATGTAGACGATGTCGTGGCCCTTCTGCCGGTGGCGCTCCACGCAGGCGCGGGCGATGCCGCACGTCTCGTCCGTGGAGTCGTCCAGCACCTGGATCTCCAGCAGCTCGCGCGGGTAGTCGATGCGGCACACCGACTCCACCAGGCGCTCCACCACGTACATCTCGTTGAAGATGGGCAGTTGGATGGTGACCCGAGGCAACGCCGGAAGCACGCCCTTGGGCGTGGGCAGCCTGAACTTGTGGCGGTAGTACAGATACGCCATCCGGTAGCGGTGCGATCCGTAGACCGCGAGCACGCACAGGACGCTGAAGTACACGCCCAAGAAGATGATCTCGACGGTGGTCATCTGACCTGGCCCCTCCCGCGGGTGAAGTCGCCGCGGTCCTTACGCTGCTCGGCGGAGTTTGAAACACCGACCCGCGCGGACCGCCGCACTCGGTCCCTCGGGGCCCCCCGCCACGTATGTGCCCGGAAAGACAAGGTTTTGTCTTTACCGGTTCACAACGAGCGCCGGACAATAGGGACGCGTCAAGAGCCTGTCAAATGGTTGTCTGGCGCCGCACCCGCGGTGCGACCTCAACTCGCGGCGCGCTGGGCCACCGCGACGGGCACGGCGGCGGGCGGTTCCGGGGCGAGCGGCGCCTCGGTCACGTCCACCTCGTCGCGCGTGGCGAGCGACAGGATGTGCTCCACGAGCGCGGGGAAATCGAGCCCCTTTTGGGCCGCAATCTTCGGCAGCAGGCTCACGGGAGTCATGCCGGGCAGCGTGTTCACCTCGAGGATGACGTCGTTCTCATCCTCCGAGCAGATGAGATCCACCCGGCCGTAGCCGCGGCAGCCCAGGGCGCGCCAGGCAGCGAGCGCGAGCGACTCCACGTTGGCCACGCGCGTGGGGGACAGGCGCGCGGGGAGGAAGTAGCGCGAGCCGCCCTTGTACTTGGCATCGTAGTCGAAGCCCTCGCGAGGGGTGGCGATCTCACAGGTGCCGAGCACCTCCTCGCCGAGGATGCCCACGGTCACCTCGCGGCCGCGCGCCATGCGCTCCACGAGGGCCTCGCCGCCGAAGCGGCAGGCCTGGGCCACGGCGGCGGCGAGCGCCTCGGGCTCACGCACCACGGAGAGGCCCAGGGAGGAGCCGCCACACGCGGGCTTCACCACGCAGGGGAAGCCGAGGTCACCGTGGAGCTCCAGGGAGCGCGGGACGTCGGCGCGGCCGAGGCGGTAGCCCATGGGGGTGGGGAGGTTGTGCAGGCGGAAGAGCTTCTTGGCCATGGGCTTGTTCATGGCCAGCGCGGAGGCCAGCACGCCCGAGCCCGTATAAGGCAGCCCCATGAGCTCCAGCAGGCCCTGCACCTTGCCGTCCTCGCCCATGCGGCCGTGGAGGGCGAGGAAGGCCACGTCGAGCTCGGCCGAGCGCAGGGCGCGGTCCAGCCCGGGGCCGGCGAAGATGCGGCTCACCGTGTGGCCGCGAGACTCGAGGGCCGCCACCACCGCCTCACCCGTCTTCAACGAAATCTCCCGCTCCTCGCCCCAACCCCCCATCAGAACACCGACGCGCTTGCCCATGACTTTGGATTCCTCCTTGCCAGGGGGCTAGAGCACGCGGGATGCCAACGGGGCGTGAGTGCACGCGTGCTCGCCCGGCTGCTCGAAAGTGCCGTCTTCCCGGGCACTTCGAGACACGGAGAGCGGGGACCCACACGGAGCGAGCGTGTCCGGAAGACCACGGCGTGGCCCTCGGACCACGCCGAACCACCCCGCGCGCCATCCCCTCTCCCCCCGGGAGAGGGACGGGGTGAGGGTATCCGGGCCCGTCCTCCCCGCTGTTCACCCGAACCAGCGTCCCGAGGTGGGAGCAAAAATACGGAGCTTCTCGCGCAGACTCTCGGGGGCACGCGCCTGAATCACGGCGTGTACTTCATCAGGGCTGTAGGCCTGGCTGAAGTGCATCAGCACCAGGGCCTCGTTCTGGAAGCTCTCGGCCCGCGCGAGGATCTCATCCAGATGGATGTGCAGGCGCTCCTGCGCATCCTGCACCGTGCGCTTGGAGTCGATGAACGTGCACTCCATGATGAGCACCCGGCAGTCGAGCAGCGATGGAGCGGTCTCCAGCACGTGCGAGAGCGTGTCGGTGGCATAGGCCAGCTCCAGCCGATCCATTTCATCGAAGAGGGGCTCACCCGCCTGGCGCCGCCGGCCGATCTCCGAGGGGGGCAGGCTCTGGAACTCGGGCTTGAGCTTCGAGACGCGGCGGAAGAACTGGTAGCAGAGCGAAGGCACCTTGTGGTGCGTGCGGAAGGCGCGCACCCACAGCCCGTGCCCGAGGTGATGCGTGTCCCCCGGGTGCATCGGCACGGTCTCGATGTCGGTCTCGGTCCGATGCAACCTCCCCTGAACCGCGAGGGCCTCGCGCACGGGCGCTTCGATCTCCGCGGGCAGGAACACCTGCGGAGGTGGCTTGCCGATGAGCGTGCGGATGCCGAGCAGAGACCCGAGCGCGCTCGCGTGGTCGGAGTGGCCGTGGCTCAGGAAGATGCGGTCCGTCCCAGCGAAGGAGCGGATGGGCACTCCGGCATCGAGCACCACGCCGAGCTCCGGCACTTGCAGCGACGTGTACACGCCGCCGACCGAGATGCCTCGAATCGTATAGGGCCCCGCGCTGACCTCGGTGAGCATCCCGGGAGGCTAACCGGTGGCCCGCACGGGCTCCAGCAACATGGGCAGACCGCCCCTGGGCCGGAGTGCCACCAGCGGCTCCAGTTCGACCGTCCGCCCGGGCACGAGCCGCGGCCGGAAGCGCCGCAGCACCCCCGCGAGCACCAGCACCATCTCCATCATCGCGAAGTGGCTGCCGATGCAGTGGCGCTGGCCCGCACCGAACGGCAGGTACACCCACTTCGGCCGCTCCGCCGCGCGCTCGGGTGAGAAGCGCTCCGGGTCGAACCGCTCTGGCTCCGGCCAGAACCGGGGCTGGCGGTGAATCACATAGGGCGACACGGCCACGATGAGGCGCGGATCCGCCGGAATGCGGATGCCATCGAGCACATCCTCCTCCCGCGCCTGCCGCACCATGACCCAGGCCGGTGGATACAGGCGCATGCTCTCCTCGAGCACCTGCGCGAGGTAGCGCAGCTTCGGAATGTCCTCGGGCCCGGCCGCACGCTCCCCGAGCACCTCGGCCACCTCGCTCCGTGCCCGCTGCTCCACCTCCGGGTGCTGGGACAGCAGGTACCACGCCCACGTCAGCGCGTTGGCCGTCGTCTCATAGCCGGCGATGAAGAGCGTCATCAGCTCGTCGCGCAATTGCGCGTCCGTCATCCGCTCGCCCGTCTCCGCGTCCTGCGCCTCCATCAACATCGCCAGCAGGTCCTGCCCCTGCGTCTCTCCCCGGCGGCGGCGCGCGATGATGTCGAAGACGACCGAGTCGAGCGTCTGGCGCGCCCGGAGGAACGCGCGGTTGCC
Source organism: Archangium violaceum Cb vi76 (assembly GCF_000733295.1). Taxonomy (GTDB): domain Bacteria; phylum Myxococcota; class Myxococcia; order Myxococcales; family Myxococcaceae; genus Archangium; species Archangium violaceum. The sequence goes on along the minus strand of NZ_JPMI01000031.1, from coordinate 30,017 downwards.
TGGCGTGGGCAGGGAGAGCGGCAACGGAAACAGCGAGAGCACCCGCTCGTTCACCACCTGCTGCCCCACCGTCAGCGAGGGCAGGACACGGTCCGCCTCGCCCAGCACCTGCGTGGAGAAGAGCGCCCGGCTCGCGATGGAGAGCGTCGTGCGCGCCATCTCGTCCGCCATCTCCACCGGAGCGGAGGTGTCGGAGCGCGCCTTCCACCGCTCCACCATCCGTTCCACCTCTTCCCCCATCATCCCCACCATCCGCATCAGCCGCTCGCGATGGAAGGCGGGCTGCGCGAGCCGCCGCTGCCTCATCCAGAACGGGCCCTCGCTCGTCAGCAGGCCATTGCCCAGCATGGTGCTCAACCGCTGCGCCCCCGAGCCCTTCGAGTACCGGCCCACGTTCTCCACCAGCACGTGCCGCACGTGCTCCGGGTTCACCAGCGACAGCACCCGGTTCACGGGCCCCATCCGCCACTGCACCACGTCGCCGTACTCGCGGTGCATCCGCACGAGGAACCCGAGTGACTCACGGCGCCGCTCACGCAGACTCCCCCAGAACCAGTGGCCCTTCGGCCCCGGGGCCTCTCGCGTTGCCGTCATCACGCGCTCATCCTACTCCGCTCGAAGGCCGCGCGATTCAACACGCTGCGCCATCCCAAGTTGAACTTGATGTCATGTTCATTTACACGGGAGTTCCCCGATAAGCGGATGCTACAAGGAACCGCATGAGCATCGAGCAGCAGCCCCTGGATGTGGAAGGAATCGCCATCATCGGCATGGCCTGCCGATTCCCTGGCGCCCCCACCGTGGAGCAGTTCTGGCACAACCTCCAGGAAGGCATCGAGTCCATCTCCTTCTTCTCCGACGCGGAGCTGGAGCGCGCGGCCATCGATCCGGCGGAGCTGGGCGACGCACGGTACGTCAAGGCGCGGGGTGTCCTCGAGGGCATCGAACTCTTCGACGCGCGCTTCTTCGGATTCTCCCCGCGTGAGGCCGAGCTCACGGACCCGCAGCAGCGCGTGTTCCTGGAGTGTGCCTGGGAGGCCTTCGAGCGCGCCGGATATGACCCCGCGGCCTACGCGGGCCCCATCGGCGTCTACGCGGGCGCGGGAGCCAACGGCTATCTGCTCCACCACCTCGCCCCCGCCGGACGGCTGGTGGGCACGGCGAACGCGTTCCAGGCCATCCTCCACAACAAGAACGATCACCTGGCCACGCGCACCGCGTACAAGCTCGACCTCAAGGGACCGGGCATCTCCGTGCAGACCGCGTGCTCCACCTCGCTCGTCTCCGTGGTGCTCGCCTGCCAGTCGCTCCTCAGCCACCAGTGCGACATGGCGCTGGCCGGCGGCGTCTCCCTCCCCCTCCCCCAGCGCACCGGCTACCTCTACAACGAGCGCGGCATCGGCTCGCCGGACGGCCACTGCCGCGCCTTCGACGCCAGGGCCCAGGGCACCGTCCCCAGCAGCGGCGCGGGCGTGGTGCTGCTCAAGCGGCTCGCGGATGCGCTCGCCGATGGTGACACCCTCCACGCCGTCATCCGAGGTGGCGCACTCAACAACGATGGCGCCTCGAAGGTCGGCTACACCGCCCCGAGCGTCGAGGGCCAGGCCGAGGTCATCTCCATGGCCCAGGCCCTCGCGGGCGTGTCTCCCGACTCGATCTCCTACGTCGAGGCCCATGGTACGGGCACGCCGATTGGCGACCCCATCGAGGTCCAGGCGCTCACCCAGGTCTTCCGCCGCCACACGCGGCGCCAGGGCTTCTGCGCGCTCGGCTCGGTGAAGACCAACCTCGGCCACCTGGACACCGCGGCCGGTGTCGCCGGGCTCATCAAGACGACGCTCGCGCTCCAGCACCGGCGCCTCCCGCCCAGCCTCCACTTCGAGTCTCCCAACCCGGAGCTCGGCCTCGACTCCAGCCCTTTCTACGTCAACGCGCGCCTGCGCGACTGGGACGGTCCCGCCCCCCGGCGCGCGGGCGTGAGCGCCTTCGGCCTCGGCGGCACCAACGCGCACGTGGTCCTCGAGGAGGCACCGGAGCACACGGGCCCGGCTGCCTCGCGCCCCTTCCAGCTCCTCCCGTTGTCGGCCCGCTCGGACGCGGCCCTGGAGGCCATGACGGCCCGGCTCGCCCAACACCTGAAGCAGAACCCCGGCCTGCCACTCCCGGACGTGGCGTACACGCTCGCCGTGGGCCGGCGGACCTTCGACCACCGCCGGTTCGTGGTGTGCCGTGACGCGTCGGATGCCATCGCGGCGCTCGAGAGCCTCCATCCGGGACAGGTGGTCTCCCGCGTGCAGGAGCCCGTCCGCCGCTCGCTGGTGTTCATGTTCCCCGGCCAGGGCTCCCAGCATCTGGGGATGGCCGCGGACCTCCACGCTTCCGAGCCCGTCTTCCGCGAGGAACTGGACCGATGCCTCGAATCCCTGCGCCGGCGCCATGACCTGGACCTGCGCCCGGTCCTCTTCCCCGCCGACCGGAACGACGCCCACGCGGCGAAGCGGTTGGAGCAGACCGCCCTCGCGCAGCCGGCCCTCTTCGCCGTCGAGTACGCGCTGGCGAAGCTGCTCGAGGCCTGGGGTCTCCGGCCGGACGCGATGATCGGACACAGCGTGGGCGAGTTCGTCGCCGCGTGCCTCGCGGGCGTGTTCTCGCTGGAGGACGCGCTGGACCTCGTCGCGCTCCGGGGCCGCCTGCTGCAAGCGTGTCCCCCGGGCGCGATGCTCTCCGTCCAGCTCTCCGAGCGCGAGCTGTTTCCACTGCTCGGCGCCGGGTTGGAGCTCGCCGCGGTGAATGGCCCGTCCTCATGTGTCGCCGCGGGCTCCAGCGAGGCCGTTGAAGCGCTGGAGCGGCGGCTCTCGGAGCGCGCGGTGACGTACCGGCGGCTGCACACGTCCCATGCCTTCCACTGCGCGCGGGTGGACTCCGCGGTGGCCCCCTTCCGCGAGGCCGTGGCACGGGTGAAGCGCCACCCGCCCACGCGCCGCTTCCTGTCCGGCACCACGGGCACGTGGCTGTCCGCCGAGCAGGCCATGGACCCGGGCTACTGGGCCGAGCACCTGCGCCGTCCCGTGCGCTTCGCCGACGGACTGGATGAGCTGCTGAAGGAGGACAAGGCCCTCCTGCTCGAGGTGGGTCCGGGACGTGCCCTGCGCACGCTCGCGCGGTGGCACCCGCGCAAGAAGCCGGACACGGCGGTGCTGAGCTGCCTGCCAGCGCCCGATGAGCAGCGCACCTCGGACGTGGAGCACCTGCTGCGCACCGTGGGCCAGCTCTGGCTGCACGGCGTGGCCGCCCCGGGTCTCTTCTCCTCGGAGAAGCGCCAGCGGGTGCCACTGCCCACCTACCCCTTCGAGCGCCAGCGCCACTGGGTCGAGCTCCGTGCCGCCCCCTCCGCGCCGGTGGGCTCGCTCGAGAAGCACACGGACCTGTCGAGCTGGTTCTACCTGCCGGTCTGGAAGGAGTCGGTGCCTCCCTCCGTGCCGAAGCCCACGGCGGGTGCGAAGCCCACGGCCTGGCTGTTGCTCACGGATGGGGCGGGGCTCGGTGCGCGCATCGCGGAGCAACTCCGGAAACAGGGCGCGGAGGTGGTCGAGGCCCGGCTGGGACGCGCCTTCCGGCGCACGGGCGCGGACACCTTCGAGCTGGCCCCCACCCGCGAGGCCCATGCCTCCCTGCTCTCGGAGCTGCGCACAGAGGGGCGCGCCCCGGAGCGCATCCTCTATCTCTTCGGCCTCACGCCCGAGACCACCGGTGTCTCCTCCGAGGACGTCCTCTCCCGCTCCTTCCACGACCTGCTGATGCTGGCACAGGCGCTCGGGAGCCAGGGCCTGGAGCGCCCGGTGCATTTGATGACCGTGACCAACGGCATGCAGGAGGTCACCGGCGGAGACCTCGTGTGGCCCGAGCAGGCCACGGTGCTCGGCCCGGTCCGCGTCATTCCCCGTGAGTACCCCAGCCTCCGCTGCCGGAGCGTGGACGTCTCGCTGCCTCCCGCGGACAGCCTCCACTTCGAGCGGCTCGCCGGGTTGCTGGCGGCGGAGGCTTCCTCCAACTCCGAGGAGCCCGTCGTCGCATACCGCAACAACCGGCGGTGGGTTCAGGACTTCGAGTCTCTCCGCATCGAGGAGGGCACGCCGCCCCTGCGCGAGCGTGGCGTCTACCTCATCACCGGTGGCTTCGGCGGCATGGGGCTCTCGCTCGCCGAGGCGCTCGCCACCCGGGTGAAGGCCCGGCTCGTGCTCACCAGCCGCACCGGGCTGCCTGCTCGCGAGGAGTGGCCCCGGCTCCTGGAGGCTCCCGGCCAGGAGGAGACACGCCGGAGGATCCGCGCCGTCCAGCGGCTCGAGGAGCTGGGCGCGGAGGTGCTCGTGTGCCGCGCGGATGTCACCGGGCTCGAGGCGATGCGCGGAGCCGTGACCGCGGCCCGGGAGCGTTTCGGTGCGCTCCATGGCGTCATCCACGCGGCGGGTGTTCCGGGCGGCGGTCTCATCCAGCTCAAGACGCCCGAGGCCGCCGCCGCCGTGCTGGCCCCCAAGGTGAAGGGGACCCAGGTGCTCGCGGCCGCGCTCGAGGGCTCCCAACCCGACTTCCTCGTGGCCTGCTCGTCGCTGTCCTCCGTCGTCGGCCGGCTCGGGCAGGTGGACTACACGGCGGCCAATACCTTCCTGGATGCCTTCCTGCGCTCCTGGCACGCGCGCACCGGCATCCACGCCGTGGCGGTGAACTGGGGCGCCTGGGATGAAGTCGGCATGGCGGCGCGCAAGGGCTCCCGTGAGGAGGAGCCGGTCCGCGTGCTCGACCATCCCCTCCTCCACCGCTGCCTCGTGGACACGCCGGAGCGCCTCGTCTTCGCCAGCGACATCGGCAATGGCCCCTCGCGCTGGGTGGTGGACGAGCACCGCATCGTTGGCGTCCCCACCGTCCCCGGCGTCGCCTGGTTCGAGCTGGTCCGGGCCGCGCTCGCCGGCCGCGCCCAGGGCAGGACGCTCGAGCTGGTGGACACCTTCTTCCTCTTCCCGCTGCGCGTGCCGGACGGCGAGACACGCGAGATCCGGCTCGTCATCGACAAGGAGGGCGAGGACTACCGCTGGGTGGTGCGCTCGCAACCGAAGGACGGCACGGGCAAGGCCACCGCGCATGCCACTGGCCACGCCCGGTTCATCCGTGCTCCGGAGCCGCGGGTGCTCGACGTCGACGCCATCCGCCGCCGGTGCGGCCACACGCCCGCCTCCTTCGAGGCCGAGTACGAGGAGGACCTCGGGCCCCGGTGGCGCAGCGTCCGCCAGCTCCACGTGGGCCAGGGCGAGCTGCTCGTCACCCTGGAGCTCCAGCCGGAGTTCTCCGCGGACTTCGAGCGGATGCACTTCCACCCCTCGCTCATGGACCGGACCTCCGGCATGGCGAAGAGCTTCCTCGCCGAGCACGGCTTCTACCTGCCGTTCGGCTACGGGCGCCTGCGCTTCCTCGGGCCCATTCCGCGACGCATCCATGCCCTCGCGCGCTTCCCGGAGCAGGCCGGCTCCGATGGCGAAACGCTCGTCTTCGAGGCCGTGCTCATGGACGAGCAAGGCCGGGTGGTCGCCGAGGTGGAGCGGCTGACCCAGAAGCGGGTGAACGACCCCGCCGCCGAGCTCCGTGCACTGGCCGCCTCGCAGCAGGAGCCGGAGTCCGGCACCGGCCGGCCCGAGGCCGAGCGGCAGGAGATCCTCCCGCACGAAGGCGTGGCCGCGCTCGAGCGGCTGCTGGCGGCGCGGGTGATGCCGCAGGTAGTGGTCTCGGTGAGGGATCTGCGCGCCACCCAGGAGCGCACCGACGAGGTCGTCCGTGAGCGCATCGCGGAGGCGGTGGGCGGTTCACGCACGGAGAGCAGCGGGCTCCAGCCCCGGCCGGGCCTCAAGACGGCCTACGTGGCGCCTCGCAACGAGCTGGAGCAGAAGCTCGCCGCGGCCTGGCAGGAGGTGCTGGGCATCGAGGGCATCGGCGTCCACGACGACTTCTTCGAGCTCGGCGGCGATTCCGTCATGGCCATCCAGATCATGGCCAGGGGAAGCCGTCAGGGACTCCAGCTCAACCCGGAGCAGTTCTTCCAGAGCTCGACCATCGCGCAGCTCGCCCGCGTGCTGGAGGGGCTGCTGACGCTCCAGGGTCCGGTGGTGGGGCCCGTGCCCCTCACGCCCGAACAGCACCGCTTCCTCGGAGAGAGCCCTCCTCCTCCCACCGGGGCGAGCCGGGTGCTGGGGCTGAACCTCCCCGGGACCTTCGAGCTTCCCCGCTTGGAGAAGGCACTCGGAGAGGTGCTCACTCAGCACGATGCGCTCCGTCACCGCTTCGTCCGCGAGGACACGGGCTGGAAGCAGGAGGGCATGCCTCCGAGCACGGCCGTGCCGCTCCTGATGGGGGCTGACGAGACGAACCTCCAGACGAAGCTCGACCCGCACCAGGGCTCGCTGCTCGTGGCGACGCTCGTGCATCGCCCGGGACGGGAGGACCGCCTCCTGCTGGCCGGCCACGCGCTCGTGCTCGACGCGGCCTCGTGGCGCATCCTCGCCGAGGACCTGAAGGAAGCCCTGCGGCGCAAGGACGGCGAGAGCCCACGCCCGAAGACAGCCTCGTTCAAGCACTGGGCGGAGCGTCTGGCCGAGACCACCGCGTCCCGGAGCACCGAAGCCCCGTCATGGGAGAACCTCACGCGCATCCCCGTGGAGCGCACCGCGCGAGGGCCCCTGCGCGAGCACACGGTGTCGCTGACGGTGGAGGAGACTCGAACGCTCCGGGAGAAGCTCACGAGCGACTGGCGCGCCGACCTCGGCGAGGCGCTGCTCATGGGACTGGCCCGGGCGCTCCCGGGTTGGACGAAGGGACGCGCGCACCTCGTCGACTTCACCCGAGACGGGCGCGGCGTGTTCGAGGGCATCGACTGCTCCCGCACCGTGGGTTGCTTCGACGTGAGCTGGCCCTTGCGCCTCGAAACACCCGAGGGCGCCGATGAGGTCTCGCTCCTCAAGGCCATCAAGGAGCAGGTGCGCCAGCTCCCCGCGGGCGGTGCTCGTCCCCGGGCCGACGTGGAACTGCGGTTGTCGGGCGCGGGCGAGGAGCTCCCGGAAGGGCTCTCCAGTCAACGCCCACCGGGTGACCACGCCCTGGTGCTCGAGGGCTCGCTGTCCGGCGGCCGGCTCCACCTGCGTTGCATCCATGCTCAGGGCGCATGCCGGGACTCGGACGTGGAGCGGCTCGCCACGGACGTACTCGGTGCACTGCGCGCGCTGTGCGCCGGGGACCAGAACACCCGCGCCGCCCTCACCGCCTCCGACTTCCCCCTCGCCCGGTTGGACGAGGCGCAGATGGACACCCTCGCCCTGCTGCTCGAGCAGGCCGACCTGTCCGACGAGTGACCGCACCGCATCCCCGAGGACGCCATGAAGAACGTCGATGATGTCTACCGGCTCTCGCCGATGCAGCAGGGCATGCTGTTCCACAGCCTCTACTCGCCCCGGGGAGGCACCTACGTGGAGCAGGTGTACTGGCTGTGGCGCGGGCCGCTCGATGCCGCGCTGCTGCGCCAGTCGCTGCAACGGATGGTGGAGCGCCATGCCGTACTGCGCACCGCCTTCTTCTGGGAGGGCCTCGCCGAGCCCATCCAGGCCGTGCGCCGCGAGGTGAAGGTGCCCTGGGAGCAGCAGGACTGGCAGGACCTCCCGGAGAGTGAGCAGGAGGCGAAATGGAACGCCCTGCTCGCCACCGACCGGCAGCGGGGCTTCACCCTCACCGCGGCCCCCCTCATGCGCTTCGCCGTGCTGCGGCTCGGACCGGAGCTGTACCGGTGCCTGTGGAGCTACCACCACCTGCTGCTCGACGGGTGGTCGCTGCCCCTGTGCCTGCGGGAGCTCGCCTCGCACTACGACGCGCTCTCCCTGGGACGCGAGCCGGAGCTGGAGCCGGTCCGCCCCTTCCGGGACTTCATCGCCTGGCAGTCGAAGCGAGACCGCGCCGAGTCCGAGCAGTACTGGCGACAGGCGCTCCAGGGCTTCACCGCGCCCACGCCATTCTGGGTGGACCGGGGCGCCGAGCTGCCCATCCAGGCGGACGCGACGTATGCCGCCCGCTCCATCCGCCTGCCCGCCACCACCCTGGAGCGGCTCGCGGCGCTCGCCCGTCAGCACCAGCTCACACCGGGCACGCTCGTGCAGGGCGCCTGGGCCCTGCTGCTCTCCCGCTACAGTGGAGAGCGCGACGTGGCCTTCGGCAACGTGACCTCCAGCCGCTCTCCGTCCCTCCCCGGCTCCGAGATGATGCTGGGGCTCGTCATCAACACGCTGGTGCTGCGCACGGCGGTGCCTCCCGAGGCCCGGCTCGTCCCGTGGCTCAAGCAGCTCCAGGCGGACCAGGTCGCCGCGCGCCGGCATGATCAACTCTCGCTGGTGGAGGTGCAGGGGCTCGGACAGGTGCCGCGTGGGCAGCCGCTGTTCCAGAGCGTCATCGCCATCCACAGCGGCCCGATGCCGAAGCTCCCTCCCTTCGCCGGAGGGAAGGTGACCCTGGACGGCATCGGCTACGCGGACCCCCGGACGGGCCATCCCCTCACGCTCATGGCGGACCTGGCCGAGACGCTGGAGTTGCAGCTCGTCCACGACACGGGCCGCTTCGACACCGCCACCGTCGACCGGCTGCTCGGACACCTGCGCGTCCTCCTGGAGGGCATGGTCGCCTGGCCGGAGCGGCGGCTGCGCGAGCTGCCCCTGGTGACGGAGGAGGAGCGGCGCCAGTTGCTGGTGGAGTGGAACGACACCACGCGGCCCTTCCCGCGCGACGCCTGCCTGCACGAGGTCTTCGAGGCCCAGGTGGCCCGGACGCCGGACGCCGTGGCGGTGGAAGCGGAAGGCGCGCGCCTGACGTACCGGGAGCTGGACCGTCGCGCCAACCAGCTCGCGTGGCACCTGCGCTCGCTCGGCGTGGGGAGGGGCGCCATCGTCGCCCTGTGCCTGGAGCGCTCGCCGGAGACGGTGGTGGGCGTGCTCGGCATCCTCAAGGCGGGCGGGGCGTACCTGCCCCTGGACCCGGCCTACCCTCGCGAGCGCCTGGCCTTCATGCTGGACCAGGCCCGCGTCTCCGTGCTCGTCACCCAGCGCTCACTGGCGGAGCTGCTGCCCTCGGGCAGCGAGCGGCGCGTGCTCATGGACGAGGACCGCGAGAAGCTCGCCGCGTCGCGCGAGGAACCACCGCCTACAGTGGGCACCAACTCCATGGACCTCGCGTATGTCATGTACACCTCGGGCTCGACGGGACGGCCCAAGGGCGTGTGCGTGCCCCACCGCGGCGTGATGCGCATGGCCATGGACACCGGCTACTTCGAGACCGGGCCACGAGAGACCTTCCTCCTGCTATCGCCCATCTCCTTCGACACCTCGGCCTTCGAGCTCTTCGGCAGCCTGCTGCACGGCGCGAAGCTGGCCGTGTGCCCTCCGCACATGCACTCGCTCGAGGAGCTGGGCGGGGTGCTGAAGCGCTACGCGGTGACGACCCTGTGGCTGACGGCGCCCCTCTTCGACCAGATGGTGGCATACCACCCCGAGGCGCTGGACTCCGTGCGCCAGGTGCTCGCCGGCGGTGACGTGATTCCTCCGGGCCGGGTGAGGGAGCGGCTCTCGCGCGCGGGCTGGGTCATCAACGGCTACGGGCCCACGGAGAGCTCCACCTTCACCACCTGCTACGTGATGAAGGAGCCGGAACAGGTGGAGCGCACCGTCTCCATCGGCCGGCCCATCGCCAACACCCAGGTGTACCTGCTGGACGGACAGCTCCAGCCCGTGCCAGTGGGCGTGCCCGGCGAGCTGTACATCGGCGGCGACGGGCTCGCGGTGGGCTACCTCCACCGGCCGGAGCTCACCGCGGAGCGATTCCTCCCCAAACCCTTCGGCCGCGAGCCGGGCGAGCGCATGTACCGGACGGGAGACATCGCCCGGTACCTGCCGGATGGCCGCATCGAGTTCCTCGGGCGCGCCGACCACCAGGTGAAGATCCGCGGCTTCCGCATCGAGACGGGGGAGATCGAATCGCGGCTCCTGGAGCACCCCACGGTGAAGGAAGCGGTGGTGGTGGCTCGCGAGGACGTACCGGGCGACCGGCGGCTGGTGGCCTACGTGGTACCGGGCGCGGGCCACACGCCGGAGCCCGAGGTGCTGCATGGCCACCTCTCGGAGCGGCTGCCCACACACATGGTGCCCTCGGCGGTGGTGGTGCTGGACGTCCTGCCGCTGTCCCCCAACGGCAAGGTGGACCGCAAGGCCCTGCCCGCGCCCACGGGTGCCCGCGCTCCCGAGGCGCCTCCCATCGCCCCGCGTGACGCCGTGGAGCTGCGGCTCGTCGAGCTCTGGGAGGAGCTGTTGAAAGTGCGGCCGGTGGGCATCGACCAGAGCTTCTTCGCGCTGGGTGGGCACTCGCTCCTCGCGATGAGTCTGCTGTCCCAGGTGTCCAAGCGGCTGGGCCGCACCCTGCCCCTCTCGGTGCTCTTCACGCACCCCACCGTCGAGCGGCTCGCCGAGCTGCTGCGCCAGGAGCCCTCGGCCAGCGCGGACTGGACGCCGCTTGTTCCCATCCAGACGAAGGGCAAGCGGCGGCCCCTGTTCTGTGTGCACCCCATTGGCGGCAGCGCGCTCTGTTACGTGCCACTGTCCCGGCGGTTGGGGATGGAGCAACCCGTCTACGGGCTCGAGGCCCCGGGGCTCGATGGCAACCGCGAGCCCTTCACCTCGCTCGAGGCCATGGCGTCGGCCTACCTCGAGGTCCTGCGCGGGGTGCAGCCCGAGGGCCCCTACTCCCTCGCGGGCTGGTCCATGGGCGGACTGGTCGTCTTCGAGATGGCGCGCGAGTTGATTCGCCGGGGGCAGCGCGTGGAGCGGATCGCGCTGATCGACAGTTGGGTGCCCATGCTCCAGCCAGGGGCCGGGCCCGCGCGGCTCGATGACACGACGCTGCTGCCAGGCTTCGCGATGGAGCTGGGACGCATCGCCGGACACGAGCTCACGCTGTCCGCCGAGGAGCTCGCTCCGCTCGACGCCGAGGCACGGCTCTCCCTGCTGGGAGAGCGGGCCCGGAGCGTGGGCGCGCTGCCTCCCGGCGTGGGACTCGAGGTGCTGCGTGCCCGCTTCGGCGTCTACCGGGCCCACGCCCGCGCCTTCCAGGAGTACGTGCCCGCCAGGAGTCACCCCGCCCCCCTCCTCCTCATCCGCCCGGAGGAAGGCGCGCTCGCGGCCGCCTCGGGACCCATGGGAGGCTGGGACACCGTGACGCAACAGCCGCCCCAGCTCGTCAAGATGCCGGGAGACCACTACTCCGTGATGACCGAGCCCCTCGTGGCCGAGCTCGCCCGCCATCTACAGGCCGTCCTCCCATGAAGAACGTCCAGGATGTCTACCGGCTCTCGCCCGTGCAGCGGGAGCTTCTCTCCCGGGCCTCGGCACCGGAGGCCCGTCCCGCCCAGCTTCACTGGAGCTTCCGCCAGGGGCTCGACGAGGCGGCCCTCACGTCCGCCTTGCGCCAGTTGCTCGTCAGACACACCGCCCTGCGCACCGCCTTCTTCGCCCAGGGCATGAACGAGCCCGTGCAGGTGGTGCGCGAGAAGGTCGAGCCGCGCATGGAGCAGCGGACGGCCTCACTCGCGGCGTTCCTCGAGGAGGACCGGCGGCGGAGCATGAATCCCGCGAACGCCCCCCTGCTCCGCGTCACCGTGCTGCGGGACTCGCCCGAGATGGGCACGGTCGTCCTCACGTACCACCCGCTCGTGCTCGATGAGGACTCGGCGCAGGTGTGCCTCCGCGAGCTGATGGTGCTCTATCGCGCCGCTCGTGAGGGGAATGAGGCAGTGCTCGGCAGGAGCCGGCCCCACCGCGACTTCATGGCGTGGTTCGAGCAACAGGACGCGCAGGAGTCGGAACGGAGGGCCCGTGAGCCACTCCAGGGCGCACGGTGCTCACGGATTCCCGAGGCGTGGCGTGTGACACGGCGGGAAGACCCTCACCCCGACCCTCTCCCAGAGGGAGAGGGGATGATGCAGCGGTTCCTCCTGGAGCCCACGGCCACTGCCCACGTGCAGGCGTTTCTGCGGCAGCACTCGCTGGAGCTCTCGACGCTGCTCCACGCCGCCTGGGCGGTGTTGCTCCAGCAGTATGGTCAGGGGGGTGATCTGCTCTTCGGCACCTTCACGCACGGACTCCCGGCCGCACTGTCCGGCGGCGGTACGCTGGTGGGGCGCTTCGCCACGCTCGTTCCCCGCCGGCTCCAGGTCCCCCCACGTGGCACGCTGCTGCGCTGGCTCCGAGGTCTCCAGGCCGAATACGCCGAGCGACACGCCTCCGATTACTTCGCGCCCTCCCAGTTCCAGAGCTGGCTCGAGGTTCCTCCGGAGAACCTGCCTCTCTTCGACAGCATCGTCACCACCGGTACCGAGGACGAGGCCCTGGGACCCCTCGCCCGGAGCCTCGGCTTCCACGGTCCTACCCATGAGGTGACGGCCCTCCCCGCGCCGCTCGTCGTCCACGCCGAGCAGGGACCTCGGTTGGAGCTGCGGTTACACTACGACCCCGGACAGCTCGCCTCCACGGCGGTGGCCCACGCCGCCGCGCACCTCGGGACGCTCCTGGAGGAACTGGCGCTCCGGGCCGAGCAGGAGCCTTCCGCGCTCTCGCCGCCACCGGAGATGCCGGAGAACCGTATCGCGGGCTCCATCACGGGGGGAAACCGCTTCGGAGCGGCCGAGGTCCAGGCCGTGCTCGCGCGGCACCCGGCGGTGGCCCGGGTGTCCGTGGTTCCCGATTCGAGCACGCCCGGCTCCGGCGCACTCGTGGTCCGTGTCGAGCCGATGCGCCCGGCGACCGGAGCCCGGAAGAAACCCGGCTTCGGCCTCTTCTTCTTCGCCAACGAGGGCGCGGGCACGAGCGACAAATACCGCCTCTACCTCGACGGAGCACGGTTCGCGGACCGCAACGGCTTCACGGCCATCTGGACGCCCGAGCGTCACTTCGACGAGCACGGTGGGCTCTACCCGAACCCCTCGGTGCTGAGCGCCGCGCTGAGCACCATCACCGAGCGCATCGGCCTGCGCTCGGGCAGCGTCGTGCTGCCGCTGCACAGTCCCTTCCGGGTAGCGGAGGAGTGGGCGGTCATCGACAACCTGTCGAAGGGCCGGGTGGGCCTGTCCGTGACGTCCGGCTGGATGCCCAACGACTTCGCGCTGGCACCGGACCACTTCGAGGGGAAGCGCGAGGTGCTGTTCCGCTCGCTGGAGCAGGTCCGAGAGCTCTGGCGCGGAGGCGCCGTGGCCACGCGAGACGGAGCGGGCAACGAGGTCCAGCTCCGCACCTTCCCCCGGCCGGTCCAACCCGAGCTGCCCATCTGGCTCACCTGCCCCGGCAACCCCGAGCTCTTCGAGAAGGCGGGCGAGCTGGGCCTGAACGTGCTGACGTCACTGGCCTCGCAACCGGTGGACGAGGTGCGGGAGAAGATCGCCCTCTACCGGGCGGCCCGGGCGAGAGCGGGACATGACCCGGCGGCGGGCACGGTGTCGGTGATGCTGCACACGTTCGTGGGGCGGGACTCCGGCGAGGTGCTCGATAGGGTCCGAGGTCCGCTCACGCACTACCTGCGCACGCACCTGCGGCTCCAGCAGATGCGCGTGCGGAGCCTGGACATCCAGATGGACATCGACGATCCGAAGTGGCTGGACTCGCTGGCCACGTTCGCCTTCGAGCAGCACTACCGGATGAGCGCCCTGATTGGCACGCCCACCTCGTGCCTGCCGATGGTGGACCGGCTGATGGAGGCCGGGGCGGACGAGCTGGCGTGCTTCATCGACTTCGGCGTCGCCGAGGCCCATGCCATCGAGGGCCTGACGTACCTGGCGGAGCTGAAGGAGCTGGCCAATGACGAGGCGCTGCGCACCCGCCGCGTGCTGGCCGAGCACCTGGACGAACGGCTTCCCGGGAAACCTCCGGTTACATTCGAGCTCCACTGAGAGGATGGACACCATGGAAGGCAAGAACGCCACGACGGCGATGCAGCTCCCGCTGGGCATCCGGCTCCTCAATCAGCTCGGCAGCGGCGTGGGCGGGTTGCTCTTCGAGCTGAACGCGGACCAGCTCATGGCGGAGGCGCGCAAGCAGACGGGCCTGAACGACTTCGGAGACGAGCGCTTCATCGAGCCCCTGCGCAGACTCATCCAGGCCCTGGAGCAGGAGGGAAACCTGTCGTTGGCGGGGCGGATCTCCATCCGGGGTGGACTGCTGCGGCTGCTGGTGCAGCGGCTGCGGATCGCCGAGGACCTGGCGCGCCACCCGGAGATCCGCGAGGTTCCCATCGAGCGGCCCGTGTTCATCCTCGGCTTCATGCGGACGGGCACGACGCTGCTCTACAACCTGCTCGCGAGGATGCCCGGAGCCCGGGCGCCGAAGCTGTGGGAGATGCTATGGCCCTCGCCGCCGCCCGATCCGGCGACGGAGGCCTCGGATCCGCGCATCGAGCGGGCCCGCCGCTTCACCGAACAGGCGCAGAAGGCGGTCCCCGCGATGAGGACCATCCATCCCCTGGTGGCCACCGCGCCCGAGGAGTGCCTCTTCCTGCTCGGGCTGAGCTTCATCGACTTCGCCGCCGAGGCTCGCGCGCACCTGCCGAGCTACATGAACTGGCTGATGAGCACGGACGTGGTGCCGGCATACCGCTACTACCGCGAGGTGCTCCAGCTCATCACGTGGAAGTCAGGGGCCCACCACCTGGTGCTCAAGAGCCCCATCCACCTCTACAGCCTGGATGCGCTGCTGAGCGTCTTCCCCGACGCGCGCATCATCCAGACCCACCGCGACCCCCGCCAGGTGGTGGCCTCCGGGTGCAGCCTGTACGAGGCCACGCGCATCGTCTCGGCGCGTGGCCATGATCCGGTGGCGCTGGGGCGGCAGTGGCTCGACACGTGGGGCCAGGCGATGGACCGGGCCATGGCGGTGCGCGCGAAGGCCTCTCCCGAGCAGTTCCTCGACGTGCACTACGACGAGCTGATGGCGGACCCCGCGGGCCAGGTGCAGCGCATCCACCGTTGGGCCGGGCTGGGCGGAGAGGAGGCGGCGGCCGGAGTGGTCCAGTCGTGGCTCGCGGAGAACCCGCGCCACAAGCACGGCGTGCACCAGTACACGCTGGAGCACTACGGACTCGATGCCCAGCGGGTGGCCGAGCGCTTCCGGGCCTACACCGAGCGCTTCAACGTCCTCAAATAAGCCGGAAATTCCGGAGAATGCGACCCATGGGCGGAGGCCTCGTTCACTCGACAAAGGTCGGGTTGTTTCGAACCCCTGCTATCTCCAGCGGCACCCGAGCTGCCAGAAGAACACCATCTGCTACGGCCTGTACTACCAGTGCAACGCCGCGTGCCCGGCGCCCACCGAGGCGGACCGCTACCCGCCCACCGTCTGCGGCAACGGTATCTGCGAGACCAATGAGGTGTGCGCGCAGGACTGCGGCGGCACGTGGTGCGGCGATGGTTTCTGTGATCCGAACGAGACCCGCTACACCTGCAACGTGGACTGCGGGAGCATCTGCCAGGGCTACTGCTCGAACGGCTCCTGCTGTCCGTCCAGCGGAGTGTGTTCGGACGGCCGCTTCTGCTGGTAGAAGGAGGCATGACCAACGTCTACCCCCTCTCGCTGCGCTGGGAAGGCACCACCACCGACTACACCGCGGGCGAGCACAGCCGCGCCGCGGTAGCCTCCGCACCGGGCAAGCCGGACATCGCGGTGAGCGCCGCGGGGGGGCCCTACGGAGGGGACGACACGCGATGGAATCCCGAGGACATGCTCGGCGCCTCGCTCGCGACCTGCCATATGCTCACCTTCCTGGCGCTCGCCAGGAAGGTGCACCTGGATGTGCGCGGCTACGTGGACGACGTGCAGGTGGTGCTCGGCACCGAGGGCAAGGTGACCCGCGTCACCGAAATCCGCCTCGCGCCCACCATCCGCGTGGCCCCCGGGACTGACGCGGCCAAGGTGCGCGAGATGTTCGAGAAGGCCCACAAGTACTGCTTCATTGGCCTGTCCCTCACCTCCACCGTGCGCATGGAGCCGCGCATCGAGCAGGTGGCGGCGGGAACGTAGGGCAGACCCTTGGGTGCTCACATACCGCTGGCAAGACTCGCGCGCTCGCGCTCCGGCGTCGCACCGGGCCCCGGTGCCGCCGGCCCGCGTGCCCTCTCCGGCCGTGCGAAGTGCAGCTCCTCTCCGTCCGCGGGGATGAACACCTTCTCGAGCAGTCCCTCGGCCTTCATCCGTTCACGCAGCCCTTCGCGCGTGGTCGGGCAGTGGTCGAGCGCCTCCAGGTGATTCAGCACCACCCGTCCGGGTGCCCGCCTGACGAGTGTCACGAGCTCGTCGACGGAGAAGAGGATATCGCCGCCCACTCCGAAGTTCGCCGAGCCCGCCGGAGCGATGATGACGTCGGGCTGGAGGCGCTCCACTGCCTCCAGGAGGTCCTCCGTGAGCACCGCGTCCGACGTGATGTACACGCTCGGCTCGTCCGGGTGCGCCAGGAAGTAGCTCGAGACACGGCCCAGCAGCCATGCGAGCAGCCCGCGCCCATGCCGGACCGGGATGCGCTCCACCCCCATCCCAAGCGCACCGTCCTCCAGCGCGTGAACGGTGAGTCCCCTCTTCCCGAGGCCCGGCGCATCCAACCGGCTCGTCCACACGGGCAACCCGTGCTCGCGGATCCATCGGATGCCCGCCGTGTCCAGATGATCCGGATGGGGGTGGGTGACGAGCACGCCCGTCGCCTCCTCCAGCCACGAGAACGTGTCGGGCGGCAAGGGGACCAGGGGGTTGGGGCGGCGGCCTCCTCCGAAGAACTTGAAGCCCGGAATCGAGCCCGGCCTGGCGAGCATCGGGTCGATCAGCAGACGGTGCTCTCCCAGCATCAGCAGGGTGGTGGCATTGCGCAGGTGGCGAATCTTCATGGAGCGCTCCAGTGAGGCGGAATCGACCCGTAAACTAGAGACCGCACGAATGGATGGAAATCGCTAGATTCGGAAGCCAGGCATCCATTTTCGCATGGGGGTCCGGATGGAGTGGGAGCTGTTGCGCACGTTCGAGGCGGTCGCGCGCCTCGGGAGTCTGACGGCCGCGGCGAAAGCCCTGGGCGTGAGCCAGTCGACCGTCAGCAGACACCTGGCGCGGCTGGAGGAGAGCGCCGGTTCCCCGTTGCTGCTGCGCGAAGCGCCGCCGCGGCTGACGGAGCGCGGGTCCTCGTTGCTGGCGGCGGTGCAACCCATGGTGGAAGCAGCGCTGGCGGCGCGGTCCGCGCTGGAAGACACACCGGAGCTTCGCGGTGAGCTCACGCTGACCACCATCGGCGAGATGGTGCGCTGGAGGCTGACCCCTCGCCTGCCCGAGTTCTACCGGGCCTTTCCCCACCTGCGCCTGCGCATCCTGGCGGACAACCGGATCAACAGCCTCGCCGCCGGAGAAGCCGACGTGGCGCTCCGGATGATACGCCCCGAGCGTGGCGAGCTCGTCGCGAGGAAGGTGGGCACGGCCTCCTATGCCTTCTTCGCGGCCTCCTCACTGGAGCTCCACTCCGAGACCCCCTGGATGGGGCTGGCGGGCTCGGTCGGCGGCATCCCCGAACAACGCCACGCCGAGCAGTCCTTCGCCACCCGCCCCCCACGCCTGCTCGTCGAGGATCTCGAGTCCCTCGGGCTCGCGGTCGAAGCGGGGCTCGGCGTGGCGCTGCTGCCCCGGGGGCTCGCCGCGAGGCTCCACGGCGTCGTGGAGGTGGCTCCGCGGCGGGTGGGAGCCCGGAGCAGCGACCGGCTCCCCGCGCGCGACATCTGGATGGTCGTCCACCGCTCGAAGCAGCACGTGCCCAAGGTGCGGGCATTGATGGGGTGGCTCGGAAGCGTCATGAGCGACGCGAGCCCGTCATAGACAGACGTCCTCCCCTGGGTTTCACCGGCTCCAGAGTCTCACGTCCGTGCCGGCCCGCCGGACCAGGAGCGGGCTCGCCACGCCATCCACGGGCTCGATGCGAGCGGGTAACGCGCCACACACCACCTGCCGCCACCCGAGCTCCCGAAGCGCCGCGTGCACTTCCTCACCGAACCGCCCACCGTAGGAGGTCAACAGGTGCGAGGCACGAATGCGGGCCAGCAGCGCACGTCCCGCCTCCACGGGCAGGTAGTACAGCACCTCCGCCAGCAGCACGAGGTCCGCCTCCAGCGGCACGTCCAGCGCGGACGCCTCCACGATGCGCACCCGCTCGTCGCCCCCCAACCGCTCGCGCAGACGCGCGGCGAAGTGGGGGTCCGACTCCACCGCGTGCACCACCGCCTCCGGGAACAGCGACCGGAGCCGCTCCGTCATCAACCCCTCGCAGGCCCCGACGTCCACCACGCTCCGGGGCGGGCTCCCCTGTCCGGTGAGCGCGCCCAGGACACGGGCCGTGAGGGCGTAGCGCTCACGCTCGTACGTCGAGTGGGTGAAGCCCCACGGGTCCTCCAGCTCGGCGAAGATCTCCGGCTTCGTCAGCGACAACGCCCGCACCACATCCGGGTGACGGACCTCGCAGAACGCCTCCACTCCCAGCCCATCCCGCACCGGGTGCGTGCACGCCTCCGTGCCACCGGGCCGCTCGCGGTAGAGCGCGTTCAGCAGCTCCAGCTTGCGCTGGAAGGCCGCGTCGTCCAGCACCTGGTACGCGGTGGGCCTCGCTCCGAGCGCGGGAACCTGGAGCCGATCGAACACGCGGCTCACCGCGAGGCAGACGTCGCGGTGGCGTGGCGCATCCTCCTGGGGGCTGTGGGTGAAGACCCGCACGCCGCCTCGGGTGGCATGCTCGCGGCACCAGGATTCCAGTCCAGCGGGCGCCAGCGCTCGCGTGCTGCGCGCCCCGAGTACCAGACCCACCGTCTCCAGTTCGCGGCCCAGGCCGTCCTCCTCCGCGACGACGGCCACATCCGCCCCGGCGCAGACCGTGCTGAAAAGACGCGCCACGTCCTCGGGATGAGCGGCCACGATGAGCGTGGCCACCGGTGCATTCGGATTCATGTCAGGTTCCAGTGATGAAGGGAATCAACTGCTCACGGATGAGCGGGTCCCACTGCATCTGCCCGGCGAGCCGCCGGCCCGTCTCCAACAACTCACGAGCGGCCCGCTCGTCACGGGGAAGCCGCTCCACTACCCGCCGCGCCACGGACTCCGCCGTCCGCCGCTCCAGCGCGTGGAGCTCCTCTCCGGACAGCGCCATCCACTCCTCGAGGGTGCGCGGCGGCACCCGCGTCTCCTCCGCGGCGTAGTCCGCCACCACGAGGTTGGGATACGCCGCCTCGGGAGTCCCGAGCCGCTCGCACAGCGCGCGCACCGTCGGGCGCGCCCCGCTCACGCCCGAGATGACGCAGATGGCCCCGCCGCTCAGCGCCTCGAGCTGCGCGAGGCCGAAGGACTCATACATCGACTGCCCCAGCGACACGTCCGTCGCCCGGAGCAGGTCATCGCGCGTGAAGTCCAGCCCGGCGGGCCAGGTGGGCTGGTTGATGAGCGCGATGTGGATGCCCGTCCGCCGCGCGTTGAACGCCTCCACGCGCGCCATCAGCGCACGGATGTTCGGCGAGAGATCTTTCTCCCACCACTCCGTCACCAGGAGCAGCACCGCCGGCAGCCGCTCCTTCGGCAGCAACTCCGCCAGGTATTCGCAGACGGTGACGTCCCGCGACAAACCCTTGCACACCTCGTCGCGTGAAATGCGCGTGAGGAGGAGCTGGCAGTCCATCCCCCAGTGCTCCTTCACGTGCCGGAGCACCTTCACCCGGCTGTCATCGCGCGCCTCCCAGCTCGTCTCCACGGCGCGGTGGCCATGGGGAATGACGGTGAGAGGCCGCGCCCGGAAGCCCCGGTCCAGGAAGCGCAGCTCGTCCGCCACGGACTCGCTGACGGCCCCCACGGCATCACACTGGTGGCCGCCCCGGAGGACCTGGAAGCTGGTCCAGGAGCCCACCGGGAACACCTCGTCCATCGTCCGCCCCTGTGCGAGCGCCATGCGCTGCACCTGGTAATAGCGGTTGTCCGAGGCCACCTGCCCCGGCCGCGCGCCGTACTCGACGACCACCCGCGGCGTGCGCACCTCGCCCGCGTAGAACACCGTCCGGCACCACCCGCCGCCGTCCAGCCGGGCCTTGTACGCCAGGGGCAACGACAGGTGCTCCTGCGCGAGGATGACGGCGCCCGAACCATCCTCCGGTCTCAGCGCCTCCACCGCGTCGAAGACGGGCTCGGCCATCACCAGGCCCATCATCGCGTCGTGGTCCAGCGGCGGGGCGTGCCGCAAGCCATGGTGCACCGCTTTCCGGTGGAGCCCATTCACGAGTTCGGAGCCGCCCAGCCGCTCACCGAAGAGGCTCCGCAAGGCCCTGGACGCCAGCCGCCAGGGCGGCGAGCGCGCCCCCCGGCAGTCGAGCTGGATGTCGATCCCCAGCCGCGTGCGCATGCGCCGCAGGAACGACGGCATGGTGCCCAGGCGCACCCGATGGCCGCGCAACACGTCCGTCAGGTCCACCAACAACACCTCCACGGGGCCCCCCGGCGCCTCCCTCCTCCCATAGACGAACGACACGTCGTACCGCTCCTCCACGGGCCGCAGACGCCGCGCCAGCTCCGGCGGGTTGTGCCGCCGCAGGCCGCTGTAGAGCACCTCCCCGCTGGCCTCCAGGTCCCGTTCGAGCGACTCGCTCAGCGCGTAGCTGCCCAGGCCGCAGGGCCGCACCAGCGGACTGACCAGCAGCGTGCGCCGGCAGCCCTCGCGGAACGCGGGCGATGCAAGCAATTGAGACAGGACCACGCCCACGCCTCCCAGCGTGCGCGTCGCCTCGTAGGAGACATGCACCAGCAGCGGTCCTTCCCATTCCGGGTCACGCGTCCTCATCTCGAATCCACCTTCCACACCCGCTCGGCCATCCCCCGCCCCGCCCCGAGCCTGCGGGCGTAGCGTTCGATGGTGGGAATCGTCTTCGCCTCGAGCTGGCTCTCGTACAGGCGCATCGCCTCCACCTTCGCGGGCCATTCCGCTCCCAGCTCCATCAGGTGCGGAGCGAGCCCCAGCCCCAGCGCGCGCACGAAGGCCGCTATCTCCTCTTCCGTGTGCTGCTCGCAGTACGGCAGGTCCTCATAGAACACGACGCCCCGCGCGCCCCCACGGAGCGCCAGGATGGAGTCCCGGACCATGAGATGGTCCACATGCCCGGAGATGCCCAGCGGCACGTGGCACACCACGTCCGGCGCCTCGTTCTCCAGCACGTCCCGCAGCGCGGCCTCGACAGCGGGAAAGAGCGGATCCGAGGAAGACGGACGCCGATCCTCCACGCCCGGAGACATCCGGAGGCTCGTGTCGCGAAAGCCCAGGTGCACCAGGCTCGCCCCCCGGGCGCGGGCGAAGCGCAGGTCCTCCTCCAGCCGCCGCGACGTCACCGCGAGCGCCCGTGTCCGGTCCACCGGGAAGACGAACTCCCAACAGCTCTGGGTGAACACGCTGATCACCGCCCGGGGCACGCCCGGGGGCACCCGGAGCATGCTCGCGAAGGCCGACAGCGCGATGTCATCCGGGTGTGGCGAGAAGAAGAGCTCAGCCATGGGACGAGGATGCGAGCCGGGGCATGGGCCACTCCTCGACTGGAAGGTCGTGCAGCATCCCCTCCGGCGTCACGAAACCAAGGATGACGACACGCTCCCCATCGTTGTGCACGGTATGGGGGAACGGGCTCACGGGCCGGCTCAACAGCCGCGTCAGCCCCTCGGAGTAGCGGCCCGAGGTGATGAGCCAGTGGCCCTGCCCGTTGGGCAGCAGGCATGGCCTGTCTCCGCCCAGCCAGACCAGGCCTGGCCGGGACTCGCCCAGGTTGAAGGTGAAGAAGCTCTTGTCCGAGTGGGGCTCGGAGGCATGCGTGATGAGCTGCCGGCGCAGCCGTGTGGCGTTGGGCGCGTGGTATTTCACGAAGCGGACGGCGCCCTCCGTGTGCTTGCGGAACAGGCGCAGCAGCCCGCCCTCGCGCAGGCCGTAGCCCAGCTCCATCGCCTCCAGCAGCACGAGCGCGACGGCGTAGCAGGCCCGGTAGACTTCCTCCGAGGCCTCCAGCAGCTCGCGCACCGGCGCGGGCACGCACTGCTTGCGGAAGCTCCTCCACGTGGCGGGTTTGGCCATGAAGGCCTCGATGGCCTGCCGCACCACGGTGGACTCCGGGAACCACGTGAAGTTGTAGCCCGTCTGGAAGACGGTGGGCGCGCGCATCAAATCGTTCAGGTATGGATGTGCCAGCAGGGCATGTTGGTAGATGGCCTCGTAGCGCTCGAAGTCCCCCGCCAGGCCGTGCCGCTCCAGCAGCGAGGAGGGCCGCTCCAGGTAGAAGAACCCGCGCTCGTTCAGGTGCGTGATGAGCCGCTCCGCGAAGCCCTTGCGCCGGGAGGGAGAGCCCGTGAGGAAGTCCTCCAGTTCCAGGGGCTCGATGTCCTCGAAAAGGGGAGTCTCCCGGCGGATGAGCCCATCACGCCCGGCCGCGGAAAGCAGCGGGGGCGCCGGGGAGCGAGAAATGTTTTGCATGGAGATGGACGTGCGATGTCGTGGTGTCATGGCATGACCAGGCTTGATGAACACAAGATACAGCCCGCATCTGACACGCCCGGCCCCCCTCTCAATGCCTGTCACCCCGACTGGCCGTGTGGCGAAAGCCAGACATCACCTCCGTCTTGTATGCTCCGCATCTTCCCAGCCAGGGCCGCCGGTATGGCGCACCTGCCCTGGCTACCCCGGGCTCTGCTTCCGGGCCTCCCCGGGCGATTCAACGTCCGCGGGATGTAGCAGGCTGTTGAAGGAGGGAGACAGCCCTGGTGCCCTCGACGGGAATCCGGCTTTCCTCGTAAGCTGCCCCGCCGAAAGTCCAATAACCCCTACCCACGAGGTTCATATGAGCAATGGAGCTGGAGCCGCTGGAGCTGGAACCGACATCGAGCAACTCGACGCCCCCCCGCCCATTTCCGCCGAGCTGCGCGCGAAGATCCTCGCGGACCCGAACATCGCCAAGATGGCCGCGGAGCTCGAGATGGACCTCGACGAGTTCGTCAACACCGTCGGGTACTACATGAACAACCCGGGCGTGGAGCCCGCGTTCCTCGTCGTCAGCGACGAGAACCTGCGGAAGATGGGCGTCGAGCCGCCCACCGCCGAGGCCATCGAGGCCAGCGTGCGCGCCAGCGTCGAGGCCTTCAAGGCCGGCCAGTCCCCGAGCGGCTTCGACGATGCGCGCAAGAAGGGCGTGGATCTGTCCGCCCAGGGCGGCGAGGCCGTGAAAATCAAGGCTGATCCGGACCTCGAGGACGCGATCAAGAAGGGCCGCACCCCGTCAAAGCCCTGATTTCATTGAGCTTTCCGGTGTGGGGGGCTTGAAAAAATCGCCCCGAAAATCGCCCACGCAACTTCCAACCCCCCCCTCCGATAATCCTTTCAACGCAGCGCCCACTTCTTCCAAACACGAGGTTTCGCCATGGGTTTCATCAAGGGTATCGGCAAGGCTTTCAGCAAGATCGGTGACTTCGCCAAGAAGGCGGTTGGTTTCGCCAACAAGCTCCTGAATGGTCCCCTGGGGCAGATCGCCTCGTTCATCCCGGGCGTGGGTCCCTTCATCGCGGGCGCCCGGAAGATCGTCGGCATGGCCGACGGCATCCTCAACGGTGGCGGCCTCAAGGGCATCATCGGTGGCCTCGTGGGCAACCTCGGTGGCGGTCTGCTGGGTAAGGCCGGCTCGCTGCTGAGCAAGACGGGCCTCGGCGCCGCCATCGGCCTGGGCTCGCAGGCCAACAGCACCGGCGGCGTGCTGGACCTGGTCAAGGGCCTGATGAGCTCGCGCAAGGGCAACGAGACCCCCGCCGCCCAGGGCGACAAGTACAACCTGGCGCAGTTCGCGGCGTTCAAGGCCGCCAGCCTGCTCCGCGCCGCCTGATTCGGCCCGCATCCGCTGCATCCAAGGGGTACACGCTCTCGGGCGTGTGCCCCTTTTCCTTTTCTCCCGGTGCGCGGCTGGACGGGCTGTCACCCCCCCGCGAGCCACCGCTGACAGGTTGTCGCGCGCGGGGTGTGCGGCACCCGGGGAAGAGCCCCCTCTGCCCTCTGGAGTTGCACGTCACGGAGCCGTTGGTCCCGGCCTTGCTTTGGGGGAGTGCATCCACGCTCCCCTTCTGGAGGCCACCGATGTCCACGCTCGTCCGTCCCGCGTTCCACGCACTCACCCTGCTCTGCGCCGCATGCACATGCCTGGTGGCGGCGCATGGCGTGAACTCGGTGGTGGACGCCTGGCTCCAGCCGCGCCCCTCCCTCGAGGAGCCGCCGAAGAAGGTCCGCGCGAAGCAGGAGCTGCCGACCCCGCTCTCGCTGGGACCACTCGCCCGCATCCTGGGCCTGCCGGACAAGCTGCGTGAGGAGGTCATCCGCGCACCGGAGGACGACAACGACGAGGCGATGCCCAACACGCTGGGCCTGAAGCTGCTGGGCACGATGGTGGGGGCGAATCCCTCCAACACCTTCGCTTCCGTGTACGAGGGCACCACGCGCCGCACGCGCTCGGTGTGGATGGGCGGTGACATCCTGGGTGCCGAGGTGGTGGCCATCGAGCGCACGCGGGTGCTGCTGATGAACTCGGGGCGGCTGGAGTACGTCAGCGCCACGGCGACGGACGCGCTTCCCCCGCCCGTGGAGCCGCGTGCCGCGTCGGCGCCCGCCGCGACGGAACCGAAGTCCGGCGTCGAGGTCCGCCAGGTGGGTCCGCAGAGCTACGAGGTCTCGCGCAAGGATCTGGACGTGGCGCTCGCCAACCCCAGCGAGCTGCTCATGCAGGCGCGCGTCATCCCCGCGATGCGCAACGGGGAGCCGCAGGGCTTCAAGCTGTTCTCCATCCGGCAAGGCTCGCTCTACGGCCGGATTGGCCTCCAGAACGGGGACATCCTGCAGCGCATCAACGGGCTCTCCATCACCAGCGCGGAGCGGGGACTCGAGGCCTTCCAGAAGCTGCGGGAGTCTCCGCACATCGAGCTCGAGGTGGAGCGCAACGGCCAGCCGATGCGCATGACGTACTCGGTGCGCTGAGCCCATTTCCCCTCGAGCCCATTTCCCCTCTCCCCTCGGGAGAGGGACGGGGTGAGGGTATCGGGTGAACCCGGGTTGAACCCCCTGTCTCCACTGTGGGCCATGGGTTGGAGAACGGGTCCGGACACCCTCACCCCAACCCTCTCCCGGGGGGAGAGGGAGTACTGGAGGGTGTTCGGAGGGTGTACTGGAAGGTGTTCGGAGGGTGTATCAGCGCTTCGTGGCCGCCTTGTTGCCGGGCCACACGGAGCGGAGCGTGCCCGCGAGTGCCCGGAGCGCATCGGCCCGGGGAAAACCCGGGCGCCACACCAGGGCGATGGTGCGGCTCGGTGACGGGTCCGCGAAGGGCCGCACCACGAGCTGGCCCAGCCGGTTCTCGATGGGCACCGAGAGCGCGGGCAGCAGCGTGACGCCCCCCGCGCCCGACATCACCATCTGCGCCAGGGTGGTGAGGCTCGTCGCCCGGAAGTCCACCTCGCGCGCTCCGATGCGCGTACACAGCGCGAGCGCCTGTCCCCGGAAGCAGTGGCCGTCCTCCAGCAGCAGCACGTTCTCCTCGTCCAGGTCCCGGAACTGCACCTGCTTCTTCTTCTCCAGCGGGTGTCCCGGGGGGGCCGCCACGACGAAAGCATCCTCCGAGATGATGGCGTGCTCCACGTCCCCCACCTCGGGCACGAGCGCCAGCAGGGCCGCGTCCAGCCGTCCCTCCTCCAGGTCGCGCACGAGCACCTCCGTCTTGTCCTCGCGCAGGCGGATCTGGAGCCGGGGGTACTGCTTCACCAGGGCGGGGATGACCTCGGGCAGCACGTAGGGCGCGATGGTGGGGATGACCCCCAGGTTCAGCGGCCCCGCGAACGGATCCGACAACCGCGACGCGGCGGACAGAATGTCCCCGGCCTCGGTGAGCACTTTTCGCGCCCGCGCCACCAGTTCCGCTCCGGCGGGCGTCAGCAACACCCGGCGCTTGTCCCGCTCGAAGAGCTTCGCCCCCAACACGTCCTCGAGCTGTTGAATCTGCGCGCTCAAGGCCGGCTGGGAGACGTGGCACCGCTCGGCCGCTCTCCGGAAGCCGAGCAGGTCCGCGACGGCGACGAGATACTCCAACTGCCTCAGGGAGATGTCGTTCAGGGAAGGCATGGGCGCTGGAACAACTGATAGCCCCACCCTATCAATCCCATCGGAACGATGTCTTGGGCAACTCAGCGCGAACTCTCTACTTTCCGTCACGTCACAAACGCACTGACGCCACTCGCAGGAGAAATCGCGTGTCCCATCGTCCCCGCTTGACCACCGAGGCCGGAGCTCCGGTCGCCGACAACCAGCACTCCCAGACCGCCGGCGCCGCGGGCCCGGTGCTGCTGCAGGACCACCACCTGCTGGAGAAGCTCGCCCGCTTCAACCGTGAGCGCATCCCGGAGCGAGTGGTGCACGCGGTGGGTTCGGGCGCCTACGGCTACTTCGAGGTCACCCACCCGAACATCTCCAACTACACGCTCATGAAGCTCTTCGACACGAAGGGCAAGCGCACCGAGGTCTTCCTGCGCTTCTCCACCGTGGCCGGCTCCAAGGGCGCTCCCGACACCGCGCGTGACCCGCGTGGCTTCGCGGTCCGCTTCTACACCGAGGACGGCAACTGGGACGTGGTGGGCAACAACACCCCCGTCTTCTTCCTGCGCGATGGCATCAAGTTCCCGGACTTCATCCACTCGCAGAAGTACGACCCGTTCACCAACTGCCAGGAGCCCGACAACCAGTGGGATTTCTTCTCCCACTCACCCGAGGCCACGCACCAGTTCACCTGGCTCTTCGGTGACCGGGGCATCCCCGCCACGCTGCGGCACATGGATGGCTTTGGCTCGCACACCTTCCAGTGGGTGAACGCGAAGGGTGAGCGCTTCTGGGTGAAGTTCCACTTCAAGACCGACCAGGGCATCCGCACGCTCTCCAGCGAGGAGGCGGCGGCCATTGGCGGAAGGGATCCGCAGCACCACCAGCGTGACCTCTACGCGGCGCTGGAGCGCGGTGAGCTCCCCTCGTGGACGCTCAAGGTGCAGGTGATGCCCGAGGCGGACGCGCCCACGTACCGCTTCAACCCGTTCGACCTCACCAAGGTGTGGCCGTACAAGGACTACCCCCTCATCGAGGTGGGCAAGCTGGTGCTCGACCGGGCCCCGGACAACTACTTCGCGGACGTGGAGCAGGCCGCGCTCGACCCGAGCAACTTCGTGCCCGGCATCGGCCCCTCACCGGACCGCATGCTCCAGGCGCGCCTCTTCGCCTACGGCGATGCGCAGCGCTACCGGCTCGGCATCAACCACACCCGGCTGCCGGTGAACTCGCCCAGGGGTGTCCAGGGCGGCGCGCGCAACTACGGCCGTGACGGCGCCATGGCCTTCGACGGCAACGGCGGGCGCCACAAGAACTACGAGCCGAACAGCGACAACGGCCCCGCGCAGTCGGGCGACGCCACCGGACTCGGCGTCTCCGTCACCGGCCTCACGGGCACCTACGTCCCGGTGCGGCACGCCGAGGACAACGACTTCGTCCAGGCCGGCAACCTCTACCGGGTGATGAGCGAGCCGGAGCGCCAGCGCCTCGTGGAGAACATCGCGGGCAGCCTGTCGCAGGTGAGCCGCGAGGACGTCATCACGCGCGCCATCGCCCACTTCCGCAACGCCGACGAGGAGTACGGCGCGCGCGTGGCCAAGGCCGTCCACGACAAGCGCCGCTCGCGCTGAGCACTCCTCTCCCCCTTCCCCCTTCTCGAGGCGCTCCCATGAAGAACCAGACTCCTGATTCGCAGACGACGGTGACGGACGACGAGGTGATGGCCCTGGCGCGGACGGCATTCCAGCACGCGAGGGCGGGAGAGACGGCCAACCTGGCGTGGCTCATCGACGCGGGGCTGCCCGTCAACCTCGGCAACGAGAAGGGGGACACCCTGCTGATGCTCGCGAGCTACCTCGGCCAGGAAGGCGCCGCCCGGGCCCTCCTGGAGCGGGGGGCCGACCCCGAGCGCACCAACGACCGCGGCCAGACACCGCTGGCCGGGGTCGCCTTCAAGGGGAGCACCTCCATGGCCCGGCTGCTGCTGGACTACGGCGCCCGGGTGGATGGCTCGGGACCGGACGGCAAGACGCCTCTCATGTTCGCGGCGATGTTCGATCAGGCGGACGTGCTCGAGCTGTTGCTCGCGCGCGGCGCCTCGCCGGAGCGCAAGGATGCCGAGGGCCGCACGGCGCTCGACTACGCCCGCGCCATGGGGGCCCGCCGCACGCCCGAACTGCTCACGGAGTGGCTCGCGGTCCGCGAGTGACGCACGCGCGGCACCGTGCCTGACAACACGTCCTCCCGGCCGCCGCGCCCCGTGCACGGCGGCCGGACAGTCACGGCGACCCGGCTTGACAAAAAATGAAGCCGCGCGCACTTTGCGTCGCGTGAGCTTCTTCAGCGCCACGACCACGACGACCACCACCGCCACTCAAACGGCGGGAGTGGACTCGTGCGTGAAGTGAGCTGACGAACGCACGGTTCCCTGCCCCGCCTTCACCGGCCGGGGCGTCCGTGCAAGCGCTCAGTGCTCCGACCGGAAGGCTTCTTTCCCCGAATCGGAGTACGCCATGCTCGACGCACACGACCATCGTTCCCTCGGCCAGCGCCTGGACCTCTTCCACCTGCAGGAAGAGGCGCCCGGCATGGTCTTCTGGCACCCCCGCGGCTACCTGCTCTACCGGCTCATCGAGAGCCGCGTCCGGCAGCAGATGCAACGCGAGGGCTACAGCGAGGTGAGAACCCCTCAAATCCTGGCCCAGCCCATCTGGGAGCGCAGCGGCCATTGGGACAACTTCCGCGAGAACATGTTCCAGCTCGCCGACGAGGGCGAGCGGCACCTCGCGGTGAAGCCGGTGAACTGCCCCGGCCACATCCAACTGGTGCACCGCATGGCGCCCAGCTACCGGGACCTGCCCGTGCGGCTGGGCGAGTTCGGGCTGGTGCACCGCAACGAGCCCGGTGGAGCGCTCCACGGCCTGTTCCGCCTGCGCCAGTTCACCCAGGACGATGGCCACATCTTCTGTTCCGAGGAGCAGATGCGGGAGGAGGTCTTCCGCTTCTGCCGCTCGCTCCAGGCCTTCTACGCGGACTTCGGCTTCGAGCACGTGGAGGTGGCCTTCTCCAGCCGTCCCGCCCAGCGCGCGGGCAGTGACGAGGTGTGGGATCTGGCCGAGTCGCTGCTGCTCGACGCGGCGAAACAGGTAGGCCTCCAGTGCCACATGCAACCCGGCCAGGGCGCCTTCTACGGGCCCAAGCTGGAGTTCGTGCTGAAGGATCGGCTCGGCCGCGCCTGGCAGTGCGGCACCATCCAGTTGGACCTGGTGCTGCCGGAGCGGTTCGACCTGAGCTACGTGGACGCCTCGGGACAGAAGCGCCGGCCGATGATGCTCCACCGGGCGATGCTCGGGAGCCTGGAGCGCTTCCTCGGCATCCTGCTGGAGCACCACGAGGGCTCGCTGCCCGCGTGGCTCGCGCCGGAGCAGGTGGTGGTGGCGGCGGTGAGCGAGGCGGCCGCCGGTTACGCCGAGCGCTTCGCCGCGAAGCTGCGGGAGGTGGGCTGCCGCGCGAGCGTGGATGTCCGGGGCGAGTCGCTGTCCAAGAAGATCGTCGACGCGCACCAGGCGGGAGTGCCGTGGCTCGCCGTGGTGGGCAACCGGGAGATGGAGTGGAACTCGGTCCGGCTGCGGCAGCGCAACGGCAAGCAACTCGACCTGCCGTGGAACGAGGCGGTGGCGGCGCTCGTCGCCGAGTGCCGGCCCGCGTGAAGTGAGCGCCGTGGGCCCCCTCTCCCTCTGGGAGGAGGGTCGGGGTGGAGGGTCTAC
>NZ_JPMI01000030.1 GCF_000733295.1 Archangium violaceum Cb vi76 | reverse complement strand
GCGCGCGCGCGCGCGCGCGCGCGCGCGCGCGCGCGCGCGCGCGCGCGCGCGCGCGCGCGCGCGCGCGCGCGCGCGCGCGCGCGCGCGCGCGCGCGCGCGCGNGNGNGNGNGNNNTCTACTACATGCGGGAAGACCCTCACCCCCCGCCCTCTCCCAGAGGGAGAGGGAGCATGCGCAACCCGAGCGGATGTGCTTGGCTGCGCCACCTATGGCCGAGCGCGTGAACAAGATCGCAATCATCGGAGCCGGCGCGGTGGGCGCCACCATCGCCTATGCCACCATGATCCGGGGCGTGGCGAAGCAGCTCGCCCTCTACGACATCAACCGCGCCAAGGTGGACGCCGAGGTGCTGGACCTCAACCACGGGTTGCAGTTCGTGCCCATGGCCAACTTGGAGGGCTCGGACGACCTCGGCGTGTGCGCGGGGGCGGACGTGGTAGTCATCACCGCGGGCGCCAAGCAGAAGCAGGGGCAGACGCGCATGGAGCTGGCGGGCGCGAACGTGGAGATGTGCCGCACGCTCGTGCCGCGATTGCTGAAGGTGGCCCCGGATGCGTTGCTGCTCGTGGTGACCAATCCCGTGGACGTGCTGACGTACGTGGTGCAGAAGCTGAGCGGGCTGCCCGCGCGGCGGGTGTTCGGCAGCGGGACGGTGCTGGACTCCTCGCGCTTCCGCTTCCTGATTGCCCGCCACCTCAACGTGGCCGTGCAGAACGTGCACGCCTTCATCGCGGGCGAGCACGGGGACTCGGAGCTCCCCCTGTGGAGCTCGGCCACGGTGGGCGCGGTTCCGCTGATGAAGTGGTCCGCGCCGGGACACTCGCGGCTGACGGACGAGGACCGCACCCGCATCTTCGACAACGTGCGCAACGCCGCCTATCAGATCATCCGCGGCAAGGGCGCCACCAACTACGCCATCGGCCTGGCCACGGCGCAGATCCTGGAGGCCGTGCTGTACGACGAGAACCGGGTGCTGCCCGTGAGCTCGCGGCTGGACGGCTACCTGGGCATCGGCGACGTCTGCATGAGCGTGCCGAGCATCGTCAACCGCATGGGCGTGGAGACGGTGCTCGAGGTCCCCCTCGACGACACGGAGCGCGAGGGCCTGCGCCGCAGCGCGGATACGATCCGCCAGGCCATCCGCACGCTAGGCTTCTGACGAAGCCGCCTCGCCCCCAGGAGCCTCTCATCGTGATCTCCCGACGACCCTGCCTCGCGTGGCTCTCCCCCCTCGTGCTGCTCACCCTGCTGGCCTGCCGCAGTGAGCGCTCTCCCGCGTCCACGCCCCCGGCGGCCACACCGGTGTTCGGGTTCGATGTCGTCCAGAGCTGGCCGCACGACCCCAATGCCTATACCCAGGGGCTCGTCTACCGCGACGGCAGGCTGTTCGAGGGCACGGGTCTCAACGGCCAGTCCAGCCTGCGCGAGGTGGAGCTCGAAACGGGCGCGGTCCTGCGCCGGCACGCCCTGGAGCGGCAGTACTTCGGCGAGGGCATCACCCTCTTCAAGGGCAGGCTCTACCAGCTCACCTGGCGCTCGCACGTGGGCTTCATCTACGACGCCACGACGCTCCAGCAGGTGGGCCGCTTCGAGTACCCCACCGAGGGCTGGGGCCTCACCGATGATGGCACCTCGCTCATCATGAGCGATGGCTCCAGCACCCTGCGCTTCCTCGACCCCGCCACGCTCGCGTTGCAGCGCTCCATCCGGGTGACCGACAACGGCCGGGAGATCTCCCAGCTCAACGAGCTGGAGTTCATCAAGGGGGAGATCTACGCGAACGTGTACATGGAGAACGACATCGCCCGCATCGACCCGGCCACGGGGAAGGTGACCGGGTGGATCTCCCTCTCGGGGCTCCTCCCGCCCCAGGACCGGACCGGAGTCGAGGACGTGCTCAACGGCATCGCCTACGACGCGGCCCGGGACCGGCTGCTCGTCACCGGCAAGCGCTGGCCCCGGCTGTTCCACATCCGGCTCGTGCCCAGGTAGTCCCTCCGCCCCCCCACTGATTCACCCGCACGCCTTCGCGGCGAGGCACCCGTACGCCCTCGTTCCGAGGCGCGTGGCCGGTGGGCGTGTGCCCGAGTCCACACTCCGGACTCCCTTCTCCCCGTGTTCACGCAGCAAGAGCGGAAAATTACGGGTTGACAGGAGGTCTCGCTTTCTTGGAAAGTGAGAAAGCACTCGACACAACCGTCGAGTCGGAGGAACCGTCATGCGCACTCGTCGTCTGGTTTCCATCCTCCCCCTCGTGCTCCTCGGGAGCGCCTGCAGCGTCGACAGCACCACCGCCGACACCCAGGACACCCAGGGGACGCAGGACAGCAACATCTCCACCAAGGCCGAGGGCCGGGGTCTGGAGCAGTTCCGGGCGCAGCGTCCGGACTTCTTCCGGGGCGCGGGGGACGTGGCGCTCAAGCGCACCCTGCGTGACGAGCGCGGTCTGGTTCACGAGCGCGTGTCGCAGAGCTTCCGCGGCGTGCCCGTCTTTGGCGCCGAGGCCATCCTCCACACGGATGCGAATGGCTCCGTCGTCTCCGTCACGGACCGTCTGGCCCGCGACCTCAAGGTGGACACGACCCCCGGCCTCCGCGCCGAGGAGGCCATCCAGATCGCCGTGGCCCAGGTGGGCGGCTCCCGCGCGCTGAGGGCGGATCCGAAGGCGGATCTGCAGATCCTCACCGATGAGATTGGCAACGGCGCCCGCCTGACGTACCGCGTGCAGCTCCAGAGCGTCACGGACAAGGGCGCGCCCTCGATGCCCAACCTCTTCATCGACGCGAAGACGGGTGAGGTCGTCAAGCAGTTCGACAACCTGAAGACGAGCCGCAACCGCAACACCTACAACGCCAACAACCGCACCACGCTGCCCGGCACGCTGGTGCGCAACGAGGCCTCGGGTCCCTCGAGCGACGCGGTGCTCAACCAGGCGCACGACAACGCGGGCTTCACGTACGACTTCTACTTCAGCAAGTTCGGCCGTGACAGCTACAACGGCGCCGGCGCCACCCTCACCTCGTCCGTCCACTACAGCCGCAACTACGTGAACGCGTACTGGGACGGCACGCAGATGGTGTACGGCGATGGAGATGGCAGCCAGTCCGGCCCGCTGACCGTGCTGGACGTGGTGGGCCACGAGCTCACCCACGCCGTGACCGACACCTCCTCGGATCTCGTGTACGCCAACGAGTCGGGTGCCCTCAACGAGGCCATGTCCGACGTCTTCGGCGCCTCCATCGAGGCCTTCCGGGATGGGGCCGTCAGCGCCAACACCTGGAAGATCGGCGAGGAGTGCTGGACGCCGGCCACCGCGGGTGACGCGCTCCGCTACATGAACGACCCGGCCATCGCGGGTGACTACGACTACTACCCCACGCGCTACACGGGCACCTCCGACAACGGCGGCGTGCACTGGAACTCGGGTATCGCCAACCTGGCGTTCAAGCTGATGGTGACGGGCGGCACGCACCCGCGCGGGAAGACGACCAACGTGGTGCCGGCGCTCGACGCGGACGCCTACGCCAGCATCATGAAGGGCGCGGCCATCTTCTACCGCGCCAACACGGTGTACCTCACGCCGGGCAGCACCTTCTCCGAGGCGCGCGGCGCCACGGCGCAGGCCGCCACCGACCTGTACGGCGCGACCGCCGCCGCCGCGGTGAACGAGGCCTGGGCCGCGGTGGGCGTGGCCGCGCCCCCGAGCTGGACGGTGCTCACCACCGTGAGCAACCTGTCGGGCGCCAAGAGCAGCAACACCCACTACACCCACGTCACGCCGGCCGGCGCGACGGCGATGAAGTTCGAGACGATTGGCGGCACGGGTGACGCCGACCTGTACGTGAAGTTCGGCAGCGCGCCCACCACCACCAGCTACGACTGCCGCTCCGCGGGCGCCACCTCCACGGAGAGCTGCACCATCAACGGCGCGAAGCTGGGGACGTACTACGTCCTCATCAAGGGCTACACGGCCTACTCCGGCACCACCTACAAGGCGAGCTCCGGCCAGTAATCCCGGGCAGCACGGAAGTCCTCACGCCGGCGCGGCGCACCTTCGGGTGGCCGCGCCGGTTGTCTTTCGTGGGCCAGGGCTCGCTACCGGACGACCTCACAGCCGCAGCCGCACTCGTCGAAGAACGGCTGGAAGCCCCCCTCGCAGAGGAAGGTGATGGCGGCGCACGCGTCGGGGTCCCTCGAGACGTACGAACGGTTCGGGTCGTTGTAGTCACAGGCCTTCTGCTGCTTCTGGCAGCCACACCCGCACTCGTTGAAGAACGGGAGGAAGCCCTCCTTGCAGGTGAAGCGGATGGCGGCGCACTGAGCGGGGTCGCGGGAGACGTAGCGCAGGCCCGGTTCCCGTCCCGTGCAGGCAGCGGGGTTCTGCCTCCGGCAGATGCCTCCACAATCCGCGCCGCCCCGGTCCGGGTCGCAGTCGTCGCGAGGGTCATCGACGCAGGCATACCCCTCGGCACAGGGGATGCCGGCGATGCCGCCGCAGAAATCACCCCGGACCTCCTCTTCCTGGAGACCGGCCTCCTGCCCGGCATCGGCGGTGGGAGCACAGGACAGACCACAGAGCGCCGCACCGACGACGAGCACGCCGCACCACATGAGGCGGATGGACATCCGGAAACCCTCCTTTGGGCTGCTGGAGAGGAATGGGGCGGAGCGAGGCCATCCGGAAGCAGAGCGGGAAGCAGGCAAGGGCTCCTGCTCCCGGGTCTGTCCGAGGGGCCACCCCTCTGTTCACCCGGATGACGCAGGGCGCCAGCACGTGGGGCGCGACAGCCCACGCCCGCCGCTGGCACTCTCGCGCCCCCATGAGGAAGCCCGACCATGTCGAGGAGTCACCCGTGAGCAAGCCGCTCGAGCTGGTGGCGATCCCCGCCCCTCCGTCCGAGTTCCGCGTCCGCCGCGATGCACGTTTCGCCGCGCCCGGTGAGAAGCGCACGCGCTACCACCTGCCCGAGTCGCTCGAGTCGTCCTCGCCCGTTGGCTACCGCACGCGCGTCTCGCTCTCGCGGGAGGAGGCCGGCATCCTGCTGTCGCTGCTCTCGCTGCCGAGGCCCTCGCGCTTCGTCCCGGGCCCCGCCCTCACCGAGCGCGAGCTCTTCGAGGAGTGCTCGCTCGGCGTGCTCTCCGCCAGGCAGTCCACCAACTTCCGCGGGCAGCGCGAGGTGCTGCTGGGCCCCAAGGACTCCGAGCAGGCCGCCGCGTTGTTGAGGCGCATGGGCCGCAAGGAGGCGCCCGTGCTCGAGGGTGCCGCCTGCACCCACGTGGTGCTCGCGCGCCCCTACCGCACCCCCTTCACCTTCCTGCTCACCTTCGTCGGCCACAAGCCGCTGGCCAGCCTCATCACCGTGCCGATGCGCGCCTGGGCCAAGCGCTTCCACCACGCGGATGACATCCCCACCATCGGCTACCTCAAGGAGCTGCACCTCGGCGTCCTCGCGGATGCCATGGAGCGCGCGACGGTGATTGCCTCCGCGGGCACGCGGCGGGCCCAGGTCTTCCTGGAGCCCTTCGAGCAGCCCGCCGACACGGCGGCCCTGCGCGAGTTGGAGGCGCTCGTGGGCCTCACCCCGGCGGAGCGCGCGGCGGGCTGGCGCATCTCGCTCGTGGCCCAGGTGGGTCATGTCCCCGAGGAGGAGCGCATCCCGATGGAGCGCTCCACGGCACGGCGCCTGGGCGCGGCGCTGCTCGCCCTGCGCAGCGAGCGCATCCAGCCCGGCGTCAACGCCGAGCCGAGCGCCCCTCCCGCCTATCAGACGCGCCAGCCCATGGACGTGCCCGAGGAGCTGACGGTGCAGGCGGGCCGCGCGGCCTACAACGCCTTCGCCCGCTTCACCGGCGTGTCCCGCGAGCGGGCCAAGGAGTTGGTGCTGCTCGAGCGCATCGACGTGCTCACGCCCCATGGCAAGGAGCGGCTGCGCTCGGTCCGCGAGGAGCTGGAGCAGGTCACCGACAAGCTCATCGCCCGGCTGCCACTGTGGGCGGATCTGGCGCTCGGGCGGGCGCTCTCGCGCAACAGCGCTCGCGGGCGGAAGGCGTTCGCGCTCGCGGGTCAGCGCATCTACGTCGGAGGACTGTCCCGCCGCGAGGTGGAGCAGTCGGGGTTGTCCTTCGCTCACGCGGTGCGGGCCTTCGGCGCGGCGGCGGCTCGCGGAGCGCTCGTCGCCGAGGTGGCCGGTACCACCGAGATTCCCGAGGGGTGTGACCTCAGCGGCGGCGTGTGTCTGATGGCCGGGCCCGTGAACCAGAACGACATCGGCAAGCAGTTCTTCGGCGGCAAGGACCTCCTCGAGCGGGCTTTCTCCGGCCGGGCGCCCACGAGCCTGCTGGTGTGGACGTTCAAGGCCAAGACGGTGGCTGATCCGATCGGCAACGAGCAACAGTTGCTGGACGCCGCTCGCAAGGGAGCGCTCGTGGATCTGCGGCCGGGACCGCATGAGGTGGTCGCCGTGCGGCAGGGGACGACGCTCGGGCCCATGCGTTTGCGTGGCGGGCAGGTGAATGCCGAGCGGGCCTTTGGCGACGTGGGGAACTTCGTCACGGACCCCGCGGGCAAGGAGATTCCTGGCAACCGGGGCACGGTGTGGCCCTCGGACCAGGCGGATGCTCCCTTGTGGCCCGGGGGTACACGGTAGGGCCCTCGCGGTTCAACCCGAGGCCCTCGATACCCTCACCCCGTCCCTCTCCCGAGGGGAGAGGGGATGTGGGGTCAGGGGGCCTCGGTACTCGCCTTCTCGGTGCTCGTCTTCTCGGGGCTTGCCTTCGTGGTGGGGCGGGCGGCGCCGTTGGCCACGCTGTTCAGATAGTTCAGCGACATCTTCAGCTGGTAGTCCGTTACCTTCGCCGACACGTCCCAGTCCCTCACGCTCTCGGGCAGGGTCTTCGGCTTCGCCACCATGTCGGACTCGCTCGACACCACCGGCTCCGCCTTGAAGTGCCGATCCAGGTCCTTCTCCCGCGGCTGGTCCTTCGAGCCCTTCCCGCCCTGCGTCTCCGGCACCAGGTAGTCCGGCGTGATGCCCTTCTCCTGGATGCTCCGCCCCTTCGGCGTGTAGTAGCGCGCGATGGTCAGCTTCAGCCCCGAGCCGTCCTCCAGCTCGATGACCGTCTGAACACTCCCCTTCCCGAAGGTCTGCGTGCCGAGGATCTTCGCGCGTCCGTGGTCCTGCAGCGCCCCCGCGACGATCTCCGACGCCGAGGCGCTCCCCGCGTTCACCAGCACCACCAGCGGGTAGCTCGGCTCCGTGTCCCGCTCCTTGCTCAGCTCCTCGTTCGCGCGGCCTCCCTTGCGCCCGCGAGTGCTCACGATGGGCAGGTTCCCCGGCAGCCACAGGTCGCTCACCGCCACCGCCTGGTCCAACAGCCCGCCCGGGTTGTTGCGCAGATCCAGCACCGCCCCTCGCAGCGGCTTGCCCCCGTTCTGCTCCCGCAGCCGGTCCAGCTCCTTGCGCAGGTACAGCGCCGTGCGGTCCTGGAAGTTCTTCACCTTCAGGTGCGCGATGCCTCCGTACAGCGCTCCCTCCACCGAGATGATGCGGATGTGGTCCCGGATGATGGCCAGCTCGCGCGGCGCGTTGAAGCCCTCGCGCATGATGGTCAGCAGCACCCGCTTGCCCGCCGGACCCCGCATGCGCTGGAGCACCTCCGGCACGCCCATCCCCTGGATGTTCTCACCGTCGATCGCGATGAGCTCGTCCCCGGCCCGGATGCCCGCTCGCGCCGCTGGCGTGTCGTCGATGGGCGCCACCACCACGACGCTGTCACCCTTGCGCGCCACCTCGATGCCCAACCCTCCGAACTCACCGGAGGTGTCGATCTTCATCTCCTTGAAGACCTCGGGCGGCATGAAGACGGTGTGCGGATCCAACGTCTCCAGCATTCCCTGGATGGCGCCGTACATCATCCGCTTCTCATCCACCGGCTCCACGTAGTTGTTCTCCACGTAGGAGAGCACCCGGGCGAACACCTCGAGCTGCTCGTACGTGGCGGTATTGGAAGGAGCGGAGGGCTCACGTCCATCCGCCCGCGCCGCGGGAGCCAGGAGCAACAGGCCCGCGGCGAGTGCCGCGCGCCAGGAGTGCAGGGAGCGCATGAGCCCCGAGTCTAGCACCCGGCCCACGCCCCGGCCCTCCTACAGCCCCGTGGCGTCCGCGAACTGCACCAACTCCGACAGCAGCTCGTTCGGCCGCTCGACCTGCGGGATGTGGCCGAACTCCTCCACCACCCTCACCCGCGAGTGCGCCGGCAGGTGCGAGCGGAAGAAGTCCAGGCTCTGCCGGGGCAGCAATTTCTCACTCCCACCCCACACGAGCAGCACCGGCATGGCGAGCGACTGGAGCACCTCGGGCTTGAGGTACTCGCGCGTGGCCAGCGCGTCCGCGCTCAGCGCCTTCACCGCCGGTGTCGAGTAGATGCCGCGCACCATGTCGGCCAGCGCCATCATCACCATGGGCGGACGGTGGAAGAGGCGCCTGGTGAGCGCGCGACACTGCTCGGCCGTGCGCACGTCCATGGCCTGGAGCACCTCCACGAAGAACTCGTGCCCCACGTCCGCTCCCGCGGGTGCCACCAGCCCCAGGGCCTTCACCAGCTCGGGATGCTCGGCCGCCAGCTGTACGGACAGGGCACCGCCCAGCGAGTTGCCCACCACGAAGGACGGGCCCCCCACCACCTTCCGGCAGTACTCCACCAGCATGTTGTACTGGCCTCGCACGCACGTGGGCCCGAGGCAGTACTCCGGCGAGAAGCCGTGTCCCGGCAGGTCCACCGCCAACACCCGCTCGAAGCGCCGGGCCAGCCCGAAGAAGATGCGCGCGAAGCCGTTGGCCGTCCCGCCCAGCCCGTGCACCAGCAGCACCGGCGGCCCCTTGCCCTTCCCCTTCAGCTCGTAGTGGTGCAGCCGCTGCCCGGCCACGTCCACCATGCTCGACCGCACCCCGCGCGCCACCAACATGCGCCGGGTGACTTCCTGGAGTCCTGACATGAGATCCACGGCCGAAAGCTAACCTCCTCCATGCCGCACCGCATCATCTTCCACACGGTATCCATCCACGAGTGGACGCCCGGAAGCCGGGTTCCCGGCCCGGAATGCGGGAAATCAGCCAGGGAGCGGGATGCGCCGGCCCTCGCGTGCGCTGCGCTCCGCCGCCTCGATGATTCGGATGACCTGGGCCGCGCTCTCCGCCGTCACCGGCACCGGGCCCCCGCCCGCGATGGCCTCGGCCAACTGGCGGTAGAACGATTGATAGCGGCCCGGGAGGCCCTGCACGATTCCGCCGCGACTCAGTCGGCCGGAGCGCTCCGAAGGCTCGATGCCCCAACCCGCCAGGCCCGGCCGGAGCCCCGCCCCGAGCTGCTCCTCCTGAGGATCCAACCCGTATTTGCTCCAGGCATCGGCCTCGCCCTGCAGCACGAAGCGCGGCCAGGGCTCGTGCACCACCGAGCCCGAGTGCAGCAGCACGCGCAGCTCGCCATAGCGCAGCAGCAGGTGGAACCAGTCCGTGGCCCGCGCACCCGTGCGCTGCCGGCCGAGGTCCGCGATGACGGACTCGGGCATGCCGAACAACTGCAGGGCCTGGTCAATCAGGTGCGAGCCGAGATCCCACAGCGTGCCACCACCGGGAACATCGTCCTCCTTCCAGCGCGCCTTCACCTGCGGCCGGAAGCGATCGAAGTGGCTCTCGAAGCTGAACAACCGGCCGAGCCGTCCCTGCTCGAGCAATTGGCGAACGGTGAGGAAGTCCCCGTCCCAGCGCCGGTTGTGGAAGACGGTCAGACACCGGCCGCGCTCGCGTGCCAGTGCATCCAACCGCAAGGCCTCGGCCGAGTCGAGGGTGAAAGGCTTCTCCACGACCACGTGCTTGCCGGCCAGGAGCGCCCGCTCCGCCAGCGCCGCGTGCGAGTCGTTGGGCGTGGCGATGATGACCAGCTCCAGCGACGGGTCCGCCAGCAGCTCGTCCTGGGAGAGCACGCGCGCACCCGGCCAGTCACGAGCGACCTCGCTGGCCTTGCGGGTCGCGACCGCCGTCAGGGAGAAGGCGGGCTCCGCGGCGAGCAGCGGCGCATGGAAGCGCGCACCGGACAGGCCGTATCCAATCAATCCCGTACGGATGGGAGCGGTCATCGTGCCAACCAGGGGGCTGGGTCCACCGCCTGCCCGGCGCGGCGGATCTCGAAGTACAGATAGGCGCCCTTGAGCGAGCCGGTGTCACCGACCTCGCCCACCACGTCACCGGCGGCGACCTGGGCACCCACGTCCTGGGCCACGGAGGCCAGGTGCGCCACCAGCGTGTGGTAGCCGCCACCATGGTCGAGGATGAGCAGGTTGCCGTAGCCGCGCATCCATCCCGCGTAGGCCACGGTGCCCTCGGCCACCGCCTTCACCGGCGAGCCCGCGGGCGCGCGGATGTCCACGCCCTTCTGCACGGTGACGGTGTTGAAGCGCGGGTTCACCACCTTGCCGAAACCCACCTCGATGAGGCCCGGCGAGGGGAAGGGCAGCTTGCCCTTGAGGGCACCGAAGCCGGACGAGGCCGGACCCTCGTTGAGGTCCTGGATGACGCGGGTGAGGTCCTCGTCCGCCTGCTCCAGCTCGCGCACCATGCGCCGCGCCAGCTCCGCCTCGCCCTTGATGGCGCCCACGATCTCCTCGAGCGCCGCCTGCTGGGCACGCGCCAGTGCCGCCTGCTCACGCAGGAAACCCAGGCGCACGTCCAGCGAGCCCTGCAACCGGCGCAGCTCGGCCGCCGACTGGCGCCGCAACCGGGCCACCCGCTGAACCGTGCGCAGGAGCCGCAGATCTTCCTCGAGCGTCGCCCGCAACGCGCGCGAGCGCCACACCATGGCGGAGAAGTCCTTCGCGCTCAGCAGCACCTCCAACGGCCGGCGGCGCATCAGGCGGTACATGCCCCACAGCCGGGGGGACAGCCGGCGCATCTGCCCGCGCAGCATCTCCTGCGTCAGGGCGTCCTCCTGCTCGGCCACGGCGAGCCGCTTGCGGAAGACGGACAGGTCGCGCTCCAGCGCCTTCACCCGCTGCGAGCTGGTGGCCGCGCGCTGCTCCACCATCTCCAACACCTCCAGCGCGGACACCTTGCGGGACTCGATGAGCGCGAGCGCCGCCCGCTGCGTGGCGAGCTTCTCGCGCACGGCCTCCCGTTCGGACGCCTCGTCGAGCGCGGGAGATGACTCCGCCGCGCCTTGCTGGGCGGATGCAGGGGGAACCCCGTCCTCCTGGGCGAGGGCGGCACCACCCCACAGCAGCAGAGAGAGGAGGACGAGCCGGCTCATACCCGCAGGAAGCGCCCCACCGCGATGAAGCTGCCACCGAGCCCCAGCCCACAGCCCGCCGCCAGCAGCTCGAGGGCGATGCGCGGCTCCAGCAGCGGCACCATGCCGCCGGGACCCACGAGGAAGGAGAAGAGCGAGGCCAGACCGGGCCCCGCGAGCCGCTCGAAGGCGAGCAGTCCCGCCAGCGCCACACCGGCCCCGAGCAGACCCTGGAGGAAGCCCTCGATGAGGAAGGGCGCCTTGACGAAGCGGTCCGTCGCGCCGACCAGCTTCTGGATTTCAATCTCGCCGCGGCGCGCGTAGATGGCGAGCTGCAACGTCGCGGACACGATGACCACGGTGGCGAGCAGCACCACGGCGAAGGCCACCCACCCGCCATAGCGCAGCGCCTTGGAGATGGCCGAGAGCCGCTCCACGGCCTCCTCGCCGTAGTCCACGCCGGTGACGCCGGGCATGGCGCGCAGTTGCTGTGCGAGCGCCTTGAGCGCGCCCGGGGTGCGCCGTTCCTGGGGGACCTCCAGCTCCAGCGAGGGCGGCAGCGGATTCTCCGGCAACTGGGCCAGCGCCTCGCCGAGGTCGCCCAGCTCGGTCGCGAGCCGCTCGAGCGCGGCCCGAGGAGGAACCAGATTGGCGCGGCCACCACTGAGGGCCACCATGCGCTCGCGCAGCACGGCGGCGCCTTCTTCGTCGAGCTCGGGGGAGAGGTACACCGTCACCTGGACCTCGCCGCCGAGCGAGCCGATGAGGGCCTCGACCATGCGGCCGGTGGCCTGGGCGAGGCCGGCGGAGAAGATGGCGATGGCGATGGTGGTGACGGCGACGAAGTGGATGAAGGGCGCATGCCGGAGGCCCGAGGCCGCCGAGCGCCAGAAGTAGGCCGTCTTCGCGAAGACGCTCATCCCGCCGCCATCCGCCGGGCGGCCTTGACGCCGTCCTCATCCGACACGATGAAGCCGTTCTCCAGGCGCAGGGTGCGCTTCTGGTAGCGGGTGATGAGGCTGTGATCGTGGGTGGCGACCATGACCGTGGTGCCACGCGCGTTGACGTCCATCAGGAGGTCCATGATCTCCAGGGTGAGCGCCGGGTCCAGGTTGCCGGTGGGCTCGTCGGCCAGGAGGATGGTGGGGTCGTTGACGAGCGCCCGGGCGATGACCACGCGCTGCTGCTCACCACCGGAGAGCTTGAGGGGCATGGAGCTGGCCTTGTGCTGCAGGCCCACGAGCTTGAGCATGCGCTGGACGCGCTCGCGAGCCACGGCACGAGGGACACCAAGGACGTCCAGGGCGAAGGCGACGTTGTCCTCGACGGTGCGGTGGGGGAGGAGCTTGAAGTCCTGGAAGACGACCCCGATGTTGCGCCGCAGGTAGGGGATGGCCGACTCGCGGATGCGGGCGATGTTGCGACCGCCCACGAGGATCTGCCCCTTGGTGGCCTTCTCGCCGCAGAAGATGAGCTTCATGAGGGTCGTCTTCCCGGCGCCCGAGGGTCCGGTGAGGAAGACGAACTCACCCTTCTGCACGTGAAGGTTGATGTCCGAGAGGACGGGCGGATCGCCTGGATACGCCTTGTAGACGTGGAACATCTGGATCATCGGCGGGACCGATTATGGCCTCGTGGAGGCCACCTCGCCACGTTGGGCATGTCGCTCCCCGCTGAAGCCGGGTTGCGCGCCCCACCCGGCCGTCCCGGGTGCGCCCGGTCCGCCTGCTCGCCAGGAGGTCAGCCCGCCAGGCTCTTCAGGGCCGCCCGCTGGATTCCGCCCCCGGCGTGCGCCCCTTCGGGCCCGCGCAGGTACGAGGCATCCAGTTGAGCCACCCGGGGGCAGCCCAGAAGCAGCAGCGTGCGATCGATCTCCTTGCGGAGGAGCTCCAGCACCAGCTCCACGCCGCCCTGGCCTCCGGCCGCCAGCCCATAGAGGAACGGCCGGCCGATCATGCAGGCGCGAGCCCCCAGCGCGAGCGCCTTCACCACGTCCGAGCCGCGGCGGACGCCACCGTCCAGGACGATCTCCGCCCGTCCCTCCACGGCCTCGACGATCTCGGGGAGCACGTCCAGGGCGCCTGGCAGACCATCCAACTGCCGCCCACCGTGATTGGAGACGACGATGGCCTCGACCCCATGTTGCACGGCACGCCGTGCGTCCTCGGCGGTGGTGATGCCCTTGAGCACCAACGGACCGGGCCACAACCCACGGAGCCACTCCACGTCCGCCCAGGTGACGGATTGATCGAACTGGCGCGACGTGTAGCCGGCCACGGAGACCGCGTCCCGGCGGGACAGGGCCTTCGTGTCCAGGAAGTTGCCGAAGGTGGCACGCGGCGAGCGCGTCATCCGCATCACCCAACCCAGGTGCAGCAGGAGATCCAGCACATTGGAGGGCGTGGGGCGCGGCGGCACCACGAAGCCGTTGCGCACGTCGCGCTCACGATTGCCCATGTCCGGGACATCCACCGTGAGGCAGAGCGCGCTGTAGCCCGCGGCCCGCGCCCGCTCCACCAGCGAGCGGGTGACTTCCCGATCCTTCCAGATGTAGAGCTGGAACCACCGGGACGCGGGCGAGGCCGCCGCGACCTCCTCGATGGTGCACACGGACATGGTGCTCAGCACGAACACCGTCTCCTTGCGCGCGGCCGCCTCCGCGGCGAGGACTTCACCCCTGGGGGCGAGCAACCCCGCGAGGCCCACCGGCCCGAGGATCACCGGGAGCGCCAGACGCTGCCCCAGCAGCGTTGTCGACAAGTCCCGTGTGCTGACATCCACCAGGGTGCGGGCGCGGAACGCATAGTCGCCGAAGGCCCGCCGGTTGGCGTGCACGGTGACCTCGTCATCCGCGCCGCCCTCCACGAAATCGAAGAGGAAGCGAGGCAACCGGCGCCTCGCCCGCTGCCGCACATCCTCGATGTTGGCGAATCGAGCCACGGCTGGGGACCCTATCACGAGCGGGGTTCTCGACCCCAGACCGCCTCGTCCAGCGCCTCCAGCTTCACGCCAACACCCGGCCGAGGCGAAGCGCCCGGGGACTACCGAGGTGCACGTCGCCTGTGTCCCGGTGGGAACGTGGCTTCCCGTTCGCCCCGGAGTACGACATCCACCACACCGGCCCGGATGCGCCTGCTCGGCCTGCTCGCGGGGCCGCTCGCCGCCGGGGCCGTCCTGCTCATGTTTTCTTCGAAACAAACTCCTTGGACCCCCCCGACCTCCTCACCGTCCGCCATCCGTACCATGGAGGTTGTTGAGCATGAGTGTCAGGCAGAATGAATGAGTACGAGGAGTGCAGCGCGATGAGATTGGTCGTTTTGATGACCGCAATGGGGGTGCTCAGCGTCGGATGCGCCCACGGGCAACGGCCGGAA
This sequence comes from Archangium violaceum Cb vi76, assembly GCF_000733295.1. GTDB lineage: Bacteria > Myxococcota > Myxococcia > Myxococcales > Myxococcaceae > Archangium > Archangium violaceum. The sequence goes on along the minus strand of NZ_JPMI01000030.1, from coordinate 11,800 downwards.
AACCGCATCTACTTCATCTCCGAGGATGCGCGTGGAGTCGGCAGCGCTCTCGGCACTGGCGGCGCTGGCTTCCGCGACTGCGATGCGGAGCATGTCCAATGCTTCAAAGAGTGTTGGAACGCCCCTACTCTGCCATGGCCTCACACGAAACGGGACGAATGGTATAACGAGTATTGCACCAGGGAATGCCGCAAGCAGTATATGGAATGCGAAAAGGAGAATGAGAAGAAGGCGAAGGAGTTGAAATTCTCGCGCGTCGAGGACGCGGTTGGATGGATCCGGACGCACAAGGCCGAAGTGACGCTTGGTACGGTCGTCATCATCGCTGGCGTTGCCTTCGTCATTACGACTGGCGGCTCTGGCGCGCTGATTCTGGCTCCTCTTGCCCTCTAACCGGTACACCCATGACCTATCATTCAAACTTTGATGTCGACACCGTCATGAAGACACTCGGCACCGTGGGTGCGAAATACCCGGAGGGCACGCCGGAAGACGAGGCGCTCCGAATTGCCTCGGTAGCGTTGCTCTATCTCCGCGACACCCAGAAACTGGATGAATACCGCGATTATTTTCAGAGGTTCTTCACCTACAAGCCGGTGACCATTGCCCAAACGTTCGCGACGAAAGAGGAAGCGGACAAGTGGCTCGCCAGTGGCCATGCCAGGGATGGCGCTCTCGTTAAAATCGCTGACCAGGGTTTTGTCGTATATGCCATGCCGAAGGGATTGAAGTTCGTCCCCAGGCCCCTGCCGGAAGAACTGGAACCTCCAGATTCGAAGTAGGCTCCGCAGGCCTCGTGCGCGTTCGAGCAAGAGCCCGAAGCGCCTCGTTCCCGCTCCGCGCGACGGGTTCCCGGAGCCGGTTCCAGGAGGTGCCCACTTCAGCCGCGATCCACGCACCTTTCCGGATGTATCCAGCGGATTGCCATCACGTTCCAGCGCACGGTCGTTTGATTTTCGCCAAAACGAATTACCGTGGAATCGCCGGTTCCGAAGGCGCAGGTCGTTCGGTCGTCACGGTCATGCAACTTGACCGTTTCGTTGCACGAGGTGCGCCCCGGGAGCCGGTGGCGGAGTCGAGGACGTTCGACGACGTCGAGTCAGCCACGACGTGTGCAGCCTGGAAACCCCACTGAGAACCCCATGTTCGCTCACCCCATTCACTCCAAGATGCGCAAGACCTTGTCACTCTCCGTCGCCCTGTGCGGCCTGACCGTCGGTGGAAGTGCCTTCGCCGACGAGCTTCCCCGGATGGACCACGCGCCCTCGCTGTTCAATCAGGGGCAGATCTCGAACTACCATCCGGTGTTCGACTTCGACTCGGACGGCTGCTATCCGGCCACTCCTTTCAATCGCAACAACAACCTGAGCCAGAACCCCGGTCTCAATGCGACGGGCACGCCACAGGGGAGCTGCCGCGACGGAGGCTTCGAGGCCTTCGCCAACGTCATCCACCGGCAGCTGTGCAACGAGCGGAACGAGGCGCAGGGCCGCGTGAGGCGCTGCGCGCACTTCTACGAGCTCTACTTCGAGAAGGATCAGGCCCTCGGCGGCTCGTTCCTGGGCGGGCATCGCCACGATGTCGAGACGGTCATCGTGTGGACCGGGCGCATCGACTACACGGGTGGTGGCAGCTCCGAGTTCGTGAGCCACATCTCCGCGAGCGCTCACGGCAACTTCGACACCCGGCACATCAACGACACGATCCGCAACCAGGGTCACGCGTACATCGTGTACCACAAGGACGGTGTGGGGACGCACGCGTTCCGCTTCGCCAATCAGGGCGACCGCGATCGCGTCGAGTACATCGGGAACAAGGGTGACTTCTATCTGCCGTACGTCCTGAGCCACTACCGTGCCTACAAGTCCTGGAACAACGACGAGTGGGAGCGCTACTGGCAGAACCGTGATTACCGGTCGCGGCTCGAGTCCTCGAACTTCGGTTCCGCGAGCTTCAAGACCCGCAACGACGGCGAGATCATGTATCAGGCCAACAACGCCGTTCCCAGATCGGACAGCTTCTGGAGCAACTTCAGCTTCACCTGGGATGACGTGTGGTTCACGCGGACCCAGGAGCTGAAGGCGAACTATCCGTCGATCTATAGCAGCCTCCCGGAGCAGTGAGCCCGCGGTAGCGGTTGACCGGCTCGAGTTTTCGGACGTCCCTCCTCTCGCCGTGGAGGAGGGAGCGCTCGGGCTGCCCGACAGTCCCCATCTTCATGCGGAGCGCTCCTTCGCCGTGGCGCTCTTCAGCCAGACGGCGGGTCTGGATGCGGTAGTGCACCCTGGCCTGGCGCGAAGCTTCCACGAGCGTCTGGTACCCCACGATGCCCAGGCGCCCGAGCGGCTGCACCATCGCGAGTCCCCTTTGTCCGGGCACATCCTGGCAACGCCCCAGGCCACTCACGGGAAGAGCGGCAGCCCCACCACACGTACATGGCCGCGCGGCCTCTCCACCCTCCGGGCGCACTACTCGGGCGGACCCTGTCCTCGGCCCTCCTCCCTCAACCCTGCCCCTCTCCGTCTTATGCTCCGCTAGAGGCAAGACTGTACGAGTGTATGCATGTTGACGAGACACTTCATGGGGCTTGGACATTCTGAGTCGGCATTGCACGGGATCTCACAGGAGCCCCCATACAAGGTCGTCCTCATTCCAAGACAACCCGCGCTCGGACGAGACCACATCAGGCAGACATGCGCGAACTGGCAATCAGAGTCGTTCGAGCAGTTATCGTGGAGCTGCGGTTTCGAACCGGTTGTTCGAGGTTCGTCCGGTAGACATCCGGACGGACGGCAGGCGCCTGTGATTGCAAGATACGCAATCACTACTCCGAGCAGCCGGTTACCCGGCTGTACGAAGAGCTTGCCCCGTGGAGTGGAGGAGGTGGACCGCATGTGCACTCCCATCCTATCCAGCCCAGAACTCAAGGGAAGCACACATCAACATGCTCATAGTTCGTGCATCGTGTGGTCCGGTGGAGAACGGCTCAAACGATGGTGAGGAAGCGAGGAGTTCGAAAGGGGAGATCCAAAACTCCGGTCCCTTGATCAGCCCTCGTTGGATCTCTTTTCAACCCATCCGCCGGAGATGATCGTCCCCGCTCGCGCCACCTGTGGCACGGTGGGGACGTGGCTTCCCGCTCGACCCGGAGTGCACCCCCTACCTCGCCGTCCCGTGTGCGTCTGGTTGGCATGCTCGCCGGGCCGCTCGCCGCCGGGGCCCTTCTGCTCATCCCCTCGGGGCTCCACGCCGTACCCGGCATGGGCCACCGCCCTGCCGCCGCTGCCGCCGTGGCCGCTTGGATGGCCCTCTGGTGGTTCACCGAGGCCATCCCCATCGCCTGGACGGCCCTCCTCCCCCTCGTCCTCTTCCCCGCGCTGGGCGTCTTCGGCGTCGGCCTGCCCGCCTCCCTCGGCCGCGCCGCCCTGCCCTACGTGGACCCCTACATCTTCCTCTTCCTCGGCGGCATGGCCCTGGGCGCCGCCCTGGAGCAATGGCACCTGCACCGGCGCATCGCCCTGCTCATCATGCGCGCCATCGGCACCGCTCCCCAACTCCTGCTGCTCGGCATGCTCGTGGCCACCGCCTCCGTCTCCCTGTGGATCTCCAATACCGCCACCGCCGTGATGATGGTGCCCATTGGCCTGGCCCTCATCGCCCAGCTCGAGGCCAGTGAGGGCCGCCGGCTGGAGCACTTCGGCGCCGCGCTCATGCTGGGCGTGGCCTACGGTGCCAACGTGGGCGGAATAGGCACCAAGATCGGCAGCCCCACCAACTCCGTCTTCGCGGGCGTCGCCTCGCGACGGCTCGGCACCGACGTGGGATTCCTCGAGTACATGGCCGCCGCCCTGCCCTTCGTCCTCCTCTTCGTGCCACTCGTCTGGTGCATGCTGTGGCGCATGGGCCGCCGGGACGCTCTCGGCCCCGGCAAGGGCGTGGACGTCATCCAGCGGGAACTGTCCGCACTCGGGCCCCTGTCGAGCGGCGAGAAGGTGGTGGGCGCCGTCTTCCTGGTGGCCGCTCTCCTGTGGATGGGCGGGGACTTCCTGCGGCCCGTGCTCGCGCCCTGGGTGGCCTCGGCCTTCGGGGGCTTCAAGCTGCTCGGCAAGCACTACGAAGCGAGCGTGGCACTGCTCTCCGCCGGGACGCTCGTACTGCTGGGCCGGCTGTCGCTCCAGTCCCTCGCCCGCGTCCCCTGGGACACGCTGCTGCTCCTGGGAGGCGGCTTCGCGCTCGCCGCGGGCATCGAGGGCGGCGGGCTCTCCACGTACATGGCCGCGCGCCTGGCGAACCTCGAGTCCCTGGGCCCCACCGCCCAGTACGGCGCCGTGGCCCTGTCCACCGTGCTCCTGTCCGCCGTGGCCTCCAACACCGCCACCGTGAACGTGCTCCTCAACGTGCTCCCCGGCTCGCTGCCCCTGCTCGCCGTGAGCACCTTCGCCTCGTCGTGCGATTTCGCCCTGCCCGCGGGCACTCCGCCCAATGCCATCGTCTTCGGCAGCGGCTACGTCCGCCTGCCCACGATGATGAAGGTGGGGCTGCCGCTGGACCTGCTGGCCGCCGCGCTCCTCACCCTCTACGGGCTCGTCTGGGTGCGCTTCGTGCTCGGCTGAGCACGGCCGCGCGGGACTACTGGTTGTTGTCCTCGCCCGCCAGGTAGCTGAGGATCACCTCGTCCAGGCTCTTCTCGGAGATGAGGTCCTCTCCGAAGAGCGTCTCCACGCCCACCTCGTTGATCTTCGGCGCCACCTTCATGGCACGCGCCGCGGCGATCTCCGGGGGCACGAAGGCACCCGGCGGCGGGGCCGGCTGCGGCTTGGCCACCGGTGCCGCCTGCCGGGCCTGCGCGGCGTCCTCGGCCGTGCCCAACTGACCCGGCTGGTAGTGCCGCACGCCCGACGTGTCGAAGCCGTCGTACACCCCGTTGATGAGGTTGCGCAGCATCTCCTTGTGCTGCTCCTCCATCAACTCGCGCACCACCTCGCCCAGGTTCTCGGCGTTGAGGATGTCCGCGTACGACGTCTTCTTGGACGCGAGGATGTTACCCCCCACGAACAGGTGGGTGATGATGTGGGGGTTGTTGACGCCCGAGTCCTCGGTCTGGACGTGGTAGACCTTCCCCTTGTACTTGATGTTGTGGTTGAAGCCGGTGACGGCTTTTTCGAAGGTTTTCGCCATGCCCGAGGCGGCGGAACGTACCAGCGGCCACCAGGGGACACAAGGAACGCGTCGGTCCTTCTTCCTCGGATGCCCGCTGGCCTCCCGGCTGGAAGACCGGGCGCCTGCATCGTTCACCCGATGACTTCGTCCAGGATCCAACTCCAGGTAGAGTCTCCCTGGACAGGGTCGGCGGCTCCCGCCCGGCCCCCCTGAGCACGACGGGACTCATGACGAAGAAGAACGAGCTCAAGAACCACCTGCGTCAGCAGGACGCCACCGCTTTGGCCCAGGGCTACTCGCCCGCCATCCGCGCCATGGAGATCGCCAGCATCGTCTCCTTCGTTGGCCTGGAGCTCGCCCTCGTCTGGCGCCTGTGGGGCAACCCCCACACCGGCCCCTGGCTCCTCCTCAGCGCCCTCCTGCTGGGCTACCTGGCCGCCGATTTCGTCTCCGGCTTCGTCCACTGGATGGGCGACACCTGGGGCTCCACCGACATGCCCGTGCTCGGCAAGGCCTTCATCCGCCCCTTCCGCGAGCACCACGTCGACGAGAAGGCCATCACCCGCCATGACTTCGTGGAGACCAACGGCAACAACTGCCTCGTCTCCCTCCCCGTCGCCATCCTCGCCGTCCTCCTCCCCCACGCGAGCCCCGGCCAGGTCTTCGTCTCCGCCTTCCTCGGCGCCATGATCTTCTGGGTGATGGCCACCAACCAGTTCCACAAGTGGTCCCACATGGACCACCCCCCCGCGCTCATCGGCTTCCTCCAGCGCGTCCACCTCATCCTCCCCCCCGACCACCACCGCATCCACCACACCGCGCCCTTCAACAAGTACTACTGCATCACCGTCGGATGGATGAACAAGCCGCTCGTGATGATCGGCTTCTTCCCCACCCTGGAGCGGCTCATTACCCGCGTCACCGGGCTGATTCCCCGCAAGGACGACATCGGCACCGAGGCCGCCCTCGAGCTCTTCGAGGCGACTTCCACGGCGACTCCTCCCGTCGTCCAGGCCGCCAAGGAGCTCCTGGAGGAGGCGACTCCGGACGAGGCGCCCGTGTCCTCCGCTCGGCCTTCCTGATTCGCGGGTCCGTGGGTGGGGGCTCCAGGGGGGAAGCTGGGGCCCGTGGCACCCTCACCCCGTCCCTCTCCCGGAGGGAGAGGGGGACTGTGTTCCCTAGAAGGACAGGTCCACCTGCTCCGCGGCGTGGATGGGCCTCCCGAGGAACCTCGCCCCCACCTCCACGAAACGCTCCGGCACGTCCGTCACGAAGTAGTGGTGCGCCGGTGTCCCTCCCCCGGGCGCCAGCAGCATCTGCTCCTCCAGCAGCGACGCCACCACCTCCGCCGTCGCCTCCGCCGAGTCCACCAGCTCCACCCGCGGCCCCACCGCCTCGGCGATGACCTCCTTCAGCAGCGGGTAGTGCGTACACCCCAACACCAGCGTGTCCACCCCGCTCCGCGCGAAGTCCGCCAGGTACTCGCGGGCCACCAGCCGCGGCACGTCTCCTCCCAGCCACCCCTCCTCCGCCAACGGCACGAAGAGCGGGCACGCCCTCGCCTTCACCTTCACCCCCTCCGCCCCCGCAGCCGCCTCCAGCTCCCGCTGGTACGCCCCTGAACGGATGGTCCCCGGCGTCCCGATGACCCCCACCCCTCCGCCCCGCGTCCGCCTCAGCGCCGCCCTCGCCCCAGGAGCGATCACCCCCACCACCGGCACCGGCAGCGCCGCCGACAGCGCCGGCAACGCCACCGCCGACGCCGTGTTGCACGCCACCACCAGCAGCTTGATGCCCCGCTCCAGCAGGAACTCCGCGTTCTTCAGCGAGTAGCGCGTCACCACCTCGCCCGACTTCGTGCCGTAGGGCACCCGCGCCGTGTCTCCCAGGTAGAGCGTGCTCTCGTGGGGAAGGTGGGACATCAGTGCCTTGAGGACCGTCAGTCCTCCGACACCCGAATCGAAAACCCCGATGGGACTGTGGCTTCCTTGCCGCATAACCGGCTTCCCTATCACGTTTGATGCCAACCCCAGCCGCCCGCCCGCAAAGCAAGGAGGGCCGAGGCGGATGCCCCGGCCCTCCGGACTCCAAGCGACCTGGCGGCTGACTAGTACTCGCGCACCAGGGCCACCGTGTAGGAGACGTCCGACGCCGTCTTCTGCTCGAAGGCGTTCACCGTCAGCACGTCCGGGAGGTCCTCGTTGCTGTAGGCGATGGACGAGCCCTTCATGCCGCGGATGTACACCTCGTACCGGCCCGGCTTCAGGTACTGGTAGAGGATGGGCGCGCCCGTGCAGGACTGGTAGTCACCCGCCGTGCCGTAGACCAGCTCGCCCGTCGCCAGGTTCTTCAGGTTGATGACCATCCCCGTGATGCCCGCCTCGGCGCACGACCGGCGCGCGCTGCCATCCCACAGCTCCCAGCGCAGCGACATGCCACCCACCTCGAAGAACCGGTAGGACTCGGACCGGGGGCTGCCCGCGCTCGTCGTGAACGTGCCGAAGGTGTTGTACAGCGGCAGGTTGTCCCGGCCCGCCCGATCCCGGCCATAGGCGATCATCTGGATGGTGTGCGTCCCATCCGCCAGCCACGGCGTCTCCACGCCCCCGTTGCTCATGCCGTCCGCGCAGTTCAGCGTCACCCACTCGCCGTCGTCGATCTGCGCCTGGATGTAGCTCACGCCGGCCTGCGAGCAGGACGGGTTGTTGCTGTAGGTGTTGGGCGGGAAGTACCAGGACACCAGCGCATAGGACATCCCGTTGGGCGTCAGGTCGATGTTCACCCGCACATCCCCGTTCACCGTGAAGGTGCCCCGGCCCTCGAAGAGGGTGTCGCCGTCATAACCGATGGCCCGGACGGTGTAGGGGTAGTTGCCGGGCATGAAGTCGTGCAGGACGATTCCATCCACTCCGGCGGTGTTGCAGGCATAGACGCCGTTGTTGTGGAGCGACTCCCCGGGGATGGAGATCTGGATGTTCTTCACATCCGGCACATCCGCGCAGCGGCCATTGGGCGCGAACGTCCACAGGAAGGTGACATCGCCTTCGTAGCCCTGCTGGTAACCACCACCATCACCGTCACCGTCGACGATGATGCAGCCCGTGCTGGCGGCCGTGAGACAGAGGAATGCGGTGAGGATTCTGGCGTTCATGGGACGTCCTCGATTCTACATCGATAGGGAGGGGGGTACGGGCATCCGGCCCGTCACACACCCCCTCGGACGCCCCCTTGGGGAATTTATTCAAAGCCCGGCAACTCTCTCCCGCCAGCTCCCTCCCCCCACCGGGTTTGTTTGACCACCCCGGACACGGATGTTACGGCCTGACCCCCATGATGCTGCCCCACCTCCCCCCGGCGCTCGGCGCCATGAACTACCTGCAGATCCTCCGTGACGCCTCCGTCCTGGAGCTGGGCGTGCTGGGCCTGCTGATGGCCGTCTCGGTGGCCTCCTGGGCGCTCATCGCACTCAAACACACCCAGTTGTCGCGGGCCCGGAGACAGTCCCTCAGCTTCCTGGACTCCTTCTGGAAGGCCTCCCGGCTGGAGACCATCTACCAGGACGCCCAGAAGCTGGACGGCTCGCCGCTGTCCAAGGTGTTCTGCGCCGGGTACGAGGAGCTGAGCAAGCTGGCGCAGCACAAGGAGGGGGCCGAGGGCGCCATGTCCGAGCGGCTGGGCGGCATCGAGAACGTGGAGCGGGCGCTCAACCGGGCGTCCACCACGCAGCTCACCGACCTGGAGCACCGGGTGTCCTTCCTGGGGACGGTGGGCGCGGCCTCGCCCTTCGTGGGCCTGTTCGGCACGGTCATCGGCATCCTCAACGCCTTCAACTCCATCGCCGAGCAGGGCAACGCGACCCTGGCCACGGTGGCGGCGCCGGTGGGCAACGCGCTGTTCGCCACGGCGGCCGGCCTGTTCGCGGCCATCCCCGCGGTGGTGGCCTACAACTCGTTCGTCAGCCGCATCAAGGTGTTCGACACGGAGATGGCCAACTTCTCCGCGGACTTCCTCAACATCATCAAGCGGCACTTCTTCCGCTAGGAGACACGCGCCATGGGCATGGGCTCCAATCGCGGAAGCGGCGGCCGCGTCACCATGAGTGAGATCAACGTCACGCCCATGGTGGACGTGATGCTGGTGCTGCTCATCATCTTCATGGTGACGGCACCCCTCATCCAGCAGGGCGTCAAGGTGAACCTCCCGGAGGCCAAGGCCGCCCCGGTGGAGGCCGCCGAGAAGAAGCTGGTGCTGTCCATCGACGCGCAGCGTCGCATCTACATCGGCGAGGCCGAGGTGCCGGTGGACGAGCTGGAGAAGAAGCTGGCCACCAACGCCAAGGCACAGGCGGACAAGGAGCTGTACCTGCACGCGGACCGGGACGTGCCGTATGGCGTGGTGGTGGACGTCATGGCCGCCGCCCAGCGCGCCGGCATCAGCAACGTGGGGATGATCACGGACCCCACCGCCGGGGGCCGGGCGTCCAACAAGGGCAAGAAGGAAGCGAAGGAAGCAAGGCGCTAGCCCATGCACCCGGCCGTCCATCACAGTCTGCTCGCACCGAGGGGCTCCCGCCTGGGACGCTTCCTCGGCGTGTCCCTCGGGGGGCACGTGCTCATCCTGGTCGCCGTGGGGCTGTACAACGCCTTCGTCGAGGGTCCCCGGGTGCAGCTGGACCAGAAGCCCATCCGCGCCACGCTGGTGCGCCTGGGCAAGCCCCGGGACGAGAAGCTGCTGCCCCGCAAGGAGCAGCCGCCTCCGCCTCCGCCCAAGAAGGTGGAGGCCCCGCCCACGCCCACCGCCCCCGCGCCCGCGCCGGCCAAGGTGGCCGTGCCCATCCCCGGGGTGAAGCCGGAGCCCGCCCCCGCCCCCGCGCCCCAGAAGGGCGAGACGAAGGGCGAGGACCGGCGCAACAAGCTGTTCGGCGCCTTCGACAAGCTCTCCAAGTCGAAACCCGACGAGGAGCTGGACGGCGCCGAGGACGGCGACCCCAACGGCGACTCGGCCACCGCCGAGGGCGAGCGCTACTTCGGCCTGCTCTCCTCGCAGGTGCGCCGCCACTACAACGTCGCGGACACCATCCCCGACAACGAGCGTCTGTACCTGAAGGCCCAGGTGGCCATGCGCCTCAACCGCACCGGTGAGGTCATCGAGACGCGGCTGGCCAGGGCCAGCGGCAATGATCTCTTCGACTCGGCCGTACTGGCCGCGGTGAAGAAGGCCTCTCCCTTCTCTCCTCCCCCCGACCATCTGCGGGACACGCTGCAGAAGAGCGGCATCGTCCTGGAGTTCAGCCCGTGAACGCGAAAGCCCTTTTCCTCTCGCTCCTCCTGTTGCCGGTGGCGGCGCTCGCCCAGGCGCCCGTCATTCAAATCTCCGGTGCCAACTTCCGGCCCCTGCCCCTGGCCGCCACCGCGCCGCTCGTACAGGGCGAGGAGGCCAAGGCGTCCGCCCAGGAGGTGGACGAGGCCTTCATGTATGACCTGCGCGCCTCCGGCATCTTCCAGGTGCTGGACCGCGGCAGCTTCCTGGCGGACCCGAAGGAGGGCATGGCGGCCGGCAGCATCAACTTCTCGCGCTGGGCGGACGTGGGCGCCGAGTCGCTGGTGAAGTACTCGCTGGCCCAGGAGGGCGGCGAGCTGAAGGCCGAGGCGCGCGTGTTCAACGTGGGCACCGGCCGCGAGGACTTCAAGACGTCCCAGAGCGCCCCCGCCGCCGAGTCGCGCCAGGTGGCCCACAAGCTCGCCGACGCCATCTACCGCCACTTCACCCGCGAGCCGAGCCCCTTCCTCTCGCGCATCACCTACGTGCGCAAGACGGGCAACAACCGCGACATCTGGATGGCGGACTGGGACGGCCGCAACGCGAAGCAGGTGACCCGCGGCGGCATCAACCTGCTGCCCTCGCTCGGGCCGGACGGCGCGGTGGGCTACACCTCGTACCAGCAGGGCGAGCCGGAGCTCTACATCCGCCGGCCCGCCGGCAACACGGCGCGCATCAAGACGTCCGAGGGGCAGATGGCCACCGGCATCTCCTTCTCGCCGGATGGCAAGCGCATCGCGTACTCGCTCGCCTCGGGTGAGAGCACGCAGATCTGGGTCGCCGAGGCGGATGGCGACAAGCCCAAGCAGCTCACGGACACGCGCTTCGGCATCAACACCAGCCCCTCGTGGTCGCCGGATGGCAAGCGCATCGCCTTCGTGTCCAACCGGGGCGGCTCGCCACAGGTGTACGTGATGAACGCGGACGGCTCCGGCGTGCGCCGGCTCACCTTCCAGGGCAACTACAACCAGACGCCGGACTGGTCTCCCCGGGGCGATCTCATCGCCTTCACCGCTCGCGACGAGCGCAACGCGTTCGATCTCTTCACCGTCCACGTGGACAGCGGCAAGGTGACGCGCCTCACCCAGGACCAGGCGAACAACGAGGAGCCGTCCTTCTCGCCCAACGGGCGCCTGATTCTCTTCACCTCCACGCGCAACGGCGGGTCGCAGCTCTTCGTGATGACGGCCGATGGCAACAACCAGGTCGCGCTGCCAGGGCAGGAGAAGAGCACGCTGCTGACGCCCGACTGGGGCCGGTAAGCCCCTTCGGGAATGTCCTCGAAGGAGTGCCCCTGGGAACACGCGCAAACATCTCCCCT
>NZ_JPMI01000029.1 GCF_000733295.1 Archangium violaceum Cb vi76 | reverse complement strand
CACTACACGGTAGAGCCGGAGATGCCGTGGTCAAGGCGGAGAGGCTGGCGGGTGAGCAAAGCTACGCCGCACTTTCATTGGCTGAACGAGCCAGAATCAACGAAGAGATTGATAGACGTTACTGCGCGAGCGAGGGGATCCCGTTCGGAACGAAGATCAAGCCCAACGAGTTCGGCAAGGTCGCGATCTGGAATAGCTTCAAACAGCAAGTGATGGCTGAAAGGCGTAAGCTCGATGCGCTGAAGAGTTCTTCGGATGACGTCATTGTCCTGGCCGCCAGCACGCTGGAGCTCGCCTCGCGAGCGCTCGAGAGTGGGCAGGGGGAATTGGCGGCGAACATCCTGCAGGATGGGGCTGCGGAGCTGGAGAGCTCGGCGATGGCTGCGAGTTCCTCCAAGAAGTCCATCCTGAGCTGGATGTTGAGCACCATGAGGGCGCGCGCCGCAGGCTATCTGCAGACTGCTCCGCGACCACTGGCCGAGAAGGCCTTCGAGTTGATCTCCCTCTCGAAGAAGGTGAAGGCCGTGGGCAAGGGACTCAAGGGCAACTCCGAGCACGCCAAGCTGCTCGAAGAGCTGGCCACCGAGTCGCTCGTGCAGGCCGAGTTCCTGCTGCATGCCGCGGACAACACCGAGGTAATGATTGGCAAGGGCATCAGTCAGACCTATCGCGCCATCGTCAACGCCTGCTTCGAAAAGCAAATCAGTGAATCGGGAGCGTTGAACAACCTGTTCACGAACAACCGGGACAAGCTGAAGGCCGACAAGAAGAAGATGAACGAGGCCTTCGACTACATCGACCGGAAGATGGAGAAGGCGGGGCTGTCCTTCGATCTCGCATGGAGTGCGATGTTCAATGAACACCACCTCGTGAGTGAAACGGAGCTCCCGTCCTTTCCGACCGAGTACGAGGCGGCAGTGTTCCCTCGAGACCATGAGGTGACTCGTGGTTTGCTCACGCCGATGTGCGACCTGGCGCGCTCCCTGTGCGAAGGGAAGCTAAAGGGCGCGGACACGGCGGCGGCGGAGATCATCAAGTCCCTGCGCAAGAACGATCAGTGGGAGATTGCTCGCGCCCTGCTCGATGAGCTGTCGAAGAGCGCTCGGACTCCAGAGGGAGCTGAGCTCGCGCAGAAGCTGAATGACAGCGAGCGGCGTGAGTGGTGGTCTCAAAAAGCCCAGCTGTTCATCGTGGATGACCTTCCGGTCTTGGTCCTCAGTACCCTGATTTCTGGAGGGATCGGTATCGGTGCTCGCACGCTGGCTTTCATGATGAAATGGGGCCCGAAAGCGGCCCGTGGGACGCAGCTTACCGCAGAGCTGCTCTCCTTCGTGCCGACCGAGCGCGTGCTGAACGATGTCATCAACAACCGCCGCGCGGACTGGTCCGCGTACGGACTGGCGCGCGACTACCTGATGACCGCGGCTAGCTTTGGGCTCTTCTACACGCTGGGCGTCTGCTGGCGGGCCTGGCGCACACCTTCGAAGGCGGTTCCCGATGCCGCCAAGACAGCGGTGACACCGAAGGGAAGGCCCAAGGAGATTCCAGCCAAGGAGAAGGCCAAGGAGAATATCAACGCGCTCAAGCGTGAGAACGAGTCCGCTGAGATTCTCAGGGAGAACAACTATCCTGTCGAACAGCAGCCAGCGATTCCGGGAGGCAGGCGGCCCGGAGTGAAAGATCCCGATTATCGCATTGGGGGAATCCTGTTCGACAACCATGCGCCCAACACCAATTCCGCGCGCAGTATCTGGAGTACGGCAGAGGGCAAGGTCAAGTCCGAGCAGGCGCGACGCATCGTGATCAACCTCGGGGATAGCAAGGTGGATCTTGCTGCCCTTCAGAAGCAGTTCGCTGAGTGGCCGATTGATGGGCTAGAGCAGGTGCTGGTGATCACCAGGGACAAGAAAATCCTCTCCCTTCGTTTGGCAAAGCCATTCACCAACTTTACACCCAAGGGCTATCCGGATCAGAGGGACTGAGGCATGTCGATCAACTATGTTTTGTACCTGGCCGGGCCCAGGAGTCCGCACGAGGCGGTTCGCGAGTTCACCCGTGGCCTCTCGGCTCCGGATGGGGCCTCCAGCTATAAAGGACAGTTGGCGGAGACCACCGTGTTTCCGCACCTCTGGGTGGTTGCCACCGTGCCCACGTTTCCAACCAACCGGTACACCGAAGAAGAGCACGGCTTTCTTCCAAGGCTTCGCCTCCAGGTGCGCCTGGACACGGAGGACCTCTCCGAGGCTCAGGATGAGCTGCTCGAACTGGTGAGTCGGGTCCTGCTTGGTTCCAGGGAGGATCTCGTGCTGCTGAGGGAGGAGGAGAACGTGGCGCTGCTTCGTCGTGAGGGCCGGCTGGAACTCCATGATGACGCCCTGTGGGCTTCCGCCGAGCGCAGAGCCCGGGCGGAGCTGTGGGTGCGCGAAGTTCCGCCATTGCGCGGCTCGTAACGGCTTATTGCTGGTGTTCGTGGTACACGGCTTCGCGCAGGAACGAGAAGGAGTTCAGTGTTTCGAGGCGCGACCAGGACAAAAAAACGCCCTGCTTCCGGGGACTTGGGAAGCAGGGCGAGTGGCCCCGGCTGGAATCGAACCAGCGGCCTGCGGTTTAGGAAACCGCCGCTCTATCCAACTGAGCTACGGGACCATCGATGAGACGGGCTTTATAGCAAGCAGCCCGTCGGATGCAATGACGTCGCGTCACCAGGGCGACTGACATGCACCCAGCGTTCGCTCGATGTCGACTGCCCGGCGAAGCCCTCGCCCACCGGCACAGTTCTCACATGTCCTTGACGCCTACCTGACAAAGCGCCAAGCCGCCAACGAGGCGGTCCTCATGTAGGCCAAGCTGGTAACCTGCCTCCTCGCCTCCTTCAAGGCCGAGGGCCGCATGAGCGATGGCGCAGCATGCGGACCAGCGCCCTCCCGAGCCGCCAGAGGCTTCCACGGAAGTCCGTGGAAGCCCCCAGTGGTTTCATGGGGTCCTTGGGGTCACAGCGGCCCGCTCGTGGGCGCGCTCGAGGTACTCGCGCAGCCGCTCGGCCACGGACTGGACAGAGGGGGGCTTCAACAGCTCGAAGTGCGTTCCGGGCACCTCGTGGATATCCAGCCTGCCCGAGGGGGGCACCAGGGCCCTCCAGCCCCGGTCTTCCGTCTGGCCCTCCACCGCCTGGGTGGCGGGCAGCAGGGTGAACTGCTCGCCCTCGTAGGGGGTGGCCTTGTAGCGCCAGCTGGCACGCAGGTTGGCCTCGAAGACGTCCCGCAGGGCACGCACCTGCTCGAGCCCCACGTCCGGCAGGGCGAGGTTGGCCTGGCGGGCCGCCTCCATGATGACGTGGAGCAGCTCCTCGCGGCCCAACGTCTTCACCTGCTCCTCGGGCACCTTGAAGCCATTGCCGACGAACTCCTCCACCAGGCCCACGAAGGCCTGCTGGAGGGCCTCGTCCTCGTTCTGGATGTTGGCGGGCCGCCCGGAGGGCACCTGCGAGTCGATGAGCATCAACAGCTCCACCTGCTCACCCTGGCGCAGCAGTTGCTGGGCCATCTCGTAGGCCACCACGCCGCCCATGGACCAGCCGCCGAGCAGATAGGGCCCAGAAGGCTGGACGGTGCGGATGGTCTCCATGTAGAGGGCCGCCATCTCCTCGACCGTCTGGCAGGGAGGCAGCGAGCCGTCCATGCCGCGCGACTCGAGGGCGTAGACCGGTTGCTTCGGACCCAGCTGACGCGCCAGCTCGGAGTAGCCGATGACGGTGCCACCTACTGGGTGCACGACGAAGAGCGGACGGCGGGGGTCTCCCTTCTCCCAGGGCACCAGCGGCACCAGGGGAGTCCAGGCCCGCTGCTCCCCACGCAGGAGCCGCGCGAGCTGCTCCACCGTGGGCGCCTGGAAGAGCGCGGCCAGGGGCAGGGTACGGCCCGTCACCTCACGCAGCCGCCCCATGAGGCGCACGGCGAGCAGCGAGTGCCCACCCAGCTCGAAGAAGTGGCTGTGCGCGCCCACCGGGTGCACACCCAGCACCTCCTCCCAGATGCGCGCCACCTGGAGCTCCAGGGCGTCGCGTGGTGGCACGTAGGCTCCCGCCGCCTCGATGCGGCCCTGCTCCGGAGTGGGCAGTGCCTTCCTGTCCACCTTGCCGCTGGAGTTGAGCGGCAGCTTCTCCAGCGCCACGAAGGCCGAGGGCACCATGTACTCCGGCAGCTTCTGGCGCAGGGCGCCTCGCAGCTCGGCCAGGTCGAACGGCTGACCGTTCCGCGCCACGAGGTACGCCACCAGCCGCTTGTCTCCCGGCGTGTCCTCGCGCGCCACCACCGTGGCCTGCTGCACGCCCGGGTGGCTGGAGAGCACCGCTTCTATCTCCTCCAGCTCGATGCGGAAGCCACGCACCTTCACCTGGAAGTCCACGCGGCCCAGGTAGTCGATGGTGCCGTCCGGCAGCCAGCGCACCAGGTCCCCAGTCCGGTACAGGCGGGCACCGGGCTGCGAGCTGAACGGATCCGCGACGAACTTCCGCGACGTCAGCTCGGGCCGGCGCAGGTAGCCGCGGGCCACGCCGGCGCCGCCGACATACAGCTCGCCGGGGACGCCCACGGGCACGGGCTGCATGCGCTCGTCGAGCACGTAGCCACGCACGTTGGGCAGCAGCCTTCCGAGCGTGGGCCTGGGCCAGTCACGCACCTCGCACGCCGTGGTGTCCACCGTGCACTCGGTGGGGCCGTAGACGTTGAAGAAGCGGGTGCGCGGGTGCTGCGACAGCGTGGTCCAGAGTGCCTCGTCCAGCGCCTCGCCACCCACGAGCACGCGCGTGGGCACGTTCTCCGTCCGGGTGGCCAGGCCCGCGCTGAGCAACAGGCGCAGGTGCGAGGGCGAGCAGTCCAGGACGTCCACCTGGTCGCGCGCCAGCAGGGCCAGCAGCGCGTCCACGTCGCCACGGGCACTCTCGGGGACCATGCAGAGCGCGTGGCCATCGAGGAGCCGCACGAGCTGCTTCACCGACGCGTCGAAGGACAGCGGCGCGTTGAGCGACACCCGCTGTGGGGCCTCGACGTCGGCGTACACGGTGCTGGCCAGGGCTTGGTGCAGGTTGAGCACGGCGCCCTGCTGGATCATCACACCCTTGGGCACGCCGGTGGAGCCCGAGGTGTAGATGACGTAGGCGAGGTCCTCGGGGCCGTTGACGAGGGGCGGGTTCTCCACTCGCTCGCGGGAGAGCAGCTCCGCGTCCGTGTCCAGGCAGATGACCTGGGCGGAGGGAGCCTGGAGCCGGGGCAGCAGGTGCTGCTGGGTGAGCAGCACCGGCGCCTGTGAGTCGGCGAGCACGAGGGCCAGACGCTCCCGCGGGTAGGTGGGGTCGAGCGGCACGTAGGCACCACCGGCCTTGAGGATGCCGAACACGGCCACCACCTGCTCCAGCGAGCGCTCCAGGCACATGGCCACCAGCACGTTGGGACCGATGCCTCGCGCGCGCAGCAGGTGCGCGAGCTGGTTGGCCCGCTGGTTGAGCTCACGGAAGGTGAGCTGTGTGCCCTCGTACATGAGGGCCAGCGCGTCCGGCGTGCGCGCCACCTGGGCCTCGAACGCGGCGGGGAGCGACGGCTCGAGAGCGAAGTCGCGCCGGGTGTCGTTCCACTCCACGAGGATTTGACGCCGCTCCGCCTCGGAGAGCAGGGACAGCTGGCCCAGGCTCTGCTCGGGGTGGGCGGCGACGCCTTCCAGCAGGACGCGCAGGTGCCCGGCCAGCCGTGCGGCGGTCCGCGCCTCGAACAGGTCCGCGTTGTAGCGCAGCACGCCGACGAGTCCTCCAGCCTCCTCGGCGAAGGTGAGGGCCAGCTCGAAGCGGGCCGTCTGCGTGTCCACCTCCAGCGGGCTCAGCTTCATCCCGGGAGACTCCAGGGCCTCCGTGGGCGTGTTCTGGAAGGTGAGCATCACCTGGAAGAGGGGCGAGCGGCTGAGGTCGCGCTCGGGCTGGAGCTCCTCGACGAGCTTCTCGAAGGGCACCTCCTGGTGGGCGTAGGCCCCCAGCGTCGTCTCGCGCACCTGGGCCAGCAGGGCGCGGAAGCTCCGCTGGGGCGACAGCCGCGAGCGCAGGACGAGCGTGTTGACGAAGAAGCCGATGAGGCTCTCCACCTCGGTCCGGTTGCGGCCGGCGATGGGCGAGCCGATGGAGACGTCGTCCTGTCCCGAGTAGCGCGAGAGCAGCACCTGGAAGGCCGCCAGCAGCAACATGAAGGGCGTGACGCCCTCGCGCTGGCAGAGCTCGAGCAGGGCCCGCGACAGCTCCGCGGGCAGCACCACGGGCTGCACACCGCCTCGCTGGGTCATCACGGGAGGCCGGGGCCTGTCCGTGGGCAGCTCCAGCGCGCGAGGCGCCCCCTCGAGTTGCTGACGCCACCAGCCGAGCTGCTTCTCGAGCACCTCGCCCTGGAGCCAGCCGCGCTGCCAGGCCGCGTAGTCCGCGTACTGCACGGGCAGCTCCGGCAGCGGCGAGGGCTTGCCCTGGGTGAAGGCCTGGTAGAGCGCCCCCACCTCGCGCACCAGCACTCCCATGGACCAGCCATCGGAGATGATGTGATGCAGGGTGAGCACGAGCACGTGCTGTTGCTCGGACAGCCGCACCAGCAGGGCGCGTAGCAGCGGTCCACGCTGGAGATCGAAGGGCTTCATCGCGTGCCCGGTGGTGAGCTCGCGCACCTCGGCCTCGAGCTCCCCGGGAGGCAGCGGTCGCGGCTCCGCCACCTCCAGCGTCAGGGAACTCTCGGGGGCGATGACCTGCCTGGGCTCGCCCTGGTGGACCTGGAAGGTGGTGCGCAGCGACTCGTGGCGCCGCACCAGCTCCGTGAGGCTCTTCTCCAGCGCCGCCACGTCCAGCGCACCCTCCAGCCGCACGGCGGTGGGCACGTTGTAGAAGGGGTTGGCCGGCTGGAGCTGATCCAGGAACCACAGGCGCTGCTGCGCGAAGGACAGGGGCAGGGCGCCCTCGCGCGAGACGCGGACGAGGGGCGGCATCTGGACACCCTGGCTGGAGCGGATGGCCGCGTCGAGCCTCTCCGCCAGCGTGGCGACGGTGGAGGACTCGAAGAGAGCCCTCAGGGGCAGCTCCACCTGGAAGGCGGTGCGGATGCGCGAGAGCACCTGGGTGGCCAGGAGGGAGTGGCCACCGAGCTCGAAGAAGTTGTCGTGGATGCCGGCGCGCTCGGTGTGGAGAACCTGGGCCCAGATGTCGGCCAGGCGCTGTTCCAGCTCGTTGCGAGGCGCGACATAGGCCGCTGCCGGCTGGAGTGAGGCGGACTCGGGAGCGGGAAGCGCCTGGGTGTTCACCTTGCCGCTGGAAGACAGGGGCAGGGCGTCCAGAGGGACGAAGGCGGAGGGCACCATGTACTCGGGCAGCGAGCGCTTGAGGAAGTCGCGCAAGGTGGAGGACTCCACGGAGTGGCCCTCGTGGGCAACGAGGTAGGCGATGAGCCGCTTGTCGCCCGAGGCGTCCTGGTGAAGCAGCACGGCGGCCTGACGGACGGAGGGGTGGGCCCGGAGCGTTGCCTCGATTTCACCTGGCTCGATGCGGAAGCCACGCAGCTTCACCTGCGAGTCGAGGCGGCCGAGGAACTCGAGCTGGCCGTCGGTCAGCCAACGCCTTG
>NZ_JPMI01000028.1 GCF_000733295.1 Archangium violaceum Cb vi76 | reverse complement strand
AAGGCGCGACCCAGGCCGTTTTTCAGGCCGAGCCGGTTGAGCTCAGCGGCGATCCGCGAGTCGCTGTACTTCTTGCCGGCCAATTCACGGACGACAGCAATCACGGGCTCGGGCGTTTTGTGGGAGTCCGCCAGGGTGGGGCGAGGTACCAGCAATTCACTGATGGCGCCTGTCTTCCAGAGAATGCGAATGCGGGTTGCTCGCTCAGGCACGTCCACAGGAGAAAGCACGACATCCTGGATGAGGAGCCGAAGCATCCGCTTCTTGTCCACGGTGGTAGTGGTGGGGGCGCTCCACAGCCTCGGCAAGTCTCTGGCCAATGCGAGGATGCCTTTCTTGTCCTGTGCCGAGAGCTCAAGCTTCTGCCTGCCTCTGGCCTCCTCGTATTCATGCTCCACCTGAGCAAGCTGCTGGAGCTTCTCGTTCCAACGTGTCTCCAACGTGCGTGCCACTATCCGGTTTTCCGGCTCGACCGCGTTGTACTGACGCTCGGCACGCTGGGCCTCGTAGCGCGCTCGCTCCAGACGCAGCTGCCATTGCCGCGCCAGGCTGTCGGCCTGCCGCTCCACCTCCTTGAGCACGGCGAGCGAAAGGTCCAATTCGGGCGGGGCCATCACCTGCAGGAAGAGCTCAACCACCTTGTCGTCAATGCGATGCGCGACGGTAGACCAGCAGGGGCTTTCGCCGTACGCGGTCCGCAGGCACTCGTAGACAGGGGTATTGGCATGGGGAAGGCTCGTGTACATCCGCCGTCCACACCTGCCACAAAGGACGAGTCCCTGCAGCAACGCCTCGCCACGACGAGCCGCGCCGTGCTGGTGCACGCCATGAAAGCGGATTGCATTCTCCTCTATCCGTTTCAGATTCTCCGTATACTCCTCCCAGGAGATGTATGCCGGGTGGGCATCCATCACGAAGGCGTGCCACTGCTCGGACGTGGCGAGTCGTTCATGCTTGCGCCGTACCTCTCCCTCCACCAGGACGCGTCGTTCGCGATTGCGGCCCCATGCGTAAGCCCCCGCGTAGGTGGGATTGCGCAGAATATTCAGCGCGTGCTCGGTGGTGAGTGGGTGCCATTGGATTTCGGAGTGGCCGCCGCGATGGGCATGTCGCGAGGGAAAGAGCAGACCGTGGTGGTTGAAGTAACGTACGGCGCGGGCCACACTGCCATCCAGGCGGAAGCGCTCGAACAGAAGGCGGATGGCCTTCTGCACCTGCTCGTCCGGGTCGAACACGAGCGCGCCATTGTCGAAGACATAGCCTGTTGGCGGAGGGTAGACGAGCTCGCCTTTCTTCGCCTTGTGCAGCAGCCCTCCTCGCAGCCGCTGGTGCATGAGGTGAATCTCGGCGTCGCTCATGGTCCCCTTCATGCCAAGCACCAACCGGTCATTGAAGTCGCTGGCGTCGTAGATGCCCTCCTCATCGATGATGAGCGTGTCGGCCAGCGCGCACAGGTCCATCAACCGGTGCCAGTCAGCCGAGGAGCGCGCCAGGCGCGACACCTCCAGCGAGAAGATGGCCCCCACCTTGCCAAGACTGACGTCGGCGGCCAGCCGCTGGAAACCCGTGCGGTGAGTGGCACTGGTGCCACTCTGGCCGAGGTCCTCATCAATGACTTCTATGTGAGCGCTGTCCCAGCCAAGCTTCTTGGCGAGCTCCACCAGTGCGTACTGCCGCTCGGTCGACTGCTGGTGCTCATGGACCTGCATCAGGGTGGACTGGCGGATATAAACCAGCGCTGGCCTGTCCAAGTGCTCGGACCGAACCTTCTCGCTCATCGCTTACCTCGCGTCGGCTGGGGGCGGGCCTTTGCAGGGCCTTCAACAGCACGCTGGCCAGGACGCCGAGCCACTCGTGCTTCATCGCCTCTGGTAGTGCGGCGTAGAGCGCGCTGGGGGGGGCCACCTGAGGGGGGCTCCCGGAGCCGCTTGTTCGCCGAGCTGGCTTCTTGGCCCTTCCCATCGGTGCGATTGCTCAGGTCATCAACGAGCGCGCGCAGCTCGCGCAGTCTGGCCGGGTGCAGCTTTGGACTCTTCCCTCTGACCTTGAGCGGCGCTGCCCAGGGGCGCAAGTTGGTCCAGTCAACAGGGAGGACCGCCGGATGCCCATCGGGGAAGAGGACGTTGACACAGGGGCGGCCGAGCTTGCGCTGGTATCCCAACAGCGCTAGCTCGCGGCCTTCGAACGGATGGAGCGGGTGGGTGATGCGCACCGAATCTAACGGCGGCTGCATCCATGACGGGGTATTTTGAGATGGGCTTCCCGGAGCCCCTCTTCTCCAAGGCGTTCGCGGCGGCGGTGACGATGGGGCTGTTGCTGACGTACAGCGCGACGGAACTCTACAACGTGGGGCAAGCATGCCTGACGCTGTACCGGGAAGCGGAAGCAGCGAGGACGCGGGAGGAACTGAAGGCGGCAGCGGAGCGCTTCGGGAAGGCGCTCGGCGGGGTAGGGCTGAGGGTGCTGGTGACGGTGGCGGGGGCGAAGCTGGTGCGGGGGTTGCCGGAGGTGCCGAAGGGAGGGCTGTGGGCGAGTGTGTCACCGCCGCGCTTCTCCATGGCGGGAGGAGGCATGAAGGCCGGCTTGAGGGTGGGCGCGGGGACAAGGGCGCAGGTGAGCGTGGCGGACGGGACAGTGGTGCTGATGGGGGTGACGGCGAGCACGACGACGGTGGCGGTAGCGTCGGCTGTGTCCTCCGCCCGGACGACGGGGGCATGTGCGGAGTCGGGGCAGGACGGCCACAAGCGCCACCACCTGTGCACCAACAAGAACGACATCTCCGAGAACAACGGTGGCCCGTGGACGCCCCGGTTCGAAAAACTCTTCGCGCGAGCGGGGATGGGCCTGGATGATCCGGCGAACATCATCTATCTGCGAGACCACCAAGGGCCCCACCCCGAGGCGTATCACCGCGAGGTTCACAAGCGATTGAATGACGAGCTTGGCGCTTGTAGGACCCGGGCCGAATGTCGAGCGAAACTCATGGATGAACTCGACAGGATTGCAGGAGAAGTCTGTACGCCTGGCTCCACGCTCAACAAGCTCATCAGGAGAGAGCCATGACTGCTCAGATGAAGTATTATGAGATATACGACGACGTATACATTCCAGGGCGCTGGGATTTGAGCATGCCTCTCTTCAAGGATGGCGAGGACGAGGGAGGGCGTGAGGACGATGACGAGCGCGAGTTGTTCGACATCTGGCGCTTCAAGGAAGGCCGAGTCCTGGAAATCGAGAGACCGATCCGCTTGTCCATGAAGCCGGCGGGAATCGCGCTCGAATACAGTGAATCCATGGGGATTCCCATCGTCCATCGACGCGTGGTCTCGCTCTTCGAGCGCTTGGGGCTCCAGAAAGAAGTGCAGTTCATCCCCGTGGAGGTGGAGGGGCAGACGGAGTCCTGGTTCATTCTCAATGCTCTACACGTCATCCGATGCATCGACGACGCTCGGTGTGACGAGGTTTTTTATCGGCGACCAGAGGATGGCGAGCCAGACAGGGTAGGCCAGTACAAGAACGTACGAGGGCTGAAGGTGAACCCGGAGCAGATAGGGGGGGCCCATATTTTCCGCCCCTGGGGCTGGCTGGTTGTCCTCATCGTCTCCGAGCGCCTCAAGCGGGCGATGGAAGAAGAGGGCATCACCGGTATCAAATTCATCGAGGTCTGAGCCGGATGGGTCGCCTGTCTTCAACGGCGGTTTGGCTTCGGTGGCGCTCGGCGGCGCGATGGAACTCGGTGAGGGCCGCGTTCTCCGGGGGGAGCTTCAATCCCGGTCCGGCGCTCCCAGGGGGAAGAGCCGCCGGAACGGCCGCGCCTCGTCCACCGCCCGCGCGAAGGATGGGCGGGCCAGCAACCGCGCGCGGTAGGCGCGCAGTACGGGATACGCCTCGGAGATCCGATGCGTCCAGTCCGCGTAGAACAGCGAGGGTGCGGCCGCGCAGTCCGCCAGCGTGAAGTCCGCACCCGCGGCCCAGGTCCTGCCGGAAAGCTGCCCTTCGAGCCACGCATAGGCGCGTTCCAGCTTTTCCACGGCAGCTGCCAATCCTTCCTGGCGCTTCACCGGATTGCCCGTCAGCGCACCGTCCACCGCGAGCTGCATCGCATTCATCACATGCAGGTCGAAGAAGCGGTCGAGGAAGCGCACGTCCAGCGCGGCCATCGGATCCGCGGGCAGCAGGCGCACGGGCCCGGGATGCACGAGCTGCAGGTACTCGATGATGATGCTGGTCTCGACGACGGTGCGCTCTCCGTCCACCAGCAGCGGGAACTTGCGCAGCGGCCAGCGCCGCAGCCACTCGGCCGAATGCTGCGGCTTATCCGGCCCGAGGCTGCGGAACTCGAAGGGCGTGCCGTTCTCGTACAGCGCGATGAGCACCTTCTGCGTGTACGAGGAAAACGGATGACCGTAGAGCACGAGCGACATGTTGGGACTCCTGGTTCAGACCATTTGCCTTATGCAAGTGGTCCGCGCCATAGTCCTTCCACTTGCGTATTGCAAGGAGTTGTTCAAGGAGAATGGCCTTGCCGCAGACAGGGCGATCCGGCTGTCCCATCAACCTGACGCTCGAGCAGCTCGGCGACCGCTGGAGCCTGATCGTCATTCGCGACGTCATGTTCGGGAACAGGCGCACCTATGGCGAACTACTCGAGCGGAGCGAGGAAGGCATTGCCTCGAACATCCTCGCGGACCGGCTCAAGCGCCTGACCGCGTCCGGCCTGCTGACGCGACGCCCCGATCCGAATCACCGGCAGAAAGGTATCTACAGCCTCACGGAGGCCTCCATCCAGCTCGTGCCCCTGCTCGCGCACATGGGCGCCTGGGGCCGCCGGCATACGCGCCCGAGCAGGGAATTGTCCGTGCGCGCGGAGCTGCTGGAAAAGGGCGGCGCTCCGCTGTGGAACGCCTTCATGGCCGAGCTGGCCCACCTGCACCTCGGGGCGCCTCGTCCGGCGCGCTCGGTGTTCGCCGAATTGCAGGCCGCGTACGAGAAGGCGCTCGCGCACCGTGCCCTTTGACTGGATGCGTCAAGGCCCTGGGAAGAAACCGCTCGGAGCCTCGAGCCGATAATCCCAGCGGACGTTCGTTTTGAAACGAGACCCGCCATGACCCTCCGGATCCCACCTTCCTCCCAGCCTCGGACCTCCCAGCCCTCCAAGACGGAGACCGAGAAGGCCGCTCCAAGGCCCGCCGAGAACAAAGTGGCCGCGGAGCGGATGAAGGACCGGATGGAGCTCTTCAAGACGGTCAAGGCGCCAGTCAAGCAGCTGTTCAACGAGTTCAAGCTGCCCGAGAAGCTCGGTGGCCAGCGCACCACGGAAGATGCCCTCTCGGAGATGGATACGCTCTTCCTGGGGCCGGAGACCCACGGTAGGTCGGATGGTGGCGCCACGGTGGTGCGGGATGCGCCGAACGTGAATGACCGCCGCGACACCGGCGGTGGAGTCGGCCTGGGCGGCATTCTCGGAAACAGCAAGACCCCCAGCTGGAGGCGGGCCGCAATGTGCCGGTCGCGGTGTCCTGGGGCGACGGCTACCACAAGCTGCTCGTCACCGGCACCGAGACCATCGACGGTCAGGAGTACATCAAGTACATCAACCCCTGGGGCCGCGAGGAGCGCATGCCCCGCGAGGAGTTCGAGGCCCGCCTGGCGGACATCAATTACGATCCACGGGCCCAGTTGCAGGCCAGCCTTGGCGGCCTGGGGGGTGGGATCGTCCCGCAGCCGAAGCCCACGCCGTCGCACCGTTCGGATGGCGACCTGGACCGCGAGCGGCTGCAGCGGTACGTGCAGGTGCGCGGCTAGCCCTTCCGCGCTCATCACCGTCTCACCGAGGACCTCCCAGGGTCCGGACGAAGAACTGGTTGATGTCGTCGTGATAGTAACGCCTCGCGGTCGAACTGGGGGCTATGGGGCTGCCCCGGCATGATGAGCAGCTCGAAGTGCTTGCCCGCGTGGATCAGTGCGTCGGCCATGCGCATGGTGGTCGAGAGAGACGCGTTCACGTCGCTGGTGCCATGCATCATCTTGAGCGTCCCCTGGAGGTTCCCCGCCAGGGCGAGGTTGGACCCGGCCTGGTAGCCAGCGGGGTTCTCGCTCGGGAGACCGAGATAGGGCTCGTTGATGATCGCTTCCTGAGGGTCGGCTTCGCCGCGTCCTCGGCCTTCGGGGTCCTGCCCCGAATCGTGCTCCGGTTCCGGTCTCGGTTCCCGGAGGTGTCACTCGAGCTCGACGATCGTGAGAGGTTGGATCATGGCGCCGCGCTCCTCGCGGGCGAGCTGGACCTGGCGATCGTCCGGGCCCCATTCCGGCATGAGGGCGTGACAGTGGAACGGCTGCTCCGGGAACGCTTCGTGCTCGCGCTCCCGGTGCGGCACCCCAGGGCTCGAGAGAAGGTCGTCGCCCTGTCGTCGTTGGCGAACGAGCCCTTCATCCTGTTCCCACGGCACTCGGCGCCCGGACTGCATGACACGATCACGAGCATGTGCATCGGCGCGGGCTTCTCTCCACGCATCCACCAGGAAGCCGGCTCCTGGCCATCGGTCATCGGCATGGTGGAAGCGGGGCTGGGACTCACCATCGCACCGCTGTCGGCCAGGGCCCTCCGGCCGAAGGGGGTCGTTTTCAGGGCGCTGCGCGGCGCTCCTGGATGGGCGGAACTGGCGGTCATCTTTCCAGGCCAACGACTCTCGCCCGCCGCGGCGCACTTCCGCGCGATCGCCCACGAGATGACCCGCTCGCATGCTGGAAAAGATTACACCGGGAGTGTTAGGATTCCTATGAATTCAAGTTAAAGGAGAAAGACATGACCAGGTGGGGTATCCGGTTTTTCATGACAGCGGCGCTCGTCGTGGGCGTGAGCGCATGTGGTGGACCCGCTTCACCTGGGAGGGAAGCGGCGGAGCCCGGGGCCGTGGCCTCGGGTCCATTGCACTCGGAGCGAGGCGGAATCGGTCTGGTACCGGTGGAGCGAGGGGACGTGTCCGCCCAGATGGTGGTTCCCGTGGATCCCCGCCGCTCCCTGGCGGTGACGGACAAGGGCATCCTGGCCAGCTTCCCGCTGCCGGCGGTGCTGGGCCAGATGGTGGCGCAGAACGGTGGGATGGGCTTCACGGCCACGCAGCTCTTCCGGCAGCTCTGGGACACGCAGAACCCGGCGCCGGGACAGCCGGACCTGCCGTTCAGCCCGCACTGCACGGACAACGCCGGCACGCTCAACGGCTTCCCCTATCCGTGCCGCCCGGGCGAGGGCAACCAGGCCTCGCCGGCCGTGACGCCGTCCATCAATGACTACGTGGCGGTGGGCCTCTACAACCGTTTCGATCTCGCGCCGACGGACGGCTCGGACTGCGGCGAGTACCGCATCGTCTTCGCGAAGAGGGCGGGTGTGGGGCCCGGCCGCAACTTCATCATCTTCGAGGCGGTGCTGCCCAACCCGCGGCAGGACCTGGGGCTGGAGGGCTGCCGGGCCGTGGCCGACTTCTGGTCCGATCTCACCGCGGATCCAAGCATCCCCTCGCGCGCGACGAAGCTCAGGGACTTCTATTTCATCGGTCTGCCCGGCTTCCCGCCCGTCATCGACATGCACCACTACGGCTTCAACCCGTTGAGTCTGGGGCAGGTGCGCACCAATCAGTTCATCCAGGGCCCGTGGCTGCTGCGCGAGTTCAAGCTGGTGCGCTCGTGCCCCCCCAGCGGGTGCACCCTTCAGTTCGCCCCGGTGACGGTGAAGACGAACCCCTGGGGTGACCTGTTCAACCCGGCCTCCGCGCACCCCCTGGCGCCCGCCTTCCAGAGCGCCTTCCTCTCGCAGGTGCAGAGCCTGGCGGTGAATAACGTCAACACCTTCAACTACACCATGGCGGACATCTTCAATGTCGGGCAGAGCGACTCGCAGACGCCAGGGACGGTGGATGACTACGTGGCGCTCTTCGGCCTGGGCCCAAGCGCCTTCCATACCAACATCCAGGCGCAGCTCACCGCCATGGGCAGTCCGCTGACGCCCCGGGACATCGTGGTCCGGGCGCAGGCGCTCTCGTGCGGTGGGTGCCACCAGCGCAGCAACGGCCAGCCGCTGGGCGCGGGGCTGACGTGGCCCTTCTCCGTGCGCTTCGTCCACAGCAGCGAGTTCGATGATCCGGCGGACCCGACGCGCTTCGACATCTCCCCGGCGCTGCGCACCACCTTCCTGCCGCACCGCAAGATGGTGCTGGAGAACTTCCTCACCACCCCGGTGCGCGCCGCCGCCTTCGTCAGCCAGAGCGTGCCCCTCACGGTGACCGCGGGCTCGCCCTTCTCCGTCACGGTGACGATGAAGAACACGGGCACCTCCGCCTGGACGGAGCTCAACGCCTTCCGCCTGGGTTCGCAGGCGCCAGCGAACAACACCACCTGGGGCCTCAACCGCGCCTTCCTCACTCCCACCGAGACGATCCACCAGGGCCAGCAGAAGTCCTTCACCTTCACCGCCACCGCCCCCGCCGTTCCCGGCCTCTACTCCTTCCAGTGGCAAATGGTGCAGGACGGAGTGGGCTTCTTCGGCCCGCTGACACCGGGCGTCAGCATCAACGTCACTCCATGAGCTGACGGCCCGGGGTCGTGAGGCTCCCGGGGGCTCGCAGGGCAGTGGTTCGCACGGCTTCCACCCCGCCGGAGCATGACGGGGTGGAGGTAGGACCGGGGGTCCAGCGTCCCCATCCGTGTCTGGGCTCAGGGGAGGATGGACTGGGCCTTCCGGGTCGCCGCGGAGACCGGCAGGTAGCATTTGCCCTGGTACTCGGCCTGGGTCTCGAAGCAGGGCGGGCGTTTCTCCAGCGCTACCCAACACCCGCCGTTGATCTCCACCTCGCCGCGCTTGGGCCTGCAGGGGGCCTTGGCCTGGTCGCGGAAGGGACCTCCGGGCATGGGATAGGTGATGGCCGCCAGGCTCTCGTCATCAGGGCTGAGCGAGGCGGGCGAATCGAGCCGGGCCGCGGCCTCCGCACCCACTCCATGGGCCGTGCGAGCACCGGGCTCCGGGCCCTGGTCGAGGCCGGTGATACCCAGCCAGAGGCCCACGCCGAGGGTCAACGTGGCGAGGCCCGCGATGGCACGCCCCCGCCGGGAGCGCAGCCACCGGCGCGAGCGTCCGAGCCATCTGCGTCGCAGGCCAATGGGCTCGCGGGTCAGGTGGGCACGGGTCTCGGCGTTCCGCTCCAGCCGCTCGACAGTGGAGGCCAGCAGGTCGAGCAGCTCCGCCAGGGCCGGCAGCCGGCCCGAGCCCGGGGCGTGCTCCACCTCCAGCGCGACGTAGGGCGGTGACTCGTGCGAGGAGGCGGAGATACTCCAGTCCTCCATGGGCTCCCAGTCCGCGTTCCGGTCGGGCATGAGCACCAGGGCCGACGCCCCGGTGTCGACGTTGTGTGCCTCGTAGACTCGGCCCAGGCCCGCTCCGAGCTCCTTGTGCTTGAAGCGCCTGCCGAGGTGGAACGGCCCCAGTCTTCCGCCCTTGAAGGGTGATTCGTCGGCCATGTACGGCCTCCTTCCGCCCACCCTTCTATCACCTCGCGAAATGGGAGGCCGCACCTCATCTGGGAGGTCACCTCAATGGGAGGGCCCGTTCCTCCCCATCACCCAGGGCGGCAGGTGTAGTACTGCTTGTTGTCGCAGTTGGAGCCGAAGCACCGGATGCCGCGGATGAAGAAGCCGGTACGGCTGATGCTGGCCACCTGGAACGGGCTGTTCTCCTCGGAGTAGGTGCCGCTCGTCCACGCGCACTGGGTGGGGGCCCGGTTGGTCTCCGTGCACCGGATGCTGAGGTTGTCGCAGAAGTCCCCATGGCACTGGATGCCGGTCATCCACTCGTTGCCGGAGCAGACGCCCTCGTGAGAGCCCTCCTCCGAGAAGAACGGGGTGGAGGAACTGGCGCCGAACGTGAGGCCACTCACCGCCACGCAGTCGATGGCGACGTTGTCACAGAAGCGCCCGCTACAGGCCACGCCCGCCACCAGGCGGCTGTCCAGACAGTTCACCGGCGGAGACTCCTCCGACGTGTAGGCCGTCCACAACGTGCTCTGGATCTGCTCCAGCGAGTCAGTCCCGTTGCCAGCCAGTGCCTCCTCACCGGGTGACATGCCGCAACCCACCGCCCCGACGTGCAGGGCCAGGCCCAGCACGGTGGCCTCGAGGAGGGAACGCATCGAGAGCAATGGCTTCATATTCAGACCTCGTGAGCAGTGGGGGCCTTCTGGCCCACACATGTGAAAGCAGGACTTCACGAAAAAAGCAGAAATTACAGTGAACCAGTGTTTGCCCCGAGTAAACAGGTTTTTCACTTTTCCTGATTCGGGCCGGGCGCACGTCGGCCGTGCGTGCCCGGTGAACTCGGTAGACTCCGCGCGGCCGGGGCCCCCTCGGCCCGAACTCCAAGGCCCACCATGTCCCTTCCCGTCTCGCGTGACGACATCCGCGCCGCCCACGAGCGCATCCGCCCGCACATCCGCCGCACGCCCGTCTTCTCGCTGCCGCACGGGGCCCTCGGGCATGACGGCCCGGTGAGCCTGAAGCTCGAGTTCCTCCAGCACGCGGGCTCGTTCAAGCCACGCGGCGCCTTCAACACGTTGCTCACGCAGCCGGTGCCCAGGGTGGGCGTGGCCGCCGCGTCAGGCGGAAATCACGGCGCGGCCGTGGCCTACGCGGCGAAGCAGCTGGGCATCCCCGCGCGCATCTTCGTGCCGGAGATCTCCAGCCCCGCGAAGGTCGAGGCCATCCGCCGTTTCGGCGCCGACGTCGTCATCGGCGGCCAGCGCTACGCCGACGCGCTCGCCGCCTGCGACACGTACGTCGCCGAGACGGGCGCGCTCTCCATCCATGCCTACGACTCGCTTCCCACCCTCCAGGGCCAGGGCACCGTCGCCCTCGAATGGGAGGAGGATGCGCGGGGGCTCGACACGGTGCTGGTGGCCGTTGGTGGCGGAGGACTCATCGCCGGCATCGCGAGCGCGTGGGCGGGGCAAGGCATCAAGGTCGTCGGCGTCGAGCCGGAGGGCTCTCGCGCACTGCACGCCTCGCTCGAGGCCGGCCGGCCCGTGGACGTGACGGTCGAGTCGATCGCGGCGGATTCACTCGGGGCGCGCAACACGGGCGAGCTCGTCTTCTCCATCGCGCGGGCCGCGGTCGACCACGTGGCGCTGGTGAAGGACGCGGCCATCCGCGAGGCTCAGCGGACGCTGTGGCGCGACTGGCGCATCGCCTCCGAGCCCGGGGGCGCGACGGCCCTCGCCGCGCTGCTCTCCCAGTCCTACCGGCCCCAGAAAGGCGAGCGCGTCGGCGTGCTCCTGTGCGGCGCCAACGTGGAATTGAGCAAGCTCGCGGAAATTCCCTGAGCCCGCTCCCTCGAGGAACAGGGGCGTTGTGCGTGCTGGGAGCCGGCCTAGAGGCAGTAGTACAGGTCGCTGATGGCGGGGGTCCTCTGGTTGAGGCAGAGGTAGCCGTACGCCGGGCAGACCTTCCCGCTCGGGCTGGTCGGGCACCGGGGGTAGTAGGTGGGGCACACCGGATAGGGGGCGGAGCCGCACGGCATGGAGCCGTTGAGCGTCCACGTGCAGTCCTCGGTCACCGTGCGGCTGGTCGAGGTGAGCGCGGCCGAGCAGGTCGACCGGTTGCCCGCGCTGTCGATGACCATGGGCCAGGCCTTCACCACCAGGTTGCGGGGGCCGCAGCGGATGCCCGTGGTGCTGAAGTACCAGGTACCCGTCGCGCCCACGCGCTCCTCGGTGCCGGACAGGACGCCATCCACGAAGTACTCCAGCCGCACCGCGTTGGCGCCCGGAGTCACCGTCCAGGTGCCGCTGGCGGCCATCTCTCCCTCGTACGTGCTCGCCCCCGAGACGACGAGTGACGTGACGGACATGCCCGAGCACAGCTCCGACTGCTGGGTGCCTGGCACCTCCTCGGACAGGTTCGGGTCGGTCCCGGTTCCACCGCAGGCCACCATCAGCCCGCAGAGCACGGCACACACGAGCGGACGCATCGATTCACGCATCATCTGGGTCTTCCTTCGGAGACGGGAGAGCGCTCCCGTCCTGTCATGCCGGAGTTCCGCCCCTGGATGTACGAGTTCTACGCGCTTCGCGGGTTTTCCGGCCTTACCAGGGAATTTCCATACCACGGTATGAGGCCGGATTGAATCGAAATCCCTTTTCGCGGGAATACGGGACTAGCGCTTGCAGGGCAGGTAGAGGCCGAGCTGGGCGTCCACCTGCACGTAGATGCGCAGGAAGTTCGGGTGGGGGTAGATGCCCGTCACCTCGGAGCGGAGCACCTGGCCGCGCACGCAGCCGAGGTCCTCCGAGAAGCTCATCTCGGTGGACATCTTGTCCTTCACCGCGGCGAGCCGCTCGGAGATGTCCACGCGCAGCGCCTGCCGGGCCTGGTCGCGGATGGACTTGTAGTCCAGGGCGAACTTGAGCTTGAGCAGCTCGCTGGCCGTGCCCGGGGTGATCTCCAGGTCGGGCACGGAGATCTGGTTGTCGATCACGTGCGGATGGCCGGCGAAGTAGATCTCCCCCTGCATCGGCACGGAGTAGCTGCCCACGCTGGCCTTGCCCCCGAGGTTCATCTTGATGACCACCGTGTCATCCGAGGGGTAGACCTGGGGATTCTCCATGTACAGCTCCGGGTGCGACTCGGAGAAGTGGAGCCGGCCCTTCATGGAGGCCTCGAGCGCCTTGGACAGCTCCTCGTAGCGGGCGGCCACGGGGATGACGACCTTGAAGGGGCCGGAGGGCAGGGTGGAGACGTTCTGCAGCAGGGGCATGGCCACCTGCGTGGCCGGAGGCGGCGGCGAGCCGGCGTCCGTGCTGGTGCCGCCATCGCTGGGGACGGCGGTGGTGTACATCGCCGTCTGCGTGCCCGCGTCCGGGCCCGGCGTGCCGCCATCCGAGCCCGTGGTGCCCGGGGTGTAGCTGGTGAACTGGGTGGTGCTCCCGGGAGCCGGTGTGGGGCTGGCCGCCTGGAGTCCCGCGTCGGTGACCGGGGTGCCGCCGTCGGTGCTCGTGGACTGGGTGAGGCTGGCCACCGGGGTGCAGGGCAGCGTCACCGAGGGCATCACGACGACGCCGAGGTCCTTCTCGAAGCCATCGGCGAGCATGGTGGGGGCGGCCTCCAGGCTCGTCACCTTCAGCTCGGCGCAGGCGAACTGGTCCCCGCCCACGGGAATCTCGATGGGGCGGGCGAGCCGGGAGAAGGCACTGGCGAGCAGCGGGCGCACGTCGAAGCGGAACTCGTCGAGCGTCTTGCCGATGAGCTCCTTGAGCTTGCCCTCGACGGTGCGGTTGACGGCGTCCACCGGGCCAGCGGCCACCACCTGCACCTCGGTGGATTGCAGCAGGGCCTTGAAGTCCGCCGTCATGACGGGCTCGCCGGCGATGGTGACGGTGATGGGCATCTCCCGCTCACCGAGCATGTTGAAGCGGCCATGGACGGGGACGCTCACCACCACGCGGCCGCGGTCGAACTTGATGGTCAGCGGCTCGCGCTGCCAGGTGTAGTGCAGCGTCTGGCCGGCGAAGAGCTGGGCATTGCCCTCGCCCGAGCGCGGCAGGCTCTCGGCCATCTTCTTGAGGAGCGCCTCGCGGAAGATGGTGGCGTGGATGACGATGCGCGAGGGCGGCGGATCCGACACCGGGCGCCCACCGTTGGCGGTGGGCGCAGGTGGCTGCAGGGTCTGCGACTCGATGCGCGGGCCGGCGCAGGATACGAGGGCCAACGACGCGAGGAGCGCGGGGAACGGACGGAAGCGCGACTGAGGCATGGCGAGGAGATACACCGCGAGTGTGGGCGCGGAGCATAGCCCATTCGCCCGGAGAACTTCAGCCCGCCGGGCGGGGAGGGCCGGGCGGCCATGAGATGGACGGGAAGAAGCGAGCAGGCATGCTCGTTGGAGCAGGGATTTTCCGTATTTACCCCAGTCTGGAGGCATCTCCTTCATGCGTAAGTTCCTCTTCGCCAGCGCGGGCGTGGCCGCGCTCGTGTCCGCCGGGTGCGCGACGACCAGCCAGGAGGTCCGCGAGGCGGCTCCCTCCTCTCCGGCCGCCCAGGGCGCCCCGGTGGCCCAGAGCGCCCCGGCCCAGGCCGCCCCGGTGCAAAACCCGCTGCTGGTCAAATGGACCGGTCCGTACGGCGGTGTCCCTCCGTTCGACAAGGTCCGGGTCGAGCAGTTCAAGCCCGCGCTCGAGGCCGCCATGGAGGAGTTCCGCCAGGAGATCGCCGCCATCGTCAACGACCCGGCCGCGCCCACCTTCGAGAACACCATCGCCGCGATGGAGTCCGTCGGGAAGACCCTCGACGACGTGGAGACGCTCTATGGCATCTGGGGCTCGACCATGAGCGGGCCGGAGCATCAGGCCATCCAGCGCGAGATGGCGCCCAGGCTCGCCGGCTTCGGTGATGAGATCACCCAGAACGAGAAGCTCTTCCAGCGCATCGAGGCCGTCTACCAGTCGCCCGACAAGGCGAAGCTGACGCCCGAGCAGCAGCGCCTGACGTGGCTGCGCTACACCAACTTCGTCCGCGCGGGCGCGAAGCTCGACGCCGAGGCGAAGAAGCGCCTGGCCAGCATCAACCAGCGCCTCGCCTCGCTCTACACCAGCTTCAGCCAGAACGTGCTGGCGGACGAGGAGAACTACGTCGTCGTCCTCGAGTCGGAAGCGGACCTCGCCGGCCTGCCCGACTCGGTGCGCGCCGGTGCGGCCGCCGCGGCCGAGGCACGCGGCATGAAGGGCAAGTGGGCCATCACCAACACGCGCTCCTCCATGGAGCCGTTCCTGACGTACTCGGCCCGGCGTGACCTGCGCGAGAAGGTCTGGCGCAACTACGTCAACCGCGGAGACAACGGCGACGCCCGCGACAACAACCAGATCATCTCCGAGGTCCTCCAGCTGCGCGCCGAGCGCGCGAAGCTGCTGGGCTACGCGACGCACGCCCACTGGCGGCTCGAGAACGCCATGGCGAAGACGCCCGAGCGCGCCATGCAACTGATGGAGGCGGTGTGGACGCCCGCCGTCGCCCGCGCCCGCGAGGAGGTCGCCGACATGCAGGCGATCGCCAACAAGGAAGGCGCGAAGCTGAAGATCGAGCCCTGGGACTACCGCTACTACGCGGAGAAGGTCCGCAAGGCGAAGTACGACCTGGACCAGAACGAGGTGAAGCCGTACCTGCAGCTGGAGAAGCTGCGCGAGGGCATGTTCTGGGTGGCGGGTGAGCTGTTCGGCTTCTCGTTCACGCCGGTGACCGACGTGCCCGTGTACCACCCGGACGTCCGTGTCTGGGAGGTGAAGGACAAGGCGAGCGGCAAGCACGTGGGCCTGTGGTACTTCGACCCGTACGCGCGGCAGGGCAAGCGCTCCGGCGCGTGGATGAACGCCTACCGGAGCCAGGAGCGGTACAAGGACGAGGTCACCACCATCGTCTCCAACAACTCCAACTTCGTGAAGGGCGCGCCGGGCGAGCCCGTGCTCATCAGCTGGACTGACGCGGAGACGCTGTTCCACGAGTTCGGCCACGCCCTGCACGGCCTGAACTCCAACGTGACGTACCCCACGCTCTCGGGCACGGCGGTGGCCCGCGACTACGTGGAGTTCCCCTCGCAGCTGCTGGAGCACTGGCTCTCCACGCCCGAGGTGCTGAACACGTACGCGCTGCACTACCAGACGGGCAAGCCCATCCCCGCGGCGCTGGTGGCGAAGATCGAGAAGGCCTCCAACTTCAACCAGGGCTTCGACACGGTGGAGTACCTGTCGAGCGCGCTGGTGGACATGAAGCTGCACCTCGCGGGCAGCCAGAAGATCGATGCGGACGCGTTCGAGCGCGACACGCTGGGGGCGCTCGGCATGCCGAAGGAGATCGTCATGCGGCACCGCACGCCGCAGTTCGGCCACGTGTTCGCGAGTGATGGGTACTCGGCGGGCTACTACAGCTACCTGTGGTCGGACACGCTCACGGCGGATGCCTTCGAGGCCTTCACCGAGGGCAAGGGCGCTTACGACAAGACGGTGGCCGATCGTCTGCGCAAGAACGTCTTCTCCGTGGGCAACACGGTGGACCCGGCCGAGGCCTACCGGAGCTTCCGCGGCAAGGACGCCGGCACCGACGCGCTGATGCGCAAGCGGGGTTTCCCGGTGAAGGGCGCGGCCCTGAAGAAGCCGGCGAAGTGAGCTGAGCCAGGCTGTTGTCATCCGGGGCCGGAAACCGCTGAGCGCTCAGGGGTTTCCGGCCTCGTTACGTTCGGGTTACCCACGGCGGCCCCGCGTCTTCGTACCTTGCCTGTCATCGGGTAGAGAGGAGACACATGGGTCGCTACGGGGTGTGGATGCTGATGGCCGTGTTGCTGAGCGGGTGGGCGGCGCACGGCGAGGAGCGGAAGGACGAGGGACGCTCGGGGGCGCTCCGCCTGGAGACCGAGCGCGCGGTCATCTTCAAGGACGGGTACGCGCTGCTGGTGAAACGCGCGGAGGCCGTCGCGGATGCGCGGGGGACCGTCTTCACGGAAGAAGTCCCCGAGAACGCCGTGCTGGGAACGTTCTGGGCCTGGAGCGAGCGCGGGCCCGCCATGCGCGCGATGCGTGCCGAGTGGGTGGAGCAGGAGGTGGACAAGGAGGAGCGTGGTGTGTGCTCGGAGCCGGCGGCGATCCTCGTCGCGAACCCGGGCAAGCGTGTCACCGTCGAGCTCGAAGGCGCCTCGCTGACGGGGACCGTCCTCCCCGTTCCGGCGGCGGCATTGCCCGCCGAGCAGCCTCGCTTCGTGGCCTCCGCGTACGAGCCTTCCGCCATGTCCGCCGTTGTCCCCTCCACCCAGATCGTCGCCCTGTCGGTGCCCGAGCGGGGCACGGTGGTGCTCTCGGGGCGGGACATCCGCCGCGTGGAGGGTCCGAAGCTCTCGCTCGAGTGCAAGCGGATGGTGCACGTCACCGAGCGGCGCAAGCGCCTCTCCCTCGACTTCGGCGCGGAGGCCGCTGGCAAGAACCTGTCGGTGCGGATCGTCTACTTCACGCCCGGGCTCCGGTGGATTCCCACGTACCGGCTCGACCTGAAGGACGGAGGCAAGGGGTCGCTCGCGCTCCAGGCCGAGCTGGTGAACGAGCTCGAGGACCTTCGCGGCTCCAACCTGGATCTCGTCGTCGGGGTGCCGAACTTCCGGTTCCGCGATGTCTCGTCTCCGCTGAGCCTCGAGGGCGTGGTGCGCCAGACACTGTCCCGGGCGGCGCCCTCGCTCATGAACTCCCTCAACATCGCGAACAACGCCACGTTCTCCCAGAACGTGGGCGAGTGGGAGGGCGGTGTGTCCCAGGCCCAGGGCGCGGTGCCGAGCATTCCCGAGTTCGGCGGGCGCGGCGAGTCTCCCGACTTCTTCATCCACTCCGTCCCGGCCATGGTGCTGCCGAAGGGGGCACGTGCCGTCGTGCCCCTGTGGAAGGAGGAGGTGCCCGTGCGCGACCTCTACACGCTCGACGTGCGGGTCCGGCGCGATCCGAGTTCGGACACGGTCCGGTATGGGGGCTCGGCCTCGTCGGGGCAGGTGTCGCCCCTGAAGCTCGCGCGGGGCGAGGTGTGGCATCAGCTCGAGCTGAAGAACGAGACGAAGTACCCGCTGACCACGGGGCCGGTGCTCGTGATGCGGGGGCAGGTGCCGCAGGCGCAGGAACTGCTGACGTACACTCCCCGGGGCGGGAGCACCCTGGTTCCGCTGACCATCGCCACGGACGTGCGCTCACTGCACGAGGAGACCGAGCTGGAGCGGAAGCAGGACGCGCTCAGGCACGACGGTGCCCAGTACGCCAGCATTCGCAAGAAGGGGACGCTCGCGCTGGCGAACCCGCGGGGCGAGCGCACGCCGCTGCGCATCCGCCTGTCCACGGGAGGCAAGGTGGAGCAGGTATCGGACGGCGGCCGCGTGAAGCTGGATGACTTCCGCCTCGAGGACTGGGGGAACACCGCGTTGGCCGCCGTGAACACCCACAGTGACGTCGAGTGGACGCTGACCCTGGAGCCGGGCGAGCGCCGTACACTCACCTACGAAGTCGGCTTCTGGCGCTGATTCGGAGAGGATGGAGGCCGCATGCCCGCGCGACGTGTTCTCGTGGTGGAAGACGATGCGGCCATCCGCCGGGGCGTGGTGGACGCGCTCCGGTTCCAGGGCTACGTGCCGCTGGAGGCCGCGACGTTCAAGGACGCGCTCGCGAGCGCCACACGGGACAGCTTCGAGCTGCTGCTGCTCGACCTGGTCCTCCCCGGGGGTGATGGCCTGGAGGTGCTCGCCGAGGCCCGGAAGGCCCGGCCGGCGCTCCCGGTCATCATCCTCACCGCGCGGGGGCAGGAGGACGACCGCGTCAAGGGGCTGCGGCTGGGCGCGGACGACTACGTGGTGAAGCCGTTCAGCGTGAAGGAGTTGCTCGCGCGTGTGGAGGCGGTGCTGCGGCGCAGCGCCGAGCGGCCGTTGGATGTGGAGGAGCTCCGCTTCGAGGGCGGGGTGGTGGACCTGCGCAAGTGCGAGCTGCGCTTCGAGGACGGCGCGGCGGAGCCTCTGTCCGAGCGGGAGCTGGAATTGCTGCGCTACCTCGGGCTCAACCGGGAGCGGGTCGTCTCCCGGGACGAGCTGCTCCAGCGGGTGTGGCGGTTGCCAGCGAGCCTGGCGCGCACTCGGACGGTGGACATGCACGTGGCGCGGCTGCGCGACAAGCTGCGCGATGACGCGGAGTCGCCGCGCATCCTCCTGACGGTGCGGGGCAAGGGGTACCGCTTCGCGGGTGGGGGGCCGGGGTGAAGCGGACACTGCCCATCTGGCTGGCGCTGGCCGCGTGTGTCGCGCTCGCGTGTGGTGCCCTGGCGTGGTTGAGCCTCACCACCGTGAGGCTCGAGCGGGCCGAGGTGAAGGCGCGGGCGGATGCGCTCGTGGAGGAGCGCGTCCGGCTGGCCCTGTGGCGCATGGATGGCCGGTTGGCGAGGCTCATCGCCCAGGAGAGCACGCGGGCCGTGGATGCCTGGGCGCCGTTCTACGTTCCGCTGCGCGCGTTCGACCCGGCGGGGGCGGCGCGTGAGCCCTCGGCGACGCGGATTGCCTCGACGCTGCTGTTCGGGACGCCCGAGGGGGTGCGGCTGCACTTCTCGTTCACGGGCGCTGGCCCGTTGGGATCTCCGCAGGTGCCGGGAGAAGCGCAGGAGCCGCTCACCCGGGCCGCGGGGGTCTCTCCCTGGCAGGTGAAGGAGTACGGCGCGCTCCTGTCCGAGCTGGAGGCGAAGTTGGACCGCCGGGTGTTGCTCGCGCTCGAACCGGGGGCACCTTCCGCCGAGGCCGTCATCGCGCCTCCGCGCGGGGTCATCGAGTTCGATCGCCGCATGTCCCAGGCCGCGATGAACGCCGCGTTCCCCGAGCCCCAGGGCGAGCTTCCCCTCACGACACTGGGCGCACATGACCGTGGTGTGACGGTGTCTCCCATGGTGCCCGTGTGGATGGGAGATGAGCTCCTGCTGGTGCGCCGGGTGGAGCACGCTCGGGGCGAGGTGGAGATGCAGGGCGCCTGGCTGGACTGGCCCCGAATCCGGACCCTCCTGCTGGAGGAGGTGAAGGACCTCTTGCCTGGAGCCTCTCTCGGCCGCGTGGAGTCAGGGACGGGGGACCTGCTCGAGCGCCGGCTGGCGTCGCTTCCGGTCCGGCTCGTTCCCGGTCCCGTCCACGTCGAGGTGGGACGTGGTGCCCCGGTGGTGTGGAGCCTGGGCGTGGCCTGGGGCGCCGTACTGCTCGCGCTCGTGGCGGTGGGCTTCCTGCTGTTCGGCGCGCTGTCGTTGAGCGAGCGCCGCGCCGCCTTCGTGTCCGCCGTCACGCACGAGCTGCGCACCCCGCTCACGACGTTCCGGATGTACGCGGAGATGCTGGCCGAGGGCATGGTGACGGACGAGGCGCAGCGCCGGAGCTACTACGAGACGCTGCACCGCGAATCCAACCGGCTCGCGCATCTCGTGGAGAACGTGCTCGCGTACGCGCGGCTGGAGCGCAAGCGCGCGCCTCGGGAGGCGGAGCCGGTGGAGCTCGGCTCGTTCCTGCGCGACAGTCTGCACCGCTCCGAGGAGCGGGCCCGGGAAGCGGGGATGCGGCTCGTCCTGGAGCTCGAGGAGGTGCTCGAGGCCGTGCCCGTGCTCGTGGAGCCCTCCGCGGCGGAGCAGGTGCTCTTCAACCTCGTCGACAACGCGTGCAAGTACGCACGGGGCGCGGAGGATTCGCGCATCCACGTCCGCGCCGAGCGGCGGGGCTCGCGGGTGGCGATCCTCGTGGCCGACCACGGCCCGGGTGTCTCGCGCACCGGCGCACGCAACCTGTTCGAACCGTTCTCGAAGTCCTCCGAACGCGCGGCCGAGTCCGCTCCTGGCGTGGGACTGGGGCTCGCGCTGAGCCGAAGGCTCGCCCGGGCCATGGGCGGCGAGCTGCGGTTCGAGCAGGGCAGGGGCCCGGGGGCCGTGTTCGCGTTCCTGCTGCGCTCGGGGTGAGGCTCAGGCGGACAGGTGCTCGATGAGCGTCTTGGTGCCGATGCCGATGAGCACGATGCCGCCGATGATGTCGAGCTTGCCCTCGAGCGACTCCCCGAACCGGCGTCCCACGCTCACGCCCAGCAGACACAGGCCGAAGGTGACTCCGCCAATGACGGCCGCCGCCGTCACCAGCCGCACGTCGAGCAGCGGCAGCGTGATTCCCGCCGCGAGCGCGTCGATGCTGGTGGCCACCGCCATGATCGCGAGCGTTCCGAGCTGGAATGGATTGCGCGCGGGGGCCTCACCCGGTTTCGGCGCGTCGGGCACTCCCGGGTGATGGTGGGTGATGGCCTCGTGGATCATCTTCCCCCCGATACCCGCGAGCAGCACGAAGGCGATCCAGTGATCCCAGGCGGAGATGACCTTCTCGAACTGGTGTCCCAGCGCCCAGCCGATGACGGGCATGACCGCCTGGAAGAGGCCGAACAGGAAGGCGAGCAGCAGGGCATCTCGCGCCCGGACGCGTGGTGCCGCCAGGGCACTCGCGACGGACACGGCCGTGGCGTCCATGGCCAGTCCCAGTGCGAGCATCAGCAGGGTCAACAGCGACATGCGTCCCCTTTTGCCCGATACCCCGGACACGCGGAAGCGCCATGCGCCCTCGATGCGCCTCACAGAGAGTTTGACTTGTTTTACTGCGGGTACAGTCTCAGGGAATGAGAAAAGACATGGCTTTACGTTCACGGCCGCGGTTCTGGCATGGGGCCGCCATCTGCCTGGGCCTTCTCGGAGTCTCCTGCTCGGACGTCGCCGAGGTGGGGCGAGCGGAGGCGGCGAACACTCCCACCACGAAGGCGCTGTCGGGCTCCGTGGAACTCTCCCCCAATGTCCTCGAGGGGGTGGTTCGTTTCGACAACGTCAACCCCGAGGTCCTCGCCATTCTTCAGACCGAGGGAATGGACTCCATTTCGGTCTCCGCCAACAGCCCATTGGGGTATTCCGCCAGCACCAATCCCGTGTCCGGCAGCAGCCTGAGCGCGCCCTATCAGCTCTTCGCCGAGGCCAGTGGTGGCGTGGGCAGCGTCACCTACTCCGTGAGCGCCACGGCGGTGGTCAACCGGGGGGGTCGAAGCGGCTCCCCTGGACGAGGCGATGGCCGGTACTGGTTCTCGCCACGGACAGCGACCCTGGCACCCGTCGCGGTTCAACCCGACGGTGTCAGCCTGGACATCACGGAGACGGTGGGCGTGGTGCGCATCCGCTTTGGCACCGACTCGACCTGTGCCACCCCTGTCCCCATCAAGAGTGCCTATGTGCGGACGGACCGCGGCTTTACCGTTCTGAACTACGGGTACAACCTGCCGGGTTACTCCCTGGGCTACTACCTGATGCCCGGAGGGACGAGCCTCACGGCCACCATCGACACGACGCTCGGCACCCGTGAGGAGTGGGATACCCTCACCTTCCGCAGCACCGTCGAGTTCCACGCGGGCCCGGACGAGATCCAGGACGTCTGCATTCCGATTCCCACGGGCGGCTCCGGGCTCCTGGGCGCCATCGAGACCCCCGTTCAGGTTTTCGGGCACACGCTGATCCCGCGGTCCCTCTTCTGGGCCTGGGATGGTCCTCAGAGCAACCGGCGTGTCACCTATGCCAGTGGTACCGCGCCGGTGGACCAGCCCTCCACGTGGTTGCGCCTCCCCAATCTCGCGCCAGGAGACTATGTGCCCCGGGGTGATGGCCTGCTCGACATGGGTGACCAGCAGGTGCAGTTCGTGACCCAATGGGAGGGCACACAGCGATGGAGCCGGACAACGGCCATCGCCGGGCAGACCGTGGACGCGAAGCAATCCTTTCCCGACGGTGAGCACTACCCGTTCGTCTCCCACCCCGGGCGCTTCGAGGGCAGCGTCCTGTTGTACGACCCGTACGTCGAGAGTCACCCCACCGCGCACAGCAGCCTGTCCAGTCTCTCCTTCCATACCCAGTTCCCCGTACCGAGCTGGCCTGGGGGAACCGCTCGCGGGCCCGCCGGCGGGACGAATGTCCACACCGCCGTGAACGGGGGCCTTTCGAGGACTTCCTTCTCGGACCGGTTCCAGGCGGCCCAGGGGTCACTCGCCAGCACCTATTCCCTGCCCGTGGTGGCTCTTTATGACCAGCCAGAGACCTGGCCGAGTCCAAATCTGGAGTTGAGGTTCGCCTCCGAGCCGCGGACCCTCATCAACGGGGTGCTCACCGACATCTATTACGATTCCAACTATCACTACCATTACGCTCATCCGGACATGGCGCCCCCGGCGACCTACCGGTTCGCCTATCTGAGGCTCTCCCCTTCGGCTCCAT
This sequence comes from Archangium violaceum Cb vi76, assembly GCF_000733295.1. GTDB lineage: Bacteria > Myxococcota > Myxococcia > Myxococcales > Myxococcaceae > Archangium > Archangium violaceum. The sequence goes on along the minus strand of NZ_JPMI01000028.1, from coordinate 15,721 downwards.
CGGTGGAGGTGCAGCCCGGGGCGAGCCATACGCGAGACCACCATTACTGCTTCAATGAGATACAGCTCCAGTACCGCGCCAGCAATGGAGCATTCGTGAACCCCGTCGCACACGTGGCGGGCCGCTTCGATGGCACGGACTTCGAGGGGAACACGGCTCATTACACCGGCGAGGGCTATGCCTACGGCACGCCCGCGGTGGGGGCCGCCCAACCGCTGTCTGTATTCCTTGCGGGACGAGCCGCGGAGGGGCGTGTCTCTTTCGCGCTGCCCCAGGGCTCGTGGCATGTCGTGGCGGGAGCGACCTTCGTCAACGCGGATGGAACTCCCAGCAGTGGAAGCTTTCCGGGCGTTGACCTGACGGTGGGGTGTGGGCAGCGCTTGGAGCCCCTGCCCGGATTGGCTGTCTCCATCAGCGTCCAGGCGGCCTGTGAGTCTGGCAACGCCGCGAGCATCACGGGGACGGTGGACAGCGGCTCGGCCCCGGTGGACCACATCTGGTACACGCTGGATGGACAGCTCTTCGAGTTGTGCACTGCCGGCTGCCCCAAGGACTTCTCCTTCACCGTGCCCCAGGCACACGCGGGGGCGGCCCTCACGGTGTATGCCAGCTCGTCCCAGGTGCAAGGGGTGGCCTCGGCCAGCGATACCGTGCCCGAGTGCCCGCCCGAGCCCTCCGAGTGCATCGAGGTGCGCTTGAGCGACTACAACCTCTTCCTGCTGGGGGACTACAGCGGCGGCCAGGATGTGCAGGGCCGTCTGGCGGCAGGCGGAAACGTCACCATGACGGACTTCTCGGTGGGCACCGCCCTGGCGAACCATGACATCGCCAACACGCTGGTGGCGGGCAATACCCTTCATCTCTCGAGCGGCGGAGTCTGGGGAGATGCGTGGTATGGGAATGGTTACAACGCGGATGCGTCGGTGGTGTACCCCCGAGGCGGTGTGTCACAGGGCTCGCCCGTGGACTTCGCGGCCCGGGGCACCGAGCTGCGCGCGTTGTCTTCCCGATTGGCCGGGTTGCCGGGCAATGGGCTGACGACCCTCGAGTCCTGGGGAGGCGTCATGCTGCTGGGCACGGATCCCGGGGTGAATGTCTTTGAAGTGGATGCGAGCGCCTTCACCGGAGCCGTGCTGTTGTCCATCAGCGCGCCCGCTGGCTCACTGGCGGTGATCAACATCACGGGCGACTCGGCCACCTTCAGCGCTTTCGGGCACATGTTCAGCGGGGGAATCGACCAGCACGGGGTGCTGTTCAACTTCGTCGATGCCACGGAGATCCATGCGAATGCCTACGGATTCTGGGGCACGGTGTTGGCACCCTACGCGCACGTCACCTTCAACGATGGAAGCTTCGATGGCGGCATCTACGCCCTGTCGATGACGGGCAACGCGGAGGGACACATCAACGCGTTGGCGGATCGGGACATCTGCCCATAGGGGCTCCTGGGAGCCGCCTTCACGCCCGCCATGGGCTCGAGCGTCACATGGCGGGCGGGGAGGGGACTACTCGTCCAGGGCGGGGTCCAGGAGGTAGGTGAGGCGCACGAGGAACTCGCGGCTGAACACGGGCATCGGGGCCTGGCCGCCGTTGTACGGCTGCGCGATCCGGAAGTCCGTCCCCAGCAGGTTGTAGACGCCCGCGCCGATGTTCAGCCCCTTGGTGCCCACGTTCTCGGCGTGCACGAAGAGGTTGACGAGTACCTGGGCCGGCAGCGTCCGCACCGTGGAGGTGCCCGCGTCATCCGGTGCGCTGACCGCGTAGCGCTCGCCCACGAAGACGGCCGTGGGGTTGATGGAGAGCCACGGCAGCGGCCTCACGTTGCCCGTGAGCGTGGCCTTGTGCGTGGGCAGGCCCGTGAAGGAGTCCGAGCGTCCGGGCACCAGGTAGTCCTCCACGTCATTGGTGCCGGACGGCGTGTAGAACGAGTAGCCGAGTGACACACGGCCCCAGCTCCCACGCAGGTGGTAGTCCAGCTCGATGCCGCGGCTGCCCAGCCGCCCCAGGTTCCGGTAGGCCTCGGTGTTCGTCTCGGCGTCGTAGGAGTAGATGATGGGGTCCTGGATGCCCACGTCGAAGGCGTTCACGCTCACCGTGTGGCCCTCGCCCAGCCGCAGGCTTCCCTCCAGCTCGAAGACGGTGGTGCGCTCCGGCCGGATGTTGTCGCCGAGGCTGATGTTCTCCACGCCGGGAGCGCGGAACGCGCGGCTGAAGAGCGCCTTGCCGCTGAACGGCCCGAACGAGCGCAGCAGCACGAGCCGCGGCACGAAGGAGTCCCCGAAGGCGCTGTGCCGGTCGTAGCGCGCGCCGGCCACCACCGTCACGATGGGGTTGTCCGAGAACGCCTCGATGAAGCCCGCGATGTTCTGGTAGGAGACCTGCTCCAGCCCCTCCTCCCCGAAAGCGGTCTGAAGGCCCACGCCGGCGGGGCCCTTCAGCAGGCCATGGTCGAACGCCACGTCCGCGCCTCCGGTGAGCTGGAGGAGCTCCAACGGGGCCCACCGCGCGACCAGGCGGCCCCGCAGCCGCCGCACCTGCTTGTCGTAGAAGAAGGGCGAGTCCTGATCCGCGTCGCGGTACGGCTCCTGGAGGGTGAGGTTGAGGCGGGGGATGATCTCCAGCTGCTCGCTCGGACGGAAGCGGTTGGTGAGCTCGGCGTGGAACGACTCGAAGTCGGTGGTGGCCGGCTCCGCCAGCACCTCGTCGAAGGCGACGACGGCCGTGGTGGCGTAGCGCTGGTACAGCATGCTGAGCTGCAAGTCTCGGTAGCCCACGCCCGCCTGCGCCGTGATGGGGTTGAGGTTCGTCTTGCCCCCCATGCCCACCGAGTTGCCGAAGAAGTCCTCGAAGATGGCGTCGCTGCGCTGGCCCTGGCCCACCGACGCGGAGGCGAACATGCTCAGCCCCGGCGCGCTCTCGAAGACCTTGCGCCCGGACATGGTCAGGCTCCGCCGCCCGTTCACGCTCGCGTACTCGCCATACGTGCCCGCCACCATCAGATCCGTGCTGCCCTGGATGCCCCGCGTGACGACGTTGATGACGGCCAGCTCCGCGTTGCCGCCGTAGATGACCGAGCCCGGCCCGCGCACCACCTCGATGCGCTCGACGAGCTCGATGGGGAACTCGTTGCCGAGCTGGAAGGTCGAGTAGAGCAGGTCGTTCATCTCCTTGCCGTCGATGAGCAGGAGCACCTTGCCTTCCTGGCCCCACAGCCCGCGGAAGCCGGGCCCGACGGCGCCCTGCACGTCCGCGCCGAAGAAGAAGCCCGGCACCATCAGCAGCACGTCCATCAGGTCCCGCGCGCCCGAGGCGCGAATGTCCTCGGCCGATACGGCGGTGACGACCGCGGGCGTGTCGTGCAGCCGGGTGGTGGCGAACGAGGCGACCTGGCTGTGCACCTCGGCTTCGTCGCCGAGGGGCACTTCCTCCGTGGTCGTCCCGGCTTCGGCCGGAGGTGCCTCCTGTCCGAACGTGGGTCCGGCGCACAGCAGGAGGAGCGACAAGGGCAATCCACGGCCAGGCAATCTGCGGTGGTGACGGGTGCTACGCATACGAACCTCACGACATGGGATGTGCTCGGGCCTCCCGGGAGGGGCCACGGCGCGGGCAGGGAGTGTGACGGTCTTGGCTCAGCGGACGCGGACGCTGGTGCTGCGGCCCGGTTCGACCTCGACGGTCATCCGCCGTTTCACCGCGCCATTGACGCGGATCTCCACCCGGGCCTGTCCGGCCGGGAGGTCCTTCGCCGTGACGGGCGGGAAGCCGTAGGGCCGGTTGTTGATCCACACCTCGCCGTAGAGGGCGGGCGAGGTGATGTCCAGGTTCCCCTTGCCCCCGGCCGCGGGGCGCGCCGTGGTGGCGGAGGCCTCCGATGGGGGACGGGGCTCGAGTGTCGCGGAGGCGGTGACGGTGGAGCCCGGCGAGGTGGCGGAGGCAGGGACCACCGGGGTGGGCGCGGCCACGGCCGTGGGCTCGGGTTGCGTCCGGGCGGAAGGGGGAGGCGGCGTGCTGGTTCGTGGCGCGAGCTCCGCCGTCAGGTCCCGGTTGATGGAGCGGACCTCGTCCGCTTCGATCTCCACGGTGTCCTCGAACAGCCGGCGCTCTCCCTGCGCGAGTGCCACGCGGTGGGAGCCAGCGCGCAGGGGCAGACGCGCGGGCGTGAGGTCCACCGCCTTCCCATCCACCATCACCACCATGCCCGGGGGCGTGGAGGTCACGAGCAGCAACCCACTGCGGGCCGCCTCGGGCACCGGCGGGGGCTCCTCCTTGGCGGTGGGTTTGGTGCGCAGGGCCACCCGGACGGGCTTCGCCTTCGACACCGGCCTGGCCACGGGCACGGGCTCGGGCTCGGGCTTCGCCGCTTCGGCCTGGGCCCGGGCCTGCTCGCGGCTCTGTTCGCGGCCCTGGAGATCCGAGGCGATGCGCAGCAGCTCCACGAGGTCGCCCTTGTCCTTGCGCAGGCTGAGCGCCTCGGTGAACTCGGCCACGGCCTTGTTGTAGTCGCGGTCTTCCAGAGCGGCGAGGCCCGCGGCTCGCCGGGCGCGCGCGAGGCCCGCGTTGGCTTCTTCCTGTGCGGAGGGATCCGGCGCCGCGGTGGGCCGAGGCTCGGTGGGGGAGGGGGCCGCGGGGGTGGGGCTGGCGACAGGGGCCGGGGCTTCCACGGACACCGGTGCGCGCCGGTTCCGCACCACCACGTACGCCACGGCGTTGATGGCGAGGGTGCCCAGCAGGATGATGACGATCCAGGTCTTTTGTTTCATCGACGTCTCTCTCGCTCCGGGAGGCAACCGCGCCGGGGCTCCTCGCATCGCGCGGGGCCGCGGCCGGTGCCTCTCAGGCGACGAAGGTCCAGAACAGGGCGCTGCCCACGGTCGCGATGGCCGCCGCTACGGCGATGCCCCAGGGGAACGCATTCCCCCCCTCCGGGGTCACCGAGATGGAGATCTCGTCTTCCACCGGGGCTGGGGGCCGCGCCTCCTCGCGCCGCGGAGGCGCCTTGGGCTTGGAGTCCGGAGTCGTGCTCGGGCTCCGGCCCGTGGTGCTCGAGCCCATGTTTCCGGGCAGGGAGCCCACCACGGGGACGGCCGTCGAGTGGCGGCCGGTCTTGTCGGGCGGGAACAACGTCGTCATCAGCGCGGCGATCTCACTGCCGCTCGACGTCCAGTTCTGCGCCGCGCGGAAGCGCTCCAGTTCCTCGTACACCTCGCGCGCGCTCTGGTAGCGCGCCTCGGGCTCCTTCGCGAGCAACCGGAGGATGATGCGCTCCAGGGTGGGCGGGAAGCCCGGGCTTACCTCGGACGGTGGAGGGATCTCCGCCCGCGAGGCGGCCATGATGGTCGCCTCGATGCTGTCTCGCTTGTACAGGCGGCGCCCCGTGGCGGCCTCGTACAGCACGATGCCGAGCGAGAAGAGATCCGAGCGATGATCCACGTCCTTGTTGGAGATCTGCTCCGGGGACATGTACGCGTACTTGCCCTTCACCACGCCGGCGACGGTGCGCTCGAGGTTGACGGTGCTCTTGACGATGCCGAAGTCCGCCAGCTTGATGATGCCGTCGCGCGACACCAGCACGTTGCCCGGGGTGATGTCGCGGTGCACCAGGTTCAGCGGCGTGCCATCCGGCAGCGTCTTGGTGTGCGCATAGGCGAGCGCGCTGGCCACCGCGATGCCCACGTCCACGGCCACGCGCGGGCCGAGCGGGAACGCCTCCTTCCACGCACGGCGCAGCACCCGGTCCAGTGCCGCGCCCTGAATCCACTCCATGGCGAGGTAGTACTGCCCGTCGATCTTCCCGAAGTCGAAGACCTGCACGATGTTCGGATGGGTCAGCAGCGCCGCGACCTTCGCCTCGTCGGCGAACATCCGGCTGAAGGCCTCCAGGCTCGCGTACTCCGGCAGGATGCGCTTGATGACGCACGTCTTGGAGAAGCCGTCCGGACCATCGATGGAGGCCAGGAAGATGTGCGCCATTCCTCCCAGCGCGAGTTGCTGGAGAAGGCGGTACTTCCCGAAGTACGACTCTTCTCCGGGTGTTGGTGCTGACGCGTCGAGCCTGTCCACCGCTGGCCTCAAGATCTGATGAGCTTGGAAAGCCTGGAAGCGTAACGGTGCTACACCTGTCCCACAAGATTGGGACCCCTCATCTGGGGCGTGCGGCCTCTTGCTGCCCGGAACGAAGGGGGAGTCCTGTTTTTTGAGAAATCGATTCCCGCTCACAAGGGAGAGCCGTTGTAGGCCCCCGTGGCCGCGCCATAGCCGATGAAGACGCTCACCATCCGGTTGCGCAGCATGGAGCGGGACTCGGCGCCCACCCAGAAGGTGGCGCTGCCGTTGTAGAGGTGGTTGGCGGGGCCGTGGCGGGGCAGGGTGAGGGCGAGCGCCATGCCGAGGGCGAGCTCGTCACTGGAGTGGCCGGCGAGGGTGAGGAGGGGCTGGAAGTTGGCGAAGTGTTCAGCGGGGCGGCTGCCCTCTCTGCCCTGGAGGACGGTGGCGAGCCAGATGGGGCGGGCCCAGACGCGCAGGCGCAGCATGTCGCCCAGGTTCATGGCGGCGGTGGCCTGGAGGTTCAGGGTGAAGAAGGCCGGGGAGGCGAGGGGCTTGCGTCCTCCGCCCTGGAGGCCGGCGCCGCCCAGCAGGCCGAATCCCACGGGGCCCAGCCAATACCCGAGTCCGAGCCCGAGGCTGTGCTCCCACAGGTCGGTGGGGCCGTACAGGGCGAGGTCGCTGGAGAAGGCCAGGGGAAAGCCCTGGAAGGCGACGCAGTCATAGCGCAGCCGCCCGCCGAGCCGTGGGCCGGGTTCGAGCCCGAGGCCCGCGGCGTCATCCAGGCGGGTGACGGCGAGGGCGGCGTTCAGATCACTCAGGAGCGCGAGCTCCCCGGCGCGCGCGGTGGGCGCGGCCACGAGGAGGAGGAGGACGAGGAGGGGCATGGCCGCATCCTACTGAGCGCACCATGCCCCGGGGAGGCGCTATGCCCCCGTGCGGTGCATGTACTCGATCAGATCGATCTTCGTCACGATGGCGAGGATCGTCTCGCCGTCCTTCACCACCGCCACCTTGTCCTGGTTGAAGACCTCGCGCAGCCGCGTGAGGCTCGTCTCCGGCGACACCACGCCCTGCAGCGGCGCCACGATGCTGTCGATCGTGTCCGCGAACTTCGCCTTGTTCGCCACCAGCGCGTTGAGCAGGTCGTACTCGTGGATCATCCCCACCGCCCGGCCGTCCTCGCTCATCACCGGCATCTGGCTGATGCCGTGCTGGCGCATGGCCTCCACCACCTGGTCCACCCGCTGGCCCTTGCGCGCCGTGATCACCGCCCGCTTGCCGTTGAGCAGCTCGCGCACCGTGCCCGCGCCCTTCTCCTCCAGGAAGCCGTTGTCGCGCATCCACTCGTCCGAGTGGAACTTGCTGACGTAGCTCATGCCGGTGTCCGGCAGGACGACGACGATCGTCTTGCCCTTGCCCACTTCCTTGGCCAGCTGCACCGCCACGTGCACCGCCGCGCCCGCCGAGCCGCCCGCGAAGATGCCCTCCTCGCGCGCCAGCCGCCGCGCCGCCACGAAGCTCTGACGGTCATCCACCTGCCGGATGTCGTCCACCACCTTGAAGTCCATGGCACCGCACAGCATGTCCTCGCCGATGCCCTCGACCTTGTACACGTGCGGCTCGGTCAGCTTGCCCGTCTTGAAGTAGCCCTCGTACACCGAGCCCTCCGGGTCCACGCCCACGTTCTTCAGGCCCGGAATCTTCTCCTTCAGGAACTTGCCCGCCCCGCTCATCGTGCCGCCCGTGCCCAGGCCCGACACGAAGTAATCAATCTTCCCGTCCGTCTGCTCGTAGATCTCCGGACCCGTCACCTTGTAGTGGGCCTCGATGTTGTCCGGGTTGTGGTACTGGTTGAGCATGAACGCGCCCGGCGTCTCGCGGTGCAGCCGCTTGGCCGTCTCGTAGTAGCTGCGCGGATCCTCGGCCGGCACGTTCGTCGGCGTCACCACCACCTGCGCGCCCATCGCCTTCAGGCGGTTGATCTTCTCCAGCGACATCTTGTCCGGCATCGTGAAGATGCACTTGTAGCCCTTCACCGCCGCCGCCAGCGCCACGCCCATGCCCGTGTTGCCGCTCGTGTTCTCCACGATGGTGCCGCCGGGCTTGAGCTTCCCCTCCTTCTCGGCCTTCTCGAGGATGTAGAGGGCCATGCGGTCCTTGATGGACGCGCCGGGGTTCATGAACTCGCACTTGACCAGGACGGTCGCGTCATTGGGGCCCACCAGCCGGTTGAGCTTCACCAGGGGCGTGTGGCCGATCGCGGAAAGAATGTTGTCGTGGATTTCCATCTGAAGCTCTCTATAGGGAAGGAGAGAAACCGGCGTCCTTATAACTGCCCCGGTGGTGCCGGTCGACCTCGGCCGGCTGCCCGCCCCCCTCTTCGAGGAACACCTCCGCGCCCCTTCCCCTTTCCGACACGGTGCGGCGAGGCCGGGGAGCGGCCAGCGGGCGGCCATCCGGGCCCCGGGTTCCTCTTGTCGGGCATACGACCGCTCGTGAAAGGTCCCTCCACAGGGGCTTTGACCCCGGTGCGCCGCACTCCCATACTGCCGCGCCTCCTCTCACGAACCTCCCAGGAGAATCGTCTACTTATGGAAATCGAGGCCGCGCTTCGCGACCAGGTCGGGAAGGCCATCGGCCGTCCCGTGCCCCAGGCCCCCATCAAGAAGCTCAAGGGTGATGCGAGCAACCGCTCGTACTACCGCGTGGGGACAGCCCCCGAGAGCTGGGTGGTCATGGTGATGCCCCTGGATGCCTCGAAGAAGAGCGAGGAGGCCTCCAAGGGCGAGCCGCCCAAGGAGCTGCCCTTCGTCAACGTCCACCGCTACCTGGAGAAGCTGGGCATCCGCGTGCCGCGCATTCTGCGCTACGACGAGCCCGCCGGGATGATGGTGCTGGAGGACCTGAGCGACGTCACCTTCGAGGCGGCGCTCGAGGGCGGCAAGAACAACCAGGCCCTCTACACCCGCGCGGTGGATCTGCTGGCCCGCATGCGCGCCCAGGCCGAGCGTCTGTCCGACCCGGACTGCCTCGCCTTCACCCGGGCCTTCGACGAGGACCTGTACGACTGGGAGCTCCACCACTTCCGCGAGTGGGGCCTCGAGGTGTGGAGCGGCAAGAAGCCCACCGACTCCGAGCGCGCCGAGCTGGACCGGACGTTCCGCGACATCGCGAAGCAGCTGGCCGCCGCGCCCCGGGGTTTCACGCACCGGGACTACCAGAGCCGCAACATCATGATGAAGGACGGCGAGCTGGTGGTCATCGACTTCCAGGACGCGCTCCAGGGCCCGCGCCAGTACGATCTGGTGGCGCTGCTGCGCGACAGCTACGTGGAGCTGGACCGGGGCTTCGTGGACACGATGCTGGACCGGTACATCGCCACCTTCGGCGAGGTGACGGGCGAGCGCATCGACGCGAAGTCCTTCAAGGCCTTCTTCGATCTGCTCACCATCCAGCGCAAGCTGAAGGACGCGGGCCGCTTCGAGTTCATCAACCGCGTGAAGGGCAACCCGGGCTTCCTGGTGTCCATCCCCGCGTCGCTGCGCTACGTGCGCGATGCGTTCAAGCTGCGGCCGGAGCTGAGCGAGCTGCGGAAGCTGATCGCGAAGTACGTGCCCGAGGTGGGCTGACAGGAAGGGGAGGGGCGGCACATGAAGGCAATGGTCCTCTGCGCGGGGCTGGGTACGCGCCTGCGTCCGTTCACCGAGCGTTGGCCCAAGCCGGCGATGCCGTTCCTCGGGCAGCCCCTGTTTCGCTACCACCTGGCGGTGCTGCGGAGCGCGGGAGTCCAGGCGGTGGGCATCAACACCCACCACCTGCCGGACGTCATGGCGGCCACCGCCCGCGCCGAGTGCGAGCGGGCCGGCCTGCCGCTGCACGTGGTGCACGAGCCCGTCATCCAGGGCACCGGCGGCGGCATCCGCGGCCTGCGCGACTTCCTCGCGGGGGATGACTTCATCGTGTTCAACGGGGACATCCTGTTCCCGGTGGAGCTGCGTCCCGTGGTGGCGGCGCACCGGGCCTCGGGCGCGGCGGCCACCATGGTGCTGCTGCCCATGCCGGAGAACGAGAAGTACGCCGCGGTGGAGATGGACGCGCGGCAGCGCGTGCGCCGCATCGCCAGGTTCGGTCCCGGGGGTGAGGGGCTCTCGCCCTGGCACTTCACGGGCGTGCACATCATGTCCTCGCGCGTCTTCGACTTCATGACGCCCGAGGGCCCCGAGGACATCAACCGCGACGTCTACGTGCGGATGATGGAGGCGGGCCTCACCGTGCGTGGCGAGGTGGTGCGCTCGTACTGGTCCGACCTGGGTACGCCCTCGCGCTACCTGTCCACGGTGCGCGATGTGCTCTCCGGGCAGGTGCCGCTGGAGGGGCTGGGCACGGACTCACCGTTCGCCGCGGCGCCGCGTGCGCAGGGGAACTACTGGGCGAATACCTCCGCCCACGTGGGGGGAGCGCAGGTGACGGGTCCGGCGCATCTGGACGCGGAGTGCTCGCTGGCGGACGGGGTGCGCGTGGGCGCGTTCGTGTCCGTGGGCGCGAGGGCCCTCGTGGGAGCGGGAGCCCGGCTCGAGCGCTGCGCCATCCTGGAGGGGACCGAGATTGCTCCGGGTGAGGAACTGGCCGAGGTGATGGCCTGGGGGGCACATCGGGTGCCCGCGCCGCTCAGCGCGTAGCGCTCGCTCGACTACAAGCGTGAAGAGTGCGTGTGATAGGACACGCACCATGGCGCCTGGACAGCCTACTCCGCTGCAACTGCCGGCCTTCCTGCATGGCATCTACCCCGCGGTCCACCAGAAGACGAGGAAGGAGGGCCTGCGGTGTGGCGAGCAGTACCGCAAGGATGGCACGTTCCCCGCTCCCCGTCAGATGCTGGAGGTGCCCCCTGGAGAGGTGGTGGTGGCGCACGAAGTGGTCGATTTCCAGCGCGAGCGCCCAGCCTGGCGGCTGTACATGGTGTTCAATGTGATCAGCGGTTTGTGCGAGTCCTTGGACTGGCAGAACTCGTTTCATGTGGGCGATACCTACGAGGCGTACTGTCGCCAGACAGCCTGGGGCGCACTGTACTTCGCGATCGGGCAAACAGCCCCGATGAGCGCCGAGCGTGTGGCACTCCGCCTCCGGGCGGTGCTGCGCTTCTGGGAAGCGCTCCAATCCGCCCGCTACCTCTTCAAGAACCTTGGTGCCGCGCTCACCCTGGAGGAACTGATGGTGGCCTCCTGCGACTGGGCGATGGATGCATGGTGCCCGGTGGGAGAGGCCTCGGTGCGCGCGCGCCTGGAGACAGCGGCGGAGCGCATGGCGCGGGCGACCCGGGAGGACAGCATGGAGGCAATCCTCCGAGAAATGCCGCGAGCCCTCGCGTATGCACGCAACTTGAAGCACCGGGACGTGGTGGCCGAGCCCTCATTCCAGCGACAGCGCCTCGCCGCGCTCGACTCACAGGCTTTCGAACGGGTGTCCGGTGCGTGCACGTCGGAGTTGCTGGGGCAGGTGTATGCCTGGGACCGGCAACTCGGAAGACAATAACTCCTCTTGGGGAGACGTGGGAGCGCGTCACCTGACTTTGAAGGACATGGTCTTTCCGCGGCTCGTGGCTTCTGCTCTCACCTGACCGCGCGCCTGGCTGAGTGAGCGGAGCGGGAGGTGCCCATGAGTGCCGGCGTCTGGTGTCTTTCCCTGGTCCGGGTCGCTCGGTGTGGAGCGGCCCTGCTCTTCGCGTGGGTGCTCGCTGGCTGTGCCACGATTCCAGGCAAGCAGGTGACTCCTGCCTGGGGCGCGGAGGCACCACGGTTCACCTCGCCGTCCGTCTTCGCTCCGCCGCCGAGACTCCTGCTGGCCGCGAGCGATGGCCCGGCGATGGGGGGATCGCCCACCGGCCCGGCTGTGCAGGGCTACAACGTCCCCGGCCGGAATCCGAATTCGCAGATGCCCTACGAGTTCTTCCTCGGCAACGCCGCACACCGGTTGATTGCCTATATGTACGGCGTGAATCACCCGGGCAACCAAGTCTTCTACAACACCAAGCCAATCGTTGACGTCCTGCAGGGTAGAAAAATCGGCGACCCATCCCGTTTGCTTCCGAACGAGCGGAACCTACGCCCGGACATCACCGACGTCACTGATGTGACCGCTCTGTATGTCTTCGAGATCAAGCCTTGGAATGATCAGGGCCTCCAGGAAGGCAGGCAGGAAATGCGGACCTACCTGGCCGCACTGAATCGTGCTGTAGTGCCCGAAGCAATCTTCTCAGGTGGCACGGACTTCCGAGGCGAGGTGCTGATCCGCTTTGCGCGGGGGCAATACATCTGGCGCCTGGAATGGCAGACCACCGAGCCAGGAGTGGTCCAGTACCGTTGGACCCGCAGCCAGCATCGCTTCGAATCCGAGGTGGCGGCGTATGAGGCCGGGCAGTGGGTGGAACTCACCGAGCAGGAGATGAAGCAGTACGGCGGGTGGGTGGGACAGGCCGTGGAAGGCATGGTCAGTCGACGTGAACGGCTCGCCACCTTCAGCGGGGCCGTTGGCGTCGTCATCGAGGTCGTGGGCAACGCCGCGACGGGTTTCTTCTCGGGTGCGATTTTCGGACGGATGGGCTCGGGCTCTGGGGCCCAGCAGCCCCCCACCCAGGGAGGTGGACAGGTCATCCCCTTCCCAGCCAGGCCTCCACCCACCGCCCCTCCAGCACAGGTGCCCGCCGCCGCGGGCATGTCCCTTCCTCCATGAGGAACTTCACCCACGCGAGGGCGCTGGCCAGGGTTCTCGCGGCAGTCTCCGATGACGTGAGCGACAGTCCGAGGGCGTACGTGAGCGCGAGCAGGGGAGCGGTGGCGAAAACCCGATCATGGGAGTCAACGCGCCCCTCCGGAACGTTGGCCGCGGCGCGACTGGCCGCGGACCGTCAGCTGCCGTGGAAGCGCGCCAGCACACAGGTGACGTTGTCGTTGCCACCCGCCGCGTTGGCCATGTCGATGAGCTGCGAGCACGCCTTCTCCAGCTCCGTCGTGCGCGTGAGGATCTCCTGCATCTGCGGGTCCGTCACCATGCCGGACAGCCCGTCCGAGCACAGCAGGAAGACGTCGCCCGGCTGCACCTCCACCTTCGCCACGTCCACCAGCACCGTCTCCTTCATCCCCAGCGCGCGGACGATGACGTTCTTGTGCGGGAAGTTCTCGATCTCCTCCGGCGAGAGCTTCTTCGCCTTGAGGTAGTCGTTGAGCAGCGAGTGGTCCTCCGTTACCTGCCGCAGCACGCCCTGGCGGAAGTAGTACACGCGGCTGTCGCCCACGTGCCCCACGTACGCCGCCGAGTCCGTGAAGTGCGCCGAGACGATCGTCGTCCCCATGCCCTTGTATTTCTGGTCCGAGCTGGCCTTGTCGAAGATGCTCTTGTTCGCCAGCTTGATGCCCGTGGCCAGCCGGTTCTCGTCGTAGTTGCGGCCCTTGTCCATCTTGAACGGCCACGTGGCGTCCTGGTCCTTCGACGTCATCCGGAAGAACTCGCCCAACTCCTCGACGGCGATCTTCGAGGCGATCTCCCCGGAGGAGTGTCCGCCCATCCCGTCGGCGACACAGCACAGGTTCTCGTCGGTCAGAATGAGGTAGTTGTCCTCATTGTGGTTCCGCTTCATCCCGACATGGGTGTGGCCAGCAACCTCGATGCTCATGCTCGCGGAGTCTCCAACGTGTCCAGGTTGTGCCGTGGACGGGGGGGCAGGTTAACAAAGCGCGATGAAAGGGGTCAAAACCCCAGAAGCCCGGATGGCTGGTCTGTTCACTCCCATTCGGGGTTCAGACCACCGGCTCGAAGACGAGCCGGTCCCCCTCCCGGGTGCCGCTCGCCTGCAGGGCCCCCGCCGGCAGCTCCAGCACCGACTTCGCCTGGAAGTACACCGAGGTCGCTCGCCAGGGGGGCAGGGCCACGAACTGCTTGACGATGACCCCGTCCCGGTCGAGGAAGGCCACGTCGATGGGGATGCGCATGAAGAAGGTATGGATGGAGTTGCAGGGCATGATGTGCAGCCCCTCCCCGAAGGCCAGCGACTTGCGGCCCATCAACCCCACGAACCGGTCCGCGAAGGACTCGGCCCGCTCGGCGCGGTCCGCCAACAGCCGGTCCCGTGTCACATTGTTCACCTTCAGGCGCATGCAGCGCCTTCTACCCCATGCTCCAGCCCCTGGCGCGCCCCTTCCACCTCGTCCTCGTCTCCCCCCAGATTCCCCCCAACACCGGGAACATCGCCCGGCTGTGCGCCGTCACCGGGTGCCGCCTCATCCTCGTGGAGCCCCTGGGCTTCTCCATCGATGACCGCCACCTCAAGCGCGCCGGGCTCGACTACTGGGACAAGGTCTTCCTGAAGCTCTACCCGGACTACGACGCCTACCTGGCCGAGTGGCCCTCGGCCAGGCGCTTCCTGTTCTCCGCCCGCGCCGCTACATCCCTGTACGAGGCCCGCTTCGAGGAGGGGGACCACCTCGTCTTCGGCTCGGAGACCCAGGGGCTGCCGCAGGACATCATCGGGGGGGGCTCGGGCACGGCCGTCACCATCCCCATGCTGCCCGAGCGCCGCAGCCTCAACCTGTCCACCTCGGTGGGAATCGCGGCCTATGAGGCCCTGAGACAGGTGCGATTCGGCGCGGCGGCCGGGCGGGCGGGCACGCCGAGTTGAGGGGAGGGGCGGAAGGACTACACTGGGGGCCGCATGCCCCCCTCGCAGGTCGCCGAAACGCTGTACTCCGCCCACAAGTCCCGCTCCACCGGCCGGCTCACGCTGCACGCCGGGGGGAGAGAAGCGCTGCTGTTCCTCCAGGGGGGTGACCTGGTGGGGACGCGGCTCGGCTTCGGCTTCCAGACGCCGGTGCAGGCGCTGATGCAGGCCGGGCGCATCCGCGCCGGGTTGCTGGATGCGCTGTGGGCCCGGGAGAGCGCGGGCGCGCCGGACGAGGAGTTGCTGGAGGAACTCGGGCTGGCGCCGGACGCGGTGGCGGAGCAGAAGGTGCTCGCCGAGGTGCGGCGGTTGAGCCAGCTGGCCGAGCGCGCCGCATTCGAGGAGGGCGGGGTGGAGGAGATGTTCCGCCCCATTCCGGGGACGCGCGTGGTGCGCGCCGCCCTCGAGCCCGCGGGTTCCGAGGCTCCCGAGCCTCGAATGTACCGCTGCGAGGATCCGGGGCTGTGTGCTCCGTGGGTGGCCAGCGCGGAGGAGATGGCCCTCCTGCTGAAGCTGGCGGAGTTCCAGCGGTTGGACGGGCTGAAGCCCACCCAGGAGGTGCTGCTCCACGTCCTCGAGCGCGAGGGTCTCGTCGAGTCGCTGTCCATCGAGGCCTGGGAGGCCCGGGAGCAGGCCCGGCGCGAGGAGGAGGCCCGGCGATTGGCCGAGGAGGCGCGGCGCGCCGAAGAGGCACGGCTGGCGGAAGAAGCTCGGCTCCGGGCGGAAGAAGAGGCACGGCTGGCCGAGGAGGCTCGGTTGGCGGAAGAGGCCAGACTCGCCGAAGAGGCACGGCTGGCGGAAGAGGCGCGGCTGGCGGAAGAAGCTCGCCTCGCCGAGGAGCGACGGCTGGCCGAAGAGGCACGGCTGGCCGAAGAGGCACGGCGTCGGGCAGAAGAAGAGGCGCGGCTGGCGGAAGAGGCTCGACTCGCCGAGGAGCGACGGCTGGCCGAAGAGGCACGGCTGGCC
>NZ_JPMI01000027.1 GCF_000733295.1 Archangium violaceum Cb vi76 | reverse complement strand
CTTGCCGAAGAGGCTCGCCTCGCGGAGGAGCAACGGCTCGCGGAAGAGGCGCGACTGGCCGAAGAAGCCCGTCGCCGCGCGGAGGAGGAGGCGCGGCTGGCCGAAGAGGCTCGTCTCGCCGAGGAGCAGCGGCTCGCGGAAGAGGCGCGCCTTGCGGAAGAGGCGCGACTGGCCGAAGAGGCTCGTCTCGCCGAGGAAGCCCGCCGCCGCGCGGAAGAAGATGCTCGGTTGGCCGAGGAGGCTCGCCTCGCGGAAGAGGCACGGTTGGCCGAAGAGGCCAGACTCGCTGAAGAGGCCCGTCGTCGCGCGGAAGAAGAGGCGCGATTGGCAGAAGAGGCGCGTCTTGCCGAAGAGCGACGGCTCGCGGAAGAGGCGCGACTGGCTGAAGAAGCGCGACTGGCCGAAGAGGCTCGCCTCGCCGAGGAGCAACGGCTCGCGGAAGAGGCACGGTTGGCCGAAGAGGCCAGACTCGCCGAAGAAGCTCGTCGCCGGGCAGAGGAAGAGGCTCGCCTCGCGGAGGAGCAACGGCTGGCCGAAGAGGCTCGCCTCGCGGAGGAGCAACGGCTCGCGGAAGAGGCGCGACTCGCCGAGGAGGCTCGCCTCGCGGAAGAGGCACGGCTGGCCGAAGAGGCCAGACTCGCCGAAGAAGCCCGGCGCCGCGCGGAAGAGGAGGCTCGCCTCGCGGAAGAGGCACGGCTGGCCGAGGAGCGGCGGCTTGCTGAAGAGGCCAGACTGGCCGAAGAGGCTCGCCTCGCGGAGGAGGCTCGTCTCGCAGAGGAGGCCAGACTCGCTGAGGAAGCCCGTCGCCGGGCAGAGGAAGAGGCGCGTCTCGCGGAAGAGGCACGGCTGGCCGAAGAGGCACGGCTGGCCGAGGAGCGGCGGCTAGCGGAAGAGGCGCGTCTCGCGGAAGAGGCACGGCTGGCCGAAGAGGCTCGCCTCGCCGAGGAGCGGCGGCTAGCGGAAGAGGCGCGTCTCGCGGAAGAGGCACGGCTGGCCGAAGAGGCTCGTCGGCTCGCGGAGGAAGAGGCACGCCGCGCGGAGGAAGCGCGACTGGCCGAAGAGGCCCGGTTGGCGGAGGAAGCGCGACTGGCCGAAGAGGCGCGTCGTGCCGCCGAGGAAGCCCGCCTCGCCGAAGAGGCCCGCCTCGCCGAGCAGGCGCGGCTTCTGGCGGAAGAAGAAGCCCGGCGTGCCGAAGAGGCTCGCCTCGCCGAGGAGCATCGTCGCCTGGAGGAGGCGCGGCTGGCCGAAGAGGCTCGCCTCGCCGAGGCCGCGCGCCTCGCCGAGCAGCAGCGTTTCGCCGAGCAGCGTCGCGTCAACGAGGTCTCCCAACTCTCGGACGTGGCCTTCATCGCCGAGGCGGCCGAGTTGCAGGATGGCGAGTTGATCTTCACCGGAGCGCCGAGCGAGCCCCTGGTGCCCGCGCATCCGTCCGGGGTCAGCTATCTCACGGGAACCGCCGCTGCCTCGGTGGCGGCGGGCATGCGGACCGACTCCCGGTCCGAGGCCTCTCTCTCCGAGGTCGCGCCCGCTTCCGAGGTGTGGTTCGACGCGCCCCCCGCCGAGAGCACCGCGGAGCTGCCCGTTCAGGAGGACACGGAGGGCCTCCGCCTCGCGCGCGAGCAGGCCGATGCCGCGTTGATGCAGGACATGCAGGAGGCGATGCGGCGGGCCGGGGCTCCTCTTCCCGAGCCGTGGCTCATCGAGGAGCCCGCTCCAGCTCCCGCGCCCGTGGCCACTGCGCCCGCTGCTCCATCGTCCCAGGTGGCGGTGGATGAGCTGAGCGCCGATCTCGACTGGGGCGACCTCGTGGCTTCCGAGCCGCCCGCTCCCGTCATATCCGCCCCCGCCACGCCTGTTCCCGCCGCGCCCGTTCCCGTGGCTCCATCGCCCGCGGCGCCTCCCATGGCCGCGCGCCCGCCACCCGGCGCGCCTCCTCGGGCCGCCGTTCCTCCGGGCCTCCGTTCGCCCGCGGCCGGTGCGCCAGCTCCCGTTCCCCCGGGCCTCCGTTCGCCCGCGGCCAGCGCGCAGGTTCCCGCGGCTCGCGGGCCGGCGCCTGTCACCAGCGCCCCGGCTCCGGCTGCTCCGGCGTCTTCCGTTCCGCCGAACCTGTCGTCCCGCTCCGGTCCTCCCGCCGCTCCCGCCGCCACGACCGCTCCCGCCCCCATGCAGCCGCTCAAGCTGGGGCCCGACGCGGCTCGTCCCTCGGGGGACGACGACCTCTGGGGCATGGCCTTCGACAATGCCCCCACCGTCGAGGCCGCTGGCGACATCAACGCCTCCTTCGAGGCCGCGTTCCAGCAGGTCGATGTCCAACTGGAGTCCCTCGTCCGTACGGACGTACCCCAGGCCGCTGCCGCGCCGGCCGCACCCGTCATCGCGCCCACCCCCGTGGCCGCGCCTCCGGCTCCCGCGCCAGCTCCGGCACCGGCCGCCCCGGCCCAGGCCCGCGACGCCAGCGCTCCCGATGCGTGGGACGACCTGAACGTCGGCGAGGATGACCTGGCGGATGAGCCCTCCGACGAGGCCGCGAAGGCCCGTCGCCAGGCCCTGCTCCAGCGGGCCGCGCAGCTCGGCTCTCGTCCCGCTCCGCCTCCAGGTGCGCCCGCGGCGCCCGCGCCATCTCCCGCCGCACCTCCTCAGCTCCTCACCGAGGAGCAGCAACTGGCCCAGCTCGCGCAGACAATCGAGAAGCGCTACGAGGACCTGCAATCCAAGCGCGAGCACTTCACCACGCTGGGTCTCCCCATCGACCCGGAGGTGAAGAAGGATCAGGTGAAGGCCGCGTTCCTCGGGCTCGCCAAGCGCTTCCACCCGGACCGCCTGCCCCCGGCGCTCTCCGCGCTCGCGCCCAAGATGACCGCCGTCTTCGAGGCCATCCGCGACTCCTACGAGGTCCTCTACAACGACGCTCAGCGCACGGCCTACCTCCAGGAGTTGCGCACCCAGAGCGCGTCGCCGGCGAGCACCCGGCCTCCGGGCGTGGATCCGAACGATCTCTTCAAGATGGGCGAGGTCTTCTTCCGCAAGCGGGACTTCGTGGCCGCGGCCGAGCACTTCGAGCGTGCCCACAACGCCGAGCCCAAGGCGGTGTACCTCGCCGCGCGGGCATGGGCCATCTACATGGACCCCCAGCGCAAGGCGGAGATCCCCAAGACGAAGCAGATGATGGCCGAGGCGCTCAAGCTGGACCCGAACTGTGATCGGGCCCATTACCAGCTCGGCGTCATCTCCCGCGTCGAGGGCGACATCGCCCGCGCCGAGCGCCACTTCCGCGAGGCGGTGCGCGCCAACCCCAAGCACCTCGAGGCCAACCAGGAGCTGCGCCTGATCGAGATGCGCAAGAAGAATCCGCCTCCCTCCAACAAGAAGGGCGGCCTCTTCGGCTGATCGCCTCCGGTTCGCTTGGACCTCCAGGTCTCCCTGGGGGTAGAGCCGGGCTTTCCCCGGAATACCGCCCGCCTGGCCGGGTGCCGGGCGAGGGGCCCGTGCGGGCGGGGAGGGTGCCCGTCCCCCCGGGCGCCAGACGAGAACCCGGCCCCCTCCGCCATTGACATGCCTGGAGAGCGGGCATGATCATCCGCACTCTTCTCCGCGCGCAGCGAAAGGCATTCGAACGTGGCCAAGCAGCACCTGCTCCTGGTCGATGGTGACCCGAAGAGTCTCCGTGTCATGGAGGTCAGCCTGAAGAAGGCCGGCTTCTCGGTGACGACGGCTATCCACGGCAAGGATGCGCTCGAGAAGGTGCAGATCAGCCCGCCGGACCTCGTGCTCGCCGACACGAAGATGCCGGAGATGGACGGCTTCGAGCTGTGCAAGACGCTCAAGTCGGACGAGCGCTTCAAGCACATCCCCTACGTCTTCCTCACCAACCAGAAGGCGGTCGAGGCGAAGGTGAAGGGCCTGGAGCTCGGGGGCGACGACTACCTGACCAAGCCCATCTACATCAAAGAGATCGTCACCCGCGTGACGATGATCCTCCAGAAGGCGGACAAGGAGAAGATCGAGCGGCGGGAGACGACCAAGGGCGGGTTCGCGGGCAACCTGGCCGACATGGGCGTGGTGGACCTGGTCCAGACGTTCGAGATCGGCCGCAAGACGGGCAACATCTCCATCAAGGGCGAGCGCGTCGCCACCATCTACTTCAAGGAAGGCCGCGTCATCGACGCGGAGATGGGGCGGCTCAAGGGCGAGAACGCCTTCTACCGTCTGCTCAACGCCACCGAGGGCGAGTTCGAGGTCCAGTTCACCGCGCTGGACCGGCCCGAGCGCATCGAGGTCTCCACCCAGGGCCTGCTGATGGAGGGCATGCGCCGCCTGGACGAGTGGGGCCGCATGCTCGAGCAGCTGCCTCCGCTGGAGACGGTGTTCGAGATCGACTACCACCAGCTGGCGGACCGGCTCTCGGAGATTCCGGACGAGGTGAACGGGCTGCTGCGCCTCTTCGATGGCAAGCGGAGCCTGAGCCGGGTGGTGGAGGACTCGGACTTCGATGACCTGGCGGCGCTGGGCATCATCAGCAAGCTGTACTTCGAGGGCCTCATCCGCGAGCTGGGCAGCGTCTCGCAGGCGCCGGTGCAGAGTGGCAAGCCCGGCATCGAGGAGTGGCTGCACAACGCGCCAGCGCCGAGCGCCCCGGCCGAGCCCGCGCCGGAGCCGGTGGCCCCCGCGGTGGAGCCCGCGCCGGTGGTGGAGCCCGCGCCCGTGGCCGTGGCCGCGGCCGAGCCGGTGGATGCGGAGCCCGAGCTGCCGCTGGTGGACACCGTGACCGAGCCGGAGCTGGAGGCTCCCGCGCTGGCCGCTTCCGAGTCCGAGCCCGGCGAGGATCGGCCGCGGCAGCTCGCCAACGTCGTCGTCTTCGAGTCCAGGAAGCGCGCGTCGAACGTTCCCGAGACGGACATCATCGCGCCGCCGCGCTCGGCCGAGGGCTCGTCGTTCCTCGTGGATCCGGCGCCGGCCCACCGCGCCAAGGAGATGGAGCGGCGCAGCCTGCTGCTCGACTGGAGCCGGGTGGACGTGGATGGCCTCGGCTCGGCGGGAGGCTGGGGTCCGGGTTGGTCTCCGGCGCCTCGTGCCTCGACGTCCGCCAGCGCACCGGCTTCCACGCCTTCCGAGTCCCCCGTGTCCCCGTCCGCCCCGGCGGCCCCGGTGGATGCGTCGGCGTCCTCGCGAGGCCCCATCTTTGGCGGGGCCGCCGTGGGCCCCAATCCTTTTCCGCCAGTGCCTCCTCCGGAGCCCGCGACTCCGGCCGAGGAGGTGACGCTGGTGTCGGCCGCGAAGCCCATCATTCCCGTTCCGCCCGCGCCCGCGCCCACGCCCGCTCCGGTCGAGAAGCCCGCGGAGGCTCCGGCCGAGAAGCCCCAGCAGCTCGCGCTGCCTCCGTACCCGGGCCACGGCGCGCCCGCGTCCACGCCTCCGCCCGTCGCGCCCTCCGAGCCCGTTGTCTCCAAGCCCGTGGAGCAGCCTCGGCCCGTCGAGACGCCCAAGCCCGCGCCGCAGGCCAGCAAGCCCGTGGCGGATGATCCCAAGCCGCGTCCGGTGTCGCCCCGGCCCACCCCGCCTTCCAAGACGCCCTCGGCCGGCGTGCAGAACGCGCAGCAGCAGCAGCCGCCGAAGCCGAACCGGATGGGCATCATCATCGGAGGCATCGTGGCCATCGCCGCGGTGGCCGCGGTGGTGGTGTTCTCGCAGTCGGGTGATTCGGACAAGCCCACGCCTCCGCCCGCGCCGAAGCCCGCGCCCACCGAGCAGGTGAAGGCGCCGGAGCCCGAGAACAAGGCCCCCGAGGCGAAGGCTCCGGAGACGAAGCCGCCGGAGACGACGCCGCCCGAGACGAAGCCCGTCGAGACGCCGGCCACCGCGGCCCAGATGGCCGTGGCCGATGCGGGGACGCCTCCCAATGCCACCGGGACGCCGGCCGTGGCGGCGAACGGCACTCCGGCCGCCGAGGATGATGGCAAGGACGACGAGCCGGAGCAGCCCGCGGCGCAGCAGCTGAGCCCCGAGGCCCAGTACGCCAACCTGACGCGCCAGGGGAAGAAGCTCATGGGGACCGGGCGCTACAAGACGGCGGCCTTCTCGTACCGCAAGGCGCTCAACCTCAAGCCGGACTCGGCCGAGGCCAAGGCGGGCCTGGGCATCTCCCTGGTGCGCAGCGACTCGAACTACCGCGAGGCCGTCAAGCTGCTGGAGGACGCGCTGAAGGACCAGCCCAACAATGCCCACGCCTGGCTGTGCCTGGGCATGGGCCGGCAGATGGTCCAGCAGGAGAAGAAGGCAATCGACGCCTACAAGCGCTATCTCTCCTTGGAGCCCAACGGCCAATACGCCAACGACGTGCGCGCCGCGCTCAAGTCGCTCGGACAGTAGGCGTGGCGGCGGGCTCCTGGTAGAGAGGACGCCCTTTGCTCGTACTCGGAATCGAAACCTCCTGTGATGAGACCGCCGCCGCCCTCGTGGAGGACGGCCGGCGCGTGCTCTCCGATGTCGTCTCCACCCAGGTGGACATCCACCGGCGCTGGGGTGGGGTGGTGCCGGAGCTGGCCAGTCGCAACCACGTGGTGCAGGTCATGCCCGTGCTGCACGAGGCCCTCACCCGCGCCAACAAGACGCTCGATGACGTGGACCTCATCGCCGTCACCTCCGGGCCCGGCCTCATCGGCGCGCTCCTGGTGGGCGTGCAGGTGGCCAAGTCGCTGAGCCTCGCCACCGGTAAGCCCTTCGTTGGAGCCAACCACCTCGAGGGGCATCTGCTCGCCATCCGCCTGCTGGAGGACGCGCCGGAGCCTCCGTTCCTCGGGCTCGTCGTTTCGGGTGGCCACACCAGCCTCTACGAGGTGCAGGACTACGGCCGCTACCGGCTGGTGGGCAGCACCCGCGATGACGCCGCGGGCGAGGCCTACGACAAGACGGCCCGCATCCTCGGCTTGCCGTACCCGGGCGGGCTGCCCATCGATCAGCTCGCGCAGAAGGGGAACCCGGAGGCCATCCGTTTCCCCCGCGCGCTGCCCGGGGCGGAGAACTTCGACTGGTCCTTCTCGGGCCTGAAGACGTCAGTGGCGCAGCACGTGCGCAAGCATGGCGTCCCCGAGGGCCAGGCGCTGGCGGACCTGTGCGCCTCCTTCCAGGAGGCCGTGGCGGACGCGCTGTCGAAGAAGTTCGTCGCCGCGGCGCGCCGGCTGGGCCTGAAGAACCTGGTGGTGTGCGGGGGCGTGGCGGCCAACTCGCGGTTGCGCTCGCTGAGCCTGGAGCGCGCGAAGGATCGCCACTTGAATCTGTACCTGCCGCCGGTGCGGCTGTGCACGGACAACGGCGCGATGATCGCCGTGGCCGGTTACGAGGCCTGGCGCCGGGGACTTCGCGGGGACTTCAATCTGTCCGCGGACCCGGCCTGGCGCATGTGAAGGTGAAGGGAGCCGAGAGTGGATACGCCACGTGACATCCTCCAGCGCCACGGCCTGAGGGCCAAGCACAGCTGGGGGCAGAACTTCCTGGGGGACCCGGACATCCTCGAGGCCATCGCCGACTCGCTGGAGCTGCGCGAGGGCGAGCCGGTGGTGGAGCTGGGCCCGGGCCTGGGGCACCTCACGCGTTTCCTCGCCGCCACGGGCGCGCGGGTCACCGCGGTGGAGAAGGACCGGGACATGATCGCCGTCCTGGAGAAGGAGGCCATCCCCGGGGTGCGCGTGGTGGACGGGAACGCGGCCACGGTGGACTTCGCCAAGGTGGCGGGTGTGCCCGAGGTGAAGGTCGCGGGCAACCTCCCGTACCACCTGACGAGCTCCATCCTCTTCCAGGTGCTGGAGCAGCGCGAGCACGTGACGCGCGCCGTCTTCACCCTGCAGAAGGAGGTGGTGGACCGGCTCGCGGCGGAGCCGGGTGGGCGCGACTACGGCCTGCTCACCGCCATCCTGGGCCTGTACTTCACCTCGGAGAACCTCTTCGACATCGACGCCCACCGCTTCCATCCGCCGCCGAAGGTGGACTCGGCGGTGCTGCGGCTGATCCGCCGTCCCGCGCCGCTGGCGCCGGTGGTGGACGGGGCGCGTTTCATCCGCCTGGTGAAGGCGGGGTTCGCCCAGCGCCGCAAGACGCTCATCAACTCGCTCAAGTCGGACAAGTCGCTGGGCTCGAGCGAGCAGCTCCATCAGGCGCTGGAGACGGCGGGCATCGACCCGACGCGTCGTGCGGAGACGCTCTCGTCCGAGGAGTTCGCCGCCATCGAGCGGGCGCTCGGCCCCGTGACGAGGTAGCGGCAATTTGGCGTCCGGCCCGCTCTGGTGTTAACGCTAGAGCGGCTCGGAGAGGATTGATGACACCCCTGCCCATGGAGGAGCTGGAGCCGGTGCTCAACCGCTTCGGCGTGGTGTACGCGGTGTTCGCCCGCCCGGACGGAGTGGTGTTGCTGCGTTGGGGCGATCCCAGCTCGATTCCTCTCCTCGACGAGAAGACCTTCGTGGGGGCGACGCAGGACATGGCCCGCGTCTACCGCTCGTTGGATCGCATGCTGCTGCCGCAGATGGACGTGCAGGGGGAGTTCCTCGGCATCCGCTCGAAGGTGGCCGACAAGGTGGTGTACGCGCTCTTCTTCGGCACGCGGCGCTTCGAGGCGGCCACGCCCGTGGAGCGGCTGCGCACCGAGTACGCCTTCTGCAAGTCGCTCGGGAGCGCGGTGGACGCGGCGCTCCAGCGATGGGTGGCCTCGCGTTAGGGGCTCAGGTCCCGCCGCCGCCGAGCAGCCTGGCCAGTCCGCCCTGTTGCGACAGCCATGCGCGGAACTCGTCCTCGGACAGCCGCATGCGGGCCAGCACGCCGCGGAGGATTTCCTCCGGGGTCCCGTCCTTCCGGCGCTTGAGCTCCAGGGCCGTCTTGAGGAGGGCCACGCCGTAGAGTGGATCCGGTTCCACGGCCCGGGGAGGAGACGTCTCGGTGGACGTGGCCCGGCGTGGCTCCAGCTCGATGACCGTCTTCGCCCGCTGCCGTCGATTCATCTCCCTCGGTCCCCGCGCGTTCGCGTTTTCCGCACCGCGCGTGCGTCCCTGGTAGTGGACGCTCATCGGGCCGTCAAGCGTGGCGAGGGGGTGGGGAGCGCGATCATTGCCCGGTCGTCACTCCCGTGCTCTATTCCGCGCCCCGTTCCGGCCGGATCACCCACGCCGGGGCGCGTCTCGTGCAGTCGGAGGTCTCGAAGCGGATGGACAACCGCTACATCGTGGTCGAGGGGCCCATCGGCGTCGGTAAGACGAGTCTCTCCAACTTCGTCGCCGAGCGTTTCGGCGCCCGGCGAGTCTTCGAGAAATACGAGGAGAATCCCTTCCTCGCCCACTTCTACGAGGACCGGCAGAAGTACGCCTTCCAGACGCAGATCTTCTTCCTGCTCTCGCGCTTCCAGCAGCAGCAGGAGCTCTTCCAGCCGGACCTGTTCAACTCGGTGACGGTGAGCGACTACCTGTTCGCCAAGGACCGCATCTTCGCGTGCCTGACGCTGGGCTCGCACGAGCTGTCGCTCTACGAGCGGGTCTTCGAGGCCCTCACCCCCCGGGTGACGCGGCCGGACCTGGTCATCTTCCTGCAGGCCCGCCTGGACGTGCTGCTCCACCGCATCAAGAAGCGGGGCCGCGAGTTCGAGCGCCAGTTCGACGCCGGCTACCTGGAGGAGCTGGTCCACGCCTACAACGACTTCTTCTCCCGCTACACGGAGACGCCGCTGCTGGTGGTGGACACCTCGGACATCGACTTCGTCCACAACGAGGAGGACTTGAAGGGGCTGATGGGCGCCATCGACCAGGCGCGTCAGGGTACCCACCACTACCACCCCCACGGCGGCAAGCGCCTCTGAGAGGGGCTCGGCTGCCTGCCCGCCCTCAAGAGAAGCCCCCGCGGCGCTCTCGAGGGCGTTAGAGTGTCACCGGTGGCCGCTTCCGGCGATCCCCTCGGGGACGGTGAGAGGCGTCCATGCATGCACGGCAGGACGTTGAACCCCTATCCCCAAGAGGAGGTGAACCGTGAAGGACAAGGTCACCATCCACACGCTGAAGCGCCAGAAGCAGAGCGGCCAGAAGATCTGTATGGTCACGGCCTACGATGCCACCTTCGCCCGCGTCTTCGATGAAGCCGGAGCGGACGTGCTGCTCGTGGGAGATTCCCTGGGCATGGTCGTGCAGGGCCACGACTCCACGCTCCCCGTCACGATGGACCAGATGGTGTACCACTCGGCCGCCGTCGTTCGGGGGACGAAGCGGGCGCTCGTGGTGGGCGATCTTCCCTTCATGAGCTATCAGGCGTCGGTGGAGGAGGCGGTGCGCAATGCCGGCCGCATGGTGGCGGAGGGCAGGGTGGGCGCGGTGAAGCTCGAGGGCGGTGCCGAGTTCGCCGACGTCATCTCCGCCATCACCCGTGCGAGCATCCCCGTCATGGGCCACCTGGGCCTCACGCCGCAGTCGGTGCACAAGATGGGCGGCTACGTGGTGCAGGGCCGCGACGAGGACGCCGCGCGCAAGATTCTCGAGGACGCCATCGCGCTGGAGCGCGCGGGCTGCTTCTCGCTGGTGCTCGAGGGCGTGCCGCTGGAGCTGGCGCGTCAGGTGACGCAGCGGCTCTCCATTCCCACCATCGGCATTGGCGCGGGTAAATACTGCGACGGCCAGGTGCTGGTCTGCTACGACCTGTTGGGGATGAACCCGGACTTCAAGCCCAAGTTCGTGAAGCGCTTCGCCAACCTGCATGGCTCCATGTCGGAGGCCGCGGGCGCGTACTTCTCCGAGGTCCGCGCGGGCACCTTCCCGGACGAGGAGCACTCCTTCAAGTCCAAGCCCATCCGCCTCGTGGCCTCCACGCCGGAGCCCACGGACGCGTCCGCCGAGCCGGAGAAGATGGGCCCCGTCTACGGAGCACCGGTCTAGCCCATGGCTCCGCTCGTCCTTCGCACCGTTGCCGAGACCGCCGCGTGGGCGGATTCCCTTCGCCGCTCGGGCCGCCGCCTGGCGTTGGTGCCCACCATGGGCTTCCTGCATGAGGGGCACGTCTCGTTGATGCGCGAGGGACGCCAGCGCGCCGACGTCGTCGCGGCCTCCATCTTCGTCAACCCCACCCAGTTCGGTCCCAAGGAAGACCTGTCGCGCTACCCGCGGGACCTGGAGGGGGACCTGGCCAGGTGCGCCAGCGCCGGAGTGGAGGCCGTCTTCGCCCCCGTTCCGGCGGAGGTGTACCCGCCGGGTTACCAGACGTATGTGGATGTGGAGCAGGTGAGCCAGGGCCTGTGTGGTGCGCGCAGGCCCGGTCACTTCCGGGGCGTGGCCACGGTGGTGACGAAGCTGCTGTGCCTCTTCAAGCCCCAGCTCGCCCTCTTCGGCGAGAAGGACTACCAGCAGCTCCAGGTCATCCGCGCCCTCGAGCGCGACCTGAACCTTGGAGTTGAAATCATCGGCATGCCCACCGTGCGCGAGCCGGACGGGCTGGCGATGAGCTCCCGCAATGCCTACCTGTCCCCCGAGGAGCGTCAGCGGGCGCTCTCCCTGTCGCGGGGGCTGGCGGCGGCCCAGGCGTTGTGCCGGGGCGGGACGCGCGACACCCCGGCCTTGGTCGCCGCGGTGCGTCGCGAATTGGAGGCGGCGGGCCTTCGAGAGGATTATGTCGAGTTGGTGGACGCTACCTCGCTGACCCCGCTGCCGGCCGTGAGTCCGGGCCAGACGGCGCGGCTGTTGGTGGCGGCCTTCGTTGGTTCCACACGGCTGATCGACAACCAGCCCATCGGAGGCTAGAGGACGCGAGCGTATGGCGGCTAAGGGCAAGGGCGGGACGGGCGAGTCCGGCATCAGGATCATCGCCGAGAATCGCAAGGCGCGCGCCGCCTACACCGTGGACGAGAAGGTCGAGGCCGGCCTGTCGCTCTCGGGCAGCGAGGTGAAGGCGCTGAGGGCGGGGACGGCCAACCTCTCGGACGCCTACGCCCTGCCCAAGGGCAGCGAGCTCTTCCTGCTCAACGCTCACATCGGCGTTTACAACCCCTCCAGTTTTTTCAGCCACGAGCCCCTTCGCGGCCGCAAGCTGTTGATGCACCGCGAGGAAATCGACCGGTGGATTACGAAGGTGCGGGAGCGAGGCTATTCCATCATCCCGCTCCTGCTGTATTTCAAGGACGGCCGGGCGAAGGTGGAGCTGGGGCTGTGCCGGGGCAAGACGCACGAGGATCGACGGCAGGACATCAAGGAACGGGAGACCAAGCGGGAGATGGACCGGGCGATGCGCCGTCGCTGAAACGCCCCCCTCGTCCGCTAGCGCACGTCGATGGACAAGAAAGGTCCTGAGAAGAAGGCGCGGCTGTTGGCCGCACTCGAGAAGGGCATGGTGATGATCCACCTGGACGCGCGCCGTCCGGGGGTGCTCGTGCCTACATCGCTGCGCAATGAGTCCCACCTGCGCCTCAACCTGTCCTACCGGTTCGATCCACCGGACCTGACGGTGGGCGAGTGGGGCGTGCGCTGCACGCTGAGCTTCTCGGGGAGCCGCTTCAAGGTGGCGGTGCCGTGGTCGGCGCTGTTCGCGATCACCAGTCACCTGACGAAGGAGTTCTGGATGTACCCGGACGACATGCCGGCCGAGCTCCTCCAGCAGACGATGGTGACGACGAAGGTGCCGGAGAGCGTGACGGAGCAGCCGGCCCCGGCGGCGGAGCTGCGTCCCCGGGCGGTGCTGCGCGAGGTGGGGCGGCCCGAGGACGAGTCGCCCGAGCCCGTGGCGGCGGTTCCGGCTCCGGCGGCCACGCCGGCTCCGGTCCCCGTGTCGGCCCCGGCCCCGGTTCCGAGCCCCATCGAGGCCGAGGGGCCCCGGGACGAGCCGCCGCCCGGACCGCGCCGGGGTCACCTGCGTCTGGTGAAGTGAGCGCGGGCCTTCCCGCGCTTCAGCGCTCGAGCTTGAGGTCGACCGTCACGGGCTCGCCGCCCTTGAAGGTGCCCTTGCGGGGCTTGTAGCCCTTGAGGGTTACCTGGAAGGGGACCTTCTGGCCGGTGGCGTAGGTGTTGTCGACGACGAGGGGCGTGGTGCCGATGACCTCGCCGTTCACGGCGACGGTGGCGCCCTCGGGGAAGCTCTGGAAGACGAGCAGCGGCAGGGTCTGCTTGGGAGCCACCGAGAAGAAGAACCGGGTGAGCAGGGGCCGGAGGTAGGGGTAGCCCACCACGGCGGCGCCGCCCAGCAGCAGGAGCGTGGCCAGGATGGCCAGGGGGCGTCCCCACTGCATGCGGGCCTTGGGCTCCTCGTACGCCGTCTCCTGTTTCGGGGCGCGCTCCTCCAGCTCCAGCTCGTCTTCCCTCATGTCCAGCACCGAGCGCCGTGAGGTGGGCTGGGTGGTGGGGACCGAGGAGATCTCCTCGGCGAGGGAGGAGAGTCCCGGGGCGAGCGCGCGGGCGCAGCGGTCGCACGGGGCATGGGCCGAGGCGAGGGGCGCGTTGCAGCGGGCGCAGCGGAACTCCTGGCCCTGGGGCGCGCCGTTGGACGCGCGAGCGGAGACGGGTGCGGCGGGAGCTTCGGCGGTGGGCAGGACGAGCCGGCCGCTCATGCTGAGCGCGGGCCCGCCGGGGACCTCCGCGTTCTCCTGCTGCAGCTCGAAGGAGGGGGGATTCGCGGCCCGGGTGGACAGCGAGGGCCGGCGGACGGTGGGCTCGACGACGTCCGGCTGGGAGCCGCTGGCTTCCGGGGACTCCGAGGCCTGTGCGCGCTCGACGAGGGTGAGGGGCGGGGTGAGGCTGGCGATGAACGTGGCGAGGGACTGGGAGGTGGCGGGCTCCCCGGCCTGGGCCAGGTAGCGGGCGAGGGCCTCGGCCATGTCCTCGGGCCGGGGGAAGCGGGCCTCGGGCGTCTTGGCCATGGCGCGAGCCAGCACCGCGGCGAACGGCGCGGGCACGTCCGTGAGGGGCGCGGGCTCCTGCTGGGTGATGGCGAGCGCGAAGGCCATGGGATCCCCAGCGCCATCTCCGAAGGGGTGGCGTCCGGCGAGCAGCTCGTAGAGGACGATGCCGAGCCCGAACAGATCGCTCGAGGCGTTGGCCGGCTCGCCGCGCAGCGTCTCGGGGGCGGCGTAGGGGAGCTTGCCCTTGAAGGTGCCGGGCTGGGTGCCCATGGACACGCCCTCGAGGCGGGCGATGCCGAAGTCCGTCACCTTCACCTCGCCCTCGCGCGAGACGAGGATGTTGGAGGGCGAGACGTCGCGGTGGGCGGTGAGCACGGGGCGGCCGTTGTGCTGACGGCGGTAGGCGTGGATGAGCCCCGCGAGTGCCTGGGAGCCGATGAAGGCCACCAGGTGGGGAGGGAAGCGCTGGCCGCGGCGGTGGGCATGGCGCAGCAGCACGCCCAGATCCCACCCGTCCACCAGCTCC
The DNA here is from genome assembly GCF_000733295.1 of Archangium violaceum Cb vi76. Lineage (GTDB taxonomy): Bacteria > Myxococcota > Myxococcia > Myxococcales > Myxococcaceae > Archangium > Archangium violaceum. Next base: position 52,355 of record NZ_JPMI01000027.1, on the reverse strand, counting down.
ATCACCATGAAGAGCCCCTCGGGGCTGGTGCCCACGTCGTAGACGCTGGCGATGTTCTGGTGCTGGAGGTGGGTGGCGAGCCGGGCCTCGGCGAGGAACATCTGCGCGATGGTGGGCTCGCTGGCCAGGTGCGGCAGCACGCGCTTGATGGCCACGGACTTCTCGAAGCCCTGCGCGCCGCGCGCCACGCCGAGGAACAGCTCCGCCATGCCCCCCATGGCCAGTGGACGCAGCAGCCGGTAGCGGGACTCGTTCATGTGTTTCCTCCGCGCGCTCAGCCCTGGGGCTGGGTGATCTCGCGCAGCAGCTTCCAGGGGTAGATGCCGGTGCCGTGGCCGTCGCTGAAGACGAAGGTGAGGGCGTAGTTGCCCACCGGTTGCAGCTGGGTGATGCGCACGTCCGTGGGCACCCGGGCCGGGTCCAGCGTGCGCTTGTTGGTCCACTCGTCCACGCACCCGGCGCACGGGCATTGCTGGCGCAGCACCTGGGCGGTGGCACCCGTCTTCACGCCGTCCTCCCAGACGAGGCTCAACCGGGTGTTGTCCGGAGACAGCGTCACCTCCGTGGCGGACACGGGGCGCTCGGTGGGCTTGATTCGATCCCAGAAACTCAAGGGGTTCCCCTTTCAGGGCGAGAACATCGTCGCGCCCTGCTTACCATCCGGCGCACCGGATGGGGGAGGGGAACCCGGGGGAGGGCCTCACGAGGCGAGCTTCACGGGGAGCCGATGGCCCTCGACGCGCACGCCCTTCTTCTCCACCACCCGGCGCAGCGCGGAGACCACGGCCGGGTCCAGCTGCTTGCCGCTGAGGTTCTCCAGGATCTCCATGGCCTTCTCCAGGGGCATGGCCTTCTGGTAGGGGCGGGTGGAGGTGCAGGCGTCGAAGGTGTCCGCGCACGCGACGATGCGGGCCAGCAGGGGGATGTCCTCGCCGGCGAGCTTGTCCGGGTAGCCGGTGCCATCCCAGCGCTCGTGGTGGCTGCGCACGCAGGCGCGCATGGCCTGCAGGAAGCTGATGGGCTTGATGATGGTGTCGCCGATGGCCGGGTGCTCGCGCATGATGGCCATCTCCTCGTCCGTCAGCCGCGACTGCTTGCAGAGGATGGACTCGACGATGCCGATCTTCCCGATGTCGTGGAGGATGCCGCCGAACTGGAGCTGCTTGAGCTCGCGCTCGGAGAGGGCCATCTCGCGGCCGATCTCCACCGCCACGTCGCCCACGCGCTGGCTGTGGCCGCGGGTGTAGGAGTCCTTGGAGTCGATGGAGTTGGCCAGGGCGACGATGGTCTCCAGGTAGCCCTGCTCGAGGCTCTCGTAGAGGCCGCGGTTCTCGTGGTCGTACGCGAGCAGCTGCTTGCTCATGTAGTTGAACGTCCGGGCCAGCTCGCCGAGCTCGTTCTTCTGGGGGACGTTGACCTCGAGGCCGAACTTGCCCTGGGCGAGCTGGAGGGCGCCCTGGGTGAAGCCCTTGAGGGGGCGGGTGACGCTGCGCGAGAAGAAGGCGGCGAGCGCGAGGGCCACCACGGTGGCGGCGAGCACGGTGAGCAGCAGGCGCCGCTCCATGGTCTCCACCTGCTTGTAGGCGAGCGCCACGGGCTGCTCGGAGACGATGGCCCAGTGGGGGTCCGCCAGGGTGGCGTAGGCGGCGACGACGGCCTCGTCGCCCTCGGCGAAGTTGCCCACGTGGAGGATGTCGGTGTCCGGGGAGCGCGCCACGCCCTTGAGCAGGTGCGACACCACGGGCCGGTGGGAGACGTCCTGGCCGGCCACCAGTCCACCGCCGCCGGCGAGCACATGGCCCTTGGCGTCGGCGAGGTAGACGAAGCCGGTGCTGCCCACGCGCTCCTGGGCGAGCATGGACTGCAGCTCCACCAGCGTCACGTCCGCGGCGACGTAGCCCTTGACGGGCTCGCCCACGGGGAAGGCGAACGTCACCACCGCCTCGCCGGTGGGGCGCCACACCACGTCCGCGTAGTGCAGGCCGGCGAGCCCCTCCAGCAGGGCCACGGCGCGCGACTCGTGCTCGGCGAGCGCGGTGGGAGGCACGTCACTGACGGCGAAGGCCTGGAGCCCGGGGAGGCGCCTGCCATCGGGCCCGAAGAGGGTGATGGCCTGCACCTCCCGGCTCTGGTTGAGCACGGCGCGCAGGTACGTCTGCTGCTGCTCCAGGGGCAGGGCGAAGAAGTTGGGCACGCGCGCCATGCCCATGACGGCGCGCGTGGGCTCGGCGAGGAAGCCCTCCACCTTGAGCTTCAGTTGCTTGACGCGCTCCTGGGTGAGCTCCTGCGCGTCGCGCACCAGCAGCTCACGCGTGTCGGACACGGACAGCAGGCCCACCATCACGGTGGGCACCAGACTGGCCACCAGCATCAACAAGAGGATGGTCTTGAAGAGCCGCATGGGGACGCTCCTCCCGCGCTACTTCCACTTCGAGGGCTGCACCTGGAGATTGATGGGCTTGGCTGGCGCTTCCGCCACCTCGAAGCCCTGCTCGGCCGACGCCTCGGAGCGGGCCTCGTGGGCCACCGCGCGCACGCTCCAGCGGTAGAGGCCCGCGGTCAGCGACACCCGGAGCTGGTTGGCACTGGCCTGCAGCGTGCGCTTCTCGCCACGCGCGGGGACGAGCTCCACCTCGTAGCCTTCCGCGCCCTCCACCGCCTTCCAGGCGAGGGTGACGGGGCTCGGGCCGCCCTTGGCGGGCTGCACGGTCAGCTTCAGCCGGTTGGCGGGGGAGGTGGGCTGGGGCACGCCCAGCGGAGCCCGGGGCGGAGGCGGCGGCTGGCCCTTCTCCACGCTGACGCTCTCGCCGGGATGGACGGGACGGGTGACCCCCTCGGCCTCCACGCGCACCGGCTGGCCGGACCTGGACTTCACGGTGGTGATGCCCTTGTCGGTCACGTTCACGGTGAAGGCGGTGGGCTGCGGCGCGGGGCCCGCCACCAGTTTCCAGGCGCCATCGGCGGCCTGGGCGGCCTCGTCGTAGCGCGCGCCCTGGAAGTAGGCCTCGGCCTCCTTCAGCTTGGCCGAGGCTTCCTCGCGCCGGGCCGCCTTCGTGTCCGCCGCAGCCAACGCGTTGCGCGCCGTCGTCAGCACGCGCTGGGCGAGCTCGCGGTTGGGCCCGGGCAGCTTCAGCTTCGTGCCTGGCACGACGGCGTTGTCCTTCAAACCATTGAGCGCCTTGAGCTCGCTGGCACCACCGCGGTCTCCCATCGTGCGCTGGGCCACCTCGGCGAGCGACTCTCCATCGCGCACCACCGCCTCGGTGGGTGCCAGCATCAACAGGGCGAGCAGGAGGGAACTCTTCATTGGAACACGATCTCCCTTCCGGCCCGGACGGTGGCCGCTGGCGTGGTGACGGACAGGGACTGGCGTGCCGGATCTTCCATCTCGGCGTCCACCCGTCCGCGGAGAACGGTCAGGTCCGTGCGCTCCTGCCCGGGCCTCGGCCGCGTCTCCGCGATGCCGATCAGCGCGTCATCGCCCAGGTTCACGATGCTTCCATTGGCGAAGACGATCTGCGCTCCCGCGCCGGCCACCGTGCGTACCTTGTCGTTCTCGAAGAGGGGCATGCCATCCTGGGCGGAGATCCATTCGTCTCCCGCCGCGCGTTTGACCTTCACATCTCCTTGAAGGCCCTTGAGCTGGGCACGGCGCACCGGAGGCGGCGCGGCCGGTGCCTGCACCGGGGCCACGGGCTTCTCATCGGCGGGACAACCCACCGAGAAGGCCCCGAGGAGGACGAACACCATGGAGGACCAGCGACTTTTCACGAGAGAGGTTCCGGATCCTCAGTGTAACGGGGAATGGACCCGGGACCCAGGGGGCCGGTCACAAGTGCCCGGTCGCTTCAGTCCAGCCGTCGATGTTGCAGGCAGGGCAGATTCTTGCGGATACGTGCGAGCAGCTCCGGATCCACCGCTGCCACGGCGAGTCCCTCGCCCTCGGAGGCCCGGGCCGTCACCAGGCCCCATGGGTCCACCACCATGGCATGGCCCCAGGTGACGCGCTGGGGCGAGTGCCGCCCGCCCTGCGCCGGGGCGAAGAGGTAGCACTGGTTCTCGATGGCGCGCGCGCGCAGCAACACCTCCCAGTGATCCTTGCCCGTCATGAGGGTGAAGGCCGCCGGCACCGCCAGCAGGGTCGCGCCTTCCTTCGCCAGGCGCCGGTACAGCTCGGGGAAGCGCAGGTCGTAGCAGATGGACAGGCCCAGCCGGCCCAGCTCCGTGTCCGCCGTCACCACCTGGCCGCCGGGGGCCACGGCCTCCGACTCGCGGTAGGGCGTACCATCACCCACGTCCACGTCGAAGAGGTGGATCTTCCGGTACACGGCCAGCCGCGCGCCGTCCGGCCCGAAGAGCACGGTGGTGTTATAGAGGCGGCCGCCCGGGGCGCCCGACTCGAGGATGGAGCCTGCCAGCAGTGTCACCTTCCGCTCCCGCGCCAGCTCGGCCATGCGCGAGAGCGTGGGCCCCTCGAGCGTCTCGGCGGCACCCGGGCGCTCGGCTTCTGGCCCCATCCAGCTGAAGTTCTCGGGAAGACCCACCAGCCGGGCCCCCAGGTCGGCCGCACGCCGGACGAGCCGGGCGGCCGAATCGAGGTTGTGGGCCTTATCAGCGGTGGACACCATCTGGGCTGCGGCAATGAGGTGCATGGGGGCGTTATAACCGGTCCGCGTCCACGGAAACCCCGGGAATCCCTACCCCCGGGAGGACTGTTGGATGTCAGGACAAGGGGTGCGTCATCCTTTACACCCCGAGGTGGCGTGTGTTACGGACGCCGCCGACATTTTTCGACGCAGTTCCTCGAAAAGTGGGCCGTCGTGCCCGCTTTTTGTGTTTTTGGAGTCCGGAGTCTTCGAAGCGGCCTATGGCGGAGAACATCAAGCAAACGGTGGAGGCAAGGGCACAGGAGCTGCTCGAGCCCATCGTTGCGGGCGAGGGGCTGGAGCTCCTCGAGGTGGAGTTCCTCCGCGAGCGCGAGGGCTGGGTCCTGCGCCTGTTCATCGACAAGCCGGGTGGACGGGTGGGTCTGGACGAGTGCTCGCAGGTCTCGCGGGCGGTGGACACGGTGCTGGATGTGGAGGACATCGTCCCCCACGAGTACAACCTGGAGGTCTCCAGCCCGGGTGTGAACAGGCCCCTGAAGAAGCCCGTGCATTTCGAGCGGGTGAAGGGCCAGACGGTCAAGGTGAAGACCTTTGGTCCCATCGGGGAGCCGCCGCGCAAGAACTTCACCGGGACGCTCACCGAGGTGGCGGCCGACGCCATCGCCGTGGACGTGGAAGGGGCGGGCAGCTTCCGCATCCCCTTCAAGGACATCGCCAAGGCCAACCTGGAGTTCGAGTTCTAGCAGTCCACATACAGGGTGCGCCCTCGCGCGGGCGCGCCCGTGGAACCTTTGGAGAAGATGATGCCCACGCCAGCCAACCCCAACATCAACCTCAACCTCGTCCTGGACCAGGTGGCCAAGGACAAGGGCATCGACCGCAGCGTGCTCATCGCCACGCTCGAGGACGCGATGACGACCGCGGCCAAGAAGCACTTTGGCCAGGAGCGCAACCTCGAGGCGAAGTACGACCCGGAGAAGGGGGTGGTGGAGCTCTTCCAGGCCATCACCGTGGTGGAGACCATCACCGACCCCATCCAGGCGGTGAACCAGATCTCCCTCGACGAGGCGCACAAGAAGGGCATGGAGGTGGAGCCGGGCGACGAGCTCGTGTTCCAGATCTTCTACCGTGACGAGGACGCGGCGGAGGCCAAGGCGCAGGACGATCAGTACGGGGACATCCTCCGGCTGAAGACGTTCCGCCGGGGTTTCGGACGCATCGCGGCCCAGACGGCCAAGCAGGTCATCCTCCAGCGCACCCGCGACGCCGAGCGCGAGAACGTCTTCAACGAGTACAAGGACCGGCGCAACGAGATCGTCACCGGCATCGCCCGGCGTTTCGAGCGCGGCAACATCATCGTGGACCTGGGCCGCGCCGAGGCGGTGCTCCCGGTGCGCGAGCAGGTGCCGCGCGAGACGTACCGCGCCGGCGACCGCGTCCAGGCCTACGTGCTGGACGTGCTGCGCGAGTCCAAGGGCCCGCAGATCGTCCTCAGCCGCGCCTCCGTGAACCTGCTGACCAAGCTGTTCGAGATGGAGGTCCCGGAGATCGCCGAGGGGATCGTCGTCATCGAGGCCGCGGCGCGCGAGCCGGGTGGACGGGCGAAGATCGCCGTGTCCAGCCGTGACTCGGACGTGGATCCGGTGGGCGCGTGCGTGGGCATGAAGGGCAGCCGCGTGCAGGCGGTGGTGCAGGAGCTGCGCGGCGAGAAGATCGACATCGTCCCCTACGACGAGGACCCGGCGCGCTTCGTGTGCGCCGCCCTGGCCCCGGCCGAGGTGAGCCGCGTCATCATCGACGAGGCCAACCACGCCATGGAGCTCATCGTCCCGGATGACCAGCTGTCCCTGGCCATCGGCCGGCGCGGGCAGAATGTCCGCCTGGCGGCACAGCTGACGGGTTGGAAGCTGGACATCAACAGCGAGAGCCGGGTGCGCGAGATGCGCGAGTTCGCCAACCGTTCGCTGGGCGCCCTTCCGGGTGTCAACGAGATGCTGGTGGAGACGCTCTACGCGCACGGTTTCCGTCAGGCGAAGGACATCGCCGAGGCCAATCCGGAGATGCTGGGCCAGATTCCCGGGATGGACCCGTCGCGGATTCCCGCCATGCAGGAGGAGGCCCGGAAGCAGATGTCGCTGGACGCGGCCGAGCTGTCGCGCATGGAGCGTGAGCGCGAGCAGGCCCGCCAGGCCGAGGCGCGCCGTCATCCGGACGAGCTCAGTCAGACGGAGCGGCTGGCCCGCGTCAGGGGCATGGGCGAGAAGACCATCGAACAGCTGGGCCTTGCCGGTTACAAGACGGTGGAGGATCTGGCCAACGAGAAGGACCTGGCCAAGCTGGGTGACGTGCCGGGCGTCGGAATCAAGAAGGCCCGCCAGCTCAAGAGCGCGGCGGAGAACTATCTGGTGGAGGAGGCCAAGCTCCGGGCGGAGCTCAACGCCGAGCGCGGGGCTTCCTCCTCGGCCACCCAGTCGGCGGGTGACCTGGCTTGAGGTCGGAGTGAGGACGTAAGCTCGCTCGGTTGGCAGGGGGGATGCGCCTGAAGGCTCGTTCCGGTAGTAGAAGAAAAGAAGAACTCCCGGCGAACGCCGGACCGGTGCGAAGCTGCATCGGTTGCGGCGCCCGGCGAATCCAGGCGGAGCTCACCCGGTTGGCGGTGGGCCCCGAGGGCGCGGTGGTGGTGGACCGGGCGAGGCGGCTCCCTGGGAGGGGGGCATGGCTCTGCGGAGCCGGGTGCCTGGCGGCAGCGGTGAAGCGGAAGGCCTTTGGCAGGGCCTTCCGGGGGAAGGCGGGGGCAGTCGACCCGTCGGCCCTGGGACAGGCGTTGGAGTCGGGCCCGGCTCGGGGTGGAGCGGCCGGGGGGAGTGGGTGTTAGCACCACTCGCACACATTTTTGGATTAGGGTGCTGCGCCCGGTAGCCGGCGGAGCAAAAGGCCAAGCAACGTATGTCGAAGAAGCGCGTTCACGAGATTGCAAAAGAGCTCAAGGACCAAGGGGTCGAGCTCGACAACAAAGAGGTCGTGACTGAGCTCGTCGCGCTCGGCTACGACGTCAAGAGCCACTCGTCCTCACTCGAGGACGATCAGGCCACCGCTGCCGTGCAGAAGATTCTGGACAAGCGGAAGCCCAAGCAGGCCGCGGCGCCGGTGACAGCCAAGGGATTCGTGGTGCGCCGCAAGGCCCCGACGAGTGCTCCCTCGTCCTCCGACGCCGGTTATGAGGAGGCGCCGGCCGCCGAGGCGCCGGCCGCCGAGGCGCCGCGTGCTCCCGAGCCGCCGTCGGCCGTCGAGGCGCCGGCCGCCGAGGCGCCGAGGGCCGCAACTGCTCAGCCGCCCGCCGCCGCTGCCCCCGAGGCACCGTCCGCTCCCGTGGCTTCTCCTGCTCCCGCCACCGAGGCGCCGAGGGCCGCTGCTCCGGTTCCCGTTTCCGAGACTCCGGCCGCCCCCGTGGCGCCGGTCACTCCCGCCGAGGCACCCCGTGCCGAGGCTCAGCCTGCCGCCGCGGAGCCGTCGAGCCCCGCCACGCAGCCGTCGTCTCCCGCAGCCGCCATTGAGGCGCCGCGGGCCGCGGAGCCGCCCCGTGCGGTTACCCCGCCCCCGGCTGCCGCCGCGCAGCCGCCATCCCCTGTCAAGGAGTCACCCAGCTTGTCTACCCGCCCGCCTTCGGCGGTTCCACCCACTGTCCGGACCCCCTCGGCCCATCCTTCTTCCGGTCCGCATCGGACCTCTTCCCCAGGTGGTCAGGGGGGCATGGGCGGTCGTCCCGGCGGTCCCGGCGGCCAGGGAGGCCGTCCCGGTGGCCCCGGTGGTCAGGGAGGCCGTCCCGGTGGCCCCGGTGGTCAGGGAGGCCGTCCCGGTGGCCCCGGTGGTCAGGGAGGCCGTCCCGGTGGCCCCGGTGGTCAGGGAGGCCGTCCCGGTGGCCAGTATCAGCGTGGCGCGCCCAGCCAGTACCAGCGCAGTGGCGGGATTCAGTCGACCGGTCCGGTGCGTCCCTCGTCTCCGGGTACCGCGCCGGGTGGTCAGCCCGGTGGCGCTCCCGGCCAGACGGGCCAGCAGGTGATGGTGGGCGGCGTTCCCCACCAGCAGGTCTCGCAGGATCCGCGCTCGCTGCGTCCCACGGCCACCCAGGCCGTCGTCATCTCGCGTCCGCTCATCCAGGTTCGCCGGGTGACGCCCACGGGCGGCGCGGGCAAGCAGTACCCCATGGCGCCGGGCAAGAGCGCCATCGGCACCGAGAAGCGTGAGTTCCGGGTCATCCCCGACCATGCCGGCCGTGGCCGCGAGCTCGTCGACGTCTCCAAGGGCAAGGACAAGGAGAAGGCGGGCGGACGCACCAAGCGTGGCGCAGCGGGGGAGGGCGGTCCTTCCAAGCAGGAGATCTCCGATCTCGTGTGGGGTCGCGTCACCATCCCCATCCGCGGCAAGAAGAAGAAGCCCACCAAGAAGGGCGCCAAGACGCAGATCACCCAGATGGCCGAGGAGAAGAAGGTCATCAAGATCCAGGAGGGCATCTCCGTGTCCGACCTGGGCCAGCGCATGGGTGTGCGCACCAACGAGCTCATCAAGAAGCTGATGGGCCTGGGCAAGATGGCCACGGCCAACCAGATCATCGACGCGGAGACCACGGAGTTGATCGCCACCGATTACGGCTGGCGCGTGGAGAAGGCCGGCTTCGAGGTCGAGGACTTCCTGCCCGAGGTGGAGGAGCGCGCCGAGGACCAGCGCAACCGTCCGCCGGTCGTCACGGTCATGGGTCACGTCGACCACGGCAAGACGAGTCTGCTCGACGCCATCCGCGCCGCCAACGTGGCGGCCGGCGAGGCCGGTGGCATCACCCAGCACATCGGCGCCTACTCGGTGAAGACGTCGCGCGGGGACATCACCTTCCTGGATACCCCGGGCCACGAGGCCTTCACGTCCATGCGCGCCCGTGGCGCCAACGTGACGGACATCGTGGTGCTGGTGGTGGCCGCCGACGACGGCGTGATGCCGCAGACGATCGAGTCCATCAAGCAGGCCAAGGCCGCCGAGGTGCCCATCGTCGTCGCCATCAACAAGATGGACGTGCCGGGCGCCAACCCGGACCGCGTGAAGAAGGACCTGGCCAACTACGAGCTCACTCCCGAGGAGTGGGGCGGCGAAACCATCATGGTTCCCGTGTCGGCCAAGCAGAAGATGGGCATCGACCTGCTGCTGGAGAACATCGCGCTGCAGGCCGAGGTGCTCGAGCTCACGAGCAACCCGAGCCGTCCGGCGGTGGGCGCCATCATCGAGGCCAAGCTGGAGAAGGGCCGCGGTCCCGTGGCCACGGTGCTGGTGCAGGAGGGCACGCTCAAGGTGGGCGATGCCGTCGTCACCGGTACGCACTTCGGCCGCGTGCGCGCCATGAACAACAGCCGGGGCGAGTCCGTGAAGGAAGTGCTCCCGGGCTACTCCGCCGAGCTCATCGGCCTGTCCGGCGTGCCCACCGCGGGTGACACCCTCAACGCGGTGGCCGACGAGAAGGCCGCCAAGGAGATCGCCTCGCACCGCGCCATGAAGGGCCGCGAGGCGGATCTGGGCAAGGCCAACACCCGCGAGACGCTCGAGCAGCTGTTCGCCAAGACCAAGGCGGGCGGTGGTCCCAAGGAGCTGCGCCTCGTCATCAAGGCGGACGTGCAGGGCTCGGCCGAGGCCGTCAAGGAGGCCGTCCAGAAGCTGTCCACCCACAAGGTCCGCGTGGAAGTCATCCACTCGGGCGTGGGCGCGATGACCGAGGGCGACGTGATGCGCGCGGCCGCTTCCAAGGGCCTCGTGGTGGGCTTCAACGTCAAGCCCGAGTCCGGCACCGAGGCCGCCGCCAAGGCTCAGGAGGTGAAGCTGGAGACCTACAGCATCATCTACGAGCTCATCGACGGTGTGCGGAAGTCCATGGAAGACCTCCTGGAGCCCATCCGCACCGAGCGCAAGCTGGGCCGTGCCGAGGTGCGCAACACCTTCAACGTCCCGAAGCTGGGCACCATCGCCGGTGCGGCGGTGCTCGACGGCGTGATGAAGCGTGGTGCCTTCGTCCGCCTGCTGCGCGACAGCAAGCAGCTGTTCTCCGGAAAGATGGCCTCGCTCCGCCGCTTCAAGGACGACGTGAAGGAAGTCGCCCAGGGCTTCGAGTGCGGTATCGGCATCGAGAACTACACGGATCTCAAGCCCGGCGACATCATCGAGGCCTATGAGATCGAGGAGACGCGGCCGAGCCTGAGCTAGTGCCTCTCCGGCCGCTGTCCTTCACCACCGGAATGCACCCGGTGGCCCGCCCTCCAGGCGAGGTCACCGGGTCGAGGTCCTGACTGTCATGTTCGTCTGCGTCGCACGTCTGACCCTGCAGATTCCGGAGAGCAGTTCCCTCAAGGCCAAGCGGCAGGTGCTCCGCCGGATAACGGACCGGGTGAAGGCCCGGTTCAACGTGGCGGTGGCCGAGGTGGATGACCAGGATCTCTGGCAGAAGGCGACGCTCGCGTTGGCGGTGGTGGGCAACGAGCGCCGCCACGTCGACGAGCAGATGGAGAAGATCATCCACTTCGTGGAAGAGATGTACGTCGCGCCCCTCCTCACCCGTCAGACGGAGATCATGGCCTTCGGGGACACGCTGTACACCCCCGGCCGGTCGTCGTCCGCCGGGCGGGTCGAAGCCGGGGATGACGAGGAATCGGACGAGGACGAGGATACGGACGATGAGGCAGGTCCCGAAGCGGACCTGGAAGAGCTCATCGCCGGCATGGGCCGTGGAGATCGCTCCATGGCCGAGGCCGAGGGAATGGCGGACTGGGAGCGCCGGCACCAGGGGCAGGAGAGCGGGCGGCCGGCCAGGGGCACGGAGCGGCAGCAGGGGCCCATGTCCCTGGAGGATGCCCGGGCCCGTGCTCGGAGTCTGCGCAACCCGAGGGATTGGGAGAAGAAATGAGTACCAGCAATCGGCCGGAGCGGGTGGGGCAGGAGATCCAGGCGGCGCTTGGACGGATGCTCACCCGGGGGGAATTGAAGGATCCCCGTATCGGCTTCATCACCATCACCGGCGTGAAGGTGTCGCCGGACCTGAAGACGGCGCGCGTCTACTACTCGATGATGGGGAGCGAGCAGGACCGCAAGGAGACCCAGAAAGGTCTCGAGGCGGCCAAGGGTTACATCCGCCGGGAAATCACCGAGGCGGTGAACCTGCGAGTCTCGCCCGAGGTGTTCTTCACCTTCGACGAGTCGTTGGAGCGGGGCGACCGCATCGAGCGGTTGCTGCGCGAGGTGAAGGACAAGGAAGGCTGGTAGCCGCACACGGAGCGGTTGCCGGTTAGGATTGGAAGCATGGACGGCGTCCTGGTCATCGATAAGCCCAAGGGGCCCACCTCGTTCGACGTGGTGCGGCAGGTCCGGGGTCTGCTCAAGGTGAAGAAGGTGGGCCACACCGGCACGCTGGACCCGATGGCCACGGGGGTGCTGCCCCTGTGCCTGGGGGAGGCGACCAAGGTGGCCGGCTTCATCACCGAGGGCGACAAGGCCTACGACGCCGTGGTGCGTCTGGGCGCGGAGACGGACACCCAGGACGCCGAGGGCAAGGTGGTGGCCGAGGCTCCGGTGCCCGCCCTGACTTCCGCGCTGCTGGAGGACGTGCTGGGCCGCTTCCGGGGCTCCTTCGAGCAGGTACCGCCCATGTACTCGGCGGTGAAGGTGGGCGGGAAGCGGCTGTACGAGCTCGCCCGTGCCGGCGAGGAGGTGGAGCGCGCCAGCCGCCAGGTGACGGTGTACGAGCTGGTGCTGCGCGACTTCAGCGCCAACCAGCTGCGTCTGTCCGTGCGCTGCTCCAAGGGCTTCTTCGTGCGCACGCTCGCCTATGACATCGGCCGGGTGCTGGGCTGCGGGGCCCACCTGGAGGCGCTGCGGCGCACCCACAGTGGTCCCTTCACCCTGGCGCATGCCCTGCCGCTGGCGGACCTGGCCGAGCTGGCCCGGGAGCCCTCGGCCCTGGCGAAGCGGCTGCTGCCCGTCTCCGAGGCCCTCACGGACCTGCCCGCGGTGCGGGTGAGCGCGGAGGACGCGGTCCGGGTGTCCCATGGGGTGCCCGTGGAGGCTCCCGCCCATCCCGGCCGGGTCCGGGTGGTGGACCCCTCGGGGGGAGTGCTCGCCGTGGCCGAGGTGGTGCGCGGCCGGCTGCGCTACCTGCGGGTGCTCGTCTGAATTGTCCACTGGCCGGTTTCCAGGCGGGCCACCGGGCGCTTCGAGTTGACCGCCCGCACGGGCGATGCTTATAAGCCCCCGATTCGTTAGTAGGAGGAAGCCCGGTCTGTACCCCTCCGCGGACCGTGGCGACCGCAGTACCCACCCCCCGGAGCGGGAAGAAGAAGAAGGAAGCACATGTCGGCACTGCATCAGGACCGCAAGGCAGAGGTTGTCGCGAAGTACCGCACCCACGAGAGCGACACGGGCTCTCCCGAGGTGCAGGTGGCCCTGCTCTCCGAGCGCATCACCATGCTCACGGAGCACTTCAAGACGCACAAGAAGGACCACCACTCCCGCCGCGGTCTGCTGAAGCTGGTGGGTCAGCGTCGCCGCCTGCTCGACTACCTGAAGAGCAAGGACGCCAACCGCTACAAGAAGCTCATCGAGGGTCTCGGCATCCGCAAGTAGGCCCGCGGTAGTGAATCGGGGCGCTGGCATTCGTCAGCGCCCCGAGTCGTTAGAAGAGTCGCAGTTCGAGAGTCGCAGTTCGAGGAAGTGAGCGGGGCGAGGCAGGTAGCAACGGAGTGCTGTGGACGGAGGTTTTGGTTTCCGTTCGGACGGGCCGACCAACGCAGTGGACGGTCGGCCCGCGCGATCAGGGATCAAAGCTCCGGCGCATCCCTCTGGCGCTTCCAAGGCGCCCCCACCGCAGTCAAGCCGCGGTTGCCCGTATCCGCCTGTTCCAGGCCCGGCGACCGCATCCACCCCACAGGCCTCGCACCGAGGCGCGTGGGCCCTCACCTTTCTTTTGTCCAAAGGCAGGGCACGCGTCAGCGGGGCCACCAGGAAGTACGAGGCAAGACCGATATGCATCTGAAGAAGAGCGTCAAGATTGGCGACACCGAGCTGTCCATCGAGACCGGCCACATGGCCAAGCAGGCGGACGGCGCCGTGGTGGTTCGCTACGGCGACACCGTGCTGCTCGTCACCGCGGTGAGCGCGCGCGAGAAGAAGGACGTGGACTTCCTCCCCCTCACGGTGGAGTACCAGGAGAAGCTGTACTCGGCGGGCCGCATCCCCGGCAGCTACTTCAAGCGCGAGGGACGCCTGACGGAGAAGGAGACGCTGGCCAGCCGTATCGTGGACCGCTCCTGCCGCCCGCTGTTCCCGGACGGGTACGCCTACGAGACGCAGATCATCACCAGCGTCATCTCCGCGGACCCGGAGCACGAGGGTGACATCCACGGCATCACCGGCGCCTCCGCGGCGCTGTGGGTGTCGGACATCCCCTTCAACGGCCCCATCGCGGGCATCCGCGTGGGCCGGGTGGATGGCAAGCTCATCGCCAACCCCACCTCCAAGCAGCGCGAGCAGTCGGACATCGACCTGGTCATGGCCGTCAGCCGCGAGGCCATCGTGATGGTGGAGGGCGGTGCCGAGGAGGTCAGCGAGGCGGACATGGTGGCCGCGCTCGAGTTCGGCAAGCAGGCCGTGCAGCCCGCCTTGGATCTCCAGGACGAGATGCGCCGCACGCTGAACAAGACGGTGCGCAACTACGACCGCATCGCCGCGGTGCCCGAGGACCTGAAGGCCAAGGTGCGCGCGCTGGCCTGGGACGGCATCGTCCAGGGCTACACCATCAAGGAGAAGGCGGCCCGCTACGACGCGCTCTCCAAGGCCAAGAAGGAGGCCCTGTCCAAGCTCAAGGAGCAGCTGGGCGAGGCCTTCACCTCCCAGGTGGAGAAGCACGCCAAGTCGGTGGTGGAGGACCTGAAGTACGAGCACATGCGCACGCTGACGGTGAACGGGGGCCGCATCGGCGGCCGCGGGCACGACAAGGTGCGTGAGATCACCAACGAGGTGAGCGTGCTCCCGCGCACCCACGGCAGCGCGCTCTTCACCCGCGGCGAGACGCAGGCGCTGGTGGTGGCCACGCTGGGCACCTCCGAGGACGAGCAGCGGCTGGAGCTGCTCGGCGGCATGTCCTTCAAGCGCTTCATGCTGCACTACAACTTCCCGCCGTTCAGCGTGAACGAGACCAAGCCCCTGCGCGGCCCCGGCCGGCGCGAGGTGGGTCACGGCGCCCTCGCCGAGCGCGCGCTGCGCAACATGCTGCCCCCGAGCGACAAGTTCCCGTACACGGTGCGGCTCGTGTCGGACATCCTCGAGTCCAACGGCTCGTCCTCCATGGCCTCGGTGTGCGGCGGCACGCTGGCGCTGATGGACGCGGGCGTGCCCATCAAGGCCCCCGTGGCCGGCATCGCCATGGGCCTGGTGAAGGAGGGCGATCAGGTCGCCATCCTCTCGGACATCCTCGGTGACGAGGACCACCTGGGCGACATGGACTTCAAGGTGTGCGGCACCTCGAAGGGCATCACGTCCATCCAGATGGACATCAAGATCACCGGTCTGACCACGGAGATCATGAGCCGCGCGCTGGAGCAGGCGCGTCAGGGCCGTCTGCACATCCTGGGCGAGATGCTCAAGACGATGGCCGAGCCGCGCAAGGAGATCAGCGCCTACGCGCCGCGGATTACGACCATCCAGATCCGCCCCGAGTTCATCAAGAACGTCATCGGGCCGGGCGGCAAGGTGATCAAGGACATCATCGCCCGCACGGGTGCCGTCATCAACATCGACGACTCGGGCCGCGTGGACATCGCGAGCTCGAACGTGGACTCGGTGAAGGCGGCCATCGCGATGATCCAGGCGCTCACGCGCGAGGCGGAGATCGGGAAGATCTACACGGGCACGGTGCGGAAGATCGCCGAGTTCGGCGCCTTCGTGGAGCTGTTCCCGGGCACGGATGGCCTCATCCACATCTCCGAGCTGTCGGACAAGCGCGTGAAGAGCGTGTCGGACGTGCTCAACGAGGGCGATGAGGTGCTGGTGAAGGTGATCAGCATCGACAAGACGGGGAAGATCCGTCTGTCGCGCAAGGAGGCGATGGCCGAGCGCGCCGCGACGCAGCAGGGCACCGCCGCCCCCGCTCCGGCCGAGACCGCTCCGGCCGGCGCCACCCAGCCGGGCGCCAAGGCCTGAGCTGTTTGCACCTGAGCACCCGCGCGAACAACCCCACCTGACCGCCCTCGCCAACAACCTTCCCTCTCCCCCCGGGAGAGGGTCGGGGTGAGGGTATCGGGTGGACTCGGGTTCCAGCACGGACCCGCGCTCCAGGGGTTGAACACTGTGACGGATACCCTCACCCTTTCCCTCTCCCGGGGGGAGAGGGGTGGGGGCACAGCAGAAGCCCTCTCTCCGCTCTGGCGGGGGAGGGCTTCTTCCTTTCTGGGCTCCAGGCGGGAAAAATCCTCCCCACGGCTCGTGCGTTGATGGACGGGTCCACCTCCGGAGCCTCGCGTGTCCCCAGGGCCTTTCTCCGCGCTCTCGCGTTTCCTCGGCCACTTCCGGTGGGCCTTCATGCCGCTCGGCCTGTTGGCACTCATCGCCGTGGGCGTCCACGCCGCGGCCGATACGCTCGATGATCGGCTCCTGGCCCTGGTGGACCTCGCCGATGCCGCGTTCGACCGCGTCGTGGGCCGCTACAGCCTCACCGCGCCCCTCGTGGACCTGCTCTCCCTCGAGCGGCGCACCACCCTGGCCCGAGCCCTCGCCCTCGTCTGGGAACTGACGGCGGATGCCGTGCTCGCGCTCCCCGCGCTCGGCTACCGCGAGGAGACGTCCGCTCCAGTCCTCTCTTCGCTCCACCTCCCGCGGCGCGACACGTGGCGCGCCATGCTGGTGCGCTGCCTGCGCAAGCCCACCACGATGCGGTGGATCCGCCCGCTCGCCACCGCGCTCGTGGCCGTGGCCGGTGCCTGTACCGTGGCGCGGCTCGTCCAGGGCTCCGTGTACCTCTCGTGGCGCGAGCTGCTCGGTGAGGGGGTCGCGGATGGGGTGGCCCGGGGCCTCGCGCTCGCGGCGCTGGCGGGACTCCTGTGGCGGCTGGGCTGGCGCGCGGTGCTGCGCAACCTCCAGCATGCCGACGCCGCCTCCGAGCAGCACGCGCGCGGATTCGCACGGGCCTTCGCCTACGGCCTGCCCGGCTCCGCCCTGGTGGCGCCCCTCGCGCTCGCCGCCGCGCTCGATGCCTCTCCCCTCTGGTCCTTCGTGCGCTGAGGAGAACGCCCCATGTTCCCACGCCACGTCCGAGGGTTGCTCGACTTCTCCCTGGCCATCCTCTGCCTCTGGTGCGCCTGGCACCACACGCCCGCGGGCGCACTGGTGCGGCGCACGTCGGCCTGGGTCCTCGGGAGCCGGAGCACCGCCCGGCCGTTGCTCGCCTACTACGATGGCGTCAGTGGCTCCGGCGTGTCCGCGCCCGCGCTCGCCCCCGTGGCGCCACCCCTCCGGCCCTTCACCGACTCGGAGGCGCTCGCGTACGGCACCCACCTGGCGCTCAAGGGACTCTCTCCCGCGGCCCGGGCTCCCGCCTTCGCGCTCGCCGCGGAGCTGGGCATCCCCTCCGCGTCCCTGCTCGACGAGATTCGCGGTCCCGCCGCCGCCCGCAAGCTGCACGAGTCCCTGGCCAGCGCCTTCCCCCACGAGGAGTCCCGCCTCACCGCCGTCTTCGCCGGACCCGTACCCGCCCGCTATGCCGTCTCGCGCGTCGCGGCCGAGGGCGGTGCCCCGAATCTGGAGCGTCTCTCCAGGCAGCTCCCTCCCGGCTTCGAGGACGCCACCGTGGCCGCCGCCCAGGCGCTCGCGCTGGCCACGGCCTTCGGTCTCGCGTGGCCCGTGCCGGAGCACACCCCGGTGACGAGCCCCTTCGGCTACCGCCACCACCCCATCCTGGGCACGCGCAGGCTGCACACCGGCGTGGACCTCTCCGTCCGCGTGGGCACCGAGGTCCGTGCGGTGGCCGAGGGCACCGTGCGCCGCGCCAGCGAGGACGGCGTGAATGGCCGGGTGCTCATCCTCGACCATGGGCGCGGCGTGACGACGGCCTACTGTCACAACTCGGAGCTGCGGGTCCGGCCAGGACAGCGTGTGGCTCGCGGCGAGCTCATTGCCCTCTCGGGCAACACCGGCCGCTCCACCGGGCCCCACCTGCACTACCAGCTCGAGCTGTCCGCGCAGCCCGTGGACCCGCTGCGCTTCCGTCCCAGGCCGAGTCCCGTGGCGAACGACGCGGCTCGCTGAACAGGGATCAAGCCGGGAACTCGCATTCCGGCCACACTGTGCTACCTCATCCCACATGTCCTCGTCCGTCAGCGTGAGGGTCCGCCGCGTGCGCGCCCATGCCGAGCCATTGCCGTTGCCGCGCTACGAAACCGCGCTGGCCGCGGGGATGGATTTGCGGGCGGACATCGATGGAGAGCTGACGCTCGGGCCGATGGAGCGGGCGGCGGTGCCCACGGGCCTGGCGCTGGCACTGCCTCCCGGCTACGAGGCGCAGCTCCGGCCCCGTTCGGGACTGGCGCTCAAGCACGGCATCACGTTGTTGAACTCACCGGGTACGGTGGACGCGGACTACCGGGGAGAGGTCCAGGTGCTCCTGGTGAATCTCTCCTCTCGGCCCTTCACGCTCCGGCGTGGCGAGCGCATCGCGCAGCTCGTGGTGGCACCGGTGTGCCAGGTGTCCCTGGTGGAGCTGACGGTGCTGGACGACACCGAGCGGGGAGCGGGGGGCTTCGGCTCGACGGGCCGCTGAGCGGGCGTTCCTTGCCCCCTCTTCGCGCGGCGGGTTAAGACCGTTGGAGGGTGCCTTCTGGAGGCCCCGCGACAGTCCCCCCACCTCCGGGAGTCCGACCGCTGTGCTTTGCCATCGCTGCGGCAGCCAAGTCCCCGACAACAGTGAATCCTGCGCCACCTGTGGACTGAAGCTCTCGGGCGTGGCGGCGGGAGCCGGCCCGCGCCGCCGTGGGGCGACCGTGGAGGCTCCCTACAAGCCCGGGGACCTCTTCGCGAAGCGCTACGCCATCCGCGAGGTGCTCGGACCGGGCCCCGTGGGCCACGTCTTCCGCGCGCTCGACCAGGAGATGGACGTCGAGGTCGCGCTCAAGATCATCAACCCCCGCCTGGTGCAGATGCCCGAGGAGCGCACCCAGTTCTCCTTCGCGCTGCGCCAGGGCAAGAAGCTCACCCACCCCCACCACGTGCGCGTCTACGAGGAGGGCGAGGAGCGCAACCGGCCCTACTTCACCACGCAGCTGCTCGAGGGCATGTCGCTGCGGCGGATGATGGAGCAGCGCGCGGCCCAGGGGCAGCGCTTCTCGGCCAGGGAGGTCGAGCCCCTCCTGGTGCAGCTCGTCGAGGCGCTGAACGCCGCCCACAAGTACGGGCCCCACTCGAACCTCAAGCCCGAGAACATCATCGTCCTGCCGGACATGTTGAAGGTGACGGACTACGGGCTGGCGCTCGGCATTCCCCGGCTGCCCTTCGTCCAGGCGCAGAAGGCCTGGCGCGTCGCGAGCTACATCGCCCCCGAGTACGCGGAAGGCGGCGAGCTGGACACGCGGATGGACCTCTACGCGCTCGGCGTCATCGTGGGCGAGCTGCTCACCGGCCTGACGCCCGAGGAGGGCGAGGTGCCCGAGCTGCAGGCCCATGACCCCGAGCTGCCGCCGGGCGTGGAGGCCCTCTACCGGCGGACCGTCAACGCCAATCCGCTCGCGCGGCCGAAGACGGCGAGCGAGTTCCTCTCGGAGTTCTCCGCGGCCCTCGCGCGTCCGAGGCCGCCGTCCGCAGGCACGGGGAAGCCCGCCGCGGGAGCACAGGCGCAGGGGGCCGCCCGTCCCCGCCCCAAGCCGGTGCCCTTCAGCCTCACCGCCGAGCTGGCGACGGCCGCTCCGCTGGGCGACGACATGCTGCCCCCGCCCGTTCCCACCGCCGAGCTGCCCGCCCTGGCGGCTCCGACGATCCAGGTGCCCGTCGTGGGCGGCGGCCCCACCCAGCAAGAAGTCCCCAAGGCCACCCTCCCGGAAGTCCCCGCGTCGCGCACCGCCACGCTCGAGGCGCCTCGCGTGGATTCCGCGCCCACCGAGCTGCTGACCGCCGACAGCATCGAGCAGCGGCTCGCCTCGAAGGCCCAGGAGAACGCGCGTCCGTTGGATGCCACCCAGCCGCTCGACTCGGCGACGCTCGCGGCGATGATGGGCCGGGCTCCCAAGCCCGCGGCCGCTCCGGCTCCCAAGCCGCGCCCGGCTCCTCCGGCTCCCGCCGCGCGCGCCGAGCCCCAGCCCCGGCCCGAGGTGCACGCGCCTCCCGCCCGCGTGGCTCCCCGGAAGGTGCCCGAGGCTCCGGCTCGCCGCTCCCGCACCTCCACGGTGACGCTGGTGCTGCTGACGCTCGCGGGCCTCGGCCTGGGCGCGGCGGGTGGGTACTGGCTGCTGTGGAAGCTCCGTCATGGCTCCCAGCCGGCTCCCGAGGCTCCTTCCTCCTCGCGGGGGGCGAAGCCATGAGGCGGTGGGGTTGGCTCGCCCTGCTGGTGCTGTGGGCGCCGCTGGTGGCCGCCTCGGAGCCGGCGAGGCCCCGCGTGGTGGTGGTGAAGTCCGCCGGGCTCGCCCCCTACGCGGCGGTGGTGGCCGGCTTCGGCGCGGAGGTGCGCGCCGAGGTGGTGGAGGTGACGCTGGAGGACAGTGCCCAGGCGGCGACCCGGGCCTTCCAACGCATCGCCTCGCAGAAGCCGGCGCTGGTGCTGGCCATCGGCCCGTTGGCGGCCAACACCGCCCGCCGCACGTTGGACAAGCAGATCCCCGTCCTCTTCGCCATGGTGCCCTACTACGAGAAGTACGGCCTGGAGGGCCCCAACATCACCGGCATCGCGCTCACCAGCGACTTCCGTCCCGAGCTCGCCGCGCTCAAGTCCGTGGCCCCCACGGCGAAGCGGGTGGGCATCCTGCATGACCCGCGCTTCTCCGCCGGGCTGGTGGAGGCGGCGCAGTCGGCCGCGGGTCCCCTGGGCCTCTCCATCGTGCCGCTCGCGGCGGACGCGCAGGGCAAGGTGGAGAAGGTGCTCGCCGGCTCGAAGGAGAAGGTGGACGCGTTGCTCATGGTGGCCGACAAGACGGTGGGCAACGCCGCCGTCGTCCAGGAGCTCATCGCCTTCGCCACCGCTCAACGCCTGCCGCTGGTGGGCCTCACCCCCAGCCAGGTGAAGGAGGGCGCCACGCTCGCCCTCGCCCCCAGTCCCACCGCCATCGGGCAGCAGGCGGGAAGGCTGGCCAACCGCATCATCCATGAAAAGGTCGATCCCGGTGCGCTGGCCGTGTCCCAGCCCGAGGGAATGGACCTGGCCGTCAATCTCTCCGCCGCCAGCAAGCTGGGAGGCTCCAGGGACGTGGTGCTGGAGCTGCTCCGGTTCGCGGCGAAGCGGGACTTCCCCGTGAGGGTCTTCGAGTGATTCCGCGTTACAGCCGCAAGGAGATGTCTTCCCTCTGGACCGATGTGGCCCGTCTGCGCCGCTGGCGCGACGTGGAGCTGGCCGCGCTGGAGGGCATGGTGGAGCAGGGCATCGCCCCGCGCGAGGCGTTGCAGGACTGCCTCGAGCGCGCCGGTGACTTCACCGAGGCGGATGCCGCCCGCATCGAGGAGATCGAGCGCACCACCAAGCACGACGTCATCGCCTTCCTCACCTTCATGGAGGAGCGCATCGGGCCGAGCGCCCGTTGGCTGCACCTGGGCATGACGTCCTCGGACGTGCTGGACACGTCGCTGGGTCTGGTGTTGCGCGATGCGGTGGACCTCATCCTCCAGGGGGTGGGGCGCGCCATGGCCGCGGTGGAGAAGCGCGCCTTCGAGCACAAGCGCACGCTGATGATGGGCCGCAGCCACGGCATCCACGCCGAGCCCATCACCTTCGGGCACAAGCTGGCCATCTGGTACGACGAGCTGCGCCGCGCCGAGGCCCGCCTGCTCCGGGCCCGCGAGGTCATCGCCGTGGGGAAGATCTCCGGCGCGGTGGGCACGTTCGCGCACCTGCCGCCCGCGGTGGAGGTGTTCGCGTGCAAGAAGCTGGGCCTCGCGCCCGCGCCGGCCTCCAGCCAGATCGTCCAGCGGGACAGGCACGCCGAGTACTTCTCCGTGCTGGCGCTGCTGGGCTCGAGCATCGAGAAGTTCGCGGTGGAGATCCGCCACCTGCAGCGCACCGAGGTGCGTGAGGCCGAGGAGCACTTCACCCCGGGCCAGAAGGGCTCGAGCGCGATGCCGCACAAGCGCAACCCCATCCTCTCGGAGAACCTGTCCGGGCTGGCGCGGCTGCTGCGTGGCTACGCGGTGAGCGCGCTGGAGGACGTGGCGCTCTGGCACGAGCGGGACATCTCGCACTCGTCGGTGGAGCGGGTGATTGGCCCGGATGCGACGATCGTGGCCGACTTCATGCTGCACCGCTTCGCCGGGCTGATGGAGAACCTGCGCGTCTACCCGGAGAACATGCAGAAGAACCTGGATCTGCTGGGCGGGGTGGTGAACTCGCAGCGGATCCTGCTGGAGCTGGCGCGCAAGGGGATGGATCGCCAGGCGGCGTACGTGATCGTCCAGCGCAACGCGATGCGCATGTACGAGCAGGGCGTGTCCTTCCGGCAGGCGCTCGCGGAGGACCAGGATCTGCTCAAGGTGATGAAGCCCGAGGAGATCGAGGACTGCTTCTCGGCCGGCTACCACATCAAGCACGTGGACGACATCTTCCAGCGGGTGTTCGGCCGGAGCGAGTAGTCACCGTACACAGAGCGCCTCACCGTGCCCCTCTCCCCTCGCCCTCCGGGAGAGGGACGGGGTGAGGGTATCCGTCCCTGTTCTCCAACCCCTGAAACGCGGCATGGCACACCACCTCCTGTTCCTACCTGGTGCCGGTGGCGCCGCGTCCTTCTGGCATCCGCTCGGAGCGTTGCTACCGGCGAGCTGGCGCAAGACCTACCTGAGCTGGCCGGGTCTGGGTCACGAGCCGCATGAGCCCTCGGTGCGAAGCCTCGACGATGCGGTCGCCCATGCCGTTCGCGCGCTGGAAGAACCGAGTGTGGTCGTGGCGCAATCGATGGGCGGGGTCGTCGCCGTGCGGCTGGCGCTCGCCCATCCGGATCGCATCAGCCATCTGGTCCTGACGGCGACCTCTGGTGGCATCGATGTGGCGAGCGCTGGCGCGGCGGATTGGCGCATGTCCTATCGCGCGGAGTACCCCAACGCCGCGGAGTGGATCCTCACGGAGCGGACGGATCTCTCGTCGGAGCTTCATCGTCTCACCATTCCGACGTTGCTCCTCTGGGGTGATGCCGATCCGATCAGCCCCGTGGGGGTTGGCCGGCAGCTCGAGCGGCTGTTGCCCAGGGCCCGGCTGCGGGTGCTCGCGGGCGGCGACCATGGGTTCGCTCGTGACCGCGCCGGGGAGATTGCACCGTGGATCGCGGAGCATCTCCTCACATCGTCATCCGTGGGCTCAGCGGAGCGGAGCCGAGTGATGCCGGACGTTCTCCTGGCGGATGCTGTCGTCAGCAGCTCATGCGCTCAGTGAATTAATCCGTACGCGGATGAAGGGTTGCCATCTAGAATGACGGGACTCGCCCTGGATTGGGCACCACAACGAGGCGGAACCTGCATGGCGACTCGGAAGCGCACCAGCTCCACCAAGAAGACGGCGACGGCGAAGAAGCCCGCGGCGAAGAAGCCCGCGGCGAAGAAGCCCGCGGCGAAGAAGCCCGCGGCGAAGAAGCCCGCGGCGAAGAAGAGCACGGCCAAGGTAGTCGCGAAGACGCTCTCGAAGGTTGGCGCCAAGGTGCGTGCGGCCGGCACTCGTGTTGTCGGTGCCATGCGCCCGCGTGAGGACGTGGGCGGCCGCGTGACCACCACCCTGCGCCCGCGCGAGGACGTGGGCGGCCGTGTCACCATGCGCCCGCGCGAGGATGTGGGCCGCTGAGCAGCCTCGAGGGCCGGAGCGATGCCTGAACGTCGGCGAGCCATACGTCGCTCCTCCCGCCGCCCCTCTCCCGGGCGCGGCTCCAGAGGGAACCGCCCGGCGCGGTCCCCATGGTTGGGTGCACGTTGGGACGAGCCCACCCAGAACGAGCGGCTGCGAACGGCGTACGAGGCCGGGTTGATCGACTACGTCGAGGTCAACTATCCGCTGATGCCCGGTGGCTCGCCGGACGTGTCTCCTACGGCGCCGATCCTGGTCCATTGCCCCATCAACCCCATCGCGAGTGTGCATGGCTTCAATCGCGCGCTCGCGCGCCAGGTGCGCGCGGCCGCCATCGAGCACGGGAGCCCGTGGATTGGCGAGCACCTGTGCTGGGCGGGTCCGGGACCCGAGGGGCGGCTCGGCTACATCGTGAATCCCCTGTTCTGTGACGCTGTCAGGGATGCCGCCATCGAGAACGCGCGCGCACTCACCGCGTTCTACGGGAGGCCGATCGCCCTCGAGCTCGCGCCCGTCTATGACAGCACGGGCACGTTCGACAGTGAGGTGCACTTCCTGGCGTCCGTGGCACGGGCCGCGGACACCCATGTCATCTTCGATCTCGCGCATTGGACGGCGTCCAACCGCAACCTCCGTCGTCCGGCGGATTTCGGGCTGGACGTGCTCGAGCCGGAGCGCATCGTGGAACTGCACCTCGCCGGCATCCGCTCTGGCCGCTCGGGCCGCTTCTGGCATGACAGCCATGGCGACGTACCCGAGGAGGAACTCCTCGAGCTGACGGCCCACCTGGCCAGGCGGCTTCCCCGGTTGGCCGCCGTGACGTTCGAGCACGCGGAGGACGCTCCCGAGGCCGATTTCATGCGAACGCTCGAGCGGCTGCGCCGGGTTCTCGGATGAGGAGGGCCAGTGCGTCTCCGGCGCGCCTCGAGCTGGCACGGGCCCAGGGCCTCTACATGCGGTTGTTGTATTGCCGCCAGACGGTGGCCGCGTTCAGCCAGGAGCCGGAGCGTGTGCTCGTGGCCCATGGCCTCGGCCCCGGCTGGCGCGCCCTGCTGCCGGACACGCGAGGTGAAGGCCACCGGGCGGAGATGCACGGCCGGCGGCTCCGGGCGGGTGACGAGCTCCAGGGCATCTACGCGGAGACCTTCTACTCCCTCCTCTCCGGAGCGCCGGAGGCGGAGGCGCGGTGGCTGAGCGCCGACTGGTTCTCGGAGTTCCTCTCGTCCGAGGAGTTCTTCGACTCCCGTTGGTCCCTGCCGCATCCCTCGGGGGTGGGGCGCGGGTACGAGGGCTGTACGCGCTTCTTCTTCTGGGCGCGGCGCCACTTCCGCCTGCGGGAGCGTCAGGCGGATGCGGCGCTCCGGGAGGCGCTGTACCTGGACTTCGCCGCCTACCTCGACGAGCTGCGCCGTGGTGCTCGCCCCCGTGACTACCGGCGTTTCGCGCGAGGGCTCTACTGGAGGCGGGAGCCCGGGCGCGTGCGCCACATCTCCGTCTATACGCCTGATCGCCAGGTGCTCCACACCGGAGGCAGGGCGGCGCTCGAGGCCCTCCGCGAGCTAGGACTGGCCGACCTCGACGAGCTGGAGCCATGACGCGGACGCGGCGCCGTGACAGGGCTGACGAGGGAGGAGAGGGGTTCCTCGGCGCCGCGGTGGGAACCGGGGGGGACGTGGTCGTCATCGGGGTGCCCTTCGAGCAAGGCTCCGTTCAGTCGGCGGGCTGCGCGCAGGCCCCCTCGACGCTGCGTGCGCTCACGCGGGGCGAGTCGATCTCCGCCGGCATCTGGGACTATGCCTCCCGTCGCCGCATCATCCAGGGACTCTCCCTCTCGGACGCCGGTGACTTCGAGTACCGCGCCTCGATTCCACGCGGCACCTACTTCCGCACGCTGGAGGACTTCACCTCCACGCTCGCGTCGGAGGGGCGCATCCCGCTCGGATTCGGGGGAGATCATTCAGTGACCCTGCCGTTGGCGCGCGGTGTGGCGAAGGCGCACGGACGAATCCAGGTCGTCCAGCTCGACGCGCATCACGACTACGCTCCCGTCGCGCGTGGACGGCTTCCGACCCACTCCAACTTCGTGTCGTTCCTCGCCCGCTCGCCGGGCATCCACCGTGTCGTGCAGCTCGGGGTCCGGGGCTACAGCAGTTGGCTCCCTCGCCGCCCGCGTGGCGTCATCGACGTCCCGCTCGCCGATGCGGCGGACGCCATCGAGCCCGGGCTCGAGACGTACCTCACCATTGATACGGACGCATTCGATCCCACGCTCGCCCCCGCGGTCGTCCACCCGATGCCCGGAGGACTCACCTGGGCGGACCTCGACCAGGTCCTCACCCTTCTCGCGCGGCGCCGGTGCGCGATCGTCGGGCTGGACTGGACGGAGTACAACCCGACGCTCGAGGGCCGCAACTTCCCCACCGGCATCGCCATCGTGCATGCGTTGATTCGTGTGCTTGGCGCCCTGGACCGCGCACGCCGCGAAGGAAGACGATGAGACCGGACCTCTTTCCCTTCGATTTGTTCGACCTCGGGCCGCTGCGGCGGCATGGGGGCGCCACCGGGCGTGCGCTCGCGGAGCTCGGGCCCCTGTGTCTGAGCCCACCCTACCCCTGGGGACACTGGCTCTATGCGCGCCTCATTCGCGAGCACTGCCGCCGGCTCGAGGGCGATTTCATCGAGTGCGGTGTGGCCAAGGGCGGAACGTCCCTTTTCCTCGCCCGCTTCGCGCGCGGCCTCGGCCGGCGTGTCTGGGCGCTCGACAGCTTCGTGGGGCTCCCGGCGCCCGATCCGGCTCGGGACAACCCCTACTTCATGCGGGGGGACTACGCGCCCAGGCAAGAGCGTGGCGACCTGCTCCAGCGCTTCCGCGGCGCCATCCGCCAGGCGGGCGCGGACGGCATCGTGCGTCCGATCCAGGGATTCTTCGAGACCTCCCTCCAGCGGCTTCCCAGGCGGGCTCGCTTCTGCTTCATCCACGTGGACGTCGATCTCTACGACTCGGCGTGGCAGGTGCTGGAGGGGCTCCATGACCGCCTCGTGGAGGGCGGACTGCTCGTGCTCGACGACTTCTTCCACCATGCGCAGGGGCCCGCGCGTGCCGCCGGTGAATTCTTCGCTTCCCGCTCCGTGACGCCGGTCTACCACGTGTCGTTTCCGTACAGCGTCGTGGTCATCAAGGGAGAGCGGCCAGCGCCCGGGCGGCACCGCTCTCTCGATGGCAACCACTACAGCTTCGACTGGCTGCGGGAGGACACACTCCTGCGGCGAGCCCTCCAGGCCTCGCGGGCGCGCGCGCGGCGCGCGAGGGCCACGCGCCAACTCGACAACGCCAGCCGCCTCCTGGAGGTGCTGCGCGCTGGCCGGGCCGATCAGAGCTCCGATGTGTACGAGTACTGGCGAGCGCTCGAGGATTATTGGGACGACATGGACGTCAACCCCTCCGGGGCGCGGAGCGAGTACCGGATATGACGTCTCGTGAGGACGCGGCCGCGGCGAGATTCGCGCGCGCCTGCCGGGAGGATCCGGTGCTCCGCGGATGGCTCCGCCCGGAGTATCTGGATCCCCGTCCGCTTCGGGAGGTGGCCCTGGCGCGTCCCTACGTCCGCTGGGCCGTGGCCGATCACTTCTTCCGTGAGGGGCCCCTCCAGCACCTGATGCGCCGCCACGCGCGGCTGAAGTTCACGGATGACGACGTGGGGCTCAATTACCACTCGAACGCAGTGCGGGTGGATGGGAAGCCTGGTGAGGTGGGCCTGGACCTTCTGGCGCACCCGCTCTGGCATCGCTATGCCGCCTTCGTCCTCGGGGCCGAGCTGCGCATGCCTGGCACCACGGTGGTGAAGTACCGGCGCCACCCCGCGCGGTCGCGTGGCTTCTGGCTCCACACGGATCGAGACCGGGAACGGCCCAAGGCCCTGGCGGTGCTGGCCTACTACAACAAGGGGTGGCGCGCGTCGGATGGCGGGCTGTTACAGCTCTGGGACGTGCGGCCCTTGCGCTCGGCCGCGCGGCACCAGGTGTACCGGTGGAAGGCCTATCGTGGCAGGAGCCTCTCCTTTCTCGAGCGCCAGACTGTGCTCCGGATCGAGGCCGCGGACGTCGAGGGGCTCGTGCTCGTCGAGGCACGGCTGGTGGATCAAATCGTCCCGGCGTACAACCGGGTCGTCTTCCTGGATTTCCAGCACACCCCCTCGTTTCACACCGTCACGCCGTCGCATGGCCGCGTGAGGGAAGGCTTCCTCCAATGGCTCTACTGAAGGGCAGGCTCGAGGTGAGGCCCCTGAGAGAGGACGACACCGACGCGGTCGTCGCCTTCTACGAGGGCGCGCGGCGCGCGGATCCGACGGTGGGAGGCCTCTCCGCGGAAGGATGGCGGCGGTTCCTCGCGCAGCCCGTCAACCGCGGCGGGCGTGACTTCCGCGTGGCCGAGCTGGAGGGCGAGGTGGTGGCCGTCGTGACCTCCTCCCTGCGCGATCGCGAGCATCCGGTCATCCGCCACTTCCGGCTCATCGTCGCGCCGGCACACCGGCGGCGGGGAATCGGTTCGGAGGTGCTCCGCTCCCTCGTCGAACTCGATCCTCCCGGAACCGGCATCGTGCTTCAGGCCTTGTGCCCCGAGGAGTGGACGGCGGGGGCGGCCTTCCTCACCGCCCGCGGCTTTCGCTGTGTCGAGAGCGAGCTCGAGATGACTTACGAGGCGCCCGCCCTGGAGCCAACGGCCTGTGGGAAGGAGGTGACCGTCGAGCGGGCTTCCGAGCCGGCGGCGTTCGGCTCCGAGGTCGCGAGCATCCACAACCATGCCTATGCCGGGACGCTCTCGTTCGTCCCCTATTCCGGGGAGGAGATGTCGCAACTCCTGTCCGGTGGAGCGGAGCTCTGGATTGCCTCGTCGGGAGGCCGGCTCGTCGGCTTCTGCCACCTGGAAGGTGAGCCGGAGGGGGTCTGGCTGGAGAGTGTGGCCGTGGAGCCTTCGTGGCGGGGAAGGGGGATCGGCATGTGCCTCACCTCGCAGGCACTGGCCGCGGCCGGGGTGGGGGAGGGGCATCCCGCACGGCTGACAGTCACCAGCGACAATCTCCCGGCGAGGGCCTTGTACAGGCGCCTCGGCTTCGTCGACACGCATGAGACACGGCGCTTCCGGGCTGGCCGTGATGAGGTCTCCGCCCACCTCGCCTCCACTCGTGGATGAGCCACGGCATCCGCGGGCCCTCGTCCGCTACCTGGCAGCGGCTCGAGCCCGGCGTGTGGCGCTCACCGGGAGATGAGCTGGTTGGACGCGCCTCGGGTGACCACGGCCTGCGCGACGATGGCGAGCTGTTGCTGGGCGGTGGCGGTGTTCATCAGGGCGAGGCTGACCGCATGCGCGGAGGCCTGGAGCACCTGGGCGATGGCGAACCCGGGTGCGATCTCGATCAAGGCCTGAGCGCTCTTCTCGGCCTGAGCGAGCAGGGCCTCGGGCGAGAGCGCCGCGGGAGCAGGGGCGTCGGGTGGGGCGGCCGGGATGGTGCTCGCCGCGGGAGCAGTGGACGCGGCCTGGGCCGTGACGGGACGGGGGCGCCCGCGGTGTTGGGGGTGGGTACACCCCCCTGGGCGGCCAGCGCGAGGATGCTCTGCTGCTGCTGCTCGAGCACGCGGTTCAAGGTCGTGAGGGCGTGGGCACTGGCGTCCACGATCAGGGTCAACTCCCGGGCGAAGTCCTGAGCACTCTTCGTCATGGTGTGCCTCCTTACTTCGAGCCCGCGGGCTGGGAGAGGATGTGAGCAGTGGCGACCCCGGACGATGCCGTATCGATGCTGTAGAGGGTCGTGACGCCCTGGGTGGTGGCGGCCTGCATGGTCACGTAGGCGGACTGCTGGGCCGTGGTGGCGTTGTGGGCCGCGTTGGAGAGCGCTTGCGAGGTCGCCACGAAGAGGTTGCCCATGGCGATGGCGGGGGCATCTCCGAGCACCTTCATGTTCGCTTGCGTCACTGAATCGGTGATCTGGTCATTGACCGCGGTGGGGAACGCCATGTTCTGCCTTTCCGGGTGAAGGGGTTGAAGCAGCCCGGAGTCTGCCACGGGTGGCGGCCGGTGCGAGTCACGCACTCCGCCACTCAGCCCCGCGGCAGGCGGACGGTGAAGGTCGAGCCCTTCCCGGGGCTGCTTTCCACCAGGATGGTGCCGCCATGCAGCTCGACGATCTGCCGCACGATGTAGAGCCCCAGGCCGAGTCCCCCATAATGCCGTGAGGACACCGCCCGCTCGAACCTTCCGAAGATGAAGGGCAGGCGTTCGGGGGAGATGCCAATGCCCCGATCGTGCACGGTGAGCACGGCCGCCCCATCCTCGCGGGCCACCGTCACCTCGATGGGCGCCTGCGCGCCATACTTGATGGCATTGTCGAGCAGGTTCGTCACGATCTGCTCGAGCCGGACCCGATCCCATTGACCCACCACGGGGGTGCCGGCCCGCAGCGAGAGGGGCGTGTGCGTACGCGCCAGCACGCTTCCGAGCTGGGCCACCACCTCCCGGACCACCCCCGAGAGGTCCACCTCCTCCAGATCGAGCTGGATGTGATGGGATTGCAGCCGCGAGACGTCCAGGAGGCTGTCGATCAACAGGGTCAGACGCTTGCCCTGCCGCTCGACTCCATCCAGGGAGGCCGCCACGGTCTTCCATGGAGGCTCCGCGCCACCGCGGGCAAGCCGGAACAGGCGCTGGATGCCAAGGCGCAGCGCGGTGATGGGCGTGCGCAACTCGTGCGAGGCAATGGAAAGGAACTCGTCGCGGGCCTGAATGGCCTCCTGGGACTCCCGGTAGAGACGGGCATTGTCCAGTGCGAGCGCGGCACGCCAGGCGAGATCCCCGGTCAGCATCACGTCCTCGGAGCGGTAGCGGTCCGGGCGCACCGAGGCGAAGGTGAGCGCCCCCATGGTCCGGCCACGGGCCACCAGGGGCACGGAGAGCCACGAGCGCAGCCCCAACTCCCGCACGGTCTCCAGGTGTGAGCGCTCGTGGTCACACAAGGCCCGCATTCCTTCCTCCCCGGGCTGCACGGAGAGCACGAACGGGCGCCGGTTGCGGATGACCTCGGCGATTCCCCCCGGCTTCTCCATGTCCGGAACACACTCCTCCAGCGGTCTCGCGCTTGGTTCCCTCGAGGACTCGGCGTGGGCCGTGGCGACCCGCGCGACGTGCAGGTCCTCTCCCACCAGATCCACCGCACACCACTCACCGAGGACGGGCAGTCCCAACCGGGCCACCGTCGCCAGCGTGGCATCGTAGTCCAGCGAATCGGCCAGCACGCGGCTCGCCGAGGAGAGGAACTCGGAGCGGCGCCGCGCCTCCTCCGCCGCGGCGCGGGCCTCCTTCTCCTGATGCAGCAGCCGATCCCGCTCCTGCTCGGCCATGCGGCGGCGGGTGATGTCACGCCCGAGGACGACGAGTCCCTTGCGCTCTCCGTTGGGGTGGAACAGGGGCACCTTGGTGACATCCATGATGCGGGGGCTTTCGCCTGGTTGGGAGATGATCTCCTCCACGCGTGTGGGCCGTCCCGCGTCCCAGGTCCGTTGATCACTGGCGTAGCAGGCGATGAACGCCTCCCGGAAGAACTCGCTGCGGCGGGCGAGCTCGAGGTCCGTCAGTCCCTGGTATCCCGCTCGCGACAGCTGGAAGAGCTGGAGCCCCGTGTCGTTCGCCTCGAGCCAGCGGCCCTCGCCATCCTTCAGGTAGATGGAGTCCGACGTCGTTTCCAGGAGCGTGCGCAGGCGCTCCGCGTTCGTCCGCAGCTCTTCCTCCTCCCGCCGCTGTTCCGTCACATCGAGCGCGATGCCGAGCGTCCCCGTGCAGGTCCCTTCCTCGTCGAAGGCCGGCTCGACGCGCACCTCGAAGGTGCGGTGGGACCACTCGGTGTCGTAGCGCGCGGGCTCTCCTCCGAGGGCATGGTGGTGGGCGTCGAGCATCGAAGAGGACTCCTCGCCCGCTCCGAGGATGTCGAGCAGCGGCCTTCCCTCCAGCTCCAGGCCCGCTCCGGCCAGCTCCGAGCCGGCGGTGGCGATGAAACGCAACTCCCGGTCGGTGAGGTACAGGAAGGCGGGCACCTGAGCGAGCAACTGCCGCAGTCCGGACTCGTGCTGCTGGAACTCCTCCCCCGCGAACAGGGGGCCCCTCATGGGCTGTGTCACTCCCGCCAGCTCCTGTACTCGCCCCGACTCATCGCGAATCCCCTGGATGGAGGTCAGGCACCACCGCGAGCCCCCATTCGTCGCGGCGGAGCGGTGGAGGCAGCGCCGTGCCCGCCCGTCCGCCGCCACCTCGCGCAACACCGCCAGCGTGTGCTCCCGGTCTCTGGGATGCACGAGCTCCGTCAGGAAGGCGGGGCGGGGGCTGGCTCGCTCCGAGGGCTGCCTTGGGGACGGATGGGTGACAAGCTCCACCTCCGCCTTCCAGAAGACCGGGGATGGCAGGGGGGGCCCGAGATGCGGAAGCCACTCTTCCATCTCCGGGGATGAATGCGCCACCTCCTGACAATGGGAACCTTCCGGCGCGTCTCCACGCGACTGGCTGGCGAGCCCCAGGATGTCCCCTTCATCACCTGCTTCTCGTCCGGCCCCTGGGGCTGCCTCGGTGAACGGGTGATCCTCGCCATGGATGTATTCCATGGATGGACTGGGAGTTCAGGTTCGTTCAGCTGGCGTCCAACCAGCCTCCCCGAGTTACATGAAGACCCACCACCTCGGCGTTGCCATCGCCGCTCCGCTCCTTGCACTGGACGGAGTCCATCTCGGAGGAGAGCGGTGGCTCGTCGGCGGACCGGTACCCGCGTCAAGCCACCCACTCGAGGGTGGCGAGCCAGGCCGCGGCCCCCTCGGGGTCCGTCTCCTCGTAGTGCGTTTCGCGCAGGGAGAGCACCCGCCAGCCGGAGCCGAAGGCGGCCCGCAGCGCCTCCGGGGAGATGGCGCGGGGTCCCTCGCGGAAGTAGAGGGCGTGGTAGCGCCCCCCGGGATTCAGCGCGCTGGCGAGACTGGCGGCGAAGGTGGGCCGATCCGCCGGCTCGAAGACGTGGAGCAGCGCCGAATCGATGATGGTGTCGAAGCGCCGGCCGAGCTCGGTCAGCCGCAGCGCGTTGCCCACACGCAGGTCCACCTCGAGCCCCCGTTCGCGCGCCTGCTCGCGAGCCCGGTTGATGGCGGGCTCCATCATGTCCATGCCGCTCACCCGCAGGCCCTGGGCGGCCAGGAAGAGGGCGTTCTCCGCGAAGCCGCAGCCCACGTCGAGGACGTCGCCACGGATTTCTCCCGCCTCCCACAGCTCGACGATGGCGCGCTGCGGGCGCCGGATGTCCCAGGGGGCCCCCTGCGCGTAGGCGGCCTGGAAGAACGCGCGCCGCACCTCGTCCACCTCGGGCCCACCGTGCTCCGTGCCGCTCATGCGCTCACCTCTCGAGGAAGGGGCCCCGTGCCGCTCCGGATCGCGCGCGGGTGCGGGAGGATGCGGACGCCCACCGGCTGCAGGGCGAGCGCCGGGCGGGACTTCACCTGGCAATCCGGCGCCAGCTCCAATCGGAAGCGCCTCGCCACGCACGCGGTGATGAGCACCAGTTCCAGCATCGCCAGCGGCGCGCCGATACACAGCCGCGGGCCGCCGCCGAAGGGGAACCACGCATACTTGGGGAGCTGTTTGATGGACTCGGCCAACCAGCGCTCGGGCCTGAAGGCCTCGGGCTCCTCGTAGTAGCGCGGGTCGCGGTGCGTCACCCACTGGCTGACGCCCAGGGTGGTGCCCGCTGGCACGTGGAAGCCGCCGAGCTCGCAGTCGCGAATGGCCTCGCGGCTGGTGATCCACGCGGGCGAGTAGAGCCGCAAGGACTCCTTCACCACCGCCTCCGTATAGCGCAGGCGTGACAGGTCTTCGGCCTGGGGGACCCGGCCGTCCAGCACCTCGTCCAGCTCGGCCACCAGCCGCGCCTGGACCTCGGGGTGCTGGGCCAGCAGGTAGGTCGTCCATACGAGCCCATCCGCGGTCGTCCCATGGCCGGACATGATCATCGTCGCCAGCTCGTCGCGCAGCTGCTCCTCGGACAGGGTCTGCTCGGCGGACAGGAGGATGCCGAGCAGATCCTGGGGCTCTCCGGGACGCTCGCGGTAGCGGCGGACGATGCCGGCGAGCACCGTGTCGAGCTTCCGCAGGGAACGGCGCAGGCGCACGTTGGTGGGCGTGGGCATCCACATGGGGAAGCGGAACGGGCTGCCGGTGAGACGCATGATGGCATCCACCGCGGCGGCCACGTGCCGCGCCTCGTCGTGAATGGGGGTGTGGAAGAGGAAACGGCTGACGATGTCGAGCGACAGCTCGGACATCTCGCCGTAGATGTCCCGGGGCTCACCGGGCCGCCAGGAATCCAGCAGGTGCTCGGTGAGGGAAATGACCTTCTCGCCGCACGCGGTCACGTACTTGCGATGGAACGCGGGCTGGACGAACCGGCGCTTGCGCAGCCAGTCCTCGCCCTCGCTGTTCATCATCGCCTCGGGAAAACCGACGTGCGAGCGCTTGCGCGCCTCGTGCCCGACGATCTTCACGAAGTGGCCCTCGCCGTTGACGAGCACCTTCTCGATGAGCTCCGGGTGGGCGAGCAGGTAGTTGCTCTTGCCCAGCCGCACCACGTCGCCGTACTCGCGGGCGCAGCGGGTGAGGAAGCCCAGGGGGTCCTCGGAGAACGGCACCAGGTTACCGGTGATGAAATGGCCCTTGGGCCCTGGGGGAAGGAGCGCGGTCGGCATGCACGGACTCCCATGCTTCCATGGCCGCTCAGCCGGGCCCGCTCCGCCCGGCTGGGCGAGGGAGGAGTCCTCCCCCGCCAGCCGGTGACGATCAGTAATAGATGTAGGGAGCCGACAGCTTGTCGGCCCGAGCAACGCGCAGCATGACGGCCAGGGAGTAGACAATCTTCTTCATGGGGCTTCTCCTTGAGTCAGGGGGAATTGCCGCGAACTGCATTCGCTGACCGTCGCCGGCCAGTGGCTCTTAGGTCGCACGATTGTCATTGCAACTCAAGCCTCGTTCTCGGAATTCGAGAAGACGTTGGAAATTTGCACCGAAACAAAAGTCCTGATGCGTCAGGAGGGGACCCAGAACACCACACCCGATGGGCAACCCCCCTCCACGCACGCGGACTGTTGAATCCATGAAAGTCGCAGCGGCCATTGTCAGACACGGCCGCGGGTTGTGCCAGCGCGGGTTCCGGAGAAACTGAGGCCCCTGAAGAGTGGAGGCGGCGGGAATCGAAGCCGCCGCTCTCCAATAACCTCGCGATGCACGAGGAGAGGGGCCATGGGCGGGCCAGGAGGCGTTTCGGACGAGGAGTCGAGGCCGGCCCTGCTTCTTGGTGGCAGGGACCGATAACGCACGCACCTTCGACGAGCAGGCTACTCGTTGGACGAGTCGGAGAGCGCGAGGTGTCGGAACGAGATCATTACCACCACCGTCGGCAATCTCATGCGAATGGATCGTAAAAATCTACGGGTTTGCCGTCGTCGACGTCGTGATACGTCCACGTATTTTTACTCGTCTTTGTTGCACGTGCGCTGCGCGATTCCGCCCAAAGCGACCGGAACACGAAGGCGAGATCGCCAAAGCTACCAAACGACAAGGTGATGCGCAGTGAATCCTCTTTCTTTTCAATGTCGACCCTTTGAACGACTGTCGTGGCTGGGGTTTCACGAGTGGAGTACGACTCCTTGAAGCGCTGTAGGTCAGCGAAAGTCCCGGGAACTCGATGGAAGTCCGATACACTCATGAAGCGGAGACGCAGAAAAGCTCTATCTGCTCCTGCGGCCTTATCAGGATAGTCGAGAACGATGACCAACGTCTTCTTCGACGCTTCGTATTGATAGCTGATCAGGAGACTCTCGAGAGCCCCCTCCAGCGCACCCATGCTGTCTTTGATCGGCCGTATCACTAGAGCCCCTCGTACGGGATGTGCGTCAATTCTTGGAACCGTGGATCCGTTATATCAATGACATTGCCATCGATATCCAAGTGCTGTCCTGCGGCGTTCTGCCAGCGGAAATACCCGTTTGCCTGACGAGCCCACTTGTTCGCAGTGGCGTTCAGTCCGTTCTTCCACATGAAGCGCAGGCGCTCGACTCCATTTTCATCGATCCACTTCCAACCGCCTTTCTTGTCAGTTGGAACTTGGCGCCACCCACGCGGCTTGTTGCGCTTCAGCCACTTCTCGGCGACACCGCGAAGCGATTTTCGCGGAAACTCTGTCGATGCCGGTGATTTTGACGAGCCGCCGCCCTTCTCGCCCTTCATCTTCACGGCGCTCGCCGTGCCGAGCGGGCCGCTCACTCCGGACGGACCGATGGTCACCCCAGTGATAGGCCGCGCAATCCCGACCACGACCCTGGTGCCATTGGGAGCGATTGCCACGGCCATCGCGGAGGGCGGCGGTAGCGAGTTCCCGAGCTTGAGCGCCTTGTTCCAATTCCCCTTGACGCCCATGTACGACAGCGCTGCCAGCGCGATCGCCTGCAGCATCCTGAGCAACTCTTTGCTCGCGAGAGCGATGTGCTCGGGGCGGCCGTTTGCATGAATCGCAAGGCGGAGCCACTCCGCTCCATGCGTGGCCGCCGTGACGAGCCCCTCGGCCAAGGCCGCAGCTCCGAGCGCAGCCAACACGAGTTGGATGCCGATGGCGACGAGCTGGCCGATGAGCGTCGGAGTCGAGGCAAGGAGCGCCGACACGCCCTCCGCCAGGAGGAACAACGCAATGACACCGAGGATTTGCTCGAGGTTCTCGCGGATGACTTCCGCGTCCTCGCGAAGAATCTCGTCAATGTACTTTGGAGCGTCGGTGATGCTCTTGAGGACGTCCACCACGGCCTGGGCGATCCGCTTGACACCCCGCTCGATCGCTGCGGCGAGTTCCTTGAGATCGGCGACCCTCCCGCTGGTCAATGAGCCCGAAGGCACGACGCCCTCAAGTGTCTTGGCGAAAGCGGGGCTCACCAGCCAGATCCGTTTTTCCTTGATGAGCTTGATATTGCTTTTGGAGTCGCCGAAGAGGACGTCGAAAAAGCCTGGGTCCTGGTAGGTGCCGGTGATTCCCGGCCGTTTCTTCAGCTGGTTCACGTACAGCAGGACGTTCTCGTAGAAGCGCAGATCGTGGCCCTTGCGAACCGAGCTGGAGAACATCTTGACCGCGAGCCCCTCGGCGGTGTCCCCCTCCTCGAGCTGGTGCAACTTGGCGGTCGGCTCGGGCAGATCGACGGTGACGCGGAAGCGCTGGACGTAGCCCCGGAAGATGCCGTCCTTTGCATACGCGGTCACGTACCACCATTCCGGTGCGTCGGGATGAGGCCCGCTCACGAACACTGGGGTCGCAGGGGGCAAAGGCTTCGCCCGCACCAACTGGCCGCCCAGCTCCGCCGGCGCAGTGCGAATATTGCTGCCGTCGTCTCTATCGATGAAGCCGGGTTTGTTGAGGGGAGCCGTGCGCTTGCCCTTGTACGCAGCGCTGACGACGACCTCTTTCAGGACGACAACGGGGTACTTGACCTCGGATGCGAGGAGGTCTCCATATAGGAAGGCTTTGCCGAGAGCGGTCTTCAGGGTGGAGACCGGGACAGGGGTCTTCTTGAAAACCTTCGCGGCGTTGCCCGGAAGAGCGGCGTAGATCTTCTCAAGGATCTCGCGTTCCCTCGTGTTCCCGGCCCAGATGCCCAGCCTGTTCTTGGCGGCCGACGGGGAGGCGAGCGAGTATCGGGCCAGCAGCGCCCTGTCTCGCGCGAGCACGACGATGTAGTCGGAGAGGTCTCCAGTCAGCGTCCAGAATTGAGACATGCTCGGCCTCCAGGTCAATCCGTCGTCATCGACGTTCGAGCCCAACGCCCACCTGCTTGCCCGTGCGAACTCACCGAGGTGTCGGCTTAACCGTCGGACCTCCCAGTGCGGAAGACTAGCACTTCCACCCTGGACGGGCCTATGCCCTGTCCGCTGGCCGTGCAACTCTCCACTCCCGTGGGGCAACCATGCAGATCGAGCAGCCACAGCCAACAGGCTCCCCCCTGTCGCCACCTCCAGGGAGAGCGGACCAGGCAGGCGTGTGCCCCAAGGGGGCTCCACCCAGAGTGCACCGGCATGGCGCATAGCTCGTGGGCTCCCGTCAGCGGCCTTCCTCTACCTCTCTGCTCCCCCCGCTGCCCTCGACATTGCCCCCATTCCTCTTATGCACTCGCCTCCAGATTTGGTCCGAATTTGGTCCGACAAGAATCGATTTGGTCCCCCAAGGCGAACTGCGCATCCTCGTTGGGATTAGACTCGGCTCAGAGCGGCGGGTAACTTCCAGTGGAGGCGGCGGGAATCGAAACCGCCACCTGGCACTCGCGGAGTGGGCCGGACGGAATTTCGTGGGAGCTTGGCGGGAGCATGTGCCCTGCCTGGTGGGGCGGGCAGGTGGGGGCGCGCGGGTGGGAGGGTGGGAGTCCCGGCGGAGGCGGCCGGAGGGGACGTCCCCCGTTCAGCGGGTGGCGGGAACGGCCGCCGGTTTCGTCCGGAGCGCGTCTCGCAGGGGGACGACCTTCGTCTGGGAGAGGTCCACGGACGTGAGGAAGTCGGTGTCCGAGGAGCGCTCGCGCAGCGCCGCCAGATGGGCCCGGAGCCGGATCTGGCGCTTGTCTTTGCGCGGGTGCTCGGTGGACAGCCCCTTGTCTGGCAGCTTCGACAGGAAGGCCACGTATTCCTCGGGCGCGTAGCCCGCGGCCGCCATCAGCTCCACGGCCTCGGTGTCGGCGGTGTACTCGTCCTCCTCGCCGAAGCCCTTCTCACTCAGACGCGCGACCACCCCGTGGGTGATGGCCTGGATCGCCTTCTGGCTCAGCGTGTTGAAGTCGAAGTTCGCCTGGGTGGCGAGCTGGTTGAACAGGCCGCGCAGCTCGGCGGAGGGAATCATCTGCCCGAGTCCGCCCACCGCGCGGCCGAGCTCCTGCACCTTGTCCTCTCCGAACTGCTTCAAGGGCTTCGACCGCTCGTTGGACACTCCGTCCTCGCACTGCTCCACGAGGTACCGCTGGTACTCCCGCATCGCGTGCTTGCCGGTGATGTGGGCGATCTCATGTGCCAGCACGCCCGCGAGCTGGGCCTCGTTGTCCAGCTGCGCGAGCAGGCCCTCGGACACGAAGACGTAGCCGCCGGGCCCGCTCACCGCGTTGACGCCGTCGGACTGGAGCACGCCGAACGTCCAGGGCAGTCCTGGCCGGCTGGACTGGGCCGCGAGGTTCTTGCCAATCTTGTTGAGCTGCACGTGCAGCGCCTTGGCACCCGTCCGGCGCGTGAGCCCTCCTCCCCGGCTCACCCAGTCGACGCTCACCGCGCCGCCGAAGGCGTTCTCCTCTTCGTAGGAGATGGCGCGGGCCTTCAGCGCGTCGCAATCCTTCTGCATGGCGTCGGCGCGGAGATCCGCTTCCTCCGACTGCCTCGCGAGCTGCCCCAGATCGCCATGGGACTGGCCCACCACCCGGCGCAGGGCGGCGCAGCCAGCAAGGCCGCCCAGCAGCAGGCACGCCACGAGGGTGGTCACCTGG
Source organism: Archangium violaceum Cb vi76 (assembly GCF_000733295.1). GTDB lineage: Bacteria > Myxococcota > Myxococcia > Myxococcales > Myxococcaceae > Archangium > Archangium violaceum. The sequence goes on along the minus strand of NZ_JPMI01000027.1, from coordinate 13,151 downwards.
CGCCGTGCCATCACTTCCCTCCCTTCTTCTTGGCGGGGGAACGGCGCGCCACCTGGGGACGGCCCACCACCTCGGGCAGCCCTCCCGCGCGGGCGTACTCGGCCACCTGGGCCGTGTCGATGGAGGCGGCGAGCGACTCGAGCGCGATGAGCTGCTGGACGCTGTCGGGCCGGCTCAGCGTCTTGCCATACGCGATGGCTCCGGGCCCCAGCGCCTTGACGGCCGCTCCCGAGGAGGCGAAAGCCTCGGGGGACAGCGGCTTGTCCGGGCTCTTGCTGGTGACCTCCAGCGAGGGCGGCGAGACGGAGAGGTTGGCCTGGTAGACGAAGCCCTGGACGGGGCCCTTCTTGTCCACCGGCACCGTCACCTTGTACCAGGGCGTCTTGCCCTCCCGGCTGTCGTACGTCACCTCCTTGCCGGGTTGCAGCACCACGAGCGTGTCCGCGGTGGGGCTGCTCGAGGCCTTCAAGTGGGTGTTCTTCGCCTTGATGTACAGCGTGCCCCCGGGCTTCACGGCCAGGGCGGTACCGGGGACGGCCAGGCACACCAGCGCGAGCAGGGGAGGAAGTTTCTCGAGGCTCACGGTCACTTCTCCAGGCTCACCACCCCATCGAAGGGGAGGGAAGGGGGATTCAACGCGTAACGTTCGCACCGCGCAAGCAGGGCCCGGCTGGGACCATCCTCCGGGTCCGCCGCGAGCGCCTCCTTCAGCAGGTGGATCGCCTCCTCGAAGCGGGCCTCCCGGTAGAGCGCGAGGGCCTGGTGGTAGCGCTCCACGGTGGCGCGCTTCGCCGCGGGCAGTGCTCCGGCGCGCGCCAGCAGCTCGTACACGGTCACCGCCTCCTGCTTGCCGGCCACCCGCACCCGGTCCAGCTCCCGCGCCTCGATGTGCTCGCGCGCCATCGCGTAGGTGAGCGGGCCGATCATGATGGTGGTGTCATAGGCCTTGTTGGCGCCCTCCAGCCGGGCGGCGAGGTTCATCCCGTCCCCGATGGCGGTGTAGTCCAGCAGGTGCTCGCTGCCGAAGTTGCCCACGAACATCTCCGCCGAGTTGAGGCCGATGCGGGTGTAGACGTCGGGCAGGCCCTCCTTCTGGAACTCGGCGCGCAGGGCGTCCACCTCGTCGCGCACGGCGAGCGCCGCATGGCAGGCCCGCACCGCGTGGTCCGGGATGTTCAGCGGTGCGCCGAAGAGGCACACCACCGCGTCGCCGATGTACTTGTCCAGGCAGGCCCCGTGCGCCATCAACACCTCGCTCACCCGGGTGAGGTAGCGGTTGAGCAGGGCCCCCAGTGCCTTCGGGTCATCCTTGAAGCGCTCGCTGAAGGAGGAGAAGCCGCGGATGTCGGAGAAGAAGGCGGTGATCTCCCGCGTCTCGCCCTCCAGCGAGGGCAGCTTCTGCTGCTCCACGAGCTGATCCACCAGCGTCTTGTCCAGGAAGCGGTTGAAGGACAGGCGGAGCCGCTCGCGCTCGCGGTTGGCGAACATGTGGTTGAAGGCCACCGCGGACAGGGCGGCGAGCTCCCCCGCGTAGATGGGCATGGCGCTCAGCAGGTGAAGCCGGCCGTGCTCGAGGAACAGGCCGGTGACGAGGAAGAAGCCGAAGAAGAGCAGCAGCGGCCAGGCGAGCTCCAGCATGGGCAGGCGCACCAGGGTGACGAGGGCCACGGAGAAGAGCGCCACGAGGAAGGTGAGCAGCAGGGAGGCCGGGTAGGGGGCCTGGGTGATGAAGCCTCCGGACAGGAGGGACTCCAGCATCACCGCGTGCTTGACGAGGCCGGGCGCACTGCTCTGGAAGGGCGTGGCCTTCACGTCGCTGGTGCCCACCGAGAGCCCGCCCACCAGCACCACCTTGCCGCGGAAGGTGCCCTCGGGGATGACGGGCACGTAGGGCGTGCCCTCGCGCTGGTGCTGCTGACGGCGGGCCCAGTCCTCCAGCACCGCGTAGACGCTCAGCGCCTCGAAGCGCTCCGTCCACGTGCCGCCGAAGTCCAGCTCGGCGCTGCCGTCCGCGTTGATGGGCAGCTCGCGGGAGCCGATCCGCAGCCTGCCCGGCGTCAGTTCGATCCGCTCCGCGCCCAGGATGTCCGCCACCGCGGCCAGCGACAGCGTGGCGTAGGTGTTGGCTCCGTCCGAGTAGGCGAAGCGGGTGCGGCGCAGGCGCCCGTCCCCGTCCTCTTCCTGCAGGACGAGCCCGAAGCCCGGCGTGGCACGCACCAGTCCGGGCAGGGGCGTGACGGGGTAGCGCATGAGCCGGGAGCCCGTGTCGCCCGGCTTCTGCTCCAGCGAGGGCAGCGCCAGTCCGGGGTGGTGCACGGGGAAGGCGAGTGCCCGGGCCACCTCCTCCGGCTTCAAGGGCGGAGGGCCCTCCGTGCCGGTGAACTCGTCGAAGTCCTCTTCCCCGGCCTCCACGGCGGCCGGGCGGACCTCCGGCGCGGGCGGCGTGGGCCGGTGGGGCAGCCGGTTGACGGGCTCCACCCGGGGCAGGGTGGGCTGGCCGGCGTTGATGCTGAAGCCGAGCGTGAGGGGAATGCCGCGTTCCTCCAGCACCTGGGCGAGTGCCAGGTCGTTGCTCTCGTCGGTGCCCCGCTCGTCCATCACACCGTCGAAGACGATGGCCCGGGCGCCCTCGTCCACGAGGTGCTCGAAGACGCGCGCCCACAGGTTGCGCGAGTACGGGTAGACGCCGTAGTTGCGGACGTACGTCTCGTTGTCCCGGATGCCCTGCAGCGTCTTGTCGTCGATGCCGACGATGACCACGTCCCTCGAGCGCGGATGGCCTCGGGTGAAGAAGGTGAGGCCCTGGTCGTAGACGCCGAGCTCGGCCTCGCTCATCCGCAGCAGATCGTACCGCTGGCAGAGCGCGGCGAAGGCGGTGGAGAGCACGGCCGCCAGAAGGATGAACTTCCAGCTATGGCGCAGCCGCAGGGCGTGGACGTGGAGGAAGGGCTTCACGGGCGGGCTCGGAGGAGGCGGAGCGTCATCTGCCCGGCATGTTACGGTGTTACGGAAGTAACGTCCGTTTCCGTGTGTGACGTCTCGGCGCACTACGAGACTTCGTCCCGCGCGCGCTCTGATTCGTCGGCCTTGTTACCTCCTTCCCGTGGGCTTGCGGCTGCCCGGTGAGCAGGCGCTCTAAACTTAGCCCTTGCGCTAAGTTTCATCCGTCACCATACTTAGCCCCATGGCTCAGCATTCGGAGCAGCTGAATGGCATCTTCCAGGCGTTGGCCGACCCCACTCGCCGAGCGGTGTTGGGACGGCTGGGCAAGGGCCCCGCGAGCATCAGCGAGCTGGCGAAGCCTTTCGACATGGCCTTGCCGTCCTTCATGAAACACATCCAGCTCCTCGAGGAGAGCGGATGGATCCGGACGCACAAGGAAGGCCGCGTGCGGACCTGCGCTCTTCAAAAGAAGCCATTCGCCGCTGTCGAGACATGGCTGGCCGAACAGCGTTCCCTCTGGGAAGGCCGTACCGACCGGCTCGAGTCGTTTGTCACCACCCTCCAGAAAAAGGAAGAACCAGAATGAGTCCCTCCGTGAATCCAGAACTCGACCTGACGATCTCGCGAATCATCAAGGCGCCCCGGTCGGCCATCTGGCGTGCCTGGACGGACCGCGCGAGCTTCGAGCAGTGGTGGGTTCCCGCTCCGGCCCGCTGCAAGGTCCAGGAGATGGAGCTCCGTCCCGGTGGTTCTCTCGTCACCCTGCTCAGCGAGAACGGTGGCGACTTCGTGCCACATCTGCGGGGTTGCTTTCTCGCCATCGACGAGCTCGAGCGGCTCGTCTTCACGAATTCCCTGGTGGGTGGATGGCGGCCCGCGGAGGAGCCCTTCATGACCGCGATCATCACCCTGCGGGAGCATCCGCAGGGCACCGACTATGTCGCCCACGTGATGCACAAGAGCAACGCCGATCGGACGATGCATGAAAAGATGGGCTTCCACGACGGGTGGGGCACCGTCATGGAGCAGCTCGCCCGGCTCGTGGAGCGGCGGTCGTAGCCAGCCGGGAGCGCATCAGGTTCGTGCCATCACCGGAAAGCGGTGGGGCCCGGGTGGTGGCACCAGGTTGCGGACGAAGAGCCAGGCCTCCGGGTCCTCGCCAAGGACGCTCGCCTGGGGCCACCAGCGCTCGGGCGTGAAGCCGAAGTGGAGCGCGGTGATGGGCTGATCGACCAACCTCGGGATGTGGGGGCGCAGGTCGAAGGGCTCGCGGGCGAAGATGTCGTCGATATACAGCGTGCCGTTCTCGACCCCGGCGAACACCCAGGCCCCGGCGCTCAACTGGCGCAGCGGCCGGGAGAAGGCATTCGCCGCATACCAGCTCGCGATCCTCGCATGGCCTCGAGCGCCGAAGCGCCCGGTCACCGCGAGCCCCTCGTCCGACAGGGAGACCAGTCCCGCGCGGATGGAGGGCTCGGCCAGCTCGAGTACCGGCGCGGGCTCGCCTCCCGGCGTCGCATGGAACGCGGCGCCGAACAGCTCCTGCTTCCAGGGGATGAAGCCGAAGCGGGGATAGAAGCCCGTCACGTTCTCGTTGGCGAACAGCAGCACGGGAGCCGCGCCGCAGGCGTCGAGCGCCGCCTGCATCACCACCCGGGACAACCCCCGGCCACGGTGGGAGGGCACGCAGCCGACCGCGCCGAGCTGGTAGCCGGTGAGCTCGCGGTCACCGACACACAGCCGCATCCTCATCACCGACGCGTTGGCCACCACACGTCCTTCGTCGAGCACGGCGAAGGCGCGGTAGTCATCGTTCCACTCACCCCATTCGCGCCAGCGCCGGAAGTCCACGGTGCGGAAGACTTGCGGCACGTAGTCACAGAAGGCGGCTTGCAGTGCGTGGTCCCGGTGGCCGATTTCCACGATGGCGGGAGTCGTCATGACCGGACTCTCCGCAATATGCCAGGCTTCGGCAAGGGACTCTGCTTGCGCGGACGCTTCGCGCGCGTTCTACGCTCTCGATCCCTTGCTCTTCGGCACCGGGTGCGAGGTGTTGTAATCCACCGCCGCGCGCAGCAACGCCTTGAGTGCCGTCGTGTCGAGCTTGTCGCCCTCGCGAAGGTCGATCGCCCGCCACTTTCCCCCCTCGCGACCCCCGTTGAAGAGCTTCTTGGGGTCGGGGAGCTGGGCTCCGTGGAAGAACGTGATCTTCACCTTGTCCTTGTGAGGGTTGGCGAGAACGTACATCCCGTTGTGCGACCACACGGGAGTGCCCATCCACTTCCAGTCTTCGACCACTTCGGGGTCGACCTCGTGGATGAGCTTGCGGATTTCGGCCAACCTCACCCCTCGCCAATCGCCCAGGCTCGCGATTCTCTGGTCGATCCGCTCGGACGCGCTCATCGGGTCTGATGACCTGGCGGCGGCCTTGCTCGGCTTCGCCGCCTTCGTCGCGACACGCCTGGCGGCGGGCTTCTTCGCGACCGTCGCGGTCTTCTTGCTCGAGGTCGTCTTCTTGGCCGCGGTTTTCTTCGTCGTCTTGCCGGGCATCGCCTTCGCTCCGGGTGCGATCATGGGTGCTGCTCGCTCCCGACCGCCGGTGCGTTGGCCCTGCGCCACCTGGCCACATACGGCAGCGCGAACAAATACAGACCGGAGAAGAGGAGCAGAATGAGAGGGAACAGCGCCAGCAATCCCACCAGCATGGCGGACTGACTCTGTCCCGCTTCCGCGCCGGGCTTCTGGGTAATCATGGCGACGATGTTGGCAATGACAGCCAACGTGAAGGCAATGGACAGCCAGCGGTGGGTTTCGCGAATCAATCTGGTCCAGTTCATGAGATCCTCCCGAGCAGGTCGACGAGCTTCCCGCCCATCATCTTCCATCCGTAGCGTGCACCACCGAAGTTCTGCTTCTGGTCAGGCCTGAAGCCAGACTGCTCCAAGAACAACCGGGTGCCCGACGCCGTGGGCGTCAGGGTGAAGGTCACGACGGTGTCGATGAAGTCGCCGACGACCCACGCGTAGCTGAGCTTCTTGTGCTTTTCGATCTCGAGGAACCGGCAGTTCACGGTCCCGTCCCAGCCGGGTTGCGGCTGCGCCTTGAAGGTGAATGCGGACCCCGGTTCGAGCTTGAGCTCGACGATGGGGAGAAGCCACTCGTTGAGGAGCTCGGGGATGGTCAGCGCTCGCCACACCTTCTCCGGTGGGTGATGCAAATCGAATTCGAATGAGATGGCCGCGGTTTGTGATGGGGCGGTCTTGTCGATGGTGCTCATTGGTCCATTTTCTCGAGCAGTTGTTCGAGGCGATCCACGCGCTCCGTCCAGAAGTCGCGGTAGTGGGAGATCCAGTCGATGAGTGGCTTCATTCCTTGCGGCTCCACCCGGTAGTAGACGCAGCGCCCATCGCGCCGGCCTGTCACCAGACCGGCGTCTTTCAGCGTGGCGAGGTGCTGCGAGATCGCCGGCTGAGAGATGTCGAAACGCGCCGTGAGGTCCTTCACCGCGGCTTCGCCACGCGTGAGCGACTCGAAGATCGCCCGACGGCTGGGGTCCGCCAACGCCTGGAAGATCTTGTTTTCGAGTTCGGCCGCGCTCTGCATGTTCGATAGATAAGCCAGCGCTTATTGGTCGTCAAGCCCTCAATTCGGACCCGCCAGTGGAAGCGGCGGGAATCTCTCGACCACGGCGTTGTCCCAGCATTTGCCCTGGGGAGGTGACACTCGGCCCATCCCCGGGGCTGACAGGTGTGGGCCCCCCTCCAACGTACAGGCGTTCGAGCGTCTCCACCTCGTTCACGGTCTTCATCCGGGGGCACCTGCTGGGTCCTTTCAGGCATTTGAAATGGCCATGTCACACGCGGCACCGGCTGCGGCGGTTTCGATTCCCGCCGCCTCCACCGGAGGAAGCATTCCCGACACCTCGCCGCCCATGAATCGCTTCCTACGAGTCGTCTGACACCCTGTCAGGGTAAAATCCGCCCTCTTCTGGAAGCGAGGGTCAGGTGGGAGAATCCCTCACTCGTCTGCACTCGCTCCCCATGTCGGGAGACATCCATTGAAAGCAACAAGACCGATTCGGGCCCTGCTTGCCTGGACGTTTGCCGTCCTTGGCGGCTGCAGTGACACCCAGTGGGAGGAGGCCGTTCGAGAGCTGGCTCCTCGCACCACGCGCGCGGAGCTGAACCTGGGCACTCCCGGAGTCCGGGACATCAACACCCGGCCGGCGCGGTTTCCGCAGCTCAAGTCCGGGTTCGCGCCCCTGTCGAGCAGCGTGACGCTCTTCACCGCGAGCGACGAACTGCACGGCAGCGAGCTGTGGCGGAGCGATGGGACCGAGGCGGGCACATCTCTCGTGAAGGATGTTGCCCCGGGCCTGGCCAGTTCGACGCCCAGGTTCCTGACGCACTCCCAGGGCGCGGTCTTCTTCGCGGCCCGGAGCGAGGGCTGGAGCGATCTCACCACGGATGCGCTCTGGAAGAGCGACGGCACCGCGGCCGGGACGGTCCTGGTGAAGCGCCTGCCCAAGGTCGTCGAGTCGGACAAGATCACCACCATGACCCAGGCGGGCGGGACGGTGTTCTTCATCTACGAACAGGAGGGCGAGCTGCGGCTCTGGAAGAGCGATGGCACCGAGGCGGGGACCGTGCTCGTCCAGTCGCTAGGGATTGCCGACGACCTCAAGCTGCTCGCCGTGGGCAACACCTTGTTCTTCACCGCGAGGGACGCCACGAACAAGCCCGAGTTGTGGAAGCTGGACGCGGGCGGGGCCGTGCGCCTCACGACGTTCACCCTGAGCCGCAGCTACTACGCTCCGGAGCGCCTCACCCAGGTGGGGGGCACGCTCTTTCTCGTCGCGGAGAAGACACTGTGGAAGAGCGACGGAACGCCCGCGGGCACCGTCCCCGTGTCCACGCAGTCCTCGCAGATCTCCGAGATGGTAGCGGTCAACGGCACCCTCTTCTTCTCGTCCGGCGGGGCACTGTGGGAGAGCAATGGCACGACGACGACCCAGGTCCGCGGCTTCAGCGGTGGTCCGAGCGGGCTCACCGCGCACGGCACGTCGCTCTACTTCGCCGCGACCGAGGCGGCCTCCGGCAGCGAGCTGTGGACGAGCGATGGCACGGCCGCGGGCACGCTCCTGGTGAAGGAGCTGGTCACGGGCTCGGCCGGCTCGAAGCCCGGAGAGTTCTTCTCCTGGAACGGCGGGCTCTACTTCACCGCCTCGGTCTCCACGGGCACTCGCTCCCTGTGGCGCAGCGATGGCGCGGCCGCGGGCACCGTGTCCCTGAAGAGCTGGTCCGAGACGGAGTCTCCCTGGTTCGAGAAGCCCCACTTCCTGACCCCCGTGGGCAGTGCGCTGTTCTTCGCCCTGCCGGAGTTCCCTGATGATTCCGTCCCGCAACTCACCTGGAGGACAACAGGAACCGCCAAGACGACTCGGGAGATGATGGGCCTGTGGACGGGCACGCGCGGCTCCCAGGCCCGCTCCCAAGCGCTCGCCGTCGTGGGAGACAGCGTCTTTTTCGTCGCCACAGATGAGACCCCGGGTGAGTCGCTCTGGAAGAGCGATGGCACTTCGGCAGGTACGTTCCTGCTCAGGACCTTCGCTCAGCTGGGCTCCGAGACTCCGTACCGTTCACGGACCGGCGCGGTCCGTGTGGGACAGACCCTCTTCTTCTCCGCGGACGATGGGGTCCATGGGCTCGAGCTCTGGAAGAGCAATGGCACCGCCTACGGGACGGCACTCGTCAGCGACATCAACCCGGGTCCGGACGGTTCCTACATCGATGAGCTCGTCGAGCTGAACGGGACCCTGTTCTTCACGGCCTATGACAGCGTCAATGGCATGTCGCTGTGGCGCAGCGACGGGACCGAGGCGGGCACCGTCCTCATCAAGAGCGGAGGCTCCTCCGGCAACGTCGCCGAACTCGCCGTCATGGGCGGAGCGCTCTACTTCGAGGCCCGCGATGACGTGCATGCCCCCGGGCTGTGGAAGAGTGACGGGACCGTGGGCGGCACGAGCCTGGTGAAGATTCCACTGGGGGGCACGTACTCCTACCTCGAACACCTCACCGCCGTGAATGGAACCCTGTTCTTCGGCACCGGGGATGGGTACGGCGTGGTGCAACTCTGGAAGAGCGACGGGACGGCGAGCGGAACAGTCCTCGTCAAGGACGGGCTCGAGAGCGTCGCGGTAGCCTACCCGGCTCCCCAGCAGGGCCTGTTCTACTTCCTCGCGGGTGACTGGCCGCACGGTTACGAGCTGTGGCGGAGCGATGGCACGGCGGCCGGGACGTTCCTGCTCAAGGACATCCAGCCTGGGCCAGGACACTCCAGCCCGCATTCACTCACGCCCGTGGGCTCGAAGATGGTCTTCGCCGCCTATGACGAGACCCACGGCTGGGAGCTGTGGCGCACCGACGGCACGGAGGTGGGAACGAGCCTGCTGGTGGACCTGACGCCAGGTCCGGGCAACGGAGTGAGCGCCACGGGTGGGGACCTGGTCAGCATCCTCGGAGTGGCGGACCGTGGCCTGGCGCTCTTCCCGGGTGTGGACCCGGCTGGCGGCGCGGAGCTGTGGCAGACCGATGGGACCGCGGCGGGCACCTTCCGGCGGCTCGACGTCGTCCCCGGTCCCGATTCGTCCGATCCCAACTCGCTGGCCAGGGTGGGAGATCGGCTCTTCTTCATGGCCGGCGACAAGGCGAACGGCCGCGAGCCCCGATTCGTGCCCTTCCCCGCGGACCTGGGCTCGGTCACGGGCGCCCTCGTCACCCAGGGCTCCACCTGCAATGCGCTGAGACAGGTCACTCCGAGCTGCACCAACAACGCCCTGGCACCGGATGTCTCGTTCTCCTGGACCGCGCCCTCCGCGGGGACCTTCGTGTTCACTACGAATGGGTCCAACTACGACACGAGCCTCGAGGTGTCGGCCCCGGCCTCCGGTGTCTTGTTCGGGTGCAACGATGACACGGGCGAGACACTCCAGTCCTCCGTGACCGTGAGCGTGGCCGCCGGGCAGACGCTGCTCATCAGCGTGGACGGTTACGACACGGAGTGCGGCACGTTCCAGCTCGGCATCCTGCCCTCGCCGTAAGCGCCCTCCTCTCTGAACATCCCAATGCCCGCTGTCCCCCTTCCGAGGTGTCCTGTGCGAGCGTCCTTCCTCCCCTTCCTCCTCTCGGTGACGCTGCTCATCGCCTGCCCGTCCGTACCGGGGACGGACGCCGACGGTGGCACGCGGTCCGACGCTGGGACGTCAGGGGACGGGGGGACGTGGCCCGATGGAGGGCTCGAGCCCCAGCCTGCGAGCTGCGAGGCGCCTGCGCTGGTGGACGTCTCCACCCCGACCACCGTGGTGGGCGACGGTACCGCGGAGAGCTGCACGGCGGCGGCACTCCAGGCGGCAGCCACTCGCGGGGGCGTGATTGTCTTCAACTGCGGCGAGTTCCCGGTAACGCTGACCGTCTCCTCTCCCATCACCTTCACCAAGGCGGCGGTGCTCGACGGCGGCGGTCGCATCACGCTCAGTGGCGGCGGCACGTCGCGCATCCTCCTGCTCGACTCCGCGTACGACGTGACCGGGCCACTGCTGGTCGTGCAGCGGCTCACCTTTCGCGACGGACGCAGTGCCGGCGGGGGTGAAGACACCGCGGTCGGCGGCGGCGCCATCTACCGGGACGGGGGCAGCCTGAAGGTCATCGGGTGCACCTTCGTCGGGAACCGGGCTCCGTCCCCCGGTCAGGACATCGCCGGCGGAGCCATCTACGGCTTCGGGGGCGGCGAGACGGTCATCGTAGGCAGCACCTTCATCGACAATGCCGCGAGCAACGGGGGCGCGGTGGGCAGCCTCAACGGCGACCTCACCCTCATCAACTCCACCTTCACCGGCAACGCCGCAACGGGGTACGGCGGAAACCCGGGCAATGGGGGCTGCGGAGGCGCCATCTACATGGATGGTGCCGACGAGGTCACGACCCTCTGCGGCGTGCGGATGACAGGCAACGAGGCCGGCGCGATCGGCGGTGGGTTCTTCCGCGTGTCGAACCACAACAACGGTACGTTCACCATGGACCGGGCCACGGTCGATGCGAACCGGGTGACGGCGACGGACTCAGGCAACGCGGGCGGGATGTACCTGCAGGGGCTGACGCTGCGCATGACGAACAGCACGGTCTCGCGCAACAAGGCGTTCTACAACGGCGGGCTCTGGCTCCACACGAGTGATGTCCAGCTCACCAACGTGACAGTTGCCGAGAACACTGCATTCGGGAGCAATGGCGGAGGCCTCTGGCTGAGCGACCTGCGCGGCGGCACCTTGCTCAACTGCACCATCGCCAACAACCGCTCCACGGCGCGGGACCAGATCGCCGGCGCGATCTTCGGGGGCGGCCTGACGCTCCAGAACACGCTCATCGCGGGGAACACCGCCATGTGGGTCCCGGGCTGCAACGAGACGCATGCCGGCCAAGGCAACCTGGAGTGGCCGGGCGGCGCGGAGTGCACGGCCTCGCCGCTGGTGGCGGATCCACTGCTCGGCGGGCTTGGCTACCACGGGGGCGACACGGAGACCCTGGTCCCCGGCGCGACCAATCCCGCGCGTGGCCTCGGCACCGGATGCCCATCTACCGACCAGCGTGGCCAGCCGCGCGCCGAGCGCTGTACTGCGGGGGCGGTCGAGCTTCCCTGACCTCTCGCCGAAGCAGGTCGTGCGGATCGCCGCGTCCGCTCACGGACGCGGCGATCTTCCTACAGCAATAACTGCCCGCATTCCCCCACCTGCCCCTCTCAGCCACACCTCGCCAGGGGACACGCTACCGACAGGCTTCCACAAGACTCCGCCAGGCTCGCTCTGGGGAGCCCGGCGGCGGGTTCGATTCCCGCCGCCTCCACTTTTTTACGCCGTGCTTACGGGTGGTTGGCAGCGTCCTCCATCCGTGTTGCACGTATGTCGCACGCGGGCGCAGAGGGCCGGTCGAGAACCCCGACCGCCTCTCTGCGCGTGTCCGGGCTCAGGTGGGCGTAGCGCTCCGTCATGTCGATGGTCGCGTGCCCCATCAGCTCCTTGATGACCGTCAGCGGTATCCCCCTCATGGCGAGGTGGCTGCCGTAGGTGTGCCGTAGGTCGTGCCAGCCGATGCGGCCAACTGCTTGAGTCAGCTTCTCGCGACAACTACGTTGACACTCACCAGCCCCTGCACCCTCAAGCTGTGGGAAGCAACCGGGCCGCGCACCTTCACCCTCGGGAACGTCGAGTTCCCGGTGAGCCAGCAGTCGGGGCCCTGAGCACGGCCAGCGCGAGCCGTGCCTCAAGGGGCTGCACGCCCGCCAATCTCCGGGAAGCGCTCGTGGGCCCGTTCGAGCGCATCCAGATGCGCGGGGTTGTCCAAGTCGAGCGGCGTGCCCGTGAGCCCGAGGCTCACGACCTCCGTTCTACAACGGCATGCGGTCCTTCGCTCCTCCGAGCAACTCGAACGCGGCGTCCCACGTCTGGGGATCGGATTCAGCGCGCGGCGGCAGACGGTAGTGGGCGGGTCGACCGTCCTCGTCCGGGGCCTTCGGATCGGCGCCCGCGTCGAGAAGCAGCTTGATCATCGGAAGGTCCAGCCGGCGTGCCGCGTGCCCGAGCGCGGTGTATCCGGTCAGCCCTCCCCAGTCGTTGATTGTCCGAGTCGCCCCCGCGCCCAGGAGGAGCGAGGCCATGTCCAGATTGCCAACCTCCGCAGACGTCCGCAGCGGCGTGATGCCGTCGCGGCTGCACACGTTGGGATCGGCCCCCGCCTTCACGAGCGCTTCGACTGCCGCCAATTCGTCTTCGCAGGCCGCTACCAACAAGGGGGTCCTGTCCCGCTCGACATCCCACGCGTTGACGTCCGCGCCGTGCTCAAGAAGCGCCAGGAGCACGTCGAGTTCGCCCCCATCGGAGAGTTCGTAAATGGCCACTTGCAGCGGACGCAACCCCGGCGGCTCCGGCTGCGGCTCGTTCGGATTGGCCCCCGCAGCCAGCAGCGCCTTGACCCGGGACGTATCGTGCTGCTCGATCGCTGTGAAGAGTTCTTTCGACATGACTCACAATTCCGACATTGGATGACCCGGGGCGCAATTCTTCGCTTCAAGAGCCTTGATATCCGCAAGGCCATCTTCGAGTTGGGTCATCGCAGTGTTGTGGCCCGGATCGGGCTTGCCTCCAAAGCATTTTTTCTGGG
>NZ_JPMI01000026.1 GCF_000733295.1 Archangium violaceum Cb vi76 | reverse complement strand
CCATACTTGTTATGCCCACTGCTATGGTAGGGGAGCTTGTGGATGGGTGTGTCAATCGGATTCTCCGGGAGGAAGATGATATTGCGTCCGTCGTTGATGTCGTAGTTGGTGCGGAGGATGATCTTGATCTGCTCGATCGTCAGTTCTTTGTAAAATACGTTCGCCGGGAGCAGATGGTGGGCCTCCCATGAATAGGGAAGGCTGGTACCGATGAAATCCACTCGCTTCCCTTTCCTCGAGCTCAAGAAGAGAACAGCCGTCTTGCGTCGATAGTACCGGCGCAACACGGGCTCTTTCTCCGCCTGATATTCGGCGTTGGCCGAGTCGTAGCTCCCTAGAGATGGCGTAGGGAAGAGTTGGAAGAAGTTGGAGCGGTAGTCGGGTGCAAAGAACCTGTACTGCGCATACTGCGTCTGATCATAGATGTTACGAACCGCATCGCTCTTCGAGCCAATGTAGTTCCATGCGTTCCAGGCGTAGTACGATTGGACGTAGGCTTGCTTGAGCTTGCCCTCGTGGAAGACATAGGAGTGCCGCCCCGGAGCGAGATTGCCACGGACCCGACTCTGACCATCGATATGATCAGGATTTTGATCCGCCTTCGCTTCATTCTTGGATGGCGTATGCGTCGCTGGGTTCTTGAGCCGCAGCCGGTAGACACGCGCGATGAACTTCTCCTCAAGGGACATGTTCTTCTTGGATTGTCCAGACATTGAAGCACCCCTTGCCTGTGAATTGAGACTAGCACCACAACCACCGCGGCAGAGCCCTGTGCCAGGGAGACAGCAGGGGGCCACTCACCCCGCGCGTGCCACGGCCCGGGTCTTCCGCAGCAACCGGGCCAGCGCCTTCTCGTCCGCGGCCTGTGCCAGCTCGCGCGCCCCCGTTGGGTTTGTACGGTCGGCGAGCGTCTTTTCCCACCGGACGACGTCGGTCACGTAAATGCCTGTCTTGGCGATGCCGAACTGAAAGTCTTGCGGCTTCAGCCTGTCTGAAGGCCCGGCGTGGACGGGCCGCGGACCCGCGGGATGTCGAGGCCCGCCTCCGGTGAGCCCGGAGGCGGGGCATGACGGGCAGGAGTGTTTGCTTCGCCCACCCGGAAACCTGGCGGGTCTCCCGTCTACTTCTTCGCCGCGCCCTTCTTCTTGCCCTTCGCGTCCGCCGCCTTGCCCTGCTTCTGCAACTCGAGGACGTAGTGCGTGAGCGCCCAGCGATCCTGCTCGGCGAGGTGCGTGAAGGGCACCATCGTGCTTCCCGGAATGCCGGTGGTGATCGTCTTGAAGATCTCCTCCGGCTTGTTGCCCTTCTTGAAGGCCTCGGCCACGAAGTTGCGCGGCTTGGGCACCAGATACATGCCGGCCGGACCGTTGCCCTCGCCCTTCTCCCCGTGACACGACTGGCAATACGAGGTGTACGCGGTCTTGCCCTTCTCGAGCAGTTCCGGCGTCGCCTTGGGCGCATCGGCCGCGACGGCGGGACCCACCACCGCGACGGACAGCATCAACCCCATCCACTTCATGGACATCCTCACGACTTCTTTCCTCCAGTGAGCTTGTGGCTGCTGATGGGCAGGGTGCGGATGCGCTTGCCCGTGGCGGCGAAGAGGGCGTTCGTCACGGCCGGCGCGATGGGCGGCGTGCCGGGCTCTCCGACGCCGCCGGGAGCCTCGCCGCTCTCGACGATCTCCACGGCGACCTCCGGCATCTCGTGGGGAGCCAGCATCGTGTAGTCGTGGAAGTTGCTCTGCTCGACACGCCCGTTGCGCAGGGTGATCTGCCCGCGCAGCGCGGCGGACAGGCCGTAGACGACACCGCTCTCCATCTGGGCGATGACCGTGTCGGGGTTGACGTACCGGCCACAATCCACCGCGACCCAGACCTTGTGCACGGTGGGCTGGCCATCCGCGGAGACCGACACCTCCGCCACCTCGGCGACGATGCTCCCGAAGCTCTCGGCGATGGCGATGCCACGGTGCCGCCCCTCCGCCGGCGGAGTCTCCCATTTCGCCATCCGCGCCACGGTGTCGAGCACCTTCACGAAGCGCGGGTGCGACTTCTCGAGCAGGGCCCGGCGGTACTTGTACGGGTCCTGCTTCGCCGCGTGCGCCAGCTCGTCGATGAAACTCTCCACGTAGAAGGCGTTGTGGGAGGAACCCACCGAGCGCCAGAAGCCCACCGGCACGCCCGTGTCGACGACGGCCGCCGCGATGTGCTGGTTCGGGCACTCGTACTTCATGTCCGCCAGGCCCTCGATCGTCGTCATGTCGATGCCACTCTTGGGGAGGCCACCGAACATCGTCCAGCGCTGCATGATGGAGGGGCTGGCGATGCTCGCCGTGAAGGCCACGGGGAGGCCATCCGCACCGAGCCCGGCCCGCATCTTCACGAGGCTGGCCGGCCGGTAGAAGTCGTGCTGCACGTCCTCCTCGCGCGACCAGATGAGCTTGACGGGCTTGCCCACGGCCTTCGAGGCCTCGATGGCCTGGAGCATCACGTCGTTCTCCGCCCGCCGGCCGAAGCCACCGCCGAGGTAGGTGGTGTGGACGATGACCTGCTCCTGGGGCACCTTCGTCGCCATCGAGACGAGCATCTTGGTGAGGGTGTGCGACTGCGTGCCCACCCAGAGCTCGATTCCGTCTGGCCGGACGTGCGCCGTGCAGTTGAGGGGCTCCATCGGCGTGTGGGCCAGGAAGGGCGTCGAGTACTCGGCCTCGACCTTCACCTTCGCCGTGCGCAGCACCTTGTCGGGCTCGCCCTTCGACGCCGCCACCGGGAGCTTCTTGCCGCCGGCCGCGGTGCGCAGCTTCTTCTCGATGTCCTTCGAGGACAGCCCGGTCGTGGCGCCCTTCGTCCACTTCGCGTCGAGGCCCGCGGCGGCCGTCTTCGCGGTGAACCAGCTGTCCGCGACGACGACGATGCCCCCGGTCACCTTCACCAGCGACGTGCCCGCGGGCATGCCCTTGGCCAGCGCCTCGAAGTTCGAGCACTCCCCGCCGAAGACAGGCGAGTGGCGCACGGCCGCGTAGCGCATCTCCGGCACGACGACGTCGATGCCGAAGAGGGGCTTGCCCGACACCTTCGCGGGCGTGTCGAGCCGCTTCATCGGCTTGCCCACGAGCTTGTACTCGGAGGGGGCCTTGAGCTTCGGCTCCTTCGGGATGGCGTCGGCGGGCAGCGCGGCGGCGGCGGCGGTGAGCTCACCGAAACCCGCCTTGCGGCCACTCGCCGCGTGGACGATCTGACCCCGCTCGGCGCGGCAGCTCTCCGCGGGCACGCCCCACTGCTTCGCGGCGGCGGCGATCAGCATGTGGCGGGCGGTGGCGCCGATGCGCTGGAGGATCTCCCAGGTGGAGCGCACGCTCGTGCTGCCACCGGTGATCTCGAAGGGCGCACCGGTGTAGTTGAACTCGGCGTCCGAGGGGGCGGGCTCGACCTGAATCCTGCTCCAGTCGGCCTCGAGCTCCTCGGCGATGAGCATGGGCATGGCCGTGAAGATGCCCTGGCCCATCTCGCTCTTGGCCACGTAGATGGTGATGAGCCCGTCGGGGGCGATGCGCAGCCACGTGTTGAGCTTCGCCGCCTGGGGCGCCTTGCCCTCGGTGGGGCCCGTGGCGGCGAACGCCTCGGCGCGGCGCATCGGGTTGGCGGGAAGGTGGAAGCCGAGCACCAGGCCCGCGACCGTCGCGGCGCCCGACTGCACGAAGAAGCGGCGGGAGAGCCCCACCGGGTTGTTCGTCTCCTGGTCGGTCTTCATGGTCAGGCCTTCTCCTCGGAGTTGAGATCGATGGCGAGCTTCACGGCCTTGCGGATGCGGCCGTAGGTGCCGCAGCGGCACAGGTTCGTCATGGCCGCCGAGATGTCGGCGTCCGTGGGCTGGGGCCTGGCCTTGAGCATCGCGGCGCAGGCCATGATCTGCCCGGACTGGCAGTAGCCGCACTGGGGCGCATCCGCCTCGATCCAGGCGCGCTGCACGGGGTGGCTGTTGTCGGAGCTCAGGCCCTCGATCGTCGTGACCTCGCCGCTCACCGCCGCCACGGGCATCAGACAGCTGCGCACCGCGGCACCATCGATGTGCACCGTGCAGGCTCCGCACATGCCCTGGCCACAGCCGAACTTCGTGCCGAGCAGCCCGAGCTTCTCGCGGAGCACCCACAGCAGCGGCGTTCCGGGCTCCGCCTCGACCGTCACATCCTTGCCGTTCACCTTCAGATTCTGCGCCATGCGACCTCCCTCCGGACCCGAGGGGAGCTTCGTCCGGAGTGTGGAATCCCCAACGCAGGAATATCGGGGAACGAGGCGCGGGCCAACGGCCTTTGACACGGCCAGCCCCCTATGACTGGGGGCTGGGGAAAGGCCCTACACCCGGTACGAATCCATGTGCTCGCTCGGTTGGACGCCGACTTCGGCGTGCACACGCCATCCTCTTGTCGGTTGGCATGCTACTCCGTCCCCCACCTCCTCACCACGTTCTGGGGCTCGACGCTGCGCCACCGGCTCGGGGCACGGAAGCTCGGCCTCCAGAAGCCGGCCTACCGCCTCGCCGAGATGCTCGGGCTCATCGACGACGCGGGGGGAAGATGGCGACCTATGGGGACGGGTGAAACGCTCACATCTTCTTCTCGCCAGTGCTGGCGCTTTGGCCGCTGAAGATCGCGCCGTAGTCGATGACGAGGCTGAGCTGCCCCAGCCACTGGCCCTGCGTGAACATCAGATCGCTGTTGTTGACCTGGACCTCCTTGCCCCACCCGGCCATCGCGGTCAACGAGCCGTAGCTGAAGACGGGCAGGGTCCAACTGAGGTACGCGCCGTAGTCGAGCGGCACCCAGAAGCCGTTCCGGAACGGCTGCGACTTCGCCATCAGGGCCAGGCCCACGATGTCGAAGCCCGCGGTGGCCCGGAGCGCCAGCCCTCCCGCCCAATGCGGCGCGATCATGAAGCCGAGGTTGATCGGCAGCCGGAGGTAGATGTCGTCGGAGCCGGGGACGGACGCCTCCGAGTAGAAGCCGACCGCGGGCCGGGTGCCACCGCCGAAGTACAGCCCCGGCAGCAGGAACTCGTCCCAGCCGGAGAGCATCAGGCCCGCCTCACCGAAGCTCGGGACCTGTCCCTCCGCGCCCGGCTGGAAGCCGCGGTACTCGTTCACCGTGCTCCACTTCACGAAGACGCCGCACGGGTAGCCGCCGAACTCCCCGGGCGCCGCCACGCGATACTTGTAGGTGAGGAAGCCGAACTCGCGGTTGCGCTCCGCCTGCTTGCGCCGCCCCTCGGCGGAGGCCATCGCGTCGCCCGCGGTCATCAGCGAGGCGCACACCAGTCCGCTCGAGTCGAGCAACGCGATTTCCTGCGTGTCCGCCTTGACGCTTCGCTGCGAGAAGTCGAAGGGCTGGCCCTCGGGGTTCTCGTCGGCATCGATGTTGGCGGCCTCCGCCGACATGGCGCCGCGGCTGTAGACGATGTGGCTGCAGCCGCTCAGCGCGACGCAGAGGACGACGGCCAGCGGGAGGACACGACGGGACGACGGAGGCATGACGAGCTCCTCGGAAGAGACGGTGCTGTGAAGGGGGTCAGGGATTGCCAGGCGCGGGCATCAGCGACTCGATGCTGACGACGGCGTTGACGCCGAAGCGCGTGGAGAAGCCGCCGCGGAAGGGGAGATCCAGCCAGAGCGGGGAGCCGTAGACGAAGTCACCCACCACGGTGAGCGGCTTCCAGGGCGTCGTCCACGCCGCCTCGAGGCCGCCGTACCAGGACAGCCGTGGGGAGCCCAGAATCGCCCCCAGTAGCGGTGATACCAGTCCGACGTGCAGCTTCCCGGTCAGGCCGACGTTGCCCGGCAGCCGCACGCCGATCTTCCCGTTCGCGAAGACGTCCAGCCCGAGGTAGTCGTGCTCGAAGCCGATCCCCGCCTGCTCATCGAGGGACCAGCTCTCCAGCAGCATCGAGGCGCCGACGGACGCCATCACCGGCAGCCCCTCCGGGTCCCACACGAGCGGCTCTCCCCCAATGTCGAAGGCGAGGTAGTCCCCGCGCTCGAACCGGCTGCCCCCCGCGCCGGTGAACGTCGTGCTCGCCGGTCCGAGGCCCAGCCGCAGATCCGCGGTGATCCGCGGGCCCGGGAGGATGTCGTAGGGCTTGTAGGAGTACTCGACGACGTCGCCGCTCTTCGCGCCCGCCGCGACGGCCTGGTCGATCGCCGCGTCGCGCGCCGCCGACTGGCGTCCGATGTTCACCAGCGCCGCGAGCAGGATGCCGCTCGTGTCCACCAATCGGAACTGGTGGTACATGCGGGAGTAGTCGACCTGGCGTTTGTACTCGAGCGGCGAGGTATCCGGCGAGGTGTCCACCCGCGCCGCCGCCACTCCGGCGCCGTAACCGACGCTGACGCAGCCCGAGGAGAGAACGCCCACGGCGATGAGCAGCGCCAGTGCACGCTTCGAGTCCACACGCGCGGCCGCCACGTCAGTTCACCGTGTAGACGGAGGCCAGGTTCGCGGCGACGTGGAGCTTTCCGCGGACTTCCGCGGAGCCGCTGCCGATGGCGATGCTCCAGCACCCGGGCGAGACGGTGAACTCGTACGTCTTCCCGTCCTCGATGCCGGTGCGCGCGGGGAGCCGGTTCAGGCCGTAGGTGGAGCTGTCACAGTCGGACAGCAGCACCGCGCCGAGCGTGTAGCCGCTCTTGTTGTCGATCACGATCTTCCCGGTCGGCCCGTTCGGATCGCGGATGAGGGGACCGCCCTGGATGTACGACATGACCGCACCGCAGCCGGTGCTGACGACGGACAGCGCGAGGACGGCACCCACCACGAGGCGTTTGAGCGAAGTTTCAAGCATGCGACAGATGTACCGCCGCATGGATTCATGCCGCTATTGCATGGGCATGTTAGGCCGAAAGGTAGGTGTGGGTAGCCACGCCGACACCCGCGTCCCCTGGGAGGACGACTCCACCTGCGCGGTGCCGCCCACGCTCTCCACCCGCGTCCGGAAGTTCTTGAGGCCGCCCTCGCTCCGCTCGAGCGCGCCGTCGGCGAGTCCCCGGCCGTCGTCCTCGACCAGGAAACGGATGCCGTCCGGCTCGCAGCGGAGCGTGACGCGGATGTGCCGGGGCTGCGCGTGGCGGGCGGCGTTGTGCACCAGCTCCTGAACGGCGCGCACCAGCTCGAGCGCCACCTGCCCATCGAACTCCACGCGCGGGTCGGCGGCGAACGCCTCCACCACCACGTCGCGGTCGCCGCCGAGCTCACGGCACCGCTGGGCGAGCCGCGCCACCACGTCCTCCCAGGGGCGCGCTGGCGCACGCAACGCCCAGACCACGGTGCGCAGCTCGTCCATGCCGGAGCGGAGCCGCTCGAGCAGCTGCCCCACGTCGCTCTGCACGGGGGATCCCTCGAGCCGCTGGTGGAGCATGCGCGCCGTCCAGGTGAGGCTGGCCAGCTCGGTCCCGAGCCCGTCGTGAAGGTCGCGCGAGATGCGGTGACGCTCCTCTCGGAGGCGCAGCTCGGCCAGCTCGGCGCGGAGGCGGTCCCGCTCGTTGCGCGCCTCGGTGAGGCCGACGAACAGCCCCCGGAGCACGGTGCCCACCACCACCACCACGCCGCCGATGACCGCGGAGAGCGCCGCCTTCGCGGGCTCCCCCTGGAGGAGGAATAGCAGCGCGAGCACCTGGGGCGCGACCACGAAGGCCAGGCCCTCGATGATGCGTCCGTTGGCATCCATGGCGACGATCACGCTCAAGCAGGCGAAGAGCAGCCAGAACGGGCTGAGCGGATTCCCCGACGCCCACACCAGGGACAGCATCGTGAGCGCGGTGGTCAACGTCTCGAGTGCACACAGCCACCAGTAGGCCGGCGTGGCCCCCCGGCGCCAGAACACCACCGCCGCGGTGAGCGAGACGAGCGTGAACACCCCCATGGCCAGCGCGGTGTCGCGGAGCGTGACCTCGAGCCGCGCGGAGACGCCGGGGATGAGCGGCACCAGTGCCACCGCCAGCGCCCCCGCCATCAGCACCGCCACCGCACGGGGCGCGCGCATCCCGCGGTGTGACTCCACCAACGGGCCGCTGGAGGGGGGACTGCCGACGAGGAGACTCAGCTTCATGGGACGAAGAGGCCCAACCGGACGGCCGCGCTCACCGCCTCGGCCTTGGAGCTCACCGCGAGCTTGCGGTACACGCTGCGGACATGCGCCTGGATCGTGCTCAGGCTCACCGCCATCCGGGCCGCCGCCGCGTCATAGCTGGCGCCGTGGCAGAGCAGCACGAGCAACTCGCGCTCGCGCGCGGTGAGCGGCTCCTGCTGGACCACTTGCGGAGCCCAGAAGCGCCGGACCACCCTCCGGGCCACCGTCGGCGTCATCGGCGCGCCACCCGCGACGGCCTCGCGGATGGAGCGGAGGAGGACCTCCGAGGTGGAGTCCTTCAGCAGGTATCCCTGTGCTCCGGCCTGCAGCGCGGGGAACAGGTGCGCGTCGTCGTCGAAGATGGTGAAGACGAGGCCGACGGCGGTGGGGTGCGTCGTCCTCAGCTCCGTCAGCACCTCCACGCCGGAGCGATCCGGGAGGCCGAGATCCACCAGCGCGCAGTCCACCGGCTTCTGGCGCTGAAGCCAGGAGATCGCCTCGCCTCCGCGAGAGAAGGCTCCGGCGATGCGCATTCCGGACTCGGGTGCCTCAAGCGCCTGCCGGACCGCTGCGAGCAGGTTGGGGTCGTCTTCCACGACGACGACGTTGAGCATGTAGGCAAGTTTACTGCGAGCGCCTCGGATCATGACAATCCGAGACAAACCCCGCTGCTCGCCTGGGAGTAACGCGCTGCGTCGTACCTCGCTGGAGGGGGCTCAACCCATCCGGCGCATGTCGCGCCGAGCCGTCTCCAGCCGGGCGTACAGGGGACGCACCCACCGCTCCACGGCCTCGCGGGCCGGACCGGTCAACGCCCGCTGCTTCATCGCGGAATCGTCCTCGAAGGGGAGGGCGGGGTTCTTGGCATCCTTCCCCATGGCCTCGCGCATCACCGCGAGCTCCTCCCCCGAAAGCTCCAGGCCGAAGAGCTCCGAGTACAGGGAGGGAATCACCGCGGGAAGCTCGCGGTACTCCACGAGCCGCGCGGGTCCACGGCGGGACTCCCAGGCGCCGAGGGCGGCCTCACAGAGGGAGGCCAGGACGCGGGCCCCATACTCCTCGCGGGGCATGCCGGGGAGCTGCTCCGGGCTCCACCCCAGCAGGGCGGGCTCGAGCACGCCGGGCACCAGATGGGCACCGCTGTGGCGCAGATGCGAGGCCATCACCTCCACGGGGTCCCGGTAGAGGAAGAGCCACGGCACACCCGGGAAGGCGCGCTGAATCAGCGGCCATTGCAGCAGGGCCCACGCGTCGAACTTGATGAACAGGTGCCGCTCGGTCGCATGGCGCTTGCGCCCGAGCACGCTCACCATTCCGCGCAACCACGCGATGCGCTGTTCCTCCGTGGGAGTCTCTTCCCCCCAGCGGGCGCGCAGCACCGTGTCCACGGGGGCCGGCTCGGAGAGCACGATGTTGCGAGGCAAGGCCGCCAGCGTCTGCGCCAGCAGGGTCGAGCCACAGCGCGACATGTGGAAGATGAGGCCCGTGGGAGGCAGCCCGGGGCTCAGGGCCTCCAGCTCCGCCAGCTCGTCGAGTGACGTCTGGTGGCGGAACAACCAGTTGAAGGGGTAGCGGAGCCGCCGTTGAATCGTGTCGTCGAAGAAGGGCTCGGTGAAGCGCTGGCCGCCCAGGTGGCACCACTCCACGTCGAACCCGCCCTCGCGCGCGTGGACGCGGACGGGAAACCACTCGGCCAGCAGCGTCGCGTCCATCGTCATGGCCATCGCTCGAACCAGGTGCGGCGCGCCTCCTGCCAGACGGCCCGCACCTCCTCGGAGGTGAAGTGACAGCCCCGCTCCCCGCCCAACCTCACGACGAGCTCCAGGAAGGCCGCCGGGTCCTGTACGTCCCGGAGCCGTGCCTGCAACTCCGGCTCTCGCAGGACGAGGGCACGAAAGCGCTCGAACGCCTCACGCGGCATCGGCGGCCTCCCGCACCGCGCGCGCGAAGAGCGCCCGCAGCCAGTCATCGAGCACGCAGTCCAGCACCAGGTGGATGCGGTCCACCTCCCCGGTGTTGTCCACCCGGTGCGGCTGGTTGACGTTCAGGTACCAGCACTCGCCCTCGCCCATGAGGACGCGCTGGCCGGACAGGAAGAAGCCCACACCCGCATGGGTCACCACGGGGATGTGGAGCCGGACTTCTCCGTCCTCGTAGCCGAGCCGGTAGTCGCGGTGCTCGCGGATGCGGGCCCCGGCGGCCAGCTTGAGGAACCGGACCGATTCGATCCGGCAGGCGAAGGCGGACAGCACTTCGCGGACTCCGGGGCAGCGCTCCAGCACGGGCGTATCCGCGTAGGGCTCGCTCGCGGCGGGGTCCGGGTACAACCGTCCGGCGACACCTCCCACCGAACGCAACGCCACGCCACTCCACTCGCCCTCGTAGGTGCTCGTGTTGAAGTGGGCGACCCATTCCTCCGGGGCCAGGCGCCCCAAGTCCTCCCTCAGGCGCCGCGCATCGAAGCGCAGCGGCAACCGCAGGCTGTCCGGCACGGCGTCCCTCGAGTCCATTGTCCCCATCATGCCTCCTGCCACCTCCCGGAGGCTTCCGGAAACATTGCGGTGTCGCTATTGGCGGAAGGCCAATAAGATGGCCCCATGGGTCTTCCGGTGCGTGCCGCGGTGCTGCAGGTGGTGAATGGTCCCTTCGCCATCGACGAGGTGGAGCTCGAGCCGCCGCGGACGGGCGAGCTGCGGGTGAGGGTGACGGCGAGCGGCATCTGCCACACAGACCTCACCTACCGGGCGGGCGCGGGCCGCTTCCCGTTCCCGGCCGTGCTGGGCCACGAAGGCGCGGGGGTGGTGGAGGCAGTGGGGGATGGCGTGACGGATTTCGTGCCCGGTGACGCGGTGGTGCTCAGCTACTTCTCGTGCCGCGCGTGTGGCACGTGCACCCGCCGCCATCCCGCGTACTGCGAGCACGGGTACGCGGGGAACTTCTCCGGTGCGAGGCCCGATGGCTCCTTCCCCATGCGGTGGCAGGGGGAGCCGATCCGCTCCAGCTTCTTCCACCAGTCCTCGTTCGCCACGCACATGCTGGCGCACCAGCACAACGCGGTGAAGGTCGACGCGTCCGCGCCGCTCGAGCTGCTCGCGCCGCTGGGCTGCGGGTTCCAGACCGGCGCGGGCGCGGTGCTCGAGGCGTTCCGGCTCGAAGATGGGCAGCAGCTCGCGGTGTACGGAGCGGGCGCCGTGGGCCTGGCGGCCATCATGGCGGCGCGAGTCGCCGGCGCGGCCCGCATCATCGCCGTGGACCTCAGCGCGGAGCGGCTCGAGCTGGCACGCGAACTGGGCGCCACCGACACCTTCCTGGCGGACGAGCCCGAGCTCACGAAGACGATCCTGAAGCGAACCCGGGGCGGTGTGGACTTCGCGCTGGAGTGCGTGGGCTTGCCCCAGGTGCTGCGTCAGGCATTCGACGTGACGCGGCCCCTGGGCACCTGCGCGTTGCTCGGCCTGCCTGGCCGTGGCGCGGAAGTCTCGCTCCCGATGAGCGCGCTCCTCTCCGGGAAGAAGCTGGTGGGCATGCTGGAGGGGAATGCCGACCCGAAGACCTTCATTCCGCGCCTGGTCTCCCTGCACGCGGAAGGACGGTTTCCCATCGAGAAGCTGAGCCGCCCCTACGCCTTCGAGGCCATCAACGACGCGGTTCACGACATGGAGACGCGCACGGCAATCAAGCCAGTGCTGCTCATGCACGGAGGAAGGACGCCATGACCTTCGACGAAGCGGTGAAAGCAGGGCGCATCCACATCGAAGCGGCGCTCGCGTTGTTCGACGGCCTGCCCACGGTGGAGCTCGCCTTCATGCACGGCAGGTGGAAGGGCAGTGAGCTCCAGACGGGGCACGCGATGGACGGAATGCTCAGCGCGACGGGCTGGTACGGCAAGCAGTTCATCGACGCCGAGAGCGTGCACCCGCTGCTGTTCTTCACGGAGGACCGCGCGTCGGTGTTCCCGGTGGACCCACGTAAGTGGCCGTCGCCGGAGATTCAAGGCTTCGTGGGCGCGCACCGGGCCAGGGTGGAGACCGGGAAGTTCAAGGCGCGGCTGCGCATGACGGAGTACCGCGGGAAGCTCAGCGCGACGATGATCTACGACGACTGGCCCACCCTCGACGTGTTCCGGAAGGTCGACGCGGACACGGTGCTCGGCGCGATGGACGCGCGAGGAATGGCGGCGCCGTACTTCTTCGTCCTGCGCCGCGATTCCGCCGGTTTCACAAGAAGCGCTTGAGGAGGCCGAGCTTCCCGCCATAGGGCGGGTAGCGCAGCTTCATGTCGAGCGTGAAGGGCCGCTTCACCACGCTCTTCTTGTGACTGAAGGCATCGAAGCTGGCCTGGCCGTGGTAGCCGCCGATGCCCGACTCGCCCACTCCCCCGAAGGGAAGCCCCTCGACGGCGAAGTGAACGCACACGTCGTTGGCGACCGCTCCGCCGCTCGAGGTCTCCGTGAGGACGCGCTCGTTCACCGCCGCGTCACGCGCGAAGCTGTAGAGGGCGAGCGGCTTCGGACGGGCGCGCACGAAGCGGATGGCGTCGTCGATGCTCGGACAGTCGACGAGCGGGAGGAGGGGACCGAAGATCTCCTCCTGCATCAGGGGGCTCGACAGCGGTGCATCGGTGATGACGGTGGGCGCGAAGTAGCGGCTGGGCGCGTCGCGCTCGCCGCCGAAGGCGATCTGGCCGTCGGCCGCGAGCGCGGCGATGCGCTCGTAGTGGCGAGGGCTGACGATGCGGCCATAGTCGCCGCTCGTGCTCACATCGGCACCGTAGAAGCTTCTGACGGCCTTCTGGACCAGGTCGATGAAGCGGCCCTTGAGCTCGGGTGGAATGAGCACGTAGTCCGGCGCCACGCAGGTCTGTCCGGCGTTGACGTACTTGCCCCAGGCGATGCGTCGCGCGGTGACCTCGAGGTCCGCGCTTCTGTCGACGATGCAGGGGCTCTTTCCACCCAGCTCGAGCACGGTGGGGGTGAGGTGCCTGGCGGCGGCTTCGGCCACCACCCGGCCCACCTGGGTTCCACCGGTGAAGAAGATGAGGTCCCAGCGCTCCGCGAGGAGCGCCTGGCTCGCCTCCACGCCTCCCTCGACGACCGAGACGACTTCCTCCGGGAAGGCCTCGCCCAGCATCCGCTTGAGCACCCCCGAGGTGGCGGGTGACAGCTCACTGGGCTTCAACACGGCCGTGCAGCCCGCGGCGAGTGCCCCGATGAGCGGCGCCATCGACAACTGGTAGGGGTAGTTCCAGGGGGAGATGATGAGCGTCACGCCGAGCGGATCCGCGTATTGGTAGGCCCGCGCCGGCTGGATGATGAGGGGCGCGGACCCCCGCCGAGGCTCCATCCACGCCTTCACGTTCTTGAGCGCGGTCTTGAGCTCTCCGTAGATGTTCCCGACCTCGGTGAGGTAGGCCTCCTCCGGGCTCTTCGAGAGATCCGCCTTGAGGGCGGAGAGAATCTCCGCCTCGTACTTGTGCGCCGCCCGTTGGAGCGCCAGCAGCCGCTCCCGCCGCCATTGGAGCGGGAGCGTGACGCGGGTCTCGAAGTAGGCACGCTGTTTTTCGACGAGCGCCTTCATGTCGGACGAAGGCGGAACGGCGGCGAGGTTGCTGATACTTCGAGCCATGGGACTTCTCCTTCCGGGGGAGGGGGCTACTTCAGGAGCTCGCCTTTTTCGGCCTTCTCGACGAGCGAGGCGGGGGGCAGGAAGTGCTTCCCGTAGCGCTCCGCGAGCTCGCGCGCGCGGGTGACGAAGCCGCGCGGCCCCGTGCCGGTACGCCCTTCGTAGCCGTTGATGTATTGCACGACACCTCCCGTCCACGGCGGGAAGCCGATTCCGAGGATGGAGCCCACGTTCGCGTCGGCGGCGGAGCGGAGGACGCCTTCGTCGAAGCACCTCACCGTGTCGATCGCCTCGGCGAACAACATCCGCTCCTTCATGTCCTCGAAGGGGATGGTGTAACCGGGCCTGGTGTAGTGCTGGGCGAGCCCCGGCCAGAGGCTCGTGCGCTTGCCATCCACGTAGTCATAGAAGCCGCCACCGGTGGAGCGGCCCTTGCGCTGGTGCTGATCGATCATCGCGTCCATGACCGCGTAGCTGCCGTGATCCATCCACGGCTTTCCAGCGGCCTCGGCGGCGGCCTTGGTCTCGAGGCGGATCTTCCGCGGCAGGGTCAACGTCAATTCGTCCACCAGCTGGAGCGGAGCCGCGGGGTAGCCCGCCTGGAGGCCCGCCTGCTCGATGGAGGCGGGAGAAATCCCCTCGCCCACCATGGCGATGGCCTCGTTGAGGAACGTGCCGATCACCCGGCTGGTGAAGAAGCCCCGGCTGTCGTTGACGACGATGGGCGTCTTTCCAATCTGCACCGCGATGTCGATGGCCTTCGCCAGCGTGGCGTCGCTCGTCGTCTTGCCCGCGATGAGCTCGAGCAGCGGCATCTTGTCCACCGGGGAGAAGAAGTGCATCCCGACGAAGTCGGCCGGCCGCTGCACGCCCTCGGCGAGCAGGGTGATGGGCAGGGTGGAGGTGTTGGAAGCAATCACCGCGTCCGGGGCGATCACGCCTTGAATCTCCTGGAAGACCTGGTGCTTGAGCTTCACGTCCTCGAAGACCGCTTCGATGACCAGGTCACAACCCGCGAGCGCGGCGGCATCCGCGGTGGGGTGGATTCGCGCCAGGAGCGCGTCGCCCTTCTCCTTCGTGGACTGGCCCTTCTGGATGGCCTTCTCCACGAGCTTGACGGAGTACTGCTTGCCCTTCTCGGCGGAGGCGAGGCTCACGTCCTTGAGCACCACGTCGATACCGGCCTTGGCGCACACATAGGCAATGCCCGCGCCCATCATCCCGGCCCCGAGGACACCGACCTTCTTCGCCGTGTGCTGCGGGAAGCCCTTCGGACGGCCGCCGCCCGAGTTGATGTGCTGCATGTCGAAGAAGAACGCCTGAATCATGTTCTTCGCGACCTGGCCGGTGACGAGCTCGGTGAAGTAGCGCGACTCGATGGTGAACGCGGTGTCGATGTCCACCTGCGTGCTCTCGACGGCCACCGCCATGATGGCGCGCGGCGCGGGCATGTTCGCGCCCTTGAGTTGCTTGCGCAGGTTGGCGGGGAAGGCGGGCAGGTTCGCCGCGAGGGAAGGGGAGGACGGGGTGCCGCCCGGAATCTTGTAGCCCTTCTGGTCCCACGGCTGCTGTGCCGTGGGGTTCGCCTTCACCCACGCCTTGGCCGCGGGCAGGAGCGCTTCCACCGAGTCCACCACCTCGTGCACGAGGCCCAGCTCCTTCGCCTCCTGGGGCCGGTAACGCTGGCCCTGGAGCAGGACCTTCATCAGCGCGTCCACGATGCCGAGCATGCGCACCGTGCGCACCACGCCGCCGCCGCCGGGAAGCAGCCCGAGCGTCACCTCCGGAAGCCCGACCTGCGTGCCCTTGACGTCGGCGACGATGCGCCGGTGACACGCGAGCGCGATCTCGAGCCCGCCTCCGAGCGCCGCGCCGTTGATGGCCGCGACCACGGGCTTGCCCAGGGTCTCCAGCACCCGCAGCTGCGCCTTGATCTCCTGCCCGAGCTCGAAGACCTTTTTTGCCTCGTCCTTCTTCACGTCGCGCAGATCGTTCAGATCGCCCCCCGCGAAGAAGGTCTTCTTCGCCGAGGTGATGATGACACCCGTGAGGGTGTCCTTCTCCTTGGCCAGGCGGTCCACGGTCGCGCGCATGGACTTCACGTATGCGGCGTTCATCGTGTTGGCGGACTGGCCCGGATCATCCAACGTCAAGACCACGATGCCGTCGGCGTCTCGTTCCCAGCGGATGGTGTTCTGCTCGCTCATGGGTTCGCTCGAATGTTGTCGAAAAGAAGAGGGGAAGAGGTTCAAACGCGCTCGACGAGGGTGGCCACGCCCATTCCGCCGCCGACGCACAGGGTGACGACAGCGCGGCGCGCCTTGCGCCGCTCGAGCTCGTCCACCACCGTTCCGAGAATCATCGCGCCGGTGGCCCCGAGCGGGTGGCCCATGGCGATCGCGCCGCCGTTGACGTTCATCTTCTCGCTCGGGATGGCGAGGTCCTTCTGGTACTTGAGGACCACGGAGGCGAAGGCCTCGTTGAGCTCGAAGAGGTCGATGTCCCGGACGGAGAGGCCGGCGATGTCGAGCAGCTTCCGGGTGGCGGGAATCGGGCCGGTGAGCATGATGGTCGGGTCCGCACCGGACGTGGCGACGGCGGCGATGCGCGCCCGCGGCGTGAGGCCGAGCTCCTTGCCGACCTTCTCCGAGCCCAACAGCACGAGCGCCGCGCCATCGACGATGCCCGACGAGTTCCCCGGAGTGTGCACGTGGTGGATCTTCTCCACGAAGTGGTACTTCTGCAGCGCCACCGCGTCGAAGCCACCGGCCTCGCCAATCCCGGCGAAGGAGGCGTTGAGCTGACCGAGCGAGGCCACGGTGGAGTCCGGACGCATGTGCTCGTCGCGGTCGAGCACGGTGAGGCCGTTCTGGTCCACCACCGGGACGACGGAGTTCTTGAAGTATCCGGCGGCCCAGGCCTTGGCCGCGCGCTCCTGCGACTGCGCGGCATAGCGGTCCACGTCCTCGCGGGTGAAGCCCTCCATCGTCGCGATCAGATCCGCGGAGATGCCCTGGGGCACGAAGTAGGTGTCGTAGTTGGTGGCGGGGTCCAGGGCCCAGGCGCCACCGTCCGAGCCCATCGGGACGCGCGACATGCTCTCCACTCCGCCCGCGATGACCAGGTGCTCCCAGCCCGAGCGAACCTGCTGGGCGGCCAGGTTCACCGCGCTCAGGCCCGAGGCGCAGAAACGGTTGAGCTGGACTCCACCCGTCGTCTCGGGGAGTCCGGCCGCGAGCACCACGGTCCGGGCGATGTCCGCACCCTGGTCCCCGACCGGAGAGACCACGCCGAGCACCAGGTCGTCGATCCGCTGGGGATCCAGGTTCGGGTGGCGCTTCTTGAGCGCATCCACCAGGCCGACGAGCAGCGATACGGGCTTGATTCCGTGCAGCGCGCCCTTCTTGCCCTTGCCGCGAGGGGTGCGAACGGCGTCGAAGATGAAAGCTTCCTGGCTCACTGAGAGCCTCCTTGCGAAACGATTGAGGTGGGTTCAGAGGGAACGGGCGACGAGCTCTTTCATGACCTCGTTCGCGCCGGCGAAGATCCGCAACACGCGGGTATCGGCGAACAGGTGGGCAATAGGGTATTCCTTCATGTACCCGTACCCTCCAAAAAGTTGCAGGCAGCGGTCCACGACGATGCAGGTCTGGTCCGTTACCCAATATTTGGCCATGGCCGCCGTGGTCACGTCGAGCTGGCCCTGGAGGTGGGACTGGATGCAGTCATCGACGAAGGTGCGGCAGACGCGCCTCAGGGTCGCGCACTCCGCGAGCTCGAAGCGGGTGTTCTGCAAGGCGATGAGGGGCTTGCCGAAGACGTGACGCTGCCTGGTGTACTCGACCGTCACCTCCACGGCCCGCTCGAGGCTCGCCATGCCGATGAGCGCCGTGACCAGCCGCTCCTGGGGCAGTTGCTGCATCATCTGGACGAAACCACGGCCCTCCTCGCCGCCGAGCAGATTGACCGCGGGGACCTTCAGGTCATCGAAGAAGAGCTCGGTCGTGTCCTGGCCCTTGCCGCCGAGCTTGTCGAGGATGCGGCCCCGCTCGAAACCGGGCGTCGTGTCGGAGACCTCGGCGCACAACAGCGAGATGCCGGCGTGGCCCTTCTCGTCCCCCGTCCGGACGGCGATGATGAGGAAGTCACAGACGTAGCCGTTGGAGATGAACGTCTTCGCGCCGCTCACCCGGTAGAAGTCGCCGTCCCGCACCGCGCGGGTGGAGATGGCCTGGAGGTCCGAACCCGTCCCCGGCTCGGTCATGGCGATGGCTCCCACCCACTCGCCACTCGCGAGCTTGGGCAGCCACTTCTGCTTCTGCGCCTCGGACGCATAGGCCAGGACGTAGTGCGCGACGATGGAGCTATGCACCGCGAAGCCCATCGAGGGGTCCCCGGCGCGGATCTGCTCCTCGACGAGGACGGCCTCGTGCGCGAACGTCCCGCCGCCTCCGCCGTACGCCTCCGGGATGGACATGCACAAGAGCCCAAGCTCGCCCGCCCGTCGATAGAGCGCCTTGTCCGGATGACCCTGGGCCACGTGCTTGGGCACGTTGGGAAGGACCTCTTTCTTGAAGTAGGTGGCCGCGAGCCCGCGCACCTGCTCGAGCTCGTCCGAGCTCCATGGGGAACGTCTCGTCATGTCTGCCTCTGGGGTTCCGCTCTAGAGTCCGAACGTCTTGCCGATGATGTCGCGCTGGATTTCGCTCGTGCCGCCATAGACGGTGGAGATCACCGTGGCGCGCAGATGCGATTCCATGTCGTACTCGGTGGCGTAACCGTAGCCCCCCATCATCTGCACGCCCTCGAGCGCCACGCGCTTGGCCGTCTCGGTGGCCTTCAGCTTCGCCATGGAGGCCTCGCGGGGGAGCATCCGCTCGGGTGCTTCGTCCGCCATCGCGGCCACGCGGTAGAGGAGCAACTCGCAGCAGTCGAGCTCGGTGGCGAGATCCGCGATCCGGTGCTTGAGCGCCTGAAAGGAGCCGATGGGCCGGCCAAACTGCTTGCGCTCCTTCACGTATGCCACGGCGTCATCGAACGCCCGCCGGCCGCGGCCGAGCATGGTCGCCGCGAGGATGAGCCGCTCGCTGTTGAGTCCCGCCATGAGCTGGGGCCAGGCCTGGTCCACGGCTCCTACGACCGCGCTCTCGGGCAGGTAGCAGTCGGTGAAGTAGACGTCATTCACGTCCTTGCCGTTCAGGGTGGGGATGCCGCGAATCTCCACTCCCGCCGTGCCCGTGGGGACGCAGAACATCGTGAGGCCCTCGTGCCGCGAGCTCGAGGTGTTGGTGCGTGCCACGAGCAGGAGATGGTCCGCGATGTGCGCGTTCGAGCACCAGGTCTTCTGCCCGTTGATGATGAATCCTCCCGGCGTCCGGGTCGCGCGGCAGGTGATGGCGGCGGCGTCCGAGCCAGCCCCGGGCTCGGAGATCGAGATGGCCTCCACGCGGCCCCCGGTGATGCCGCCGAGGATCTTCTCGCGCTGGGCCTCGGTCCCGAACTTCGCGTACGGACCGGCGGCGACCACCGTGGTGACATAGCCCCCCACGGGCGCGAGCCCGTAGGCGATCCGCTCGGCGAAGAGACAGATGTCGGACATCCCTCCCTCCGAGCCGCCATACTTCGAGGGGATGCCCACGCCCAGCCAGCCGAGCTCCGCCATCTGCGCGTAGAGGGCGGGGTTGTGGGCCTCGGTGCCGTTCTGGGTCAAGGTGTCGCGCTGTGCGCGCGTGCCGGTCCTGGCGCGACAGAACGCGTCGATGGAGTCCGCGAACGCGGTCTGCTCCGGTGTTCTCGCATGCATGGATGTCCCCTGGGTGTGGGTTCCGGGAGGTGATGGGTCAGGCGTCCGCGTAGAGCGCGTCGATGCGCCCGGCGTACTGCTCGAGGATCACGCGGCGCTTGAGCTTGAGGGTGGGCGTGAGCTGGCCCGTCGCGGGAGACCACGCCTCGGGGACCACCTCGAAGCGCTTGATCTGCTCCGCGCGGGAAAGCCGGGCGTTGGTCGAGGCGACGAGCGACTCGAGCTCGGCGCGAATCGCCGGATCGCGCGTGAGCTCGGCGAACGAGCGCGACGCGAGGCCATGCGCTTTGGCCCAGAGCGGCGCGGCGTCCGGGTCGAGGGAGATGAGCGCCGTCACGTAGGGCCGACGGTCTCCAATCGTGATCGCCTGGGCGACGAGCGGATGGGCGCGCAGCATGCCCTCGATGCGGGATGGCGCGATGTTCTTCCCGCTCGAGGTGATGAGGAGTTCCTTCTTCCGGTCGGTGATGGTGAGGAATCCGTCGGCGTCGAGCGTGCCGATGTCGCCGGTGGCGAGCCAGCCGTCCGCGTCGACCGCGCTGACGATCTGTCCGTCCGCGGCGAGATAGCCGAGGAACACCACGGGGCCGCGGACGAAGATTTCATCGTCGCTGGCCAGCCGGAGTTGCACCCCGGGAATGGGCCGGCCCACGGCACCGAGGCGGAAGTCCGCGGGCGTGCTGATGGTGGCGCAGCCGGTGGTTTCGCTCATGCCCCAGACCTCGAGCACCTTGAGCCCGAAGCCTCCGAGGTACTCGAGAATGTCGACGGGGATGGGTGCCGAGCCGCTGCTCGCCCACTGGAGCGCATCCAGCCCGAGCGTCCTGCGCAGGGGCTTGAGGACCCTGGCCTCCACCTCCGCGGCCTTCTGCATGAGCTCCGGGGGAACGGTTCTTCCGGCGCCTTCGAGCCGGAAGACCTCCACGGCCACTGCATGAGCGGCGAGGATGGGCTCGCGCTGGGAAGGCTCGAGCGTGCCCAGCCTGGC
Organism: Archangium violaceum Cb vi76; assembly: GCF_000733295.1. Classification (GTDB taxonomy): domain Bacteria; phylum Myxococcota; class Myxococcia; order Myxococcales; family Myxococcaceae; genus Archangium; species Archangium violaceum. Next base: position 76,983 of record NZ_JPMI01000026.1, on the reverse strand, counting down.
CCGCAGGCCCGCGGCGAGCTTCTCCCAGACGCGCGGTACTCCGAAGAACGCGGGGGGAGACACCTTGGCCATCAGTGGCACCACACCCGCGGGATCCGTGCAGATGTGCATGTGCAGCGCCTTGTAGAGCGCGCGGTAGAAGCCGAGCTCGCGCTCCGCGATATGCGCCAGCGGGAGATAGGCGATCGACGGGGACTGCATGGGGATGGGGACGGCGATGTCCACCGCGACCGCCTCGTAGAAGGCGTTCCGGTGGCTCAGCACCACGCCCTTGGGATCGCCCGTGGTGCCCGAGGTGTACATCATCGCGATCGGATCCTCGGGCCGGATGGTCCTCCAGGCGTCCTCGAAGACCGCGGGTTCCCCCTGGTGCAATCCGCGGCCCCCGGCCTCGACCTCCGCGAAGGAGACGAAGCGCGTATCCCCGGCTGGGATGGCCGATGCATCGAGGACGATGAGCCGTTTGAGCGCCGGGAGCGTTTCGAGCACCGGCCGCCACCGTGCGACCTCCTCCGCGCCCTCCAGTACCGCTACCGTGGCCCCGCTGTGCCTCGCGACGTAGCCCACCTGCTCGGTGCTCAGGGTCTGGTACGCGGTACAGGGGATGGCACCGAGGTGGACCGCGGCGAAGTCGATGATCCAGTGCTCGGGCCGGCTGGACATCATGATCAGCATCCGCTCGCCTCGCCTCAGCCCGAGCGCGCCGAGCCCGCGAGCGAGCGCGGCGGTCTGTTCGCGCAACTGCGCCCAGGTGAGCGTCTTGTCTCCGGCGGTGAGGGCGGGAGCGCCCGCGTATTCCTCGGCATTGCGTTTGAGGAGCAGCGGCAGCGTGAGCTTGCTTGCCTGTGATTGGCACTGCGCTTCCAAAGCTGCGAGAGACGGACCCATGGGCACCTCCTCGACTCAATGGCCAGACGTGGGGGGATGTTTCGCTTCAGGGGTCGACGTAGAGGTCGAGCAGGACGTCGGGGCCGCCCCCGTAGTGGCTGAAGTCGGTGATGCCCTCGGCGCGAAGGACGTCTTCGTCGATGAAGGTCTGTCCCGTGCAATCGCGTGGCGGACGCTGGAGGATGGCCACGGCCGCATCCGCCATGATCTCCGGCGAGCGGGCCCGCTGCATGGAGGCGTCGCCTCCGAGCATGTTCTTCACGGCGGCGGTGGCGATGAGCGTCCGGGGCCAGAGGGCGTTCGCGGCGATGCCGGCCTCGGCCAGCTCCGCGGCCCAGCCGAGCGTGAGCAGGGTCATCCCGTACTTGGCGAGCGTGTACGCCGGGTGCAGGCCCATCCAGCGCGGTGCGAGGTTGACCGGTGGCGAGAGCGAGAGGATGTGCGGGTGGGGAGACTTCCGCAGGTGCGGAATCGCCGTGCGTGTCAGAAGGAACGTGCCCCGCAGCTGGATCTGCTGCATCAGGTCGAAGCGCTTGACCGGGAGCTCTTCGGTCTTGAGCGGAGCGAGGGCGCTCGCGTTGTTGACGCAGAAGTCGATGCCACCAAAACGCGCCACGGTCTCGTCCACGGCCCGCTGCACGGCCGCTTCGTCGCGCACGTCGCCGACCACCGCGAGCGCCTGGCCGCCCGCGGCTTCGATCTCCGCGGCCGCCGTGTGCACCGTCCCGGGCAGCCGTGGATCCGGGGTGTCGGTCTTCGCCAGGAGCGCGACATTGGCCCCCAGCCGCCCCGCGGCGACGCCAATCGCCAGCCCGATTCCGCGGCTTCCTCCGGACATCAACAGCGTGCGTCCCGCGAGCGGCTTCGAGGTCATTGCTCGTCCTTTGCCCGCTTGCGCCCCTGCCCCCGGGCGTCGCCGCGCTCGGACTGGGCGTTTTGATGGAGCTGGGGGAACACGTCGCGCACGATCGTGATGAGCGCTTCGCTCAGGAGCAGGTGCGCGTCTTCGCGCGAGAGTGTCCCGCCGCGGATCCACTCGCGGATGGTGGCCTTCACCAGACCGCCATAGGAGCGAATCATCGCCCGTTGCCGCGCGTCACTTCCGACCTCGACCTTGAGGCCCAGGAACTCGAGCGTCTTCAACGCGGACACGTCGTCCGCCTCCGAGATGATGCGCTCGATCTCCGGATCCGCGCCGATCCCCCCCGCGCTGGTGATCGCCACATACGTCTTTCCGTGGATCGCCACCGTATCGAGGTACCACTGCACGCTGCGCTCTACCCGCTGCCGCAAGGTTCCCGTCATGGGCACGCTCTCTTCCAGGCCGGGCATCAGCAGCATCCTCTTCACGACCTTCAAATAGAGATCCCGCTTCTGCCCGAAGTAGTGATTGATCAATCCCCGGGCGACACCCGCCTCCCGGGCGATGTCCGTGGTCGAGACTTCCGAGTACGGACGCTCGCCGAAGAGCCGCATGGCGCACGCCAGGATCTGTTCCCTGCGCGTGTCCGGCTCGAGCCGTTTCCAACGAGGAGCGAGGGCCGGGCTCATGATTTCTGCTCCCTCCAGGGCAGGAACGTCGGCAGGTCCCGCTCCAACGTTCGGGGGAACTTCGCGGGCCGCTTCTGCAGGAACGACATCACACCCTCCTCGGCGTCCGCGTTCTGGGCACAGCTCGCGATGAGCTGGCTGTCGAGCACGAAGGCGGGCTCGGGAGACGGGAGCGCGCTCATACGATAGAGGGCCTGCCGGATGACCGCCACGGATACCGGCGCGGTGTTCTCGACCAGATCGCGGGCGAGCGCATGGGCGGCATCGAGCAGCGCGCCGGGCTCGTGGAGGGACTGGACCAGGCCCGCGCCGAGCGCCTCTTCCGCCTGGATCAGACGGCCACTCACCATCCAATCGAGCGCGCGCCCCATTCCGACGAGGCGCGGCAGGAACCAGCACGAGCCCGCCTCCGGATAGATGCCACGCCGGCTGAAGACGAAGCCAAAGCGGCTGTCTTTCGCGGCGAGGCGGAAGTCCGCGGGGAGGATCATCGTCGAGCCCACGCCCACCGCGGCACCACGGACAGCGGCGATGACGGGCTTCCGCAGCGCGAACATCTTGCGAGTCACCCGGGTCGCTGGCTCGATCCATCCTCGCTCCAGGTGCTCGAGATTCGACACCTCGAACGAGCGGCCGCTCAGGTCCGCTCCCACGCAGAAGTCCTTGCCAGCGCCGGTGAGGATGACCACGCGCACGTCTTCGTTCGCGTCGGCGTTGGCGAGCGCGTCGCCGAGCTCGTCCGCCATGGTCACGGTGAATCCGTTCCTCGCCTCGGGACGGTTCAACTCCAGGGTCGCGACCCGGTTCGCAACGGAGAACCGGATGTGTTGGTAGCTCATGAGTGGGGCCTCAATGCGGGGGATGATGGGGGCTTGTTGGCAGCATGTCAACAGCAACAGTCTTTGAAGGACTTCCTGTGAGGGCATGCCGGGTGTCCGACGTATTGCGTCATGCTGGACGCGCGGGTCAAAGTCCCCCAGGCTGCGTGGCAAGATAACGGCGGAGATATGGGCGAAATCTATCTGGTGCGGCACGGTCAGGCGTCGTTCGGCACGGATGACTATGACCGGCTCTCGGCCGTCGGGGTCGAGCAGGCGCGGCGGTTGGGGAACTGGTTCCGCATGCGCGGTCTCACCTTCGATCGTGTCGTCGTCGGATCGCTGTTGCGCCACCGCCAGACGCTGGAGGCGACGGGCTACACCGGACTCGAGCCCGAAATCCTGCCGGGCCTCAACGAGTATCACTTTCACGCTCTGCTCGAATGCCATCTGGAGCAGTGTCCGGTCGAACCGCCGTTGGACCTCAAGGACGCGCGCGTCTTCTACCGCCAGTTGCGCCTGACCCTCGGCGCCTGGGCTGACGGTACGCTGCGGCATCCTCGGTTGCCGGAGAGCTGGAGCGACTTCGAAAGCCGCATCCGCGCCAGCCTCCGCGCGATGGTCGACCCGCCCGATGCGCAGCGCGTGCTCGCCATCAGCTCCGGCGGTGCCATCAGCGCGCTGGTGCGCGAAGTGCTCGGCCTCACGGTCGAACAGATGATCACCATGAACCTGCAAATGGTGAATACTGGCATCACCCGTCTGATGTTCAAGGGCGACAAGGTGCGGCTGCAGTCCTGGAATGCGCAGCCGCATCTGGAGCGCCCGGATGCGGAACACCTGATCTCGTATACCTGACTGTCTTCAAAGGGGAACCCATGGACTTCGAACATTCGCCCCGAGTCACGGAGCTGCGGAATCGGCTCAATGCCTTCATGAAGGAGTACGTCTATCCGAACGAACACACGTTCGCCCAGCAGGTGCAGAAGAACCGCTGGGTATCGCCGCCGATCGTCGAGGAGCTGAAGGCCAGGGCGAAAGCTCAGGGGCTGTGGAACCTGTTCATGCCGGGCACCGAGCATGGTGGCGCCGGCCTGACCAACCTGGAGTACGCGCCGCTGGCGGAAATCATGGGCCGCGTGTTCTGGGCCGCCGAGGTCTTCAACTGCTCCGCGCCCGACACCGGCAACATGGAAGTGTTCTCGCGGTACGGGACGCCCGAGCAACAGAAGAAGTGGCTGGAACCGCTGCTGGAAGGGAGGATCCGCTCGGCCTATGTCATGACCGAGCCGAATGTGGCTTCCAGTGACGCGACCAACGTCGAGCTCTCGATCCGCGCTGACGGCGACGAGTACGTCATCAACGGCACCAAGTGGTTCGCCACCGGAGCGATGCACGAGAACTGCCAGATCTTCATCGTCATGGGCAAGACGGATCCGGACAATCCGAACCGCCACCTGCAGCAGTCCCAGGTGCTGGTCGAACGTGGCACGCCGGGCATGATCATCAAGCGGCCCCTGTCGACGCTGGGTTACTGGGAGGAGCCGCACGGCCACGCCGAAATCGTGTTCGACAACGTGCGCGTGCCGAAATCGAATCTCCTGCTCGGCGAGGGCCGCGGCTTCGAGATCGCCCAGGGCCGCCTGGGCCCGGGCCGCATCCATCACTGCATGCGCGTGATCGGCGCCGCCCAGCGCGCACTGGAGTACGCCTGCAAACGCGTGGAGAATCGCGTGGCCTTCGGCAAGAAGCTGAGCACGCAGGGCTCGGTGCGCGAGGCCATCGCGGTGATGGCGTCCAAGGTCGAGATGTGCCGCCTGCTGACGCTGCGCGCGGCGGACAAGATGGACCGCGCCGGCAATAAAGAGGCGAAAGACCTGATCGCGATGGCGAAAATCATGGTGCCGCAGCTCGGCTTCGAGGTCATCGACATGGCGATCCAGATGCACGGGGCCGGTGGTCTGACCGGGGATTATTTCCTCGCCGAGGCGTTCAACTACGCACGCTGGTGCCGCATTGCCGATGGTCCCGATCAGGTCCACATGATGGCGCTCGGCAAGCAGGTCATCCAGGAGCTGTCCGCGCTTTGAGCGAGGAGGCGTATCCATGTCTGAAGCAATCGACACGCTGAATGTCGAAAATCTGCAGGAGTATCTGGCTGCGCGGATCTCCGATTTCGGCACGATTCAGGAATGCACCAAGTTCGCGGGCGGTCAGTCCAACCCGACCTTCCTGGTGCGTACCGAGAAGAGCAGATACGTCCTGCGCCGGAAGCCGCCTGGAGTGCTGCTGAAATCGGCGCATGCGGTCGACCGCGAGTACCGTGTGATGAAGGCGCTGGCCGCGACCCAGGTACCGGTGCCACGGATGTTGACCCTGTGCGACGACGACAGCGTCATCGGCTCGATGTTCTATGTGATGGAGTTCGTCGAGGGCCGCATCTTCTGGAACAGCGCGCTGCCGGAACAGACACCGGCCGAACGCCGCGCCATCTATGGAGAGATGGTGCGTGTACTCGCCGCGATGCATACGGTCAACCTGGAGCAGGCCGGTCTCACCGACTACGGCCGCCCCGGCAATTACTTCGAGCGTCAGATCAAACGCTGGACCGAACAATACAGGGCCAGCCAGACCGGTACCCTGCCGGCAATGGAAAAGCTGATGGAGTGGCTGCCCGCCAACGTGCCGGCCGACGACGGCCGGGTCGCGCTGAACCACGGCGACTACCGCATGGACAATGTCATGTTCCACCCGGCCGAATCGCGCATCGTCGCGGTGCTCGACTGGGAGCTGTCGACGCTCGGCCACCCGTGGGCGGATCTCGCGTATCAATGCATGAATCTGCGCCTGCCGCCGGACGCGGCGATCCCTGGCCTCGGCGGTCTCGACCGCGAGGCACTCGGCATTCCCTCGGAAGAAGAGTATGTCGCGCGCTATTGCGAGCTGACCGGTATCAAGGCCATCCCGAACTGGGATTTCTACATCATCTTCAGTTTCTTCCGCATCGCCGCGATCCTGCAGGGCGTCTACAAGCGTGCGCTCGACGGCAATGCGTCGAGCAAGAAGGCCATGGACTACGGCGCGCTGGCCGGTCCGATCTCGGAAATGGCCGTGGCGATGATCCGATGACCCCGTCAGAACGCAGGAGGGCACCATGAGCAAGAATCGTTTTGATCTGACCGGCCGTGTGGCGCTGGTGACCGGTGCGTCGAGCGGTCTCGGCGAACATTTCGCGCGGGTCCTGGCCGAAGCCGGCGCCAAGGTGGTGGTCGCCGCGCGCCGTGTCGAGCGCTTGCAGCAGCTGGCCGAGAGCATCAAGAGTGCCGGTGGTGATGCCGCGGCCGTGGCCATGGATGTCACCGATCCCGACAGCGTGAAAGCCGCATTCGAGGAGGCGGGCAGGTTCTTTGGCACCATCGATGTGCTGATCAACAACGCAGGTGTCGCCCGATCGATGCTCTTCGCGAAGACGCGGGAAGAAGACTGGGACTTCGTCGTCGACACCAACCTGAAAGCGGCGTGGCGCGTTGCCCGTGCGTTCGTCGATCAACTGAGCGCGGCCGGCAGGCCGGGCACCATCGTCAACATCTCCTCGATCCTCGGTATCGGAGTCGGCTACGGAGAATCGCTGTATGCCACGTCCAAGGCGGGCTTGATCCAGCTCACCAGGCACATGGCGCTGGAGTTGATGCGCAACAACATCCGCGTCAACGCGCTCTGCCCCGGCTACATCGAAACCGAACTCAATTCCGGTTACTTCCAGTCAGAGCGCGGTCAGGCCTACCTCAAGAACAACATTCCGTCGAAGAAGCTGGGGTCGGTGGAAGACCTTTCGGGCGCGCTGCTGCTGTTGGCCAGCGACGCCGGCGCCTTCATCACGGGTGTCGCACTGCCCGTCGATGGCGGACATCTGCTGCATTCACTGTAATCACCCGGCCTCTGGCTGGATTGAAGCCAGAGGCCGGGGTTCTTGTTTCGGAGCTCTAGAGCGTCTTCATGTACTCGATGATGGCCCAACGCTCGGTGTCCGTGAGCGATTGGGTGAAGTCGTGCCCGCCGTTGCCCTGTCCATAGAGGTGCGAATTGAAGATCATTCGCGAGCGGATCTGCTTCTGGGTGACGGGCGGCGGTGACTGGTAGGCGAGCGAGTTGTAGTTCGCGACGAGGTTGGCGATGTTCGCGAAGACGATGTCAGGCGTCGCCATCTCCTGGCTGCAGGGGATGAACGGGTCGTTGAACGGGACATCACCGCAGGCCAGTGGCGTCACCTTCCAGCCGAGCTTCGCGAAGTCATACGAGTCGTAGCTCGCGTCGTAACCCGCGTTGGTTCCCAGCACGTTGGCGGAGGTCTGCTGGCGCTTCCACACCGCCCGGCGGTCCGACGGCTTCAGCACATCCCAGAGGGTGGGCACGCTCCCGTTGTGGAAATAAGGCGCGGAGGCCCATGCGCCGTAGAGCGGCGTCGCGATGTAACCGAACGGCTCGAGCCACGTGTTCGGCCCTTCGGGCGAGTAGATGGGCCCGGTGCCCCTGTCATACGCGCCGCGCGGCACGCGGCGCAGTGCGCTCGTGATGGGATCGTCGTAGAAGGGGCCGTGGTCGGGCGCCTGGTCGTTGTAGGCGAGGAAGGACGTGTTCCAGGCCCTGCGCTTGCGCTCGTCGGCCATCAGTTGTTCGCGCGCGGGATCCGTCCGGATGGTCTCGATGGGCGTGATGACGCCGGAGATTCCCTTGAGCCGGGGATCGGGCAGGTACGCGGGGTTGGCGGCGTAGCGCGGCGAGTAGACGCCATGGCAGCTCGCGCAGGAGCCGTTGCCTGGAGTCTTCGGGATGTTGGCGTTGGCACCGTTCGCCCAGAGGTCACGCTCGTGGAAGAGCACGGCCCCTTGCTCGGCGAGCGCGGTGTTGATCGGCTTGGGATAGAGGGGAGGCGAGAGCGAGAGGAAGAAGTTGTCGTTGTCCTCGAACTCGACGGTCAGCGCGCGGCGCTCCGCGGGCGAGCTCCCCAGGTTCGCGATTCCAAACGCCATCTCCGAGCGGACGTTGTCCGAGGTGAGCGCTCCATCCCAGAACTGGCGCGTCTTGAACGCGCGGTACCACCAGTTGGGCGCACGGGACATGCCTCCCGCATGGGTCGGGAAGTACTCGAGCAGGCTCGGCACCATCGCGAGCGAGTCCATGTCGAAGAGAGCGGGCAGGAGGTCAACGATGCCGATGGCATCACTGGTGCCGCGGCCCACGCTCCAGGGAACGGGCGCGAGCTGGAGCACCGTCCCCACGCCCGTGGAGCGGAAGAAGTCGGACTGGATCAGCCCGGCGTCGATCGCGTCGTTCGAGCGGCCCCACACGAAGCTGGCCTCCTGCTCGGTCCCGAGCCGTGAGTCGTGGCAACCCGAGCAGCCGGAGCTGATCTTCCCCGTGTAGCGTCCGTTCTTGTCCCTCTCCTGGACGATGCCCAGCGGAAGCTGCCCGCTGCCGCCATTGGTGAGGTTGGGGTCCTCCCACGGAAGCGGGTAGGGGTTGCGGAAGGGAGCCTTCGCGAGCCCATACCGTTTGATGATCTGCTCGTCGAAGTCAGAGGGGCGGAAGAGGTAGCCCCAGAGCGTATAGAGATAGTAGTAGGAGCGCGCGTCAGTGAAGGGCTGGAAGTAGGCGCGGGTCTCGATGTTCTGCTTGCCCCGGGCGACGCTTGCGCGAAATTCGCCGCAGGTCGCCGGATTCGGAGGCAGGTTCGAGATGAACGGCGCCGGTGGCGTGTGAAGGTCCACCCAGTAGGCATTGAACTGCACCGCCGCCCCAGGCTTGTTGACGCCGGGCACCACCAGGGTGCGCGGATCCACCGGCAACGGAGTGGAGTCCGGTTTCCCAGCGCATGCCGCGGCGAACGGCGACCGGGTGGTCGTCGAATCCAACAACGGCAGCGGGTCCGCGGCTGCCTGAGACCCGCTCAGGGCAAGAAACAGGACACCCGAAAACGCTAACTCACGCTTCCACCTCAGTCTCATGGCGCAGTCTCCATCTCGTATTGGCACGGTGCCAACAAGGCGCTTTGTAAACTGCCAGTGTGGGCAGCCACAATGCGCAGTGCGTCAACGAGTAGCGTCGCGGGCCGCATCATCCGGTGGAAGACAGAGAGAATCTGACTCGAGCAGTTGGCCGAGGAGCGGGCACTGGAGAGGTGTTGTTTCGAGGTGTTGTTCGGGGTGCCGGCCGTGTCGACGGCCAGCCAGTTCGCGAAGTTCAGAGGACCCATGCTGTGCGGGCGACGTTGGACCCAGCCCTTCAGGCTCCCTCAGGGCACGAGGCCGAAGACGTTCAGGGTGGCCGTGGAGCCGGTGGGGTCCTGCACGTATTCCTTGCCTCGCCGCCTGCTCGCATCACCGTGCCGGGCGTACCCAGCCCGCCTGCGACCGCTCCCCGCGGCATAACGACCGTTCGGGCAACGTCCCGAATCATCGAGCGCCGGTACTGTCACATTCCTCCCGCTGACGAAGCACGCCGACCTTGTGACCGGCGTCGCTGAGGCCTTTCCGCACGTATGAAGAGAGCACCGTGGAACTGCACATTCGAGGCGTATCCAAGACGTATCTCAACGGCGTGCAGGCGCTGAAGGACGTGACGCTCACGATCCCCGCGGGGATGTACGGTCTGCTCGGGCCCAACGGCGCTGGCAAGTCCACGCTGATGCGCATCCTGTCCACGCTGCAGGAGCCCGACGCGGGTAGCATCCGGCTCGGCGACATCGATGTCCTGAAGCAGAAGGATGACGTGCGGAAGACGCTCGGCTACCTGCCGCAGGAGTTCGGCGTCTACCCGAAGGTGAGCGCGGAAGAGCTGCTCGAGCACTTCGCGCTGCTCGAGGGCATCGCGGAGCGTCGTGCACGGAAGGAAGTCGTTGAAGCGCTCCTGCGGCAGGTGAACCTGTGGGAGGTGCGCAAGCAGAAGCTGGACGGCTACTCGGGCGGCATGCGTCAGCGCTTCGGCGTCGCCGTCGCGCTGCTGGGCAATCCGAAGCTGATGATCGTGGACGAGCCGACGGCCGGCCTCGATCCCGCCGAGCGCGTGCGCTTCCTGAACCTGTTGAGCGAGCTGGGTGAGAACAGCGTCGTCCTGCTGTCGACGCACATCGTCGAGGACGTGAGCGAGCTGTGCACGCGGATGGCGATCATCGACCAGGGAGAGATCCTGCTGGAGGCAGAGCCGCTGCGCTCGGTCGCCGACCTGCACGGCCGCATCTGGCGCCGGATCATCTCGAAGCACGAGCTGCCCGCGGTGGAGCGCGAGCATGCGGTGATCTCCACGAAGCTCCTCTCCGGGCGCACGGTCGTGCACGTCTTCAGCGACGCGTCGCCCGGCCTCGGCTTCGAGCCCGTCAAACCGGACCTCGAGGACGTCTACTTCAGCACGATGGCGGGGCACATCGGCCGGCGCCGCGAGCAGCCGCGGCCGGAGGTCGCGCCATGAAGTTCCTGGCGATCTTTCGCTTCGAGCTCGCCTACCAGGGACGCCGTGCCTGGCCCTGGCTCTTCTTCGCCGTCCTGCTCGTCTTCGATTTCCTGATGACGAGAGATGCCTCCCTCTCCGAGGCGCTCTACGAGGACTTCTTTCTCAACTCGTCATTCGCCATCGCGAAAACCACGGTCTTCGGCAGCCTGATCTGGCTCCTGGTGGCCGCGCCCGTAGCCGGCGACGCGGCGGCGCGGGACGTGGCGGCGGGCATGCATCCCCTCATCTACACCGTCCCCGTCAGCAAGGCCGAGTATCTCGGGGGGCGATTCCTCGCCGCCCTCGTCCTCAATTCGTTGATCCTGCTCGCCGTGCCCGTGGGCATCCTGCTGGCCGTCTACGCGCCTGGGGTGGATGCCGAGGCGATCGGTCCGTTCCGGCCGGCTGCATACCTCACGGCCTACGCCTTCATCGCGCTGCCGAACGCCTTCGTCGCGACGGCGCTCCAGTTCTCGCTGGCGACGTGGAGCGGCCGTGCCACGGCAAGCTACCTCGGAAGTCTGCTCCTCTTCTTCATGGCCTTCTTCGTCGCCTCCGTCGTGCTCTTCAAGCGGGGTCTGGGGACGCTGCTGGATCCGATCGGTATCCGCTTCATCGTCGAGGATCTGTCGCATTCATGGACGACGAACGAGAAGAGTTGGCGCCTGCTCGCGCTGAAGGGCACGGTGCTCACGAATCGCCTCCTGTGGCTCGGCATGGCGCTGGGCGCTCTCGCAATCACCTCCCTGCGCTTTCGCTTCGCCCATCGGACCGAGCGCAGGAGGTGGAGGCGAGGGATGCGCCGCCGGGATGCGCACTCTCCGATGTCAGAAGATATCGGCGTCACGGCGAGCGCGCCCATCTCCGTCCCGCGGGTCCCTCGGACGTTCGGCTTCGCCTTCCACGTGCATCAGACGCTCGCCATCGCGTGGATGTCGTTCCGGACCATCGCGACGAGCTGGGCAGGACTCGCCCTGCTGGTGGGCATTCCGATGCTGACGGTGCCCGTGGTGCTCGATCAAATGGTGTCCATCGGCGCCCCGCTGGTCCCCACGACCGCGCGAGTCCTCAGTGAACTGACAGCCCCTCTCTCCGCCGAGCTGAGCCACTGGGTGATCATCCCGCTCCTCATCGTGTTCTTCGCCGGCGAGCTGGTCTGGCGGGAGAGGGATGCCGGACTGGGCGAGATCACCGGCGCATTGCCGGGGTCGGAATGGGCCCCTCTCCTTGGCAAGTTCCTGGGACTCGGCCTCGTGCTCGCCGTGTTCATGGCTCTCCTGACCACGGCCGGGATGCTTGCTCAGGTGATTCGGGGGTATCAGGACTTCGAGCTCGGGCTGTACCTGAAAGTCCTGTTGGGGCTTCAGCTTCCCGAATACCTCCTCTTCGCGCTGCTCGCGCTCGTGGTGCACGTGCTGGTGGACCAGAAGTACGTCGGCCACCTGGTGGCCATCATGGCCTTCGTGTTCATCGCCGTGTTGGCGGCGGTCCTCGGGATCGAGCACAACCTGCTCGTCTATGGGGCCGGCCCGGGGTGGACCTACACGGAGATGCGCGGGTTCGGTCCGTTCCTCGGGCCGTGGCTGTGGTTCAAGCTCTACTGGGCCGCGTGGGCGCTGCTGCTCGCGGTAGTGGCGAGGCTGCTCTGGGTGCGTGGCAAGGAGAGAGTCCTTGGGGTGCGGCTCCGGCTGGCGCGCCATCGTTTCATGCGGCCCACGGCCTGGGTCGCCGGCGCGGCGGCGGTGCTCATCCTGATGCTGGGCGGCTTCATTTTCTATAACACCAACGTCCTGAACCCGTATCTCAGCGGGTCCGACATCACCGAGCGGCGCGCCGAGTACGAGCGACGCTACAGGCGGTACGAGAGCATCCCGCAGCCCCAGCTGACAGGAACCCACCTGCGAGTGGAGATCTACCCCGAGCGGCGGGCGGTGGAGATCCGCGGCTCCTACCGCCTGGTGAATGGCAGCGCACTGCCGATCGATTCCATCCACGTGGCCACGGCGATGAGTGGTGTCGAGACCCGAGCGGTCACCTTCGACCGGACGGCGACGCTCGCGGTCGACGACGCGGACCACGGCCACCGGCTCTACGCCTTCGAGAGGCCGCTCGAGCCCGGCGACACGCTGCGGCTCGACTTCGAGGTGCATGTCGAGCAGCGTGGCTTCGGCAACCGCGGCGTCGACCCTTCGGTGGTGGCGAACGGCACCTCCTTCACCCATGGGGCGTGGTTCCCCTCCGTCGGCTATCAGCGGCATCGCGAGCTCGTGAGCGCTTCGGACCGGCGGGCACACGGGCTCGAGCCGCGCCCGGTGATCGCCTCTCTCTCCGACGTCGAAGCACGCGAGCCCGCGTCGCGTGGTGGGGGGAGCGCCTTCGAGGCGGTGGTGGGAACGGACGAGGACCAGGTCGCCGTCGCGCCGGGAGCGTTGCGCCGGGCGTGGACCGAGGGCGGCCGCCGCTACTTCCACTACTCCAGCGATGCCCCGATCGGGAGCGAGTGGGCCTTCTTCTCCGCTGACTACGCGGTGCACGAAGGACAGTGGAAGGATGTCGCGATCCGGATCTTCCATCACCCGGAACACACCGCGCACCTGGACCGCGTGATGCGAAGCGTGCGGGCCTCGTTGGGCTATTACACCGAGCAGTTCGGTCCCTATCCGTACCGCCACCTCAGCATCGTCGAGCATCCCGGCCGCCTCGGTACGGGGCTGCACGCCGAGCCCAGCATGCTCACCCATGGAGAGGGCTTCCCCTTCTGGAGTCCCGAGGATGAAGAGAGGAGCCTCGATTTCCCCTCTGCGGTGGTGGCACACGAGATGGCGCACCAGTGGACCCTCCCGTACGCACTCGTCGAGGGGGCACCGTTTCTGAGCGAGGGGCTCGCCTGGTACTCCGCGATGCAGGCCGTGAAAGCGTCACGCGGGGAGGAGCAGCTTCGGCGGCTCCTGGCCTTCATGCGCCAACCCCATCCGTACCCGCCGATCCGCCGCGGTGAACCGTTGCTCCGGGCGCTCGATCCGTACCTCGCCTACCGCAGGGGTCCCTTCGCGATGTACGCCTTGAGCGAGTACGTCGGTTCGGAGCAGGTGAACCTCGCACTCCGGCGCCTGATCGAGAAGCACGACGCGGCCGGGGCTCCCCGGGCAACCACCCTGGACCTGTATCGCGAGCTCCGCGCGGTCACGCCTGACTCGCTGAAGCCCCTCCTGCACGACCTGTTCGAGGTGAACACGATCTGGGAGTTCAAGACGGAGCGAGCCATGGCGGAGCAGCTCGGAGCAGGCACATGGCAGGTGACGCTCGACGTGCGGGCGCGCAAGGTGGTGTACGACAGCACGGGCGTGGAGACAGAGGTGCCGATGGACGAGGATGTGCCGATTGGCGTATTCGGCCCGGCCGGGGAGGGCGCTGGTGGGTTGAGCGCGCCGCTGGATGTGCGGCTGCATCGCATCCGTTCCGGCGAGCAGACGATCACGGTGACGGTGCCGCGCGAGCCCGTCCTGGCCGGTATCGACCCGTACCACCTGCTCGACTGGGAGGAGCGTGCTGATGACGACAACATCGAGGCGGTGAAGGCCAGGCGCTGAACGACGGGCGGCCTGGCGATGTTCTAGCGCAGCAGCTCGCCGAGGTACTCGGTGGCATACGGGGCCAGCAGATCGCTCTGGAGGCGGAACCTGTCGCTTGAGCGCGTGGTAGCGCGGCGAGAGCACGGTGTATTGGGTGCTCTTGCCCTGCCACAGAAAGGTGAGCGTCCCCTTCATGAGCAGGACGGGGCGCTCCTCGGTGCCGAGGCGGGCGGTATAGGCCTTCCGGGCCCCCGTGTACTGCTGGTGGAAGAGCGTATTGAGGGCGGTGAGAGGCTGCTCCGCCGGGGCTGGGGTGGCGCTCCGGACCGCCGCGGGAGGCGCGGCGTCTGGAGTTGAGGCCGGTGCGACCGCGGTGGCGGCGGTCTGGCAGGCCGTGAGGCAGAGCCCCACGCAGGCAGAGAGCAGCAGGAGGCGGGCGGAGACGCGGGCGGGCGGCATGGTGCGCGGAGTCTCGGAGTGGGTGTGCCCACCATCAATCACCGCGCCTGACGGGTGCAAAGGCCGCGTCAGGTTTTCTTCAAGTGCGCTTGCCCGAAGCGTGGAGTCACGGGTCTCGGTTTACAGCCGGTGTTTAGATCGGCATGAAGACCTTGAAGCCGCTGCGGCCGCCCGCGCCCAGGGTGTTGCTCTCCACGAAGTCGCTGTAGGAACTGCGGCCGTCGCCCGAGGTGATGGCGGTATGGCCGTAGATGCTGCCGAGGCGGGTGGAGGTCTTCTCCCAGGTGAGCACGAGGCCGGGAATCTTCAGCGCTTCGGCAAGCGACAGGTTCACCTGCTTGAACTTGTCCCTCGGCAGGTTGTTGTCGATGTCATTGCCGTTGCCCCACACCTTGATGCCGTAGGTGTTTTGAATGGCGCGGCTCACGCCCGTGGCGCAGAGGCCCTGGCTCGAGTAACCACCCATGCTCAACGCCACCGAGCGGGCGTTGTTGGCGAGAGCGGAGTTGCCGCGCACGCCACCGCTGCTGGGGGGGGTCGTGGGCGTGCCGCTCACCGTGATGCCAAGCTTGTTCCAGGTCTTCGGCCCGACGACGCCATCGGCGACGAGGCCCTTCGCGCTCTGGAAGGCCTTCACCGCCGCGGTGGTCTTCGGACCGAACTGGCCATCCGCCGCACCGGCATTGAAGCCGAGCTGATTGAGCCGGTTCTGAAGCGCGGTCACCGGAGCGCCACTGTGGCCCTGCTTGAGCGTGGGGCCGCTACCGCCCGTTGCTGGCGCCGAGGGAGCCGTCGCGCCATTCAGCTTGCTCCAGGTCTTCGGCCCGACGACGCCATCGGCGACGAGGCCCTTCGCGCGCTGGAAGGCCTTCACCGCCGCGGTGGTCTTCGGACCGAACTGGCCGTCGGCCGCGCCCGGGTTGAAGCCGTGCTGGGCGAGGCGCTTCTGCAGGTTGGTGACGGAGGCGCCCGTCGCCCCCTGCTTGAGCGTGGGGGTCGCACCGCCGGCGGGAGCCGCGGTCAGCCTGGCCCAGGTCTTCGGCCCGACGATGCCGTCGGCGACGAGGCCCTTCGCGCTCTGGAAGGCCTTCACCGCCGCGGCCGTCTTCGGACCGAACTGGCCGTCGAGCGCGCCCGGAGAAAAGCCCGCGTTGGCCAGCGCCTGCTGAAGAGCCTTCACCGAAGGACCGGACGCGCCGAGCTTCAATGTGGGCTTCGAAGGCGAGCTGGCTGCGGCGAGGGTGCTGCGTGGGGCGGCGGAGACACGCATTTCGAAAACCTCGTAAAATGTGACTTGCCGAGGGTTATCGCCCTCAGGGGACCGCAAGTTGCGTCCCCTCTTCGCCACAGCAGTCATTCCGGGGGGTTGCGACACACGCGCTCCCGGGGGCCGCTTTTCCCGCACTGTCAGTGATCCAATCTGTCTGGATTCCTTCAATACCCCAGGAAACGGTTTTTCAGCCCCAGAGGGGGGAGTCATGCGGATCCTGGTATCGCTGCTCGCGGCAGCACTCGTGCTCACGGCCTGTGAGCCCTCGGTCTTGGACCGGAGCTTCGCCACGACGACGCTGGAGGCGGCCACGCTGGAGCCGGCCAGCGGCACCCCGAGTGACACCCCGCATCTAGAGGAGGAGGTCACGACCCTCGAGGCCGCCGTCACCGGGACGCCGAACCTCACCCTCTCCCTGCCCTACAGCCCCACGCCGCTCACCGGGACGATCACGGTCCGGGTGTTCGCCAACAACCTCTCGGGGGTGAGCGATTACGACGTCCTCCTGGACGGCACCACGCAGATCGCGCACGGCTGGCTCGTCCATCCCTATGACTCCGACGAGACCTCCTGGAACACGAGGCCCGTGGCGAATGGCGCCCACACGCTGATCGCGCGGCTCAAGGACCACTCCGGCAACGTCATCGCCACCACGCCGGTGATGAACGTGACGATCGACCAGGACCTCGTCCCGCCCACGGTCTCCATCCTCTCTCCGGCGGACGGCACGACGGTCCACGAGACCGTGAGCGTCCAGGGCACCGCGTCGGATGACCGGGGCATCTACATGGTGCGGGCTTTCGTGGATGGAGTCCTGTTCAACATCGACTTCAGTGCGCCGTACGCCTTCGACTCGCTGTACGTCAAATACCTCTCCAATGGTCCGCACACGTTGACGTTGGAGGCGTGGGACTTCTCGCAGAACGTGACCACGTCGGCGCCCATCACCCTCATCATGGACAACGACAACACCGCGCCGAGCGTGGTCCTCACCGCGCCCTCCAGCGGGACGGTCGTGCCGGGAGGACTCGTCACCCTCACGGCGGACGCCTCGGATGACCGGGGGCTCGCCAAGGTCGTCTTCCTGCTGAACGGCTCGTGGCTCGGGGAAGACACGACGGCTCCCTACTCCGTGCAGTGGAACTTCGACTACGCCATCAGCGCGGACTACACCCTGACCGCCCAGGCCCATGACCTGGCGGGCAACACGACCACGAGCGCCCCGGTGCCCATCACCCTGTTCAAGCCCGGCACCGCCGTGTTCGACCCCGTGCTCGGCGTCCCCGTGTGCGACACGGTGAACAAGGTGTGCGACACCGCGAAGCTGGTCGAGGACCGGAACACCTCGGAGCCGCACGCGCCCAACACGCTCGACGGCTGTGCCGACGGGCCGGGGCTCGACCAGGTCTATTCCGAGCGGATTCAGCGCATCATCGTGACGCGCGTCGGTGGGGAGCTCCTGGCCGAGAACCGGCGGGCCCGGGTCGACGTCCTCGTCTCCGGAGACCCGGTCGGTGAGGATGTGCTCGACCTGTTCTCCGCGAGCGATGCCACGAACCCCTCGTGGACCTGGCTGACCTCGGTCACGGGGACCATCTACGGGACCCACTGGCTCTCGGCGGAGGTGGTGCTGCCCTCGGGCGACCTGCAGGCCATCCGCGCCCAGTTCCAGGCGGTGCGCACCAGCCCGGTGTCGTCGTGCAGCACGGGCTCGCGCGACGACCATGACGACCTCGTCTTCGCGGTGGGCCCGCCGACGGATGCCTTCCCGCCGACGGTGAAGATCACCAGTCCCTACAGCACCACCAGCTACAACCTGCCGGTCGGTGGCGTGGTGCCGGTGGTCGTGGCGGCCGAGGACGACATGGCGGTGACGCGGGTCGAGGTCTACGTGGACGGGACGCTGCTCGGCACCGACACCAGCGCGCCCTACGAGGTGATGTGGAACAGCGGCGCCGTGGCGGATGGCACCTACTCGCTCACGGCGAAGGCCTATGACCCCGCGGGCCGCGTCACCACCTCCACGGCGGTCGTGATCAAGACCGACAACACCGGGCCGAGCACGGTGCTCGTCTCACCGGTGCCGGGGGCGCTCCTGCGGGGCAATGTCGTGCTCGATGCCACGGCGAGCGACCCCACCGGCGTCATGGACATCGAGTACTTCTCCGGAGAGACGGAGCTCAGCGCGTTCCCCATCTCGCCCCAGACGTCCCACGCGGCGACCTGGAACACCAGCTGGCCGAGGCGGGACGGGGTCCATCGGCTCACGGCGAGGGCCGTGGACCGCCTGGGCAACGTCGGCATCTCCACCGAGGTGGTGGTGACGGTCGACAACACCCCGCCGTCCACGGAGTTCACCGCTCCGCAGGCGTACACCTGGCTTCGGGGAATCGTCCCGGTCAGTGTCAACGCCACCGATCTCAATGGTGTGACGAAGGTCGAGTTCTACGCGGGCGAGACGTTGATCGGCACGGACACCACGGCGCCCTACGAGGTGAACTGGGACTCGAGCACCGGACCCGATGGCAACGTCTCGCTCAAGGTGCTGGCCTACGATCTGGCGGGGAACGACACGCGGAACGTCGTGACGGGCGGCCGTCCCGTCTACGTGGACAACACCGGACCCACGGTGGCCCTCACGTCTCCCGCCAACGGGGCCTCGCTGTTCCTGCTCACCACGTTGCAGGCGAGCGCGAGTGACGCCCAGGGTGTCACCCAGGTGGTGTTCTACGACGGCACCAAGGTCATCGGCACGGACACCACGTCGCCCTACAGCGTGAGCTGGAACCTGCTGTCGGTGACCAAGGGCTTTCACACGCTGACGACCAAGGCCTACGACGCGGTGGGCAACGTCACGACGTCGGCGCCCATCACCGTGAAGGTCAACTGACCGGCTCGGAGCGGCGGGTAGCTTTCAATGGAGGCGGCGGGAATCGAACCCGCCGCCTGGCACTCCCTCACGAGGTTCCACGGCGTCTTCGCTCCAGGCGCGCAACTGCGGCCATTTCTGGTCCCCCAAGCAGGGGCGAGGTCGGAGCCGGAGGAGGAGAGCCCGTCCTTTGCCGCGACGATGGAGGAGCCGAAGAAGGAGCGCACACCACGATTGGACCAAGCTGGGCTGCTACGTAGGACGGAAAGCGCTGGACGTGTTCGCTTGCTCGAGGTGTGGAGGCAGGAGGTGGGTCTTCACTCTGGGTGATTCAAACCTCGTCGAACCGGGCGCCCGTCACGCCCAGTCGTTGCATCGCCTCCTTGATGCTCTCCGAGACGATGAGGGCAATCTCCCATCCCCAGGGACGGAAGAGGTGCACGCCTCCGACCTGAGTGGGATCGATCCTCAAGCCGTACACGGAAAAATATTGCCCGGTCTTCTCTGGTACTCCGTCTTCGGGCGTCCAGTGATTGACCTCTTCGCAAGCGGCATCATCGATACATTTCACGACGCGCAGCACATTCAAGAGGCAATATTGCTCAGGCTGTGTATCAACGTTCGCCGGGATGAGCTGTACGTCGGTCGGTGCCAGTTCGGCCAGGACCGAGGCCACCTTGGCGTGGACGACTGGTGCTGTATCCGCCAGGGAGAAGTCGAGCGCTCTTCCGGGCTGGAGGAAGGGAGCTCGAACAGGTCCGGTGACGCGTAGGGGCTGGCCCTTGAGGAATACGCCACTTAGAGGCTGGCCCGTCCGTGCATCGGTCGGGGTTCCCAGTATCCACCCACCCGGGACATTCACGTCATCCATCAGTTGGAAGTAGCGCATCCGCCGGGTATCCCTATCCTGCCGCAGGTGTCGTAATCAACTGGTTCAGTCTTGTTCCAGGAGTCGAGCACTCCACGCCCAACCGCCAAAGCGCTCGCGTGAGTCGTTCACGGCATTGCACCACGCCGACGCAGTCATCCGTGGCGAGCTTCAATACGTCACGAACCTGCCGATGGTACTGCTCGGGATGCGGGCCCCGGTGGCCTTTGACCCTCACCGTGTTGGCGGGGTCGTTCAAAGTCATTCCCGCCTTTTCGAATATCTCTCGGAACCTTGGCGTCCACGGCCCTCCACGGGCGTCGGACGTGTCATTCTTGTTGGTTGCGAGGTGGTGGATGTCTCCGTCCTCGTCCTCCTCCTCGTCGAGCCGGGCGGACTTGGGGGCAGGGGACTTGCTGGCCTGCTCGATTTCCGATTTGACCTGTTCGGCCGCGCGGCCGATTTCCCGGAGTTGCTCTTCCAGCACCCGTTTCTGACGGGATTCGTAGAGCGTGGGATCCTCATCGCTCTGGATGGTGACCAGGGAGAGGAAGATAACGCCCACTCTCCCGAGCACCGAGACCGTGCTTCGGGCCGCCATGGCCTCGCCTTCGGCCGCGAGAACCTCGGAGCTTGCCGCGGTGCTCGCTTGGGCGGTGACCATCGTTCGTCCCGTCTTCGCGGCGAACTGGTTGTAGTCCGCCAGGGCCTTTTCCGCGCCCGTGAGCTTGCCGCTGAGCAATGCCCACTGTTCCGGCGTGAGCTGGCCACGAGTCGCCGTCAATGCCGCCTTCGCATGGTCCAGACGCGCGGCGATCTCCGCGCTCGTGTCGCCGTAGGCGGGGCTTGTCCCGAGCAGAAGCGCAGCCACCGCGAGCCATGCCCTGAGTGCCTTCGCTGACATTTCAGTCTCCTTGGAGTACGCGAGCGTAGACGAGCATCGGGCTCACCCACCATCAATTGCGTCTCCCGGTACTCGCGGGCCTCCGTGCTCATCGTTCATTGAGCGTGAAGCCCCATCTCGTCCAAGACACCCAAGAAACCCAGGACCCCTGCCGCGCACCTCCAGGGAGGGCGGCCTGGGTTGGCGTGTACTCCGGATTTGGTCCAAATTTGGTCTGACAAGAACCGATTGGGTCCCCTGAGGCGCTCCGCGCCTCCTCGTTAGGAGTGGGGTCGACTCAAGGCGGCGGGCAACCTCTAAGCCACCCGAACTAAGTTCGGTCAGGGGGTACAACCGCTGAGGCCGAGAAATCGGGCCTTGGCGCTGGGCCCCCTGAACGGAATTACTTCTCTTGGCTTAGTGGAGGCGGCGGGAATCGAACCCGCCGCCGGAGGCTTCAGAGGTACCCGCGCGCCTTCAGGTTCTTCTCGATGCGCGCGTGCACGTCGCCCACGTTCAGCTCCAGCGGTGTGCCGGTAATCTGCCCGTAGGCCGCGAGGTACTTCTCCGCGAGCGACACGCGCACGTCATCCGGGATCGCCGGCGGCGTGCCGTGGCCCTGGAAGCCCCGCTCGCGGATGAGCCACTGGCGGATGTTCTCCTTGTCCAGCATCCGCTGGTCCTCGCCCTTCGCGAAGCGCGCCTCGTACTCGTCCGCCACCCAGTAGCGGCTCGAGTCCGGCGTGTGGATCTCATCGATGACGTACAGCTCATCGCCCACCTTGCCGAACTCGTACTTCGTATCCACGAGGATCAGCCCGCGCGTGCGCGCCCACTTCTGGCCCTCGAGGAACAGCCCCTTCGCCGCCTCGGTGATGCGTGCCCAGTCACGCGCGCTCGCCAGGTTCTTCGCCAGGATCTCCTTCTCGGAGATGGGCTCGTCGTGCTGGCCGTACTGCGCCTTCGTGGACGGCGTGATGATGGGGGAGGGGAACGCCTCGTCCTTGCGCATCCCGTCCCCGAAGGGCACCCCGTAGGCCGTGTGCGTGCCCTTCTGGTAGTCGCGCCACAGGCTGCCCGTCAGGTAGCCGCGCACCACCACTTCCACCGCGAAGGGCTCGCAGGCCCGCGCCACCGTCACGTTCGCGTCCGGCACGTCCAGCACGTGGTTGGCCACGATGTGCTTCGTGCGCTCGAACCAGAACGTCGCCAGCCGGTTGAGGACCTCGCCCTTGAAGGGGATGGTGGTCAGCACATGGTCGAACGCCGACAACCGGTCCGAGGTGACCAGCACCAGCCGGTCTCCCTGGCGGTACGTGTCACGGACCTTCCCCTGGTAGTGCTGGCCCAGGGTGGGCAGGTTCGTCTGCCGGAGCGTATGCGGAAGCTGCGCGTGGAGTGCGGAGGTGTTCACAGGAGGCGCCTCTGCCCCGAAGCGGGGCGGAAAGGAGGCGCGACTCTACTGGCCCGCGCCCGGCAGGGAAGCGGGACCTTGGGCCGCCGCCATGTACAGGAACGCCGGGTTGATGCGCAGGATGCCGTCCACGTACGCCACCGCGTACGGCGCGCCCGAGGCCCGATCCACCTGCACCCCTCCCGCCGGGTTGATCCGCCAGTGCGCCAGCAGCGTGCGGGCCACCAGCTCAGCCGCCTCGCGCTCCGACAGGCCCTGCAGGCCCTCGCGCCGATCCTCCGGCCAGCGCTCGCCCGCCCGTCCATCGAAGCTCAGCTGCAGCGGCGCTCCCGCGTCTGGCGCCAGGAGCAGATCCGTCCGCGCCTCGAAACCCGGGGCCGCCACCAGCTCACCTCGCTGACTGATGGGGAACAGCACCGGTGCCTGTGGAGACAGACCCGCCTCCGTCTCGGAGATGCGGGCCACCTCGCGGTACAGCTCCAGGCGGGTGGTGGATGTCTCGAACTCGAGCAGCTCTGGCGGACTGGTGAGTGCCTGACGCGCGCTCAACGAAGCGCGCACGGGTGCACCCCCGACGCCACAACCGGTCAGGGTTACGAGAGAGAGAAGCAGGCTTGCGACCCAGCGACGCATCACCCGGGAATATACCGATGCGGGTCTGACACGGAAAGCTAAACTCGGAGGCATGCTCGCGGCCGTGAACTTGACCGTCGTCCTCCACCAGACGCGATCACCGGACAACCTGGGGGCGGTGGCCCGGGTGATGGCCAATTTCGGATTCTCCCGTCTCATCTTGTCCGACCCCGCCACCTACGCCTTCCGAGCGGCCGAGCGCCTCGCGGTCAAAAGCGACTCCGTCCTGGACGCCATGGCCGTGGCCCAGAACCTCCCCGAGGCCCTCAAGGACTGCGTGTACGCGGTTGGCACCACTTCTCGCACACAGCTCGAGGGCCGCACGGCGCTCACCCCCGAGGAGGCGATGGCGCGGCTGGCGGATCAGAGCCGGCGGGGGAGGGTGGCGCTGGTGATGGGGGGTGAACAGCGGGGGCTGTCCAACGAGGAGCTGGCCTTCTGCACGGACTTCCTCGTCATCCCCACCAGCGAGGTGCAGCCGTCCATGAACCTCGCCCAGGCGACGGCGGTGCTCCTCTATCTGTGTTCGCGCGAGGGCCGGAAGCTCGCGGAGCAGCCCGTGGCGCCGGTGGCCCCGGAGCAGGAGGGCGCGAAGATGGGGACGGTGCGCGCGCTGGGCGAGCGGATGCGCCAGGTGATGCTGGAGGCGCAGTTCCTCAACCCGCAGGCGCCGGAGCACATCCTGATGGAGCTGGAGCGGAGTCTGTTGCGTGCGGAGCTCACCCAGCGCGAGGCGGAGCTGTGGCTCACGGCCTTCAAGCACGTGGGACGAGCGATGGGCGGGGGGAAGGGCACTCCCGGGAAGGGAGCGCCCTCGCGAG
This sequence comes from Archangium violaceum Cb vi76, assembly GCF_000733295.1. Classification (GTDB taxonomy): domain Bacteria; phylum Myxococcota; class Myxococcia; order Myxococcales; family Myxococcaceae; genus Archangium; species Archangium violaceum. The sequence continues at coordinate 53,452 of NZ_JPMI01000026.1, read as the reverse complement.
GCCCCGGCCAGGACGGCTAGGCGGCGGCTTCGGCCTTCTTGTACGTCTCTCCGTAGTGCTTCTCGCACAGACCGGCCTTGGACGTCTTCACGCGGCAGTCCGGCTTGGAGCAGGTGCGGTAACGGGAGTGGGGCAGCTCGCCCTGCCGCCACTTCTTGAAGTGGAAGAAGCAGTAGCTCTTGGCGCGGTAGGGACGCTTGCAGCCCTCGACGGTGCAGGCCTTCTTGCCACCGGCCTTGGCCACGCGCGGCCACTTCTTCAGGGTCGTCTTCTGTGCTTCAGCCATGGAAATGCTCCTGTTGCGATAACGGTGCCTCGCGTCACCATGGGGAGACCCGCGGGGCGTGCAAAGGCGCTGTCTGTAGCTCTGGCCGTATCGGAACGCAAGGAGGCAGGCGGGGATGCGGGCGCATCCCCCGTTTTCCGGCTTACGGGGAGGGGGCGTCCGGGCCGCCGCTGCCCCCCACCCCTGGCTGCTCGCTCGCCGGGGGCCCCTTGGCGGCCTGCTGGACCTCGGCGGGGAGCTCCTCGAGCCTCACCCGGAGCTTCAGGGGCCGCTCCCCCCGGCGCACCCGGAGGACCACGCTGCGGCCCACGCCCTGGGCCGCCACCTGCCAGCGCAGCCTGGCGGCGCGCTCCACCTTCGCGGTGTCCAGGGCCTCGATGACGTCGCCCACCTGGAGCCCGGCGCGCGAGGCGGGGCCCCCATCCGTCACCTCGGACACCACCACGCCCCGGGCGTTCGCCAGCCCGTAGGCCTCGATGGCGTCCGGGGTGCAGTCCAGCACGGACACGCCCATCCACCCGCGGCGCACGCGCCCGTACTTCCGCAGGTGCGGCACCACCGCCTTGGCGATGTCCACCGGGATGGCGAAGCCGATGCCCTGGCCCGCCACGTTGACGGCGTTGGCGATGGCCACCACGTCCCCGTGCACGTCCAGCACCGGCCCCCCCGAGTTGCCCGGGTTGATGGAGGCGTCCACCTGCATGTAGTCGAAGTCCCCGTCCCGGCCGTTGGGCGTCACGTCCGTGCGGCCCTTGGCGCTCACCACGCCCGCCGTCACCGAGTGCGTCAGCCCGAAGGGGTTGCCGATCACCACCACCCAGTCGCCCACGTCCACCCGCGACGCCGACGCCAGCTTCAGCACCGGCAGCTTGCGGCCCGCGTCGATCTTCAACAGCGCGAAGTCCGTGCGCTCGTCCTCGCCCACCAGCTCCGCGGGGTACTCCTCGGGGTAGCCCCGCTCGGAGAGCACCGAGACGGAGATGCCCTCCGCGCCTTCAATCACGTGGGCGCTGGTGAGGATGTAGCCGTCCGGATGGATGAGGACGCCCGAGCCGATGCCCTTCTGCTGCTCGCCATCGGCGGTGGTGCCCGGCTGCACCGTGGTGATGGACACCACCGCGGGCATGGCCGACCGGGCCACCTGGCTCAACACCGAGCGCTCCTCTCGGACGGAGCGCTGTTGCGCCTCCACCCACAGCCGCTCGCCCTCTCCCCGCCGCGCGCCCCACGCTGGCGCACCCAGGGTGCCGCACAGCACTGTCGCCAGCGAGACACCCCACCACCACCGTCCACCCGTCATCGTCCCGCCTCCGACCCCCGCCCGCCTCGCAAGAAGCTAGGGAGGGGGGGTCCAGAGGGGAAGCGGGGCGGCCGGCAAGGGTGGGGAACCCTACTTCTTCTGGGCGATGATTTTGTCGATCGCCGCGCGATCCTCATTGGTGATGCGCTCGCGCGGCGCCGCGGCGGCCTGCTTCGTCGTCCGGGTGACGGTCTCCTTGGCGTCGTCGAGCGCCTCCCTCAGCTCGCCCTTCACCCGCTCCACCTTCGCCGGCTGGACGTGGCGCTTCCACTCCCGCTGCGCGTACTCCATCGGCGTCCGTCCATCGATCTCACCGATCGCCAGGAAGACCCCGAGTCCCACCGCACAGCCCGTCCACACCAGGAACTTCAAGAAGCCCATGGTTTACATCCTCCTACCCCCTCATACACGGGGGAGGGGGAGTCGGCCAGTTTCTGGCAGGAGGTGGGGAAGGGCGCTGACAGCGAGCGGGGGGCCCTCTAATGTGCGCGGCCTTGCAGCCCGAAGAGCTCTTCCAGGCCGCCCAGAAGCGGGCGGCGACGATCTCCCTCCCGCGAGCGCAGGAAGCGCAGGAGCAGTTGCGCGCGCAAGCCTTGGCGTTGTTCGCCCGGATTCCGGAGCCACCGGTGTACCACCGGGCGGAGGACCCCGCCCGGAAGGCGGCCGAGGCGCTGTTGCCAGAGCTGGAGAAGGTGCTGGCGATGGCGTTGGCGGTGGCTCGCGAGGCGGGACACTGGGAAGCCACGGAGCGCATCCTCGCGGCGCTGAAGGCGCACGGCGAGGCGCTGTGCCACACGGTGGGCGGGAGGCTGGTGCAGGCGGAGGAGGCGTGGCGGCGGGCGATCGAGCTGGAGCGCCAGGCACATCCCACGCGGGCGCTCGGGACGAAGGAGGCGGTGGTCCCGGCGGTGTACGACCGGGCGTCGGGGGCCTCGCGGTACGACCCGCGGCAGGAATCGGTGGCGCAGGTGAAGCTCATCTGCCCCAACACGGGCTGCAAGCGCATCAACGACTTCGGGTTCGTGCCGGGGCCGGGGACGCGCCGCTACGTGTGCCCGGCGTGCGGCACGCCGTTCCTCGCGTACTTCGGTGAGCTGCGCGGACTGGAGATCGAGCACAAGAGCAGCTCGCGGCGCTACTTCTTCACGGTGGACGAGGTGAGGGGCTCGGGCAGCTCGCGCATCGAGTTCGAGGAGGCGAGCGGCGAGGAGTTCCCGGTGGCGAGGAGGGACCTGCTGGTCTTCCTGTACACCGAGGCGCGCGAGCTGAAGGTGGTGCGCAACCTGACGAACGACCGGCTGATGTGGATTTCGCCGGCGGGCTCGTGCTTCGTGGTGACGGCGGCGTTCGGCGAGGGGGCTCCGGAGCTGGTGGCGTTCCGGGAGTTCCGGGACGAGGTGTTGCGCCGCCACGGGGTGGGGCGGGAATTCATCCGGGTGTACTACCGGTATGGGCCAGGGGTGGCGGAGTGGGTGGTGAGGAGGCCTGGGGTGAGGCGGGGAGTGCGGGGGGTGCTGAAGCAGGTGCACCGGGTGTTGAAGACGACGAGGAGCGCAGGCACGTGACGGAGCAGCGGAACGCGGACACCGAGGGACGGCCGGAGCAGGTGGGCGAGGGGAGCACGCCGGCGCCCGAGCGCCAGGGTTGGAGCAAGGTGCTGCTGGTGGTGACGGCGCTGCTGGGCCTGGCGGGGTTGGGGTACCTGGGCGTGCAGGAGGCGCTGAGGGGGCGGCTGGCGTCGGATGGGATGTCGGCGCCGTCGGTGTCGATGCAGACGTATGACGGCAAGAAGCTGTCGCTGTCGGATCTGCGGGGCAAGGTGGTGATGCTGGACTTCTGGGCGACGTGGTGCCCGCCGTGCCAGGCGGAGATGCCGCACCTCATCAAGCTGGCGAAGGAGTACGAGCCGAAGGGGCTGGTGTTCGTTGCGGCGAGCCGGGACGAGATGCCGGACGCGCCGCTGTTCGTGGAGGAGTTCATCATCAGCCGCATGCCGGACCTGGCGCCGTACGTGGTGTACGCGCCGGACGAGATGGCGGCGGCGTTCCAGGTGACGGCGTTGCCGACGCTCTACTTCCTGGACCGGGAGGGCCGGGTGGTGGACGCGCAGCGGGGCGCGCTCTCGGAGGCCGCGCTGCGAGCGCGAATCGAGCGCGCCCTGGGGCAGTAACCTCAGAACAGGTGGTTGAAGTCCAGGTAGAACCCCGAAGTGCCATCACTCGGGCTGACGCCGTAGTCGAGCCGGAGGATGAAGTTGTCCTGCCAGGCGATGCGAAGCCCGCCGCCGCCCGCGTAGCGAGGGCGCCCCCCGTCCAGGAAACGCAGATCGGCCCAGGCCTGACCGGCGTCGAGGAACGTGACGAGGGTGAAGTCCAGCTGCTGATTCCACGGAGCCACCGAGAGGAACTTCCAGCGCAGCTCTCCGTTGGCGAGCGCCTTCACCTGGCCCTGGAGCCGGTTCTTGATGATGCCGCGGGCGGTGTACACGCCGCCGATGCCGCCCCAGCCCTCGCGCCACTCCACGCCGCTGAAGGAGGAGAGGAGGAAGAAGGGAACATCTCCGCCCATGACATCGACGAAGAGGCGCAGGGCGGCCACGAGCCGGTCGTCGAACACGGGGTGGTAGAAGCGCAGGTTGGCGGTGGCGCCCCAGTATGAGAAGGCGCTGCCCGTCACCCCGGTGGCCCCGCGCAGCGCGAGCTCGTGGAACATGCCGCGCAGGGGTGCCGGCTCGTTGTCGCGCAGGTCCAACAGCAGGCCGGCGGTGACCTCGGCGGTGCGGAAGACGTCCGGCGCGTCCGAGTCACCGTTCAGCCCGGTGAGCATTCCCGCGTGGGCGTCCTCCATCAGCCGGGAGCTCCTCGCCTGTCCCAGATCCTCCGCGTTGTAGCGTGTCCGCACGGTGGTGAGGCGGAAGCGATAACCCAGCGCCACCTGCAAGGGGCCGATCAGGGGCCGGCGCACGTTCAGCATCACGCTGGGCAGGGAGCGTTGCTCGAAGGTGTAGTAGCGCAGGCCGCGGAAGTCCGGGTTGCCCGGGCAGGCGTTCGGGTTCGACGCCAGGGCACCGCGGTCCTCGCACGCGGCGAAGGCGGGCTCGTACCCCGCCGAGCTCCCCAGGCCGTAGTACGGCGAGAACCGGTCATTGAGCAGGCTGACGTCCGAGGTCAATCGCCAGGGGGAGGACAGGAAGCCCGGCGCATCCATGATGAGGCGGTGCATGCCCACCCCATTGGTCGTCTGGAAGAACTGCGCGATGAAGGCCATGCGGTAGGGCCGCTGGGTCCCATCGCCCGAGTCCACCACCATCAACCGGGCGCCATACCCGAAGCCCTCGTCGCTGTTGAAGTTGACCAGCGGCAGGCCCTGCACGCCCCAGCCCGTCCGGGGCGCGGGAGCGGGCTGGGGTGTGGGGAGGGGCTCGGGGCCGGGGGCCTCGAGGGCTTGCTTGGGGGCCTCTTCCGCCCACGCGGGGGCGGTGGCCAGCGCGGCGGAGAGCACCACTGCCCACGTTGTCCGAATCGGATGCATGGAAGACTCCAGGTACGTCAGGGCCGCAGCAACCAGGCCACGGCAAGTCCGAGATAGGTGCCCACCGCGTAGCCCATGATGCCGGTGGTGAGACCGGACACCATGAGCTCGCGGTTGCCCAGGGCGCGTGCCACCGGACCGATGAAGGGGGGACCGAAGATGGTGGCGGTGGAGGTGATGAGGGCGGTGTCCGCGTCGATGCGGAAGAGGGCGGCGAGGGCGAAGTGCATCCCCACGGCGAGCACCACCATGCCCGCGCAGAAGACGAAGACGAAGAGGCCCGTGTCGCGCATGCGGCTCGCGTCCGCGAGCGTGCCGACGGCCACGCAGAAGACGAGCAGTGCGTAGTCTCCCATGGCGTAGCTGCCGGGCAGCTCGCGCACGGAGGGCAGGAAGGACGCGGCCAGACTCAGCGAGGTGATGAGCAGCAGCACCACCGGTGCCTCCATCCCGCCGAACACCAGGAGCGTCCCGCCCACGGACACGCCCACGATGAGCGCGGCGAGGAGGAAGGCCAGTGCCATGCCGCGCGCCTGGCTCCAGGTGAATCCCCCGGTTCCTTCCGCCTCCTGCGCCTCACCGTCATCCCAGCCGGTGGCATTCGGGAAGCGGGGCAGGAAGAGCAGGGCGATCCGCTGGGCCACCGTCACCAGGATGAGGAGGTAGACGGCGCCAACGATGATGTCCGCGGTGTTGAGGAGGATGAGGGTCTCCTCGCGGACGCGGAGCGCCAGGCCGATGGCGTTCATGTTGGCGGTGCCGCCGGTGTAGACGCCCACCAGCATGCCGGACATCTTCCACCACTCGTCCGAGCGGTCCGACAAGGCGAAGCCCACGACGGCGGCGCTCACCATGGCGGACAGGCACGCGAGGCCGAAGGACAGCAGCGTGGGCCGCGCGAGCCGCATCCACCGGGGCACGTTCGTGGTGAAGAGGAGCAGGGGGATGGCCAGCGGCACGGCCGCCTCGCTGACCGAGAGACTCAGCCGCTCCTGCAGCCCCAGCCCCGGGATGTTGCCGAGGATGATGCCGAAGGCATAACAGACGACCACGGGGCCCACCCAGGCCACGGGTTTGAGGTGGCGCGCGGCGAGCAGGGAGAGCCCGGGGAAGCCCACGAGCGCGAGCACCTGGAAGAGCCCCATGGAGGTCATGGGCTCACTCCTGCTCGGGGACGTCGTACAGCCCGTCCATGAATTGGAGGATGAAGCCCTCGGCGTCCTTGGGGTCGGGGAGGGCGCCGAGCATGCCGTACATGGCGGCGCTGCCATCCGGAGCGGGCTCACCAGAGGCGAGGCTGGTGGCGCACGCGCGCAGGTCCGCGAGGAAGGGCTTCACCACCGCCGCATGGGCCGGCGTCACCATCAGGTGCAGCGCGGGAGGCATCATCTGCCGGTCCAGCTTCCAGCCGCGCGCCTCCATGGCATCGCCCAGCGCGTAGACGTCCAGCGTGTCCGAGGAGAAGGCGAAGATGCTGAGCGAAGGCTTGCCCAGCAGCTTCAACCCGGGGATGGCGGCGATGCCCTCGCGCAGCGACTTCGAGGTATCGAGCACCGTGCGGGCCAGCCGCAGGTAACCCTCCTCGCCGAGGTACTTGAGGATGGCCCAGGCCGCGGCGATGGCACCACCGGGGCGGGTGCCGGCCATGGAGGGAGAGGCGTAGATGCCGCCGCTCCAACCCGCGTAGGTGAAGAACTGGTGCCGGCGCAACTCGGGCGTGCGGTAGAGCACGATGGAGGCGCCCTTGGCGGCGTAGCCATACTTGTGCAGGTCCGCCGACAGGCTGGTGACGCCGGGCACGGTGAAGTCGAAGTCGGGGATGTCGTGGCCGAGCCGCTTCGCGAAGGGCAGCAGGAATCCGCCGAGACAGGCATCCACGTGGAAGAGGACACCCTTCTCCTGGGCCATGGCGGCGAGCTCGGAGATGGGGTCCATCACCCCGTGCGGGTAGGAGGGCGCCGAGCCGACGACGAGCACGGTGCGCGGGCCCACGGCGGCGCGCATGGCCTCCACATCCGCGCGGAAGTCGGACGCGACGGGGACGTTGATGGGCTTCACCCCGAAGTAGTGGGCGGCCTTCTGGAAGGCGGGGTGGACGGAGGCGGGCAGCACCATCTCCGGCTCGGTGATGCCACGCTCGGCGCGAGCGAAGTCCCGGGCCGTCTTGATGGCCATGAGGATGGACTCGGTGCCACCGGACGTCATCGTCCCGGCGGCGGTGGGGCCGTGGAAGAGATCCGCCGCGATGGTGAGCACCTCGGCCTCGAAGCGCCTCAGGCTGGGGAAGGCCAGGGGGCTGAGGCCATTCTCCGACATGAACTCGGTATAGGCCTCGGCCGCCACCCGGCGGATGTCCTCTCCCGCGTTGTAGACGAGACTCCACGTCCGGCCCTCCTGCCAGCGTGCGTCCTCGGTGCGCATCGCGCGCATCCGGGCGAGCACGTCTTGATGGGACAGACCCTGGGAAGCCAGGCGGGGGCTCTTCGACATCGCATCTCCGGGAGAGGTGGGGGGAAGGCTGCTCCCGGTACTATAGGGGAAAGGCCGGGAGGATTGCTCCCGGCCTCCCCCTTCGGCTCACTCGCTCCGGTCGTTCCAGGGCTTGCATGGCCCGAACAGGCGGGCATCGGTGTCCTTCTCGTAAGGCATTCCCCTGGGCATGTTCAGGACCTCCATCTGCATGCCCCACGGGGTCAGGAAATAGACCCAGCGGTCACCGGCGATGGGCCCCTCGGTGAGGGTCTGCGGCTCGCCGAGGATCTTCACGCCGGGCACCGAGCGGAGGTAGTCGACCGCGGCATCCACGTCCTCCACGTCGATGGCCAGGTGATGGCCGCCCCAGTCGCTGTTGCGCGGGAGCTCCCGCCGCTGCTCGGGCGCCGTGTACTCGAACAGCTCGAGGTTGGTGACGGGCCCGAAGCGGAGCATGGCGATGTGCGTCGAGGCCCGGGGGTGCACGTTGAGCTGGCGCGTCATCCAGTCGCTCTTCGTGTCCTCGACGGGGCCGATCCGGTACAGCAGCTCGGCACCCAGGACGTTGACGAAGAAGTCGACCGCCTGATCCAGATTGGGAACGGTATAGGCGAGGTGGTGGACGTTGCGTGCTCCGGGAATGCCCTGGCTGGTACGGCTCATGAGGAAGTCCTTTCGTGTGTCTGGGTTGAATCCATTTCGATTGGAATGTGATTACGGGCGGCCCGCGTACTCCTGGTTGGCGATGGCGCTCATCAACAGCAGCCCGCCATCCACGGTGACGGTGACGCCCGTGATGTAGGCGGCGTCAGGTTCCGCCAGGTGGGCGATGAGCGCCGCGACCTCGCGGGAGCGCCCGGGCCGGCCCATGGGAATCGCGGGCCGGGAGAGCTCCGCCGCGTCACGGCTCTCGGGGACTCCGTTCATCGGCGTGGCCGTCTCTCCCGGGCTGACCGCGTTGACGGTGATGCCATGCGGCGCCAGCTCCAGGGCCATCACCTTGGTGAGCAGGCCCAGCCCGCCCTTGGAGGCGCAGTAGGAGGAACCTCCCCGGATGGGCACCAGCTCGTGCACGGACGTCACGTTGACGATGCGCCCGCCCCGCCCTCGAGCCACCATGCGGCGCGCCGCCACCTGGGCACACAGGAAGGGGCCGGTGGTGTTGATGGTGAGGATGCGCTGCCAGTCCTCCGGCGTCTCCTCGAGGAACGAGGCGCGGCGGTTGACCCCGGCGTTGTTGACGAAGACATCCACTCCGCCCAGCTCGCTGGCCGCCCGTTCCACCGCCTCCGCGGCGGCGCTCGGGTCCGTCAGGTCCATGCGGAAGGCCAGGGCCCGTACGCCGTGGGCCTCCACCTCCGCGGCGACCTGCCGGGCTCCCTCCGCGTTCGAGTTGAAACCAATCCCGACATCGAAGCCCTTCTGGGCCAGGGCGATGGCGGTGGCCTTGCCGATGCCGGAGCTGGCACCGGTCACGATGGCGATTCGCTCGTTCATGTCTCTTCCTCCAGCAATTCGTATCCAGCCTGGGCGAGGCTTCCCGCGCCCAGGTAGCCGTAGACCGTCCGGGTGGTGACGCCGGGATCGGTCTGGAATCCGTGCCATTCGCCGGCCGGGATGTAGGCCAGGTCGCCCGGGTTCAACCGCACCGGGCCGTCCTTCGTGAGGTGCTCGCCACCGCCTTGCAGCACCAGGAAGAACTCATCGGCATTCGGGTGCCGGTGGAGCTGGTGGCTGCCTCCCGGGGTGAACGTCGAGGTGGCCACGACCACCGAGCGCGTGCCGACGGTCTGGCTCGTCGCCAGCCAGTGCACGCCCATGTCGATGAAGCCACCGGCCTCGCCCAGGGGACTGTGGTTGCCCTGGTCCGCCGTCCGGGAGATGCGGCACCCGCTGCCGGCGCTGTGCGCCTCGTGGGGCTTCGCGTCCCGCGGGTCGTTGGTTCCGCCGTACACCACCAGGAGCATCGTGTCCTGGCCGTGCTCGGTCTCGAAGGCGCGGCGGGTCCCCGGCGCATTGAACACGCCCTCGCCAGGGGTCAGCCGCCAGGTGTGCCCGTTCGCGCGCCAGTCCCCCTTGCCGGACAACAAGAAGGTGACCGACTCGGCTCCCGGCAGGCTGTGCTCCGGGAGCACGCTTCCCCCGGACAGCTCGTGGATCATCAGCATTCCGAGCGCCTCGGGGATGAGCTCCCGGTTGACCAGCCACTGCACGCCGCCAGTCCGCTCGAGGGTTCGCCGGATCATGACGTCCTCCCTTCGTTGAAGCGCAGCAGCACCTTGGGGGGACCCGAGCGGCCATGCTCGAGCAGCTCGAAGGCGTGCGCGGCCTGTCCCGGCGAGAGCACTCCGGCGATCAGCGGCTTCGCGTCCAGCACGCCATCGACGAAGAGCTGGATCGTCCGGTCGTAGTAGTCCAGGCCATGCCGGATGCCGAGCAGATCGACTCCACGCAGGACGAGCTCCCCCGGCACGAAACCAGACACCGGCTCGTTCGCGACGCCCACCACCGCCACCCGGCCACCCGTCGCGGCGAGCTCCACGCCGCGCAGGAAGGCCCGCGAGGAGCCGGAAGCCTCGATGACCAGCGAGTAGGCCCCGCTCCGGGCCTGCTCGGGCCGCAGCGTGCGCCGGGCACCGCAGGCGGCGGCCAGCTTCAGCCCCGCCTCGTCGATGCCGATCGCATCCACGTGCCGGGCCATCCGCGAGGCGAGCTGCACGGCGAGCAGGCCGATGGTTCCGGTCCCCACCACGGCGACCTCGTCCTTCAGGCCGCAGCCGGCCTTGTCGAAGCCACCCACCACGGTGACCGTCGGCTCGATGAACGCGGCGTTCACGTCGGAGAGGGCCTCCGGCAACGCGGTGAGCGAACGCATGGGCATGCGGATGTACTCGGCCGCGGCGCCCTGCAGGCCATACAGGCCCACCTCCACCAGCCGCTCGCAGTGCGCCCGCTGTCCTCGGTGGCACATCCGGCACAGGCCGCAGGGAACCATCGTCTGGCCCACCACCCGGTTGCCCACCGAAATCCCTCGCACCTCCTTGCCCACGGCGGCCACCTGGCCACACCACTCGTGGCCGAACACCAGCGGAAGGCTCGCCCGGCCATCCCGCAGGTACGAGGCGGTGCCGTGCAGCAGCTCCAGATCGGTTCCGCACAGCCCGACGTACGAGGGGCGGATCAACACCTCGTCCGGCCGGGGTCCCGGGATGGGAATCCGGGTGAGCTCGACCCGTCCCGGCGCTGTGATCGCCACCGCTGTCATCGAGCCTTCCGGCCAGGCTCCTGTTGCCATCGTACTCATGCCACGGGCCTCCTCATGGGCAGGGATTGGGAGATGGAGCGGGGCATCACGACGAGCCAGAGCAGCTCCAGGCCGTCAGCCCCACTGGTGATGCGGGCGTCCGCCCCGGTGGGCAGGAGCACCAGCTCGCCGGCGTCGAGGGTTCGTTCCCCGGCCTCGGAGCCCTGCTCCCGCAGCAGCCCCGAGCCCGCGAGGACGAACCAGGTACTCTCGGTGCCCTCGCGGCCTCGGAGCGCGAACTCGGTCCCCGGCGACAGCCGCACGTAGTCGACGGAATCGCACTCGGAATGCAACATCCCGCGCCGTGCCAGGGAGCGCCAGCGGATCTCCTCGCCGCCCTGGCGCGTGCGGGAGGTCCTGTCGATGGTGGAGATGATCATCGCGCTCCACCTCCCGGCACCTCGAGGCTCGCCAGGAAATACTCCAGCCCCGCGTCACCGGCGGTGACGGTCATCCCCGTGCCCAGGGGCAGCGTGACGGAGACGCCGTACTTCAGGGGGATGGCCCCCTCGTCCGAGGAGATCTCCCCGGAGCCACTGGTGGTGAACAGGGTGTGCTCCTCGCCCGCGGCGGACAGCTCCGCCCGCTGCCCGGGCTTCAGGTTCACCAGGCGGATGCTGCGCAGCGGTCCGGTGAAGACGCCGCGAGGATTCACTTCGTAGGTCTGACGCAGGTTGAGAACCACGGCGTTCGTCACGTCTTCTTCTCCTCGTTGGGTAGGGGGCCGGGGGGCACGGCCCGGGGGCTCCGCGCCGCGCAACACCGCCGCGGTGTGGGGGCTCAGCAGTTCGATCACCAGCCAGCCCAGGCCCACGTCTCCGACGTTGCGCAGGCCATGCTTCGTCCCCAGGCCCGTCAGGATGAGGCTGCCCGGGCCCACCGGGTGCGGCTTGCCGTCGAGCGTCATCTCTCCGCGGCCCGTGAGGATGAAGTAGAGTTCCTCGGTGCGGGTGTGCACGTGCTCGCCGCTGACGCCGCCCGGCGGAATCCACGCCCACTCCACCGCCTCCCACGCGCCGAACAGCCCGGCCCGCCGTGCCAGGCACTTCCACTGGGAGAGCCCCGTGGTGCCGTGCACGCCGTGGACCACGGAGGGATCCTCGAGATCTCCGATGATCACTCCCTCACGCATGGGCGGCCTCCCATATGGGCGCGGAGCCGGAGGAGGCGTCCATCTCCCGGAGGGCGGTGGCCGCGGCGGTCATCTCCTCCGGCGTGACGTCATTGACGAAGCACGCCGAGCCGATGCCCATGGCCAGCGGCAGCCGCTGGAGCCCGTCGCGGTGGCGGACGGTGTCGGCCAGGGCGTCCACCAGCACCGCCGGCTCGCAGGTCCGGTGGTACACGGGCAGCTCCAGCTTGCGCATGAGCGCGAAGATCCGGTCCCGCTCATTGGGGGTGATCATCCCGCGCTGGACGGAGATCAGCGTGGTCAGCGCCATGTCGATGTTCACCGCCTCACCGTGCAGCAGCTCGGGCAGGGCCAGCATCTCGATGGTGGGGCTGAAGGAGTGGCCGTAGTCGACCACGCGCTCGAGCTTGTGCTCCCACAGGTTCATCTCCAGCTCCTCGAGCATTCCCGTGATGGCCCGCTCGATGACCTGGGTGGCGGCGCGGTTGCTCTCGGGGGTCCTGCCCTGCAGGCGCTCCGTGATGAGCGTGGTGCCGTGGCGATCGAGCAGCTCGAACAGGGCCCGGTCCTTGATGAGGGCGATCTTCAGGATCTCCGCGAGGCCGTTGACGATGTGCCGGGTGTCCACCGTCTTCAGGAAGCCGCGGTCCAGCAGCGTGTCCCGGGCGGGGAAGTACGTGCCGAGCCGGTTCTTGTGCGCGGAGTGGTTGACGCCCGTCTTGGCGCCCACGCCGGCGTCCACCAGTCCGATGAGCGTGGTGGGCACCCGCACATACGGAGTGCTGCGGCGGTAGAGGCTCGCGGCGAGCCCGACGATGTCCATGAGGACGCCTCCGCCAATGGCGATGATGGGCTCATGGCGGCGCGAGATGCCGAACTCGTTGATGCCCTTCACCACGGCGAAGACGGACTCCATGTTCTTCTCCGTCTCGGAGATGGGCAGCGAGATGATCTGGTGCTTCACGCCGTGGTGCTGGAAGTAGTGGCGGAGCTGGACGCCATAGAGGCGGTCCACCTCGGCGTCGATCACCACCAGCCTGCGGAGCGTCCCGGTGCGCTGGGTGGCGCCCGCCTCCAGCAGGGCCTGGCTGCGGGGATCGAACACGCCATCGACCACCCGCACCTGATAGTGGACGGGCAGGGCCGCATTGACGATCCAGGTACGTGACATGTCGTGAGTCAAGGTTCCTCTCCTGTGGCGATGTGGGGGGGGGGGGTGGGAAGCCGGCGTGTGTCGCGCGACTTGTCTGGAGGGAGTGAAGGGGGTGCGGATGTGACGACGGTCATCCGTGCCGGGCCGCGAGCATGAAGCGCGAGGCCTGCTCACCAATGAGGATGGCGGGGGCGTTGGTGGGGCCCGAGGTGATCTCCGGCATGATCGACGCATCCGCCACGCGCAGGCCCTCGAGGCCATGGACGCGCAGCCGCGAGTCCACCACCGCGCGCTCGTCCACGCCCATGCGGCAGGTGCTGGTGGGGTGGAAGAAGCAGGTGGTGGCCTTGCGGATCCACTCCACCGTCGCGGCGCGGCCGTGCGGTCCGGGCATGAGCTCGCGCTTGCGGAACCCGTCGAAGGCGCGCGAGGCGCCAATCTCCCGGCACAGCTCCACGGCGATGCGCAGGGCCTCGACGTCCGCCTCGTGGCCCAGGTAGTTCATGTCGATGATGGGCCGGGCGAGCGGATCGGCGGAGGTGAGCCGCAGATGGCCCCGGGAGGCGGGACGGACCAGGCCGGGGACGAGCGCGTAGCCATTGTCCGGCACGGGGCCGAGCTCGGGGGTGACGAGGGGGAACTCGTGGAGGACGGGTTGGATGTCGGGGCGCGAGAGCGCCGCATGGGAGCGCCACCACAGCGTCGCCTCGGCGCCATTGCCGCGGGGCTTGGGGAGCGGGACGCTGCTCTCGTAGTTGATGCCGGCCACCAGGATGTGGTCCTGCAAGTCCTGCCCCACGCCAGGCAGATGCCGCACCACGGGGATGCCCAGCGCCTGGAGCTCGTCCGCGGGCCCCACGCCGGACTGCATCAGCATCTTGGGAGAGTTGATGGCCCCGGCGGACAGCACCACCTCGCGCGTGGCGCGCACGCGGCGCACCTGGCCTCCATGGCGGAACTCCACGCCGGTGCACCGGTTGCCCTCGAAGAGCAGCCGTGTCACCTCGGCGTGGGTGAGCACCGTCAGGTTGGGACGGCTCATCGCGGGGAAGAGCAGGCCACGGGCCACGTTGAAGCGCTCGCCATCGGCGATGCACAAGTCGAAGAAGCCCGCCCCCTCCATCCGCGCGCCGTTGTAGTCGCGGGTCATGGGCACGCCGGCCTGTTGGGCGCCTTCGATGAAGGCGTGGGCGAGGGGATGGGGGTCGGCCGCCCGGGAGATGCGCAGCGGGCCGCCCACGCCGCGGTACTCGTCCTCGCCGCCCGAGTAGTCCTCCAGCTCCTTGAAGATGCGGCGAACCGTCTCGCCATCCCAGCCGGGGTTGCCCTGGGCGACCCAGCTATCGAAGTCCTGGCGGTGGCCGCGTACCCAGACGCTGGCGTTGTTGCTGGCACAGCCGCCCAGCATCTTGCCGCGCGGGCAGGGGATGACCCGGTCCGCGGCGTGCCGCTGGGGCACCGTCTGGTAGCTCCAGTCCAGCTCCGTGCCGAGCAGGTACCGCCAGCGCGAGGGGTCGAACACGTCCGGATTCGTGCCAGGGCCGCCAGCCTCGAGGACCAGCACGTGATTCGCCGGGTCCTCGGACAACCGGGCGGCCAGCACACAACCCGCCGAACCCGCGCCAATGACGATGAAGTCGTGGGCCTCTCGGGGGCTCGCTCGCAGCCGGCGCTGGTTCTCCCAGGCGGCCAGGGCTTCCCCGGCCAGTTGCCAGGCACGCTCCGCTGGGACGCCCGCCTCCTTCGCCGCCTGGAGGAAACCCTCCCGGTCCAGTTCTCCGCTGCGCACCTGGTGGACGAGCAGTCCGAGGGTGCTGTTGCTGATTCTTTCCATGATCTCCCCCACGGTGTTCGCGGGGGGAGAGTCAGGGGTCGTTTTCTGTGAGACGTGCCCGGCTGCTCAGCCTCCTGGTCGGTTCCGGGCCCGGAATCACAGGCGGCACGGGTCCTCTCGACCTGTCTTGCAAGGACGAGGAAGCCAAGACCGGGAGCGAGTGGATGATGAGGCAATCAGCGGTGAGGGCATGGGACGAGAGCGAGGCGGACGTCGAGCAATCCAGGGAGATTCCCGAGCCGTGCACGATGATCCTCTTTGGTGCCTCGGGTGACTTGTCGGGACGCAAGCTCGTCCCGGCGCTCTTCCGGCTCTTCCAGGAGGGGCTGTTGCCCGCGGAGTTCACCCTGGTGGGCACCGCGCTCGTCCCGATGGGACACGAGGGCTTCCGTTCGCGCATGCGGACCGCGGTCGAGCAGGCGCTCGGGGCAGGTGGTGTGGACCCGGCCGCGTGGAACGCGTTCGCCCGGGGGCTCTACTACGTGCCGCTGGATATCTCCTCGGCGGGGGATTACGCGCGGCTGGGCGGGCTGCTGGAGCGGGTGGAGGTGGAGCGCCGGACTCGGGGCAATCGCCTCTTCTACCTCGCGGTGTCGCCCGCGCTCTTCGGTGACGTGGTGGATCGGCTGGGCGAGTCGGGGCTGACGAGGTCCGACTCGAGGCGCTGGTCACGCATCGTCGTCGAGAAGCCCTTCGGGACGGATCTCCCCAGCGCGCGGCAACTCAACACCCGGCTGCGCCGGCACTTCGACGAGTCGCGCATCTACCGGATGGATCATTACCTCGGGAAGGAGATGGTGCAGAACCTGCTGGTGCTCCGGCTCGCCAACGGCATCTTCGAGCCGCTGTGGAACCGCCGGCACATCGACCATGTCCAGGTGACGTGTGCCGAGCCATTGGGGGTCGAGGGACGGGGCGGGTACTACGAGCAGGCGGGGGTGGTGCGGGACATGATCCAGAATCATGCCTTCCAGGTGCTCTCGCTCATCGCGATGGAGCCGCCCGCGAGCCTGGAGCCCGAGGCCGTGCGCGACGAGAAGGTCCGGGTGCTGGAGTCGGCACGGCCCTTCACCCCCGAGCGCATCCGCGCCGAGTGCGTGCGCGGGCAGTACGGGCCGGGTCTCATCGCGGGCGCTCCCGTGTCTGGCTACCGCCAGGAGCCGGGGGTCTCGCCCACGTCGGGCGTGGAGACCTACGCGATGCTGACCATGCGCTTCGACAACCCGCGCTGGGCGGGGGTGCCCTTCTACGTGCGCTCCGGCAAGCGGATGAAGGAGCGCCTCACCGAGGTGGTGGTGCAGTTCAAGGAGGGGAGGGAGAACCTCTTCGGTGCGGGACAGCGGGAGAGGATGTCCGCCAACCAGCTCATCATCCGGATCCAACCGCACGAGAGCGTCACGCTGCGCGTGGCGATGAAGGCGCCGGGGCGGGCGGTGCGCGTGCGCGACATGGACATGAGCTGCTTCTACGCCGCGTCCCACGAGGGGCCACCCCCGGAGGCCTACGAGCGGCTGCTGCTGGACGGAATGCTCGGAGTGTCCACGCTCTACACGCGGGAGGACATGGTCGAGCGGGCCTGGGAGCTGGTCACGCCCGTGCTGGACGCCTGGTCCCATACGGGCGCCGAGCCGAACTACGCCGCCGGGACGTGGGGCCCAGCGGATGCCAGCCGGTTGCTCGCGCGCCATGGACACGCCTGGAACGGGGCGTGAGCGCGGCGCCGAGCGGTCCGCTCAGCGCTTCCCGGCGCCGTCCTCGCCCTTCTTGTCGGCGGGGACGGTGCGCGCGGGCGTTTCGATCTCCGCCTTGATGAGGCGGAAGTCGACGCGGCGGTTCTTGGCGCGGCCGAGCGCGGTGGCGTTGGTCGCGATGGGCTTGGACTCACCGAAGCCCTTGGCGCGCAGGCGGTGGGACTCGATGCCCTTGGAGACGAGGTAGTCCAGCACGGACTGGGAGCGCCGCTGGGACAGGTTCAGGTTGAGGGTGTCGGAGCCGACGTTGTCGGTGTGACCCTCGATGAGCACCGGCCCCAGCTCGGGGTTGCGGTCGAGCACCACGGCCACCTCGTCGAGCAGCTTGAGGGACTGCTTCTGGATGGTGGCGGAGCCTGTCTCGAAGAGGATGTTGCCCTTGATGCGGATGCGGTCCGACTCGATGACCACGAGCGGCGGGTTGTCGATGGGGCAGCCATCGGCCTCGGGAGGACCGGACTGGTCGGGGCACTTGTCCACGTTGTCGGGCACCTCGTCGCCGTCGGTGTCCGGGCAGCCGTCATAGCCCTTGGGGCCGACCATGTAGGGGCAGAGGTCCTGGCCATCGGGAATGCCGTCGCCATCCGAGTCGCCGCAGCCCCCGTCGGCCTTGGAGCCAGCGGAGTTGGGGCACTGGTCCTCGCCATCCGTGACGCCGTCGCCGTCGTTGTCCGGATCCGGGCAGCCGTCGTTGTCCCCGAAGCCGTCCAGGTCCTCGGCCTCCGTGGGGCACCGATCGCGCGAGTCGGGCACGCCGTCGCCATCCGAGTCGATGAAGACCTCGTCGTAGCGCAGGGCGAACATGACGCGCAGCTCCTCGCGGCCGTAGCCGCTGCCGACCGTCACGCCGCGGCCCACGTTCAGCTCCACGCCCCAGCCTCCGTAGAAGTGGGCGCGCACGCCGCCGAGCACTCCCCAGGGCGTCTTGAGGGAGTCCGCCTGGCTGAAGTTGAAGGGCGCCGTGGCGGGCGTGGCCAGGTGCATCTCGGCGATGGCCTGCACGTCGGTGAAGCGGCCCACGTTGGGCAGGTCCACCACGGCGCCGCCGCCGAACGTCACCTCGTTGCCCACGTAGAGGTTGAGGTACTGCCCATGCTGGGGACGCAGACGCATGCCGAGGTTGCCCAGCACGCGCACCGGACCGAAGGCGCGTTCCACGGCGATCCGGGGGGCGATCAGCACGCTCTGTTCCCCAAGGAAGCTGTTGCCATCCCCGGTGGGCAGGCGCACCTCGGCGGTGAGGGCGACGCCCACGGGGAACTCCTCGGGCAGCAGGAGGAAGACGCGGGGTTGCAGCCTCACGTCGCCGAAGCCGAACCGGCTGACGCCAGCGGCGCCGGGGAAGTCCGGGGCGTTGAGGCTGTCGCGCAGCAGCTGGAAACCATCACCCTGCGTGAGGGTGAAGGGCACGTCCGCGGCGAGCTCCAGCCGACGGTGCAACTGCCAGGCGAAGAGCGCGTGGACATCCAGCCGGTAGGGGAGGAGATCCCCCAGCTTCTCGTCGCCCAGCTTGAGCGCGAGGATGCCGCGGTTGTAGTCGAGGAGCAGGGCACCCCGGAAACTGCCAGCGGGCTCGGCTTTGGCGCCCTCGAGGGCGATGCCGCTCCTCTGGGCAGGGGTGGCCTTCAGCGGCACGGCATCGAAGCCGCGCGCGAAAGGATCATGGTCCGCCCGCGCCGCGATACCAGCCAACAGCAGGCACACCACTGCGAGTCGGGTTGCTGCGCTTCGCAAGGACCGCTCCCAGGGAGAGGCCCGGAAATTCGGGCCCTTCAGTGGCTCGGCTCATACCACCCACTCCCGGGGGGCGGAAGAAAACCCCCGCGAGAGTGCCTGCTTGCTACAGCCTGGTGCTACTTCTCCATGAAGGACTGCGCGGGCACCACCTGGATGGCGTCGGCCCGGATGGGCAGGGGCCAGGTGATGATGGCCTTGTCGTCCTCCAGGAGCGCGGGCGCCTTGGCGGAGGCGTAGGTGATGGGCGAGGGCGGCTGCTCCTCGAGGTTCTTCGCGAACTCCTGGGCGTCCTGGGTGACGAAGGCGAAGTTGAGGGCCTCGGGGCGCAACTGCCGGCGGACGGCGGCGTTCACGGACTCGGGGGTCATCTTCGCGAGCGCGGCGCGGTACTCCTCCAGGAAGCCGGGCGTGCCGTAGAAGAGCGAGTCGATGGCGTAGCCCAGCCGGCGCTGATCCGTCTGTTCCCACAGGCGCGTGTAGCCGAGGAGGAAGCCTCGGCTGAGCTCGAACTTCTCCTGGGGTATGCCCTGTTTCACCAGCCGATCCAGGAAGTAGAGGGCGCCGCGGGTGGCGAACACGCCGTTGGCGGGCACCACGGGGCGGATCCACACGGAGATGTGCTGCTGGGTGCGCGCGATGTTGGTGCGGTTGTAGGTGGTGCCGGGCTGCTCGATGAAGTGCTCGGCGTAGGCGTAGTCGCCGTAGTTGAGGCCGCGCTTCTCGCGCAGCTCGTTGAAGAGGACGCCGGAGGACTGGCGGTGCTCGCCGAGGTACGAGAGGGCGAGGGACACGGGGAAGAAGTCAGGGTCTCCCCGGCGCAGGGGCGTGACGTAGCCCATGGACACGGCGGTGGAGAGCGTGGGCTTCTGCACCACGAGGGCGCGGCCTCCGGTGGTGGGCACGGGCGGCAGCTCCACGCGCGGGGCGCCGGAGGCGGGGAGCTCGGACAGGCGCGAGACGACGGTCTTCTGGAGCGCCTCGTCCACGGGGCCCGCCAGGCCAATGACGAGCCGGTCCTGGGTGAAGACGCGCGCGGCGTGGGCCTTCACGTCCTCCAGGGTGATGGACTCGAGCCCCTTCTCGGTGCCGCCCACGAAGTGCGCGTAGGGGTGGCCCTGGTAGAGGAGCGCGTCGAGCGCCACCTTGCCGAGCAGCTCGTCGTTCTCGCTGCGCAGCCCGTTGCGGACGTCACTGAGGGCCCGCGCGCGCAGCCGCTCGAACTCCTGGGGCGAGAAGCGCGGCTCGAGCAGCACGTCGGTGAAGATGTCCAGGAAGCGCGGCAGGTGGTCCTTGTGGACGCGGCCGGCGAAGACGGTGAACTCCTTGTCGGTGGAGGAGCTCAGCTCGGCGGCCATCGGGAAGAGGGCCTCGAGCAACTGGGCCGAGGTGAGGCTCTGCGTGCCGCCCTCGGCCAGGAGGTCGGCGGTGAGCGAGGTGAGACCCTCCTTGCCCTTCGGGTCATCCACCGAGCCCGTATGGAAGACGAGCCGGAAGCTGACGATGGGGCTGGCCGGGTTGGCCTGGACGACGAGCCGCAGGGGCTCGGGGCGCTCGAGGGGCGCGGCGGGCACGGACGTGGGGGCCGCGGGGGCCTGGGGCTCGGCGGGAGCCTGCGCCTGCTCGGCCTGGGGTGGAGGCGCCTCGGGAGCGGGAGCGGTCTGGGACGTGGTGGCGCAGCCGCCGAGGCACAGCGCGGCGCAGAGGGCGAGGGAGCGGGACACGAGGGGACGCATCAGTTCTGGCCTCCGGCCTTCTTGGGAGTGAGGGTGAGCTGGGTGCGGTTGGCGGCGGTGAGGTACTTCTTGGCGAAGGTGATGAGGTCGCCCGGCTTCACCTCGGAGACCTTCTGGTAGTGGACGGCGAGCGCGTCCGGCGTGCCGAAGATGCCGGCGAAATAGGACAGCTGGGTGGCCACGGACTTGGCGGTCTCCATGCCCATGAGGAGCCCGTAGCGGGTGTTGCTCTTGATGGCCTCGACGCGGCTGGCGTCCACCTTGCCGGTGGCGAGCTCCCTCACCGCGGCGTTGAAGGCATCGCGGACGGCGGCACGGTTGCCTTCCTCCTGGAGGACGGCGACGAGGCCGAAGAGGTGGGGATCCCGGTGGATGGAGAAGTCGCCGTAGAGCTCCTGGGCGAGCTGCTTGTCCAGCACGAGCTCCTTGTAGAGCGGGCTGGTGGGGCCGACGAGGTAGTCGGCGAGGACCG
This sequence comes from Archangium violaceum Cb vi76, assembly GCF_000733295.1. GTDB lineage: Bacteria > Myxococcota > Myxococcia > Myxococcales > Myxococcaceae > Archangium > Archangium violaceum. Next base: position 32,747 of record NZ_JPMI01000026.1, on the reverse strand, counting down.
TCTGGATGGCGGCGTTGGCGGTGTCGAGCCGGGAGGCGGGGGTGCGCCAGGCGAAGATGTGGCGTGGCTGGGTGCTCTGGGGCCAGTCGATGTGGACGGAGCGCTCCTTCGTCTGGGGCGGCTCGGCGGGCACGGTGATGGTGGGGCTCTTGCGGTCCCACGGGCCGTAGTGCTTGCGCACGGCCTGCATGAGCGTGTCGTCGTTGAAGTCACCGACGACGACGAGGATGACGTTGTCCGGAGTGTACCAACGCTCGAAGAAGGTACGGCTGTACTGGTAGGCCTGGGGCATGGCCTTGATGTCGGCGTAGTGGCCGATCGTGGTGTGCCCGTAGGTGTGCTTCGTGAAGATGGTGCGGCCGAGCTCCTCCTCGATCTTCAGGTAGGGCTGGGCGGCGCTCTTGTGGTACTCGCCGAGCACGGCGAGCGCCTCGGTCTGGAAGGAGGGCTCGGAGTACTCGAGGTTGCGGAAGCGGTCGGCCTCGATCTCCACCAGCTTCTCCAGGCCGGCGGTGGGGCCGTACGAGTGGTAGACGGTGAGGTCGTCGGAGGTGAAGGCGTTGTCGTCGAAGCCGTAGGTGCTGATGACCTTCTCGCGCTCGCCCTCGGGGAAGTTCTTCGTGCCCTTGAACATCATGTGCTCGAAGAAGTGGGCGAAGCCCGTCTTGCCCGCTTCCACCTCGTTGCGCGAGCCCACGCGCACCACGGTCTGGTAGGCGATGAGACCCGGCGAGTTGAAGGGCACGCGGACGACCGTGAGCCCGTTGGGCAGGCGGTCGACCTTCATGGGGTAGGGGAAGAAGGGAGAGGCGGCCAGCTCGGCTGCCGCGGCGGGAAGGGCGACTCCCAGCAGGAGGAGCAGGAGGGGGATGAAGCGGCGTTGCATGCGTGTCCTCAGGTCGCTGAAGCACCCACGAGGTGGGGGCCAGGAAACGGCGCAGCCTACCTGCTATTCCCGCGAGCGGGCGGGCGGAGGAGGCCGGCGTTGGAGGACGACAGGACGGGGCGTCAGAAGGATTGACCGGGCGCCGTCAGCGGTTATGGTGGATGGAGCAACGAGGAAGTGAGCGAAGTTGAAGTGCCCGAAGGGGGCGACCTGGTTTCGACGGGGGCATGGAAGTTCGAGACGCGTGCCGAGCTTGTTGGTTCGCTCGTAAAACCAACCGACAAAGACACAAAAGCCAACGACAACGTTGAGCTCGCGCTGGCTGCCTAACTAGCAGTTCCTGGTGCGCGGTCCTCCCGCTCTCGGCCCGTGGGGTGGGGCAGGACCGTCATAATGCGGGCTGGCCGTCGAGGGTGCCTGGACTCTCGGCGGTGAGATCATCCAGGACCGGCTCACAGAATCCCGTCCGTGGGAGTCTGGGGGACGTAGCAAATCGCGGACTACGCACGTAGGGTCAAAGGACGGAAGGCTTTCGGACGCGGGTTCGATTCCCGCCGCCTCCACTGGAAGTAGCAAGGCCCCGGCCGCCATCAGGCGAGCCGGGGCTTTCTTTTTCCACCGAGGCCGCGAGGGATTGACGAGCCGCCCCATCAATGGGGGCACGGACGGAGGGCACCGCGGCTCCACGTCACGTCTCCGAGCACGGGCGGCCCCAGGTTTTGCTAGCCTCCCCACTCCCGAGGTTGAGCACGTGACCGAACTCCTACCGTTACACTCAGGTGTCGCTGGAGAGGCACCATGAAGCCCACGCTGGAGGACGTGGTGCGGCCAGACATGGTGGTGGGCGGCTACCGCATCGAGAAGAAGCTGGGAGCTGGCGGCTTCGGCAAGGTGTTCCTCGCGTGGCGCGATGGCAGCCCGTGCGCCCTCAAGTTCATCCACCTGGAGAGCGTCGGGGAGTGGGGCTGGCGCGAGCTGTTCATCATGCTCCGCCACGAGTTCCCCAACGTGGTGCGGCTGCTGAGCCACTTCAAGTGGCCGGAGGAGAAGCCCGAGTACCTGGTGCTCGTCATGGAGTACGTGCCGGGAGTGACGCTCTACCGGTGGGCGCGGGACAACAACCCGTGCGCCCGCGAGCTGGTGGAGAAGCTGCTGCCGCTCGCCCGGGCGTTGAAGGAGGTCCACGCCAAGGAGGTGAAGCACCGCGACTTGAAGGGCGACAACATGCTGGTGCGCGAGGCTGACGGAGCGTTGGTGCTGGTGGACTTCGGCGCGGGCACCATGCCGGGCGCTCCTCGCGTTACCGGAGCCCTGGCTCCGGCCAACCTCCGCTACCGCAGCCCCGAGGCCGTGGCCTTCTTCCTGCGCGAGAACCGAAAACGGGGGGAGCGCTACGACTACACGGTGAAGGACGAGCTGTACGCGCTGGGCGTCATCCTCTACGTGCTCGTCACGGACGTGTACCCCTTCAACGGCCCGGATGACGAGCTGATGGCGGAGATTCGCGCGGGCAAGCCCAAGCCCCCGCACGTGCGCAACTCTCGTGTGCCTCCGGCGCTGAGCAACCTGTGCCTGCGCCTGCTGGCCAATGCGACTGCCCGCGTGCCGGACGCCGAGGCCCTGTGCAAGGCGCTGGAGAAGTTGCTGGAAGAGGCGAAGGTGGACCCCCACCGCTGGGAGATGGCGCTGTGCTACGGCTGGACGGCGGACGGACGCACCACCGATGACGCGCCGGAACTGGTGGGCAAGGATCCGCAGGCGTGGCTGCGCAGGTGGATCCGGCAGAAGCCCAAGCGGGGCAGGCCACCCCCGCCTCCCGTTGCTCCCGCCCCTCCCATCGAGCCTCCCGCCCTACCCGAGCCGCCCACCGCATCAACCGTCCCCACCCTTCGTACCCGGGTGAGACGCGCCGTTCCGCTCCTCGTGGCCGTGACCGTGGTGGGCCTCGTGCTGGGTGTGGTGAACGTCCTCGGCCAGCTCCGGCCGACGCCTCCCGTTCCAACGCCGTCCCCTGCTCCAGGCCAGCCGGTGTTGACGTCTCCCGTACCTGCGGAATTCTCCTTCGGCGGACCGATGCCATGGGCCACGCACGTCCATGAAGTAGCGCCCCCGTGGAAGCCGCCCGAAGCTGACGCAGGCGCAGCGCCCTCGAAGGCGGACACCCCTGCGCCCGTCACCACCGTGACGCTCAGCTCGGGAACGACTCGCATGAAGAAGAAGGCCCCCGGCTCACAGGCGGAGAGGGAGAAGAAGGGCAACGGCTCCACCGGGGCCAACGTGCTGCTCGCCGTGGCCGCCGCCGCCAACATGGCCTGTCCCGGTGCCCAGGTCCGCAAGGCGCCCGCGCCACAGGCGTGCCCGGCCGGTGCTGTCGAGACCATGACCCGCCAGCTCGGCATCCCCATCGGTGACATGGGCGGAAGATCCAGCTTCCCCGGGTGGGAGAAGCGCAAGCCCGTCCCCGTGAAGGAAGGCCCCTTCTCGCTTGAGTTGGAGGCCGACTGGGACGTGGATGGGCGAACGGCATTGCCAAGAGGCACCCGTCTCTCCGGGCAGCTCTGCATCGGGGAGAAGCGCGTCTACGGCCTCATCACCCAGGCCGTGACGCCTACCGGGGACACGTTCACCGTCTGCATGGAACTGAGGGAAGCCGGTATCGAGCGTGGCCTGGAGATCAGGCCCGATGGCGAGGCCATCAGGGTCAACCCCTTCGTGGAGGTGAGGACGGTGAACCGCTTCCAGTAGCGCCATCCGAGTGCCTGGCGGGCTGGATGCTGGGGGCAGCTCGCGCACGACCGGGGAGGAAGGTGTGTTAGAGCCCACGTCTCCGGTCTCTTCGCTTTCTTCGTAGAGGTGCCCGCTCCGTGTTCGCCTTGTCCTCCACCGCCCTGCTCGGACTGGCCCTGCTCGCCTCACCCACCGACGCGGCCGAGCAGGTGCCGCTCCCCACCTGCGAGGCGGGTACGCGCTACATCGAGCTGTACGCGGACGCCCCGAGCAATCCGCCGGAGGTGTGCATCCGGCCGGAACTGACCCTCAACCTGCTCTTCGACGCAACGCTGGCGCGCGTGGTGGTGGAAGGGCGGGAGCGGTTCCGCCGGGTGAAGGTGGTGGACGACACCCTGATGCTCGTGGCCTCGGAGGCGCTGCACGACGGAGAGCGCGTGCGGGTGACGGTCTACTTCGAGGACGGTGCGACCCCGTCGAGCGCCACGTTCGTGCTGGTGGTCCACCCATCCCAGGCGGAGCGCCAGGTGGAGGTGTCGCGCCACGAGCGCACCGTGGCCTCCCTCCGCCAGGGTGAGCAGCAGGCGCGAGCCGAGGTCCAGCAGTGCCGGGAGGAGAAGGCGCGTCTCCAGGCCGAGTGCAGCAGACAGGTGGGGCTCACGGGTCTCATCGAGAATGGATGGCTCGACGAGAAGGACATCGTCGCCAAGGTGATTACCCTCAACGTCACCCAGCGTCCGGGAAACTCGCTCGTCGCGCGGAAGGTCATCAGCTACCGGGCCGTTGGACCCAAGGGGCGAGGACGAGTAGCCGTGAAGGTGGAGTTGCGCAACACGGGAACGGTGCCCTGGACGCCTACGGCGGCGGCCCTGGTGGGCTCCAAGCGCGAGGCGCTGACGGGGCTGACGGTGTGGCCCCTGGAGCCCATCCCGCCGGGGAGGTTCCAGAGCATCACCGTGGAGATGAACGCGGCGGAGAGCGAGGCCCGAGGCACCTACACGCTCAAGCTATGGGGCGAACAAGGCGGAGCTGAGGGCATGACCCTCGACGGCGTGACATTCCCCTAGACGTGCCGGGAGACGTAGGGGGCGTGAGCCCCTTCCGGGTGACACGCTGCTTGACGCTGGCGATGGCGGCCAGGGCCTGCTTCCGTACCTGGTTCCCCCGGCGCATGCGTCGGAGCCGACGTTCAGCATCCTCCACCATCGCCCAGCCCAACGGGGCCTTGGTGGGGTCACGGTCGGCCGCCCACTCCAAGGTTTCGCAGGCAGCGTGCATCCGGTATTCCAAACTCGGATACCCGAGCCGCCGCACGCGGAGCAGCGCCCCCTGATACTCCACCCAGGTGCGCGCCCGGAAGTGCGCGAAGCTCAAGATGTGATGCGCAACCAACCGTCTGATGTGCCGCCGCTCCCACTCCGTCCCCGCCTCGCGCAGCAGCCTCTTCTGGAGAGCCAGATACTCCCGGTTCCCCTCCGCGAAGGAGGCCGACACATTCTGGAGCAGGGCCACGCTGAGCTTGTCGAACTCCATGGCGACTCGCCGCCAGAAGAACTCGCGGGAGGGTTTCATGGTTCAGGCTCCTGGACACTTCTTCTTGTTCATGCGCTCGGGCCAGAAGCCGTGTCGCGCGCAGTAGCCGAAGCAGTCCCGACACTGGGTGGTGCCATACAAGCTACCCGGCTTCTTTCCGATCTCCTCGATGCAGCGGGCGTAGTAATCGGCACACCTCTTCTCCCTGTCCTCTTGAGTCTCCTCGTTGTCATCCCGAGCCTCTTCCTTCTCTCCGTCTTCCAGGGATCGGAGCCCGGGCGGGCCCACGTTGATGGGTTCCGACCGCGCTGGGGGCGTCGCACCGCACAGCTCGTACTGGCCGGGGTGCTGCTTGAGGCAACAGGTGACGGTGCTGTCCGTCTGGTTGCACTCCGCGCCGTTCAACGCGAATGCACCTGAGCCGTACCTGTAAGCCTCTGTAGAGGCACACCCCGAGGCCAACACCACGGCGAAGACGACCGCCACGAACGGAGTGGGCAAGTTGCCCGCCCTACCAGGTCCCAAGAAGCGCATGAGCCCTCCCACGGTGGGTTGCCATGCGATCTCTGGACTAAGCCACTAAAACCATCAATCCAGGCAATGCGATAATTCCTCGTCGCGTGGGGTGATCAACACGTCCACCCGTCTACTGGCCAATCAGCAGGGTTTCAGGTGAGGCGTAGGACTTGAAACTCCTCTGGAGTGCGCCGGGGCACACTCCTCACGCGCTAGCTACCCACTCCAATAGGTTGAGGCAAGCTACCGACTTGCGCGGTTGCCCGGGACTTTCTTCAGGGGATCAATCGTGTTACCTGAAAGGAACCAATATTCACACATGAGAACCTGAAAGGTTCAGGGAGTGCCCTCGTGAACGATCCATCGACCAACGACAGCTTCCCCATCCACCCCACGGGTCCCGACGGTCTTCTTTTCGAGGGACCCACATACCGCTACACCTTCGTCTCCGCGCTGCTGGACTCGCCGGACCCCATGGCCATCGCCCAGCGCACCCCCGTGAAGGGAGAGGGCGCTGCGTGCCGCGTCATCCTCAAGCGGGTGCAGATGCCGCCCGAGGACGAGCGCCGCCAGCGGGCCGTGGAGGAAGTGCGGCTCGCCACGCGGCTGCACCACCCGGGTATCGCCCAGGTGTACGAGCTGGCGGAGCACGAGGGCACGCCCTACGTGGTGATGGAGCACTCCCCGGGCCTCTTCCTGGCGACGGCCATGGAGACGGCGCTGCTGCTGGGCAGGAGGCTCGCACCGGCCCATGCCGTCTACATCGCCGCCGAGGTGGCCGACGCGCTCCACTCCGCCTGGAACAGCCAGGACGAGGAGGGACGCCCGCTGCATGTTGTCCACCGGGCGGTGAGCCCCATGAGCATCCGGCTGGAGTCCAGCGGCCGGGTGAAGCTCACCGACTTCGGCGTGGCGTACTCGCGGATGGTGGGACGGCTGGACACGCCCTCCAAGGTGCTGCGCGCGGAACTGGACCATGCCGCGCCCGAGGTGGTGCGCCACCAGGAGCCGGATGGGCGGGCCGACCTCTACTCGCTGGGCATGGTGCTGCTGGAGATGTTGTCGGGTCAGTACCCGCTGGACTCCCCGGACGAGAGGCTGCCGTTCCGCGAGACTCCGGAAGCAGTCCGGTACAACGCCCGCGTGCGCGCCGAGCGTCCCACCTGGACGAGCGTGGGGGAGCTGGCTGACCGCATCCTGAGCTTCGGCCCGGAGGACGTGGAGCGCGTGGCCCGGAAGGTGCCCGAGCCGCTCAAGCGGATTCTCCACAAGGCCCTGCGCGGCAACCCGGACGAGCGCTACCAGAGTGGCGGTGAGATGAGGGACGAGCTGTGCGCATGGCTGAGCGGCCAGGGCAAGCGGTTCGGACGCTCCAGGGCAGCGGCGGAGCTGCGAGCCCTCGACCGCGACAAGCCAGCGCCGCAGGAGACAGGCGCCTTCCCCATCGAGAAGGGCGTCCTGCTCACTCCCGAGGAGGAAGCCACGGCCGAGGAGGAAGAGATGGAGCGGAGTAAGTGACCATGAAGAACAGCGCGCACCTGACGAAGAAGAAGCTGACCGTCCACCTGGGAGAAATGCTGAAAGAGGCCCGGCTCGAGGCCGAGCTGACCCAGGCGGACGTGGCCGAGCGCGTGGGAGTGGTCACCGAGGTGTACGGGCGGATGGAGCGGGGCAACCTGACGCCCAGCGTCCTCACCCTGCGCAAGCTCTGCATGGTGCTGCGGGTGGATGCCAGTGCCGCCCTGGGACTGCAAACGGGCGAGGCGGCGGCCTGGTTGAAGGAGTCCGAGCCCACCCCGGAGGAATCGCCGCAGATGCGCCGCCTGCTGCGCACCCTGCGCCAGTTGGACGACAAGCAACTCGCCGCTGTCGGTTACATGGCTCGCAGCCTCGTGCCGCCCGAGGCCCGTTAGCTCTCGTCGGAGAGGTGGGTATCGGCCGTCTCCAGCAGCTTGCGCAAGAGCGCCAACCTCTCCGGCGGCCAGCCCTGCAAGATGTGGATGATGCGGCTGAGTTCCGGGTGCTCACCGGCCTCGGGTGGAGGGGTCGGCACCGTTGCCTCGTGGGCCTGAGTACCCAGGGACAGGAGCGCATCCGAGGAGATGGCCAGGGTCTCGCAGATGCGCCGAAGCGAGGGCACGCTGGGCACCATCGCGCCCCGCTCGACCCGGCCGTAGACGCCGGGCTTCAGGCGCACCTTCTTGGCCACCTCCGCCTGCGTGAGGCCCAGCCGCAGGCGAGCAGCCCGGGCCGCGTCCCCCAGCGCGTGTCGCAGCTTCTCGTCCATGGTGTCCGTCTATCGGAAAGAGTAGGGGAGCGCGATATCCAGCCTGGTGGAGCAGTGATTCGCAGAGAAACCTGGGTCGCTCCCGTGCCGGGGCCAGGCTCGTGGGCGGCGAGGGCAATTGCACGTGTCCCGATATCGAGCGTACCCCACCAGAAGCCGTCAGGTACGCCAGCCCCGGTGCCTGCCTCCACTCCTCACGCAGGCGAACACGTCCAGCGCTTTTGTCCTGCGCAGCAATCCAGCCCAGCCCACTCGCGGCGTCCGCTCCTTCTTCGACTCTTGCCTCGTCGCTGCATCAGGTGCCACGCTCGTCTTCTCCGTTCCCGCTTGGGGAGCCTGTCGGTCGCCATGCACGTGCAGCGGTATCGCGACGTGAACGGCAAGGGCGTGCTGACGTTGTGGACGGGACACAGCCGCGAGTAGTGGGAGCTGGATGGCCGACTGTTCCCCACTCAGTGGGAGTCCGTCTGGCACCTGCCGGAGGGGGACTTCCCGGCCGTGCGCATGGAGATCCTCCACCTCCAGACCGGGTAGGGCGGTGATGGGGTAACCTCAGGGTCGTGTCGCGCCGCCCAGAGTCGGCGCTCATCGCCGGTCTACCTCATGAACCAAGGAACAACACGCCTGTTGAAGTTCCTGTTCAACCCAGGCCTTCCTGGCCAGCTGGCCTTCGAGCTGACCGAAGGTTCCGTGTTGATCGGGCGGACGCACGAGTGCGACGTCTACATTCCGCATAAGAGCTTGTCCCGACAGCACGCCCGGCTTGAGTGCAGCGAAGGCCGGGTCACGCTCGTCGACCTCGCGAGCAAGAACGGCTCCTTCGTCAACGGCGTTCGGATTGAGCGCTGCGACATCCAGCCCGGCGATGACATCCAACTGGGTGAGGTCCCGCTGGCCTTTCTCCCCAATGACCTCTCCAGCGCGGCAATTCACGCACCCGCGGGTCTTTCGCCGCACGACAACGCTGGCGAGTCGCTGGATGCCGCGATGCTCAAGCCGACATTGGTGCGGGACCTGAGCAAGATTACCGTTCAGGCCGTCTTGCAGCAGGCGTTGGCGGCGGGCGAGAGCGAGAAGGCTCAGCGAGCGCAGGAGCGGCTCCGAGCTCTCCTCGACGCCAGCCACCTCCTCTCGTCGCCACGCGACCTCCAGGTTCTCCTCGGTGAGATTCTCGACTTGGCCTTTCGCATCCTCGGGGTCGATCGTGCCGCCATCCTCCTCGTCAATTCGAGCACCGGTGTGCTCGAACCGAAAGTAGTCAAGTCCGCCAACGCCGCCATTCCCGCCACGTACAGCCAGCAGATCGTCGACTACGTTCACGCGCATGGGGTCTCCGCAGTCTTCACGGACGCCGTGAGCGATCCTCGGCTCGGTGCTTCTGAGTCGGTAGCCCTCCAGTCTATCCACGCTTCCGTGTGCATCCCCCTCCGGCCGAGGAAGGAGGCGCTCGGGGTGTTCTACGTCGACAGCCTCTCGGCGACGGGCCTGTTCGGGAGCGATGACCTCGAGTTCCTCGCTGTTTTCGCCAACCAGGCCGCCATGGCCATCGAGAACTCGATGCTCTACCGGCGCATCGAGGAGGAGACGGTCTCGCGGATGCAGCTCATCATGGACGCGAAGCTCGCCTCGCTTAGCGCGCTTGTCGCGGGCATTGCGCACGAGCTCAAGAACCCGCTTCACTTCATCAACAACTTTGCCATGCTCTCGACGGAGCTGACCGATGACCTCGCCGCGGGCTTACAGTCGCGGGGGGATGGCACGGCTGCCGCCTTGGTCAAGAATGCCGAGGACTCCCTGGAGATGCTGCGCGACAACCTGCAGAGGATTGTCGGGCAGGGGCGGCGAGCGACGAACATCCTCAATGACATGCTGCGCCACGGGAGCAGTGCCGCCGGGGCTCGCGAGAAGGTCGACCTGAATACGGTCGTCGCCGAGAGCATCAAGCTCGCAGGCTCTCGCTTGCAGGGCTTCGAGAATTCCCTCCAGCTCGACACCACGTATGACGGCTCGATCGGCTCTGTCGAGGTGCTCCGCATTGGGCTCTGCCGTGCCTTCCTCAACATCATCGAGAATGCGTGCGATGCGATGAGCAAGAAGCGCCGCGAGCTGGGGCCCTCCTATACGCCCCAGCTCCGTATCCACACCATCGCCCGCGAGAACCACGTCGAGATCCAAATTCGCGACAACGGGCACGGCATCCCTCCGGAGATCGCCGAGAAGATCTACAACCCCTTCTTCACCACCAAACCACCCGGGGAGGGCACTGGGCTCGGCCTGTCGCTTAGCCACGACATCATCGTCCAGGGCCACCAGGGCAAGCTCCAGATGAATTCGATTCCCGGCGAGTTCACTGAGTTCATTATCAGCCTCCCCAGGAAGCCGTCGCCTAGCACGAAGGCGAGCTGAGCGACGTCAGGTCCGCGGGTCTGGGGCGGTCAGGCGCAGGAAGCACCACTCGCGCAGGACCGCGCGGCGCAGCTCCTCGGCATCCGCGAAGCCGGAACTCCGCGCGAAGGCGTCCACCTCATCCGGCATGGGCCGGCCGAGGCGCTCACCGAAATACCACTGCCAGAGAGCCTCCGCCGTGAGCCCCGCGTCCGCGAGACTCGGGGCCTCGAGCCCATTGGCCGCCAGCAGGCGCTGCTTCTCCCATGCCCTTGGAATAAGGCGGGCGTACTCGCCCGTCGTGCGCAGGTGGTCGGGCAGGCTCCTCGTCACCTCCGGCTCGAAGAGCAGGGCCATGCGTCGCACCTGTGCCTCGTCTCGCATCAGCCGCGTGAAGTCCTCGAGCCCGAGGCCTTGCGTCGCCATCCACCGTTCGGTGTCGGCGGGGTCGAAGAGTTCGCGCTCGCGCCGGAAGGCATCGACCGTGCCCTGCAGCGTCTCGGAGCTCACGGCGAGCCCCTGGCGCCGCGCCTCTTCCAAGGCCAGCACGCGCAGGAGCGCGCCCTGTCGGGCCCGCTCATGGGTTCCTCCGACCCGCAGCTCCTCGACGAGCGCTTCGGTGGGGACGGCCTCGTTCGTCCCGGCGGAGGTGCGCAATTGGCCGGTGCGGCGCCGCACCTGGTCCCAGGCGTCGGTGTACTCGAACGAGTACCGGACGCGTTTCGGCTCGCGGCTCCCCGAGAGGCGCTCGCGCATCACCCGGAGCATCGCGAGCGCATCCACTCGCTTCTGGTTCACCCGTCCCCGTGGCAGCCAGGACCGTAGCGCCTCGAGCTCACCGGCGGGCAGCTTCTGCTCGGCGCCACGAGCGAGCACCACCGGCCAGGAGCGCTCCGGGTAGAACAGTTCCTTGGCGAGCCGCTCGAGCCTGGTGTGCGTCTCGGGTCCGAGCACCCCGGCTTTGACGGCGGCCTCGAGCGTCGCGCGGATGTTGACCATCGCCTCGGAGACGGTGCGATAGCCATCCTCTGCGGCTCCGTGCAGGACCGCGACCTCGTCGTCATCCTGGAGCGCGCCGCTCGCGAACGCCTCGTAGATGGTGCCCACCCCCTCCATCCCGAAGGCCGCGAGCTCCGCGGCACGCAGCGCGCCCATGCTGGCGCTGCCGAAGACGTGAATCCCCTGGGAAATCGCCCAGAGGATTTCCTTGTGCCACACGGAAGGGATGCGCTCGAAGTAGCCGTCGATGATGCCAATCGCTCGCGGCTGGTCCAGGCTGGCGCGGTATACGTCGCCCTGGGCGGCCGGCGGGAGGAAGACGGCGTCGAACTCGGCCCGTCCCTCCTCGGGAGAGAGGCTCGGACCGGTGAAGATGTAGATGCTCATGCGCCACGCCCTTCCAGCACCTGGCGGGCCCGCGCGCCGGGGACATAACCGGGCACGTCGTGCATGGTCTCGAGCCCGGGGATGATGACCCGCGCAACCGGGATGCTGAAGGCCCGTTGGGTCAGCTCGACGACGGCCACCTGCCGGATGCCCGCGGCGTACAACCGCTGGAGCTGCCAGCGGAGGTCCTCGTCCACGGTGGCGTGCTCTCGGGTGGGGATGCTGCGGAAGTCGCGCGAGGGCCCGTGCTCGGCCATCTCGGCCAGCACGGCGCGCACTGTCTCGGGATCTCTCGTGCGCTCGTACTTGCCACGCCCGCCGTCATCACGGGAGCCGGCGATCATGGTCAGGCGGCTCTGCGCGGCCTCGGTGAGTGCCCGGAGCAGCGCCACCCCGCGCGAGGGATGACATCCCATGCCGGCCGAGGAGTAGAGCAACCGGAGGGGGTCCGGCGTGCGGTCGGCGATCGTGCAGAGGAACGAGGGGAGGCCCACGTCCGTAGTCGTCTCCCAGACCGCGACGGCGATGCCCGCGCGCTCGTACTTCTCCAGGACCGACAGGCACGCGGCATCGTCGACGGTGGAGAGGTCCACCCGGGTGCGGCGCCGCGTCTGCTCGCCACCGAGATACCAGAGCGTGGTCGCGTCGCGCTCGACGACCTCGCAGATGCCATGGGTGATGGCCTCGAGCAGGTGGTTGCCGGAGGCGAGCCCGTTGGAGCTGTTGACGAACGTGCCACTCCCCGGCGGCAGGGGGAGCACGTAGTTGGTATGGACCATCTCGTACGGCACCCAGAGGGGCTTGCCGCCCATCAACTCCCACCCCTCCACCCAGAGGATGCGGAGGTCATCGTGGAAGGGGCTCACCGGGAGCCGCGGCAGCGCGTCCACGTCGACGAGGGGATGGGTGAATCGCAGTTCGGTGCGCGTCGCGAGCTTGAGCGGAAGGGTGATGGTCTCCGCGTGGTAGAGCTCGATGGCCTCCATCAGCCCGGAGGCGCGGGCCGCCTCCAGGCTGAGCCCCTTGCCCTGGGAGACCGACAGCGAGCGCGCGTTGGGTCGGCAGACCATCACGACGGGAATGCCAATCGCATCCAGCCCGGTGACGTTGGCGACGCGGGTGATACCCATGACGGGCAGCAGGGGCCGCACCCGCTCCACGGTCTGCTCGGGGGCAACGGAGCGGTGCGTGCCGGCGAGGAAATGCTTCTGGACGGGCGCGGGGGGGCGCGGAGGTGAGGGGTCCGTCATGGGGTGGGAGCGCGTGGACGACCGCGCGCACGGCGCTCCTGGGGAGGAACGCCGTGCGACGCGAAGGCGCTCACTTGGGCTTGGGATAGGAGGGAATCTCGCAGGACTGGCCTTCGGGCGTCGGCTCGAAGATCCGGCTCCTGTTGATGCTGGCGAGGTTGAGCACGTAGCACACGCAGTCCGTCGTCCTCGACGCCGGCGGGATGTAGGCGAACGTGGTGCCTCGCTGGAGCATCTGCAGGACGAAGGTGGAGTCGCCAGCGCGCAGGCGATTCTTTCTCCAGTCCTCCTGGCTCAGGCGATACATGCCGCCCGGGGGCTCCGGGTATTCGTCCGGAGGCGAGCCGATGGGCAGGTCGTCGTTGTTCACCATCGAGAAGTTGGCCAGGTAGTAGCCCGTCCTGGGCTCGGGATCCTGGACCCCACCGGGGGCCTCGGGCGACGTGTCGAGGCTGTTCTGCTTCGAGGAGGGCTGTCCCTCCAGCCGGAGGTACGCCAGGACGGCGTCGTTTTTGACGCCCTCCTTCAGCGCGGTGGGAAGCTTGTTGTAGTCCTTGATCTTGTGGGCGTCGTTGTACCAGGCATTGACATGCACATGGTACAGGATGCCATGGCCATGGCCCTTTTCATCGAGTGCACCGATGATGATGTCCTGCGCGTGCATGTCCTTCATCGCCGCTTTGGTCGGGGCGACGATGTAGATGTCCTGATTCTTGGGCGTGGTGTTGGACATATCGGGTCTCCCAGCCTGTGATTACTTGAGGAGGTTCGGGTAGGCGATTACCTGATAGGAAACAGCACGCAGGAGGGTGGAGATCTCCTCCTTCGCGATGAGCTGTTTGACCTGCTCGTAACTCTCCCTGAGCTCGGGGTCCTTCGCCAGCAACCCGGGCAGCTGCTTGGGCGCATCCTCGCTGGGGAGCTGCCAGTGATTGACGAACTGGTCCTCCTTGATCGGCTGGCTCGAGTTGACGGCCTCGAGGGTCCCGATAAGCCCCCAGCCATATCTGGCCAGGTTCTCGGCGAGCCTGCGCATCCGGAGCGCGAACTCAGGCCGTACATCCTTCGATTTGAGCGTACCGATTACCAACGCGTCATACTGCATAGGGTCCCCTCCCATGGTTGCTCGACGAGGCGCCCCTTGCGGAGCGCCCCGGCGTCATAGATAGCCAAATTCTTCCGCCAGTGCTACCGCACGCGAGAGCGAAGCGCGGGCGGCTTCCTCCTGCCCGCGCTCCCACTCGGCCACGCTCTCCTGGAGGACGAACTCCAGCGAGGCTGGCAGCCGCTGCTGGGTAGGCTTCACCAGGGCGCGTGCGTGCTCCACCGCCTCGGAGAGCCGGCCCGCCGGCAGCGCCACGGCCAGCAGCGGGAAGAGCGCCGACCATTGGAAGGGATAGACGAGGGAGATCTGCCCCCAGAAGCCCTGCGCCGCGCGGCCCTTCTCCACCACCTCGGCCAGGTCCTTCCGGAGCCAAGCGAGCCAGGCCTGATTGGCCCTCGCGGTTCCGATGTACTCGACCATGTTCCCGGCCAGGGCGACCGACAGGCTCTCCTCCGCGCACCGTTGGACCTCGGACGCATGGCCGCGCCTCCTGCGGTGCACGATGGCGAGGTAGGTCAGCGCCCGCGAAAGGAGCGCGACGTCGCCCACGCGCTTGGCCAAGCGGACGGCCTCGTTCATCTCGTGAGCGGCCTCGTCGAGGCTCTCGTGGAACAGCAGGGAGGCGGCGAGACCGAACTGCATCAGGGCGAGCTCGCCGAGATCTCCGGAGGCCGAGGCCGCGTCTCGTGCGGACCGCGCATAGCGCACGGTCTCGTCCGGCACCTGGTAGCGATCGCGCCGGAAGCTCGTGTAAACCAGCGCCTGGAAGAACTTGGCGCGTTGCATCGGCGTACCATGCGCCTCGATGACCGGCCTCACGCTCTCCGCCAGCTTGCTCATCTCCGGGACGCGCGCCAGCCAGTAGTAGACCCAGATTTGATCCAGTCGGATCTGCACCCACGCGCGCCACCAAGCCTCGTCCGCGCCGGCCACCTCGGGGCCGAGCGCGGCCTCCGCCTCCTGGTGGGCGCGGAGCGCCTCTTCGTGCTTGTGGTGCGTCTCCCAGGTCTTGCCAATCTTGCGGTGGAGGTTGGCGCGCCGGACCCGTTCGGAGGGAGGCAGCAGCGCGAACGTATCCGCGTAGGCGCGTCGCGCGTCCTCCTGTCTGCCGCTCAGCGAGAGCACGTCGGCCAGGTTTTCGTGCACCACGCCCAACGAGTCGCGCCACGTTTCCTCGCGGGCTGTCTTCAGGCGGAGGAGCTCATCGAGCAGTCCGATGGCCGAGCGGTAGAACCCGATGGCCTCTTCGTTGGCGAACGTTCGCTTGGCGTGCTCTCCCGCGCGGACGAGGTAGTGCACCGCCTTGTCCCGGATCTCCGCCTTGGACCAGTGGTGCGCGAGGCTGGGGTAGAAGCGCGCGGCGGAAGGCGAGTGGGTGTAGCGCGTCTCGATGGCCTCGGCCGCGGCGTGGTGCAGGGAGCGGCGCCGTGACGCCTCGATGTTCTCGTAAGCGATTTCGCGCAGCTTGTCGTGGACGAAGCGGAAGTGTCCGTCTCCCGCGTCCTCGAGGATCTGCCGTGTGCGCAGCTCCTCGATGGCATCCATCTCCTCCGTGTCGCCCACCACGGCGGCCGTCGTCAGGAGGCTGCCGTCGAACTCGCGGCCGAGCACGGAGGCGAGCTGCACCAGGGTCCGGCTCGTGGGACTGAGCAGGAGGAGTCGCGCCTCGATGAGCTCGGCGAGCGTGCGCGGCAGGGGCAGCGACTGCTCGAGCGGGCCCGACGCGTCTTGCTGGGCGAAGTGCCACATGCCGACCTGGGTCCGGTGGAGGACGCCCCGGGCAATGGCCGCGCGCAGGTACTCGGCGATGAAGAACGGGTTACCGCCCGACTGCCGGTCGAGGAAGTCGACGAGAACCTGGGGCGGCGTGCGCAGCGCGAGCATGTCGCTCACGATGGCGCGGACGATGGACGCCTCCAGCCGGCCGAGCTCCACGCCCAGGGCGCTAGGGGAGCGCACCAGGGCGCGCAGAGGCTCGCTCATTTCCTCAAGCCGGTACGTGCCCATGATGAGCAGGCGGCTGCCCTCCATGCTGTTGGCGAGCATCCAATGCAGGAAACCCAGTGACAGTTCGTCTGCCCACTGCAGGTCGTCGATGATGAGCAGGACGGGCTTGGACTCGGAGAACGCGAAGAGCGTACCGCGCAGCGTCTCGAAGAGACGGTTGCGTGCTGCCTGCGCCGGGAGCGCAGCGGGCTCGGGCTGCGCCGACAACCCGGGCAGCTCCGCCAGGCTCGGCTCGTACGGGGCGAGCAGCTTGCCGTTCAACCCGAGCAGCCGCTCCGTTTCCGCGGCGCCCTGCTGCTGACAGCGATCCGCCACGGCGAGCAGCATCGGCCGGAAGGGGTGCAGCGGGCCGGCCTTGATGGCGTCACCCTTCGAGTCGGCCACGCCGACCGCGACGCACTCGCCGGTCACCACCTGGAAGCCCTGCCGCGTGGCCTCGGTGGCCGCCTCCATCGCGGTGCGTGTCTTGCCGACGCCGCTCTCCCCGCCGATAAACACGCACCCGCCCTGCTTCCCGGCGGCACGCCTCAGCGCGCCCCGGAGCTTCTCTATGATGTCGGTGCGACCGGAGAACGCCGGGCGGTAGAGGTAGGGTTGCGCTTGGGGCGCCTCGGCGCTCCAGCCCTCGGCGCCGAGTTCGGAGAGCGCGAGGGCCACGTCATCGGCGTGCCCCAGCCGCTGGCGGGAGCTCTTCTCGAGCAGCTTGAGGATGAGCTCCTCCAGTTGAGGTGGCACTCCCTCCACGCGCTGCGACGGTGGCTGCGGGCTCTCGAAAAGGATCTGCTGCAGGACGTGATGGGAGCGGGTGCCCGCGAAGGGCGTCTGCCCCGTCACGCATTCATAGAGGATGGCGCCGAGCGCGTAGAGATCGGCCCGAGCGTCGACGAGCTGGCCGCGCAGTTGCTCGGGAGCCATGTACGAGATGCTGCCCATGACCCAGCCACCGACCTCGAGGATCTCCCGCCCCTTGGCGCCGCCGAACTGAGAGGAGACGCCGAAGTCCACGAGGCTCGGCATTCCGTCCGCGCGGATGAAGATGTTCTCTGGTTTGAGGTCTCGGTGGATGATGCCCTTGCCGTGGAGGTATGCCAGCGTCGTGCAGAGGCGCCGCACCATCGTCAGCAGCGGCGCGAGCGCACTGGCGGAAACGGCGCGCGGGGTCGTTCGTCGCGTGGGCACGGCGGGGCTGGAGACAATACCGGGGCTGGAGGGAGTAAGGAGGGGCCCGTTGGGGGTGGCGGAGGTCGCCGTACGCACGCCGCTGCCAGAGATGGTCTCGGTGGCTCCATCCCTCGTGGTCTCTTCCCTCCAGAACTCCGTGAGATGATGGCGCAGCGTCCGGCCCTGGAGCAGCTCCATCGCGTACCAGGGCAGGCCTCCGTGGACTCCCTGCTCGACGATTCTCACCACGCCGGGATGCCGGAGCTGCTGGAGCGCGTGAATCTCACGCCGGATGCTGGCCACCGTGCCTTCACCCGCAGTGGCCACGGTCTTGACCGCGGTCAGCTCGCCCGTGTCGACATGTTGGCTGCGGTAGACAACCCCCATCCCTCCACGACCGAGCACCCCCAGAATGCGGTACGGTCCAATCCGCTCCGGAATCAGCGCTCTCAACGAACTCGCCTGAATCGTCATTGCTGAGAGTTTAACTTTATTCTATGGGCGGATTCCAAGAGGGGGGACACGCTTGGCCCAGGGTCGTCGGGATGCCCCAGCTTTGTGCGAAGCAGTGCGCCAGCACCCCGCACTCCAGGTACCTGGCGAAGTCCCGCCACACATACCGGGGCAGGCCTCTCCCCACCTTGCTCGCCTCCGCCAGCAGTGTGGCGAGGTTGTCTCTCACCGCCTCGTACAGCACCGTCCCCTCCGGCTGCCTCCGCCGGTACGCCCACCTGCGCTCCTCCACCTGCCCCTCCCCGGCCACACCTCGCCAGGGCACACGCTACCGTTAGCCTCCCACGGTCCTCCGTGGAGCCCCTGCCTGCTTGTGGGGTTCGGGGCCTACGAGAGCAGAAGGCGCAGAAGGGTCGCGGCCCGCACCGGGTTGCCTCCTTCCAGGGCAGCCAGGGCCGCCGCGACGTGCCTTGCTACATTGCTACAGCAGACCCGCGTTGGAGCGTCCTCAACACAGCTCGGCGTGGGGCAGGGGGCGGCGTAACCGGCCGGAAGTCCTACGGAAACCGCTCTCGACCGCGCTGGAGCGCTCTCACCGGAAGCCTCCAGCCGCGGGTTCGATTCCCGCCGCCTCCACTGGAAGTAGCAAGGCCCCGGCCGCCATCAGGCGAGCCGGGGCTTTCTTTTTCCGCCGAAGCCGCCAGTCATGTCCTACACCAGTCGCTTGTAGCCGAGTGGCGTTGACGTGGGACCCCATCTACCGGCGGTGGAGGGCTCGAAGCAGAAGCTGGACTGCGGCGTGCGGCCCACGCGCGGCAAGGACAACGGGGACCGCTTCTTCGTGCACCGCTTCGACAAGCCGAACAAGGACGGCGACCACGGCATCTTCTACGTGGGCTCCGTCACCGCGTCGCTGCCCGCCGAGCGCCGGGGATTGGGCCGTCCTGGCTCGCGCGACAACTCGCTCCAGCCGCTCGTGGAGCAGGGGGACTCGCTGGCCTCGCGGCGGTAACCTGGCGATTCCTGGGGCGGAGCGTCCAACCGGGCGCCCCGCCCTTTTTCGTGCGTCGCGCGCTGGCGGTGGAGCCGCGCTCAGCTTCCGCTGCGCGGATAATGCTCGGTGCGGCCGTCCGCGGACAACTCGGTCAGCCCGGTCACCTTGCCCGAGGCATCCTTCTCGATGCGCAAGCGGAGGATGTCCATGCCATCGTCGAGCATGAGCGTGTCCGCGGTCATCGGGACGGCCCGGATCTTCGGCCCATCCTGGCGCCACTGGTACCAGAGCGAGCCGTTCTCGTAGAGCAGCGTGTCGCGCCCATAACGCCCCGCGAAACTCTTCAGCAACTCGGGGCTCAGTGTCACCGGCGTGGCGAGCGCCTCCACTTTCTGGATGGCCCACGCGAATTGCTGCTTCTGTTCGCCGTCCGTGGCCTTGGATTGCAGCTTCTTCAGCGCGTTCAGGTGGGCGGTCTCGAGCGCCTTGTCCGCCGGGACCTGGATATCTGGCGCCACGCCGGTGCCTTCCCAGTTGGTGCCGGTGATGGGGTTCACCGCCCGGCCGAAGGGAACGAACGCCAACAGCTTCACGTCGGCGAGGAAGTGGGGCTCGACCGGATGGGCGCCACCGCCGGTCGTCTCGCCGACGAGGGTCGCCCGCTTGAGGTTCTTCAAGTTGTAGGAGAACTCCTCGGCCGCCGAGAAGGTGTGCGGGCTGGTGAGGACGTAGACGGGGACGTTGGTCATCCGCTTGCCGGTCACATGGGCGGAGGTCCAGAACTGGTGGGTGGTGTTCCCCTTGCGGATGTAGAAGCTGTTGAGGTGCGTGGGCTCGTCGAAGAAGTAGCTGGTGATGAGCTGGATCATCGACGGCTCGCCGCCGCCGTTCTTGCGCAGGTCGATGAGCACCGCATCGGAGTTGGCCAGGAAGTTCATGGCGGAGATGGCGGTCTCCCCCGCCAGTTCCGCGCCGACGAAGCTGCGCAGATCCAGGTAGCCCACGTTCCCCGCGAGCCGCTCCACCTTCGCGAAGCCGAAGTTCATGGAGGCCAGCTCGCGGCGGCGCTGCTCGTGGGCGGCCTCCTGCCTGGGCTCGTTGGGGTCCATGCCCGGAGGCATCGCGGGTGCGTAGCGGATGCTCAAGTGCTTGTCCTTGCTCACCGCCTGGAGGTCGCGGGTCAGCGCGTCAGCGAGCTCGGCCGAGTGGGTCAGCTTGTCGTAGGCGCCCGCCTTCAGCTTCTGGCGGATGGCCGCCTCCATCTTCTTGGCCACGTCCGGAAAGACGTAGGCCTCGTTCAGCACCGCCGAGACGCGAGCCACCCTCTTCGCGCGCGCCGCCGCGTCCAGCGTCTCACCCGCGCCGCGTCCTGGCTGCGCCTGGGAGGTGCCAGAGAACAGCAGGAGCGCAGTGCACAACAGGGCGCCCACGCTGCCAGCTACGCGTTCACGTCGGTTCCGACCGCTTGCTGCCGTCATTGGAGCTCCTTGGGATATGGGGCATCCGCATGGTCCTATAGGAAGCCTCCACTTCTTCGTCATGGTTTGGTCATGACCTGAGAACGGCGAACGGAAGGGGGCCTATCCCCGAGCGCCTCCTCCAAGAAGGGCAAGCGCGCGGTGCTGCGTTACGACGCGGTGCTGTCGCCGCGCAAGGAGGGCGGGGACGAGCTGAAGCTCGACAAGTTCCGGTTCCCTCGCATTGAGGTGGGCTGCTGGATGCACGCGCGGCGTGGCTTCGAGCTCGCCTACGTGGCCGGCGACGCTCGCGGCGGCACGGTGCTCACGCTCGTGCAGAAGCTGTACGCCGTGGAGCGGCAGGCTCAGCAGGAGGGGCTGTCCCCTCGAGGCGCGCCTGACCCCGCGCC
Source organism: Archangium violaceum Cb vi76 (assembly GCF_000733295.1). Lineage (GTDB taxonomy): Bacteria > Myxococcota > Myxococcia > Myxococcales > Myxococcaceae > Archangium > Archangium violaceum. Next base: position 12,190 of record NZ_JPMI01000026.1, on the reverse strand, counting down.
TTTCGCACAGCCGCCCCGTCTACGAGGAGCTCTTCGGCCTGCTGGAGGAGTGGGCCCCTCACGTGCCCCCCCAAGACTCCCCTGGGCAAGGCCATTGCGTACGCGCGCAACCGCTACGCTCGGCACACCGGCGAGCCCGTTCCGCGAGGTGACGCTTCTCTCGACCGCGACGCGGGCGCTCGTGAGCGCGATGAAGCTCGAAAGCCCAGCCGCGAGACGATCCGCGCGCTCACGGATCTATCCAGCTTCCATGGCGGAGCCATATCGCGAGCAGACGTCGCGAGGTTCGCTTTGGACCAGGTGCGCGACGACACCTGCGCTTTGGAGGGCCGCTGCCCGAAGGGCGAGACGTACTCGCATCAATCGAGCCGTGATTCAGCCCGCTGTGTGCTTAGACTGGCCGCATGGGACTCTTGACCTTCATCATCAACGTCACCCTGGACGGCTGCGTCGACCACCAGGAGGGAATCGCCGACGACGAGACACACGCCTTCTTCACCCGCCTCATGGACGAGAGCGGGGCCATGCTGTGGGGCCGCGTCACCTACGAGATGATGGAGAGCTATTGGCCGGCGGTCGCCCGGGGCGATGAGTCGGCGCCGCCAGCGATGCGCGAGTGGGCGAGCAAGCTGGAGGACAAGCCAAAGTACGTGGTGTCGTCGACGCGAAAGGACTTCCCGTGGACCAATAGCCACCACATCGCCGGCGACTTACGCACGGCTGTGCAGAAGCTCAAGGATGCAACCCCGTCCGGCGTGCTCCTCGGTAGCGGCAAGCTCGCGACCGAGCTGGACCGACTGGATCTGATCGACGAGTACAAGTTCCTCGTCCACCCCAGGATCGCCGGCCACGGCCCGACCCTGTACCAGAGCGGGCTGCCCAGCACACGACGGCTCGAGCTGGTCTCGGCGAAGCCGCTCCGCTGCGGCGCGGTCGCCATGCACTACCGGCGCGCGCTGACCCCAGCACAAGCTTGAAGTCCCTCTCCGACGAGGCCCTGCTGCGCGCCATCCAGGACCAGCGGGCCCAGGAGGACACCACGTAACGTCCCCTCACGCCATCGCGGCGCGGATGGCGGCCTCGAGCGCATCGACAACCACCCGCACGCGCTTGACCTGGCGCAGCTCGCGGTGGAACGCGAGGTACACCGACACCTCCGGCAGCTCGACGTCCGTCTCCAGCCGCACCAGCGGCGAGGACAAGGCCGCGCTCAGCACCAGGATGCCCTGCCCCTGCTCGGCCGCCTCCAGCAGCGCGAAGTAGGAGTTGCTCCGGAACACGAACCGCTTCGCCCCCTGCGCCGCCAGCCACTGGGCCTGCGGCAGCTTGTCCAGGTCGACGTCGAAGCCCAGGAAGTCGTGCCGGGCCATGTCCTCGCGCCGCAGCCGCCCATCGCGCAGGCGCCGCTCGATGTACGACGGCGCCGCGTAGAGCCCCAGGCGCACCGCCCCGAGGTGCTTCTGGATGAGCACCGGAGACGTGGAGCGGCTGTTGCGGATGCCGATGTCCGCCTCGCGCCGCGCGAGGTCCACCAGGCGCGTCTCGGCGCTCAGCTCGAAGTGCAGCGCCGGGTGCAGCCGCCGCAGCGTGGCGAGCACCCGCGTCACCGGCCGGAGGAAGCCATCGGACAGGGACAGGCGCACCGTGCCCGCCATCGCCTCGTCGCCCTCGTCCCTCCGCACCGCGTGCAGGCCCAGTTCCAGTTGCTCGGCGAGGCGGATGAGCTCCAGCGCCTCCGGCTCCACGGACGTGCCCGCGCTCGAGCGATGCACCAGCTGCCGGCCCAGGGCCCTCTCCAGGGCCTCGATGCGCCGGGCCGCCGTCGAGGTGGACACCCCGAGCGCGCGCCCCGCGGCGAGCAGGCTTCCGTGGCGGTGCAGCGCGAGCAGCACGCGCAGGTCATCCCAGATGGGGGCGCTTGGGTTTTCCATGAATGGAAACCTGATTACCAGACATGCCCGTTCCCGGAAAATGCCCGGCGCGTATGTTGGACGCATGGACGACTTCGACTTCAAGGGAAAGACGGTGGTGGTGACGGGCGGCTCCATGGGCATCGGCGAGGCCTTCGCCCGCGAGCTGGATGCGCGGGGGGCCCGGCTCGTGCTCGTGGCGCGCGGTCAGCCCAAGCTCGAGGCCCTCGCCGGCCAGCTCCGCGACGCCCAGGTCGTCGTGGAGGATCTCACCCAGCCCGGCGCCGCGCGGCGCGTGTTCGACGAGGTGGTGCGGCGGGGGCTCGAGGTCGACGTGCTCATCAACAACGCGGGCTTCGGCATGCACGGCCCCTTCCTGGACACGCCCCTGGAGACCCAGCGCGGGCAGATCGACCTCAACGCCGGGGCGCTCATGGAGCTCACCTACCTGTTCCTCCCGATGCTCGAGCGGCGCCAGGGCGGCGTCCTCCAGGTGGCGTCCGCGGCGGCCTACCAGCCCACGCCCTACATGGCGGTGTACGGCGCGACCAAGGCCTTCGTGCTCTCTTTCAGCGAGGCGCTCTGGGGCGAGTACAAGGACCGTGGCGTGCGGGTGGTGGCGCTGTCTCCGGGCGCGACGGACACGCCCTTCTTCGCGCGCGCGGGGGAAGGCGCGGGGGCCGGCGTGCCGCGGGCGCGCCCGGAGGACGTGGTGCGGCTCGGGCTCGACGCCTTCCAGAAGAACCGGCCCTCGGCCATTCACGGCGTCATGAACGCCGTGGCCGCCTTCTGCTTGCGGTTCTTCTCGCGGGCCTTCGCCGTGAAGCTGCTCGCGCGGGTGAGCGCGCCCAAGCGCCCGGCGCTCCCCACCTCCGCCGCGCGGTGAGGCTCAGAAGATGCCGCCCAGCCCCACGAGGGCGCCCTTCTGGGAGAAGGACAGCACCGGCTGGAGGAGTCTATAGGCGGGAGCTTTCAGCGTCGACACCTGGCTGGCCGCGCGCCCACGACTTCGGCTTCCCCTGGCGGGTGGGGTGGGGGTGCTCGGCCTGGCCCTGGCTCTGCCGGCGCTCGCGGCGCAGCCGACTTCTCCCGGAGCCCCGCTCAGGCGCGCCGCGGGCACCCCGGAGCGGGTACTCTTCCTCGTGCAGCCGCCGCCGCAGCTCAAGGCCGCGCTGTCCACTGGCCAGCAGGCGCTTGCCGGGCGCGGCTTTCCCGCGCGCGAGGTGGAGGTGCTGGTGTGCGGGCCCGCCATCACTTCCCTCCTCGCCGGGGGCGCCCTGGAGGCTCGCCTCGCCGAGGCGAAGCAGGCAGGCATCCGGGGCTGGGCGTACCGCGGTCACCTGGTGGGTTGCTTGTCTGAGCCCCGGTCATCTCAGCGGTCGAAACCTCGCGCCGGGTTCTCGATTCTCACAAACGTGGCGAGGCCTCTCCATCAAAACAGGAGCAGGCCATGGCCAAGGCTACACACCCCTCATCTCGGGGCATCAGTCGTTCACCTGGGTTCCGCACGTGCCTTGTAGACGTGGGCGACCAACCGCCCCGCGGCAGGGAGCCACCGGCGGGTCAGCCCGAAAAACGACCGCGAGTGCGGACGCCCGAGCACCTGGTTCTTTCAGGCGGAGACCGCTACGGGGCGATCGCTCACGACCGCCGCATTCTGTTCTACCGCTTCGATGACCTGCCCGCGGATGGCGGCGTTGCCCGGCCGGTCGCGGAGATCAAGACGGAGTCGCCGGTGCTCGGGCTGGCGAGCCGGCCCGGTGAGCGGAGGCTGGCCCTTGTCGCCGCGCTGGCGGATCGGTCGCTGGTCGAGCTCGAGCTGCCCGAACCCCTGGGGAGGGACTCCCATGTGAAGCCACGCAGCCGCGTCCTGCTGAAGGACCTGGGCGGCGAGCTGCGTTACCTCGTCTGCACGCGGCGGAGTACGCTGGCGGTGGTCGACCGTGCGCGTGGAGCCGGGCCGGTCCTGGTGGCGGTCAGCGCGGAGGCGGGTGGGGCGACCCGGCGGGCAGAACTGCCGCTGGCGAACCTGACGAGCGTCTCCGCGCTGGAGCCGCAGCGGAGCGACCTGCTGGTCGCGGTGGATGCACGGCATGGCGCGCACGTGCTGGGGTTCCCAACCGGCCAGGACAGCGCGACCCTCGAGGTGGCGCAGGTCGACGCCGAGGTGCGGGCGACCGCCGTGGCCGCGCTGAGCGACCAGTGGCTTGTCATCGCCCGCAAGGGGGGCGAGCTGCTCCAGGTGCGCGCCACACCGGCCACCGGCGGCCGCGTTCCTACCGCGGCCGAGGTGTGCCGGCGGCTGAGGCACCTGCTGCGCGCCTGTGGCTGTGAATGCCGCGAGCCCCGCCCGCCCGACGGCCCGGGGACCCCTGGGGATGGGGCCCCCCCGGATGGGCCGATTCCTGACGACGAGCCCTGCCAGGAGCGGCAGCGCGCCACGCTCGGCTGGACGGTGGCACAGCTCCGGCGCTCCGGCCGGTATCTCGTCGCGCTGGCCAAAGGCGGCGAGCGCATGGCCGTGCTCGACCACAACCTCAACGTGGCCTTCGAGCGCTACCTGGGCCCGCGCGGGTCGCTGGTCGCCACCAGCCCGGTGGGCTCCGACCGCATGCTCGTGATGCAGCGGGGGACGAACACGCTGGAAGCCTGGTCGCTCGACGAATACGTCCCCGCCCTCCGCGGCGTGCCCGCGACGGACCCCGGGCGCAGGCCGGTTGATCCGGCGCTGGCCCGCCCGGTGACGTTCCACGGGCGGAAGTCCCGCCCCGCCTCGCCGAACCCGCACCTGCGCGTGTGCGTCTTCACCGTCACCGAACCCGGCCAGGCCTTTACAGACCCCGACCAGGCCAGGATGCAGGCGCTGCTCGAGACCAACGTCTACGACATCGCCTACGACTACTACCGCGAGAACAGCTTCCAGACGCTCGAAGCGGAGTTCACCGTGTTCGGCGTGCACCTCGGCGCGCCGCGCCCGCCGCTGGTGCTGCCGCGCTCCTTTGCCTCGTACTTCTACGACGACTACTCCCCGGGCGGCATCGAGACGGTCATGCCGGCCGATTGGGCCGACCCGCCCGTGTTCGATGGGACCGAGGCGATGACGCTGCACTCCGAGCCGGCGCTCGGCGTCGGAAAGGATTACGCCATCCCGTTCGCCGCGCTGTGGACGACGCACACGCACAACGCCTATCCCGTGGTGGTGAACTTCGCCGGGACGGAAACGCTGCGGCTCGACGTCGAGGATGAAACGGGCTCCACCCGGGTCCTGAACCTCGCCTTTGGGGCGCTGGCGCTCAACCACGCGCAGGGCGACGACGAGGCCGCCTTCCTCGACGCGCTCGGTCAGCACGTCACGAACGCCATCCGGGCGGCCGAGTCCGCGGCCGGGACTCCGGTCGTGATTCAGGACGTCGTGTTCCGGCGCATCCGCACCTCGGACGACGATACGCAGTTCGGCCGGCTCCAGGGCCAGATCCGGGTGGCCGCGGCCGGCGGCGCAACCCAGAAGGGGCGCGTCACGCTGACCCTGCCGGGCCCGGCGCCGGCCGCGCTGGTCGCGACCGGGCTCGATGGCGCGGGCTCGCGCCCGGGGGTGTTGGGCAGCCCACTCCAGATCGCCAGCTACTTCGCCGAGTGCCTGCACGCCGCACGGCGCGACGCCGGCGAGGGCGCAGGCCTGAACGACCCTCATCTCGACACGGTCGTCGAGACCGAGGAAGACGCGGCCGCGCAGGAGGTGCGCGTGCGCATCAACCTCGCACCGGACAAGGGCGGCAACGGCGCGCGGATCACCCTGGTTTCGACCAGCGAGCTCGAGGGGAGCGGGTGGCCAGAGGCCGCGCCAGTCGCGGGGAGCGACAGCAACGTCAACAACCAGAACACGATGCGCTATCACCCGGACCTGGCGAACGACGTTTTCACCGCCGCGATGGAGCACCTCCGGGCGACGGGCCCCTGGGACGCCGAGGCCGTGCGCGCTCAGTTCGCCGACTTCGACGCGATGATGATCGGCTTCGTCGGCGCGTGCCCGGCGTCCGTCCCCGCGGCCGACCGCTGGAACTGCACCAACGCGGTCGACTTCGCTCGGCTGCGCATGTTCGTTCGCTACCACCAGGCGACCGACCTGAACAACCCGGACCCGGACGACCCGCCGGTCACCATGGGCACTGATTTGCTGATCGGCCAGCGCTTCAACCAGTTCGATCCGGCGGTGATGAGCCACGAAATCGGCCACGGGCTGGGCCTGCCCGATCTGTATTCCGCCAGCGGCTTCCGCGACGACGTCGAATACATCGACCGCTGGTGCCAGATGGCCGGCGGGAATTTCCGCTTCAACCACTTCTGCGCCTGGTCCAAATGGGCGGTCAACTGGATCGTGGAAGACCCCGGCAACCCGAGCCTCAACCGGGTGGTGAACGTGCCGATGCCGGACCCGGCGGGGGTGACCGAGACCGAGGCCTGGCTTTGCCCGGTGGAGTACTGGGACAACGCCATGCGTGCCGACATCGAAGCCGAGGTGGGCGCGGGGTTGCCGATCGGCCAGATGATGAAGGTCCATCTGGGCAGCGACGGGGGCGTGGTCGACCTGATCGAGCTGCGCGCGCCCGGCGTGTCCTACTCCCAGCTGCTGCCGCCGACCCCGGCCGTGATCGTCACCAACGTGCTCCAACCGGGGACGGACCGCCGTTGGGCGGTCAACGGGCTGTACCGCCGCAGCGTCCACCTGCTCAATGAAGGGCGGGAGCTGACGGCGGTTGGCGACACCTTCGACTTCGCCGCGTCACCCGAGTTCCCCGTCAAGGGCACCAGGGTCGAGCTGGTGGACCTGCGGACGATCCGCGGCGGGACGATCCCCATCGCCCGCGTGAGGGTCGTGCGCGAACCGGCCGAGTTCATCGATCTCTTCTTCCAGGACAATGTCCCGTCCTGGCGCAGTCCCGACATCTGGGTGGACTGGCCCGCTGACAACCCGGACCCCACCGTGGCGCGGATCTATCCCGAGGGCACGCCGACCGACCAGGGCGAGACGGTGCGGTTTCCGAGCAGCGGCGTCGAGCCGCATTTCCTGGTGGTGCGGCCGCACAACGCGGGCGCCGTCCACGCCGAGGATGTCAAGGTGCGCTGGTTCATCTGCGACCCGCCGGGCGCGGGAGACGACGGCCGGTGGGTGCAGCGCGACACGATGACGCTCCCGCAGATCAACGGCGGCACGTGGGAAACGGCCCCGTTCACCTGGAACGTGGATCCGGCCACCAACGCGCATCAGTGCCTCCGCGCGGAGATCATCGATTGGACCATCCCGGCTGGAGTCGACCCCACGACGGGCGACACGCTGGCGCTGGCGTCCGATGACGTGCTGCTCCAGAACAACAACGCTCAGAAGAACGTGTTCGAATTCGAGGCGACGACATGAGCTACGACCTGATTGAATTCCCATTCCAGGTCCACAGCGACGCCCAGGTCGTCGAGCGGGCCTACCTGGTCCCGGAGGGTCTGCCGTGGGGCGCGACGCTGGAGGTCACGCCCGCCCAGGCCGACATCCCGCCCGGCGAGACAGCCATCTTCACCTGCCGGTTGACCCTGGACAACGACATCATCCGGCCGGGGTGCACCAACGATCAGGGTTTCCGCCTGACGGCGTGGCGCATCGCCGAAGACGCGGACGAGCGCTGGGGCAGCTGCTTCTACTTCATCCGCCCGCGGGTGCGGACCCGGATCCGTATCCTGAAAGCGCAGTGGCACGAGACGCGGCTGCTCGTGTACGGCGTGCTGAGCCTCGACACCGACCAGGCGGTGGACCTCAACGCGCAGCTTCCGCTCAGCGTGCGGGTGCGGCTCGAGCACGACCACCCCACCGGCAACCTGCGGCAGTGGGTAACGGCCCCAGTCCAGCCGGGCGGCGCGTTCAGCATCACGCGCGAAGATTTCAACGGCCCGCCGGGGGTGGAGCTGCGCATCCAGGCCTGGTTCGATCGCACCGACCTGTTGGCTTCCTCGCGCTCGGACGTGTTCCAGTGCCCGCACCACACCGTGCCAGTGATTGGATGACCCGCGGGGGCCCTGGGTTTCCCCGGGGCAGGGCCTCTTCGGGGGGCCATTTGCATGGGACGCCGCGGGGCGTCAAAGGGCGGGGTGACACAGGGGGGTGGGGGACGCAGGTCATGGCAGGCCGGGTCGATGTTGATGACGAGTCGCTCGGCACCTGCCTCATCATCATTCACCACGGGTTCTGCATGGACGCCTCCCAATTCTCTTCGTTCTGCTCTTGCTGCTTCTGCTCGTCCGCCGCGATCTCTTCTGGTGTGCGCAGCTGCTCATCGATCGTCAGCTCGCTGATCTGGTGCTGATCGTCGAAGGCGAAATCGATGAAGCTCTTGGCGAGGAAGCCTCCGAAGCCGATGGCCGCCCCGATGACGGGCGCGCCCAGGACGGCCGCCCCGAAGGCGCCAGCGCCCGCCACGATGTCCACGGACCCCTTTGAGTCCGCGGAGCGAGTTGTGCGCCGCGTTCGCCGCCGCGGTGAACTCCATGGAAGAGCCCGTGAGCTGGAAGCCCGCCAGGGCCTGAGCAGCCCTGTCCTTGTCCTGGATGGCCTCCTTGAGCGAGATACCCGCGCCCACGATACCCGTGGCGCCCACGAGCCCCTCGAATGTCTTGGTGGCTTTCTTGGCGTTGTTGAGGGAGTCGTCGATCTTGCCCGCACCGAGCGCGCTCTCGGCCCGGGTGAACTTGTCGGCCAGCGCTGAACCGACCACGCCGCCCTCGGACATGGCCTTCGAGGTGGTCGCGGCCGTCAGCGCCAGATTCTTCTCGTCCTCGCTCTGGAACTGACCGGGGTCGGTGATGTCGCGCACCTCGCCCTGGGCGTTCTGGAACGTGAGCCGATCGCCGTTCTCGTTCACCTCGTGGACGACCGTACCGGCCGGTCCGGTCACCTCGCTCCGGAGGCTGATGTCCTTCTCGCCCTGAGGGGTCTGCAGCGAGACGTGCTCCTGCCGCGCGGAGGTGGGGTTGTTGTCCTTGTCCCAGAACCTGCTGTCGGTCTTCTCCGTGTGCCGGATGCCGTCCGCCGTGGTCTCCGTGGTCCGGGTATAGTGGTGCTCCTGGCTCGAGCCGTCCCGGTCCTTGCGGGTGATGTCCAACTGGTCGAGCTTGCCATCCGCGCCGTACCTGCTGGTGGACTGGCCGCTCACGTCGACCAGGTCCTTGCCGTCGGGCGAGAAGGTCTTCCCGCTATAGGTCTCGCTCACCGTGTTGCCCTCCCGGCGGCGAATGGTGCTGATCGTGGCGTTGGGCGTGCCCTCGACGAAGGTCTGGGAGCCGTAGGTGTTCTCGTCCTTCTTCATCTCCACGAGCCAGCGCTTGGGGGGCTGCTTCGGGATGTAGCTGTCGTCGTTGTCGGCGTCGAACTTCGCTTCCCAGCCGCTGTCCCGGTGCGTCTGGCGCAAGGCCGTCAGGTCCGCGCGGTTGTGCGGCTGGTTGCCCGCCGCCTCGGCCCCCGGAGGGGTGATGGAACCACTCACCCGAGAGAGGGAGTAACGCCTTCCCCGCCATGGGTAGACGTCAGACTCCGAATCCCGCGTCCCCTCGTCCGAGCGCGCTCCGGAGGAGAGCAGGAGCCCCGCCCCAAGGACCCCTGCGCGACATCCTGCTCGAGGAAGAAGGTGGCGCCTCGCGCCGGAACGCAGTCGCCCCGCACTGCGTCGAGCACGCGCGTCCAGGCCTCCGAGAGGGAGCCTCCTACGTTCCGCGCCGCGGCGATGCCCTGGTCGTACAGCTCCTCGAACGCCCGCGAGAGCGGGGGGGGGCGGCGGGCTCCCTCTACCGGGGGAGGTGCTTGGGGTGGAGGCGGGTGCAGTGTTACCCGGTCTCCTCTTCACCCCGGAATGCTCGATGACCCAGACTCGCACGACGCCCGATACGATTGTCTTGATTCATGGACTCTGGATGACGCCCCGCAGCTGGGAGCACTGGAGCGAGCGTTTCAAGAGCCGCGGCTTCAAGGTGCTCGCGCCCGCGTATCCGGGGCTGGAGGTCGAAGTCGAAGCGCTGCGGAAGGACCCGTCGCCCATCGAGAAACTCACCATCGAGCACGTCGCCCACTACTATGAGACGTTCATCCGCGGCCTGGAGAGCCCGCCCATCATCATGGGCCACTCGTTCGGCGGCGCGCTGACACAGATGATGCTGGACCGCGGGCTGGGCGCGGCGGGCGTGGCCATCGACTCCGTGCCGACGAAGGGCGTGCTGCGCCTGCCCCTCACCACCATCAAGGCGACGTTCCCCGTGCTCGGCAATCCGGCGAACCGCCACCGCGCGGTGCCCTTCACCCACGAGCAGTTCCACTACGCCTTCACCAACACGCTCACCGAGGAGAAGTCCCGGGCCGCGTACGAGCGCTATCACGTGCCCGCGCCGGGCCGCTTCGTGTTCGATGGGGCGCTCGCCAACTTCAACCCGCACGCGCCCACGAAGGTGGACTTCGACAAGGAGGACCGTGCGCCGCTGCTCTTCATCGCTGGCGCCGAGGACAACATCATGCCGGCGGCGGTGAACAAGTCGAACGCGCGGCACTACAACACCGGCATCGTGGCCTACAAGGAGTACGCTGGCCGCTGCCACTTCACCGTCGGGCAGGACGGCTGGGAGGAGGTCGCCGACTACGCGCTGTCCTGGGCGCTCAACCCCACGGCCTGATGCGCGTCACGCCACTGGCGGCTGCTCCTTCGCCGCCAGCGACTACAAGCGCTCGAGCAGCTCCGGCTAAGCGCCCGCCTCGTCCCCGCGCACCGCCTTCAGCACGCCCAGGTGCACCCGAAGCTCCACGCTGAACGGCTCCACCGCCAGCGCCCGGTTCGTGACGCGATCCGCCTCCTCGTACATCTTCCGCCGGATCAGCTCGTGGCTCAGAGGGCCACCGGGCCGAGCCACACGAGCAGGTTCACGCCCTCGGCCTTGGGCTGGAGCAGCACCCACTCGCCGTAGCGGGCCACGAAGTAGTCACGGACCTCCTGGTCCGACTTCCCCTCGGGCGCATAAGAGGAAGAGGGGCAGGGTTGAGGGCAGGGGGTTGGGGCAGAGAGGCGGGGGATGGCAGCTGACGGGAGCCCAAGAGAAGTGAGCCATGCCAGTGCACGCAGGGTGAGGCCGCCTTGAGGCACACGTCGGCCCCGGCCGTCCTGCCAGCAGGGGCAGCGCAGGGGTGGACTTCACCGCAGGGCTCTCCCCTGTCGGGGCCATCCGAGCTATGCGGTCTCGACCGTCTACCGCTTCGGGACTTTCACCCGATGGATCCATGGGCAGCCTCCAGGCATCACTCAGACGACTCGTAGGAACTCCGGCTTACGAGTTCTTTGACACCTTCTCAGGCCTTCCGAGAGGCGGCGGCTCGGTAGAGGTGAGGAGATTTCTCGGCCTGATTTCCTCTCTTCGCCTTCCTGCCGCGTGTCGTGCCGCGTGCCGTGCCGGGTCGTGTCGCTCAACTTCTTTGACACCTTTCGCCCTTTTGAGCCTACTCGGAATCCTCCTCCGATTCGTCTTCCTCCACCTCTTCGTCTTCAAGAGGTGCGCTCATAAACGTTAGCCTCCCTGGCAATTGAACGACCATGAACCCCTTACCGGCGATTCTGACGCGCTCGGCGTCCTCCGCGTTTCCGCTGGCAAGCCATTTATCTGCATCTTCCCGCGTTGCAAACTCATGGGAGACCTTGAGCTTGAATGAGGGATCAAAGAATTCTTTGTAGAACCTGCGGAAGTCATCCTCTTTCCGGATGTGGCGAGGGTAGACCAACGCGATCTGCGCGAGTTCGATGACGTCCCTCTCCGGGGAGCCCTCCGGATGCTTCTGGCTGATGGCGTTAAGAGCGCTGAGGATTGCGTCTGTGTCGAAGTCTGGAATGTAGGGCATGGTAGCGCCGAACCTTTCGGGGTTCTGTTTTATTATGATACGTTCGGCTTAGATGGGAACAAGAAAGAGTGCGCCGCCGACTATCGCAATAACAAATCCTACTCCGGCCACGACTACATGGGTTCCGGGCAGCGCCTTGGGTGTGTGTTCTTTGAGCCATTCGAGCGCTTCGTTGATGTTTTGGAATTGAAGCTTCTTGCTCTGTGACTCCTGTCTCTCCAGTTCCTCCATTTTCTTGACGCAATCCATAAACTCATTGAGGCATTTTGTAGTGCAATGTTCCTTGTGCTTGCCAGAGTGCTTCGGTATGGATGGGATCTCAGGTTTGCGCCTCATGCACTTGGCGTAGCACTGCTTTTGTAGCTCGTTGCAG